>NZ_JBWKCI010000022.1:0-108897 GCF_056436565.1 Streptomyces sp. NPDC043726
TTGCTTCAACTCCATCGGCCCGACGTAGTGACTCAAGCAGCCGCATCAGCTCAGACTGGGACAAGGCCATCGCGTGCTCCTCCGGTTGAACTGGCCGTTCACCATGGAGACTTGCGCGATGGCCTGCCCTTGTTCAGGGAGCATGCACCGCCAGCGGATGCACGCCCCGGGCAGATGCCCGCGCGTTCCGGAACGCTGCCCGGCTACACCACTTCATGGGACGCGATCCCGCCACCTGCGAGCTGGGCCAGACGGTCCACGGCCGGTTCCAGGACCTCGGGCGCGAACATTCCGGAACCGGGAGTGTCATAGTGCTGAGCAGTATCGGCGTCCCAGATCTTCTCCTGCTGCATTCCGCCAACGCTCGCCGCTGGCCCATGCGATGTCCACCGAGTTCTTCAAAGCGCTTGTCATGCAGGCATCAGGAACAGGCGCTGACCTTGTCATTTAACTTTGCGATCTTTGAGACGATTACGTTCCGCGATGGTCTCGGGCCGTCTGGTCGTTTTGCCCATGTCGTGGTGGGTGGCCGGGTGGCGGTTCTTCGACCCAACTGGCCTGCCTGGTCCTGGAGTTGAAGGTTTCGGTGCACGGGCTGGATTGTGCAGGTGCGGACGGAGGTCTCTGAACCCGCGGGGAACGCGGGCGGGGGTGAGCCGGGCCGGTTCGGCCGGCTTCTCCCAGGGGCGTCGGAGATCGGCGGCGGCTTCGCGGGTGAGCCTGAGCTGGGTGTGCGCCGCGATCACGAGCCACGTCCAGCGGTCCGCGGCCTCGGGGCTACGAAGCTTCGGGCGTGTCCAGCCGAGCGTCTGCTTGATCATGCGGAAGGTG
This sequence comes from Streptomyces sp. NPDC043726, assembly GCF_056436565.1. Lineage (NCBI taxonomy): Bacteria > Bacillati > Actinomycetota > Actinomycetes > Kitasatosporales > Streptomycetaceae > Streptomyces > Streptomyces sp. NPDC043726. The sequence goes on from NZ_JBWKCI010000022.1 coordinate 832, forward strand.
TGTTCCAGGTCGAAGCGGCGCAGGAACGCCTGCCAGCGCAGGTCGACGTCCTGGCTGGTCATGCCGGTCTTCGAGGACCACAGCCAAAGAGGCAGCGAGTCCTGGCCACCGGGGAAACGGTCGACTCGCAGGCGGATCAGTGTGCCTTCGAGGACAGGGAGTTCGCCGTCGTGGTCGATCCAGGCGGAGCGGGTGGTGAGCCTCGGGTGGAGGCGGTCCCAGGCCATGGCCTGGGCGGTGCCGTACCGGTCGGTGACCTGCACCGTCTCCGCGTCGGGGGCACCCCAGGTGTCGGGTTTGGCGAAGCGGAACTCCTTGCCGTGCTTGGGCGGCCGCCCGCCCTTGGGGTAGGCCAGGGCACTCCTTGAGCGTGGGCGTGGGCCGTCGCATGACACGGTCGGAGCGCATCCGTCCCAGCACCTCGACGGGCAGGCCGGCCAAGAGGTAAGCCAGGCGCGGGGCGTCGTAGCCGGCGTCGAAGATGACCACGATGTCGGGGTCTTCCGGCTCCCACTGGCCGCCGTCGATCAGGTTGGCCACGACGCGGCGGACCTGGGCGGCGGTGACCTCGGCGACGTCGTCGTCGGGGCCGAGACGGACGGCGTCCAGCAGCTGGCACCAGGAGGTGCGGCCGGTTTCCAACGCGGCGACGAACGAGTACGGCCAGCCCGGGACGAACTGATCGCTGGAGCGACCGTTGCGGCCATAGACGTGGCAGAACAAGCGGTCCGGGCTGCACGGGGCGTCCGGGCGCAGCCAGTTGGTCACATCGACCGCAAGCACGAGCCGGGTGTCCGCCGCCTTGGGCTGCGGCAACGCCGCCAAGGCACGGCGCAGCCCGGCTGTGTCGCTGTGACCGCAGTTCAGTGCGTCGTAGAGCGCGCCGTGGCCGCGACGGTGTTCGGCCAGCAGCGTCAGGTCCACCGGCGAGGTCACCGGCCCGTTCTCGCAGAGCATCGCGTCCGTGAGCTCGAACAGGGTGTCACCGCGCCGGGTCAGGCACGCGTAGAAGTCCTCCCGGAAGTGTGACGCGAAGTCGAACGCGTCCCGCCGGGCATCGTCGTACAGCACACTCACCTCTGCGGCCTTCGTATGAGTCTGTTTCCGTGGCGGAACGCAGGATCATGCGAGGCCGTCCGCCTGTCCGGCGAATTCCCAGGTGAGTGACGTCGTACGACGCCCTGTTCGAGCTCAGAGGTTAAGTAATAAGCTCAGTGGCTGTGCTGAAACTTAAGCTAGACACCAGTGCAGGCAGCAGCAAGAAGCAGGCGTATCTTGGGTACGCGCTCGACGACGTAACGGCAGAACGCCTGCATACACCGGGGGATAAATTGATACAATCCAGCCCCATTTTTTCTAGGAGGTCGGCACGGTACGACGCAAACATGAGTTATCTAGCCGGAAGTGGGCAGTCCATGTCCAGCCTGTTTGGGTTGTCATCCCTGCCGACTACCCAGTTCGGGGACACTGGCGGCTTCTGTACCAGCCCGGCTAGGGGATGCGGATGATGCTCCGGGTGAACAAGACCCGCGTTGTCGGAGCTGCTGTGGCGGCGGCCGGCATCGTGGCTGGGTGGGTGCTCGTCAACGACTGGAGCGACTTGCCAGGCGTGCCGGAGGCCGTGATCAGCTCCGTCGAGTCCAAGGATGTGCGCGTACTGGCCGAAGGGAGCGATTCAAACCCCGGGAATGATTGGGAGCAGTCATACGTACTGATTTATGTGCCATCGAGCGAGGGCCCGGTGGCATCCATTGTCCAGGCGCTCCAGTCGGAAGGCTGGGATACACAGGAAGGGGGTTCTGATTCGCTGTTGCTGTCCGGAGACTATCCCAAACGCCACCCTAAGTACGGCGTGACGGTCCACAGATACGACGATTCCACCTGCCTGGACTATGGAAAGGTGTGTGGAGAATTCGACAAGGCGGCGCGGGATCAGGATGGGGAGCTATTTGTAGCAACATTTATGCCCTACGTCTGACGGCCCATTCCGTAGTTCATCCGTAGGTAACGGCCATCGCGGCCTCTCTACGCGATCGACTACCGGCTCCGCCTGGCATTCACCGCCGCCGAACCAGCCGACCACGTCGCCCGCCTCGGCATCCTGCTCGCCAGCTCCTACGCAGTGCTCTTCAACGAACGCAACGGCCTCAACTCCCAGGCGGTGGCCATCCTCGCCGCCATAGACCCCCACGACCAGGCCCTCCGACGCTAAGGACAAAGGCCGCCTCGTCGCCGTCTACATGGACCGCTGGTACGCACTCAGGGTCCCGCAGGACCTGCCCGTGCAGTCCGCCGACACCGACACCCTCGTCCACGGCACCCTCATGCCGCTCCTACGCGGCTGCCGCACCGTGGCCGACGTCGCCTCCGCTCTCGCCGACCTCGTCATGCAAGACGGGGGCTCGATACGCGACGCCGTCACCCTGGGACTCCGCGGCAACAACGCCCATCAGATCCGGTACTTGCTGACCCGGGCGACCGCCCACGTGGAAGAGGCATGCCTGCGGCCGCACGATGTGCTCGCCTACCTCGACCGGGACCGCTTCCACATCGAGCACCTATGGGCCAACCACCACCACCGCGTTCAGGAAGAGATCCCCGATCCGGTCGTCTTCCGCAGCCGCCGCAACCAGCTCGGCGGCCTCGGCCTGCTCATGGGACGCGAAAACTCCAGCATCAACGACCTGCCCCTCGGCGAAAAGGCCGCCTACTACGCCCGCAGCAACGTCCTGCTGGGGATCATCGCCCCCGGCTACAACCAGCGGAACCCGCTGCTGCGCGAGTTCATCAAGAACCAAAGCCGACCGAGTCCTCAGGCCGTTCGGACCCCGGGAAACAATGACCTCGATCGTCCAGACCCGCCAGGACCTCTACCTGAGCCTGTTCGAACACAGCTGGAACCCCCAACGCCTGGGCCTTCCCGTTACCATGCCTCACGAGCCAGACCCCTCCCACCAAAAGCCTGTCCCACCCCGGCCGGCCGCCGCGCGCCGCAGAGCGGCTGCAGGACGCCGCCGCACAGATGTCGCCAGAATGGTCGCAGCCCACATCATCGAGGCGGGCACGCAGATCGTGCTCACGTACCGCTCCACCGAGCACTGGGCCACCATCGACGAAGACGGCGGCATCATCCTCACCGCGAGCGGAGGCACTCCCTACGGCCGGGTCGACGAAGCCGGCGCCGTCGCCCGCGGCACCAAGACCTGCCAGGGCGTGAACGAATGGCACCACGGCGTAGTCGCCAATCAGGCGGGCACAGGTCACGGGATGCAGTGGGCAATTCGCCCAGGGCACCCGCGAGGGGTCGCGGGCCGTGCTGTCGAGGCTTGTTGCGTGGACGTTGTGGTCACTGCGGCTGCCCGCGGTCCCCGCCCTGGTCTCTGGAGTCGCTTGGCACTGAGGCGAGCTCGATGCCTCGAACTTGGCAGAGCCAGCTGACGAGTAACCGGAGCGCGATTCCGCAACCGGCACACCAGCCCCAGCCCTCGGTGACGAGAGCATGCAAGCCGTCGTGGTGTTGGATGTACACGGCCTGCGCGCCCACGCCCAGTGCGATGAACCCGTGCGTGCGCGACTCGGCCGACAGCATCCAGTCAACAGGGGTCCACAGCGGAGCCGCGAGATCGCTCAGTCGCATTCGGAGCGCCGCGCAAAGGAAGCCAATGGCGTAGCTCATCCTGCGGCGCGAGGAGAGGTCGATGCCGTTCTCGGGATCCCCGGCGAGGACTGCTGACCACTCATCTCGCAGATGTGCCCTTCGGTCTCCGGCGACGAAGGAAGCAAGGTCCAGAGTCCGGCGGGCGGCCCTGCCACTCGCGGAGGCCGTTCGCCTGGCGGCTGGAGACTCCTCCTCCGCTGCCTGCGGACGATTGCGCAGCGCAACGAGCAGCAGGTGGACCGCGGCTACAAGGATCGCCAACGCTGTTGCCGCACCAAATGCCCAGCCGGCGGTGAGGAGCGTCTGGACGAAGGCTGGCTCGGGGCCGAGCATCTTAAGCGCGTAGCCGACGAGCAGGAAGATCGCTGCTGCTGTGCCGAACAGCACAGGCATCAGTACTGCAAAGACAGCCGCCCGTCCAGCACCCGGGGGCTCTGCGCGCGGTTCCTCTGTGCTGGTCACGCGGTACGCCCTTCGGTTGCTGCGCGTCCGAAGAACCGGGGCTTTTGCTCCCTGGCCTGGTGGGCTGCACGCTGGCCGACAGCCGTGAGTTCGTAGTAGTACCGCTTTGGCCGCCCCGGATGCTCACCTGTCTCCGCATACCGGGTGACCCACCCCGCGGCGGCCAGGCGATCGAGGATCGGATAAACGGTCCCGGAGCCGAGATCGGCTTCCTCGCAGATCTTCAGTCCCCATGCGGGATCGTCGGGAGCGGACGTCAGCAGCACTCTTATGACTTCAAGTGTGGGGCGAGTTAGACGAATTGATGCCATGTCACGAGTGAATCATCGCATCAACCATATGTCGAGTACGACATTCGGTGGTCCCAGGGAGCCTACCGTTGCAGCGGACAGACGGGCTCCAGCCGGGTTTGGGCGCCGGGGCGACCTGCCGGGGAGTCAACGGCCACCCGGGCGTCATGCAGAAGCGGGGGTGCTGCTGGCGGATGCTGTCATCTGGGCTACCTCGCAGGCCTCGACGACGCCTCGGGGCACGGCGCGAACGGCGGAGCGTCCCAGGGGCCTGGCCCGGCGCGCGTTCCAGGAGCGGTCCGGCCCGGCCGCCCTGATCCGCGAGGCCGTGCAGGGTGCGCTTGCCCAGCACCGGAGCGACGTCGCCGCAGCGACGGCAGCACTGGTGAAGCGGGCGATCCCGGACGCCAGGCGGCTGCTGGACGAGACCCGCAAGGGCGTCCGCTTCGACGTGATCGCGCACCCCTGGATCCCCGACATCCTCAAGAAGCAGACCGCGCGCGGCGCCGACCAGATCTGGGAGGCCCACCCCAAGTGGACCCGTCACGAACTCCCGCCCGGCCGGCATGAGGTGACCGCCCTTGACATCAACAGCGCCTACCTCTTCGACCTCAAGACGCACCTTCCTCTCGGCCGGCTTGAGCACTCCACCAGCCTGGCGCACGACCGCCGTCGTGCCGGGGTCCACCTGATCACCCCGCCCGAGTGGGAGCACGAGGGGGTTCACCACTGGTGGTCGCCGGGGTGTCCTGCTGGATTGAGGCAGAGGCCGTCGTCGTTGAGGTGGGCTGCTGTGGCGGGGCACTCGGGTAGGACGGCGAGGCGGTAGCCGGTGTTGGCGGGGGAGGGCCAAGTTACCCACCAGGCAGTGCTTGTGCCGTCGGGACGGTCCTGGCTCTGGGCGAGGCAGACGTGTGGCCCTTCGTGGCCGGCTTGGTATTGGCATCGGTGGTCGGTCTCGGCCTGGTGCACGGCGTCGTCGAGGTCTTCGAGCATGGCCCGGTCGGTGTCCGTGACGGTGGTCGTAGCGGTGCAGCGACGGGCGTCTTGGGTGCAGTCAGAGCCTTCCGGATGGCCCTCGGGCAGGTGGCAGTCAGGGCATGATGAGGAGTGAGTCAGGCTATGGCCGGTGGCATCCCACCACAACCAGTAGGTGAGGACCGGAGGTTCCTCGTCCCACGCCTGGGGGTCGACGAGGGCGACATGACGGCCGGGGTGGGACCCGCGTAGTCCGCAGCGGTGTGGGCTGTCATCTTCCAGCAGACCGAGAATGTTCCTTCCGGCGTCAAGATCGAGGAGTTCTTGGAGGCTGAGGGTCAGGGACGCAAGGCAAGTCATGGGGGCAGCATGGCAGCAGGTACTGACACGAAGCCGTCCGCCCGCCGGCACCTGGCGGTGCGTCCCGGTTCATCGTCCGTGGATCCGTGCAGCGTGTTCCCGCTTCTCGGCCTGCCCGAGCAGGTCCTGCTGTTGCAGGCACCCTGCAGCAGCGACGGCCTGCAGCGCGGGCACGCGGCTGGCGAGGTCCGTGAAGTACTCCAGTAGTTCGGCATGCATGCGGGAGCGGTCCCCTGACCAGAAGTCGTACCAGGCCATGGCCGCAGCGATCTGCCCTGCTTCCACCCTTCGCTGCAGAAGCAGGAGGCCAAGTCGTTCCGTGGCTGTGGTGCGCTGGCCCATGAGCGCGGGGACCAAGTCGCCTGGAGCGACCGAATGCTCGTCGAGCAACTGCCTGGCCAGCCCGGTGTCCGGGCCGACGAGGTGGACAAGGGCGCTGTGGCCCACGCGGGACAGGCCGATGCAGCGCACGGCGAGACGGAGGCGGTGGGAGTGCGGGAGGAAGGACAGAATGTGGTCGCTGTCGTGGGGGAGGGGTGAGGCATACCAGCCCCGGTCTGTCATCTCGTGCAGACGTTTGAGGAACCATGCCTCGAACGTGTCGGGGTCGTGCTGCGCCAGGTGGCCAAGAACTTGGCCCGCCCGCCACTGGTTGTGCGGGGACAAGTCATCGAGGCGCAGGCCTTCGACAGCGGTGCGCCAGGCGGTGCGCCATGCCGGGGGCAGCCAGGGACCGTGACGTACGCCGAGGCCAGAGAAGCTGACCGCCGCACTGGCAGCGACGGCGGGCACGGAATGGACCAGCAGCCGGTGCATGACATCGTCCGGCTCGTGGCGGATCAGCATCTCCAGCAGGGCCGTGTCGGCCGACGTCAGCGAGGAGATCACCATTTCTCCCGTCTCATCCACGACGTCGCGTGCAAGCACGGTGCTGATGACCATCGACCGGGTGGAGGGATCGTCAAGGGCGGATCGCAGCACAGGGGTCGGTACGCAGTCGGGCCCCGTGCTGAACCACTGCCGGAGGGCGGCCCCCAGCAGGAGTATGTTGCCCGACGCGGCGGCCGTCTGGTACCAGGAGGACGGCTCGGTCATCAACTCGCCCATACGGACGGCGGTCAGATGCCCGGCGGCGCTGTCACCTGCGACTGCTGCCTGCCCGGCCAGTTCATCGAACCGTGCGACACCTGCACGAGGTCCCAGCGCCACCAATTTCTCCGCAAGCGCATGTGCCCGGGTGAATACCGCCTCGGTAGCTTCCTCGTAGTCTGGGGCGATGCGGGCACTCGCCCATTCGCAGAAGGCTTCTAGGTCGGGGTCGATGTCGAAGTCGGGCAGCAGGTGTCCGACCTCTTCTGCCTGCGGCCTCAGCCATGCGAGTCCCCGGTGGGCGCGCAGCGCTGTGCCTGGATGACGCAGGAGCAGCGGTCGGAGGGTGTCCATGAGGAGACTTCCACCCTCGGCACCGCACCGCCGCTGCTCAGCAGAAGGGGCCCGGTCCTGCCCTGCCGCGGTATTCAGGCCCAGACGGATCCACCCCAGCGCCGTCTCGAGCAGCACGACCAGCGCCGCGGGCGGACAGGAGATATCGCCCCCCTGTGTCGGCTCACTGTTCAGTGCCGGCACTACCTGGTTCCACAGATGCAGCAGACCTGACAGGTTGTCGGCACTGTCGATGCCTCGGACAAACGTGATGGTGTCCAACGCCCCTGGGTTGGTCCAGTCGCCAGACACCCCGACGCTGAAGATGCCCGCCAGGGCTTCGGTGGCCACACTCCAATGCTCGACCGAACTGCGGTGCCTGCACATCCAGCTGAGCACCGCCTGTAGCAGACGCGCGCGAATCTCCAGGGAGGTGCCGAAGTCCGGATCGACCACGACCGCCAGGTCACTGAGCACCCGCAGCGGATGTTCTGGGGTGGAGTTACGGCGCCGTGTGTCGCCCACGGCCAGCGACAGCAACCCTTCGACCGCCTCCGGCAGCAGAAACTGGCGCGCGCTCTGGATCAGCTGGTGGACGGCTGCCCGCCCGACGGGATCGGTGCTTACCCCGTAGATCTCCACCGGCTCGCGCTCGGCGGCGAGCGCGGTCAACGCGCCTCGCACGGCGAATGCGGCTGCCTGCGGATCCAGGTGTGCGTACTGCGCTACGACCGCGAAGATGTCGGCACTCCACGTGGTGGGATCGGACAGTGACCTGATCCACATCTCCGCCTGATCCCGGGCCTGAGGGGCGGAAGACACTGCGGCGGCCGACATCACCGACGAGGCGAGATCCAGCGCGCGGTCGGGGAACGCCGCCGTCAGCGTGCCCCACGGCCGGCGCGCCGGGCTGGTGAAGAACCAGCGTGTCACCAGCGGCGCGCACAGTGTCGGCTGCAGCTGCCAGGCGCCGCGGGCCAACTCGACCAGGCCGTTGTGCGCAAGGTCTTCCATGACGCCTGACAACTCGGCCGGAGCCACAGCGACCACAGGCGCCAGCTCGTACAGGGTTTCCGGCGAGGCCCCGCCGAGTGCGGCAACGCATGCCAGCACGTCCAACACCGTGGGCGAGGAAGTGACCTCGCGCAGATGACGCTCGACGTGGGCCATGTGCGCTCTGCCGCTGAAGACATCCCCGTCCTGTCCGCCGGACAGCAGCGCGCACAGGGTCACCGCCCATCCGGGGCGGCCGGCCGCCTGGTCGAGTACGGCGGCCCGAGCCCGGTAGCCCGTCACTCCCACAGAGGTCACCAGCTCGTTCATCTGCGACCGTTCGAGGAGCCCGATGGGGATGACCGTCGCATCGGGCAGCCACTCGAGGACGTCCTCGAGACGATCGGGCCAGGTGGTTGCCACCACAGAGAAGGAATGCTCTGTCTGCTGGCGGGCCTGTCGCACTGCACGCACTCCCTCGGGATGAGCGTGCGCATCGTCCACGATCACCACGCCGGGCCGCGTCAACAGCAGTTCGTCTGGAAGGTGGTGCAGGGAAGCTGGCCCGAGGTAGAAGGCGCTCTCGCCGAGCTGCCCGGTCAGCCGCGTCTTGCCTACTCCCGGGACACCGACGATCACCACGTCCTTACCGGACGCCACAGCACCGGACAGGACCTCGAGTTCGGACTCTCTGCCGATCAGTATCTGCGAAGACGCCGTCAGCGCGGTCTCCAAGGGCACCTCAAGCAAGGCCCCCAGCCGGCCCTCGACACCCAGCAGACTCCGGCGCCACGCCGCATCCTGGACCAGCTGCTGCACAAACCATTCCTGGGCATAGACCTCCGCAGGCGGCAGCCCTCGGGCCGTGCACATCTGATCCAGCACCCTGCGGGTACGCGCATCGACCGGACGCGAGCAGGCCACGACGACCAGGTCAACGCGCAGACCCTCCTCGTCCATACGGCGCAGGCCTCTGCGCACGTTGGCCACCGGATCACCTGTGGTGACCAGAAGACGTCCACGCGCTCCGGGAGAACTGCTGCCATGGGGAAAGTAGATGTCGGCGTCACGGCCGAAGTCATGGCCGCCCTCAACCGCCGAGAGCCCCGGGTACCGCGATTGCAGCAGAGCGCAGGCGCACCGCTCGAACTCCGTAGGGTGCACGGCTTCGTTGAGTGCCTGCCGTACACGAGCCGGAAGATTCACGACACCACATGTTACGCAACCTGTCGCAGGTCAAGGACGGCCTGCGACCGGCGGGGTCCTCAAGGCTCATACGCTGCGACGCCGAAGAGCGGGGCAGCCACCCCTCCAATCGCATTGCCGACCCGGCGACTCCCTGGCCCTTCGCCGGGCCCCTCTTCCGTGAACCTGGAACGACCAAGCCGATCCGCGTGGGCCTGACGCTGCTCACCCATCTATACGTAGGGCAAAGCTGCCTGCCGATGCCAGGGGAAGTATCTATGTCAGACCACCGGAACAGCGATGACCCATCGGCACCGCCGACACTGGTCTCACGCGCGCGCCAGGCGATCCTCGGCATCGGCCTGGTCGCACTGCCCGCTGCTCTCGCCTTCATCAACCCGGTACTGGGCACCGCGGTCGGAGCCGTCGAGCTCACCGTGGTCCTGGTCATTCTCCTGACCGCGATCTACGGGCACGAGCGAGCGGGCCTTCCGCATCATCCGCCTGGCCCTCAACGGCGCTGAGCCCGTCGCTGCGCGAGCCGAAAGCTGAGCCGACCGGCCCGCAGGTGAGGACGGCACTGCCATGCTCGTAGAAGAGATGCGCCCACCACCGTGGGGTAGCTGCCCGGACAGCATCTATCACTTCGTGGAGGGACGGGACCGGACCGGCGGAGGCACCTGATAGAGACAAGCGCGGGCAGTGGAAGGCCGGCGGATCAGAACGACGACGCGCCCGAGGGGTGCGACGGCGGCAACCCGGGCCTGCCGAGACGGAACTCTCTTTCGCCGGCCTTGCCCCGACCACGAAGTCTTCGGGGACCTCGATCCACGGCGAACGCGCACCCGCCAGGGGCCGATGGCCCGAACCCACCTGCACTGCGGAGGAGACGGCCCGGCACCTGGCCATCGAGGACGCCCCGAACTACCTGCAGGACCAACTTGAGCCGGACGGGGATGGTGCCGTCGGAACTGTCGAGTTCACGGTGGCGGAGGTTCGGCGGCTCCTGGCAGCCTGTGATCCCAGACCCCCGCACCTGCGCGGACATCGAGGACCGCGTCACGCGCTGAGCTGGCCGTCTGGCGATGCCAACGCCAGACGACAGTGCAGAGCACAGCGGCTCGATCACTCAAAGTGATTGGAGCTAGTTATCGTCGTGTGTCGCCGTGGCGATGGAGGAGGGTTTGCCAGCGTCGTTCGAAGTCGGCGGTCTGGTCGGCGAGGTAGTCGGTGGTGAGGGGTTTGTTGTATTGCGCGGTGATTTTCTGGGCTGCGCATTGCTGGGCAACGGCCTTGAGCGAGGGTGGATTGCTGTGTTCTCGTTGTTGGGCCCAGATGTTGTAGACGCGAAAGGGCAGGAGGTAGCGGCGCAGGGTGGCTGGGCTGACTGGTCTGTTGCTGCGGCCGCGCAGTCCTTTGCTGGCCAGATGGGCGGAGAGTTCCTCGGCTTCCTGTGTTGAGGATTGCGGGCGGCCTTCGTTGTGTGTCTGGTGTTCCTTCCATGCCAGGTAGTAGTGGTCGACGGTGGTGAGGTCGGCGGGCCCGTTGGGTGATGCCTCGTCGATGGCGGCTTTCCCTTGCGGGGTGTGCTGCTTGTCGGCGGCCTGCGTGCCGACGCCGCTGGGTGCTGCCTCGCGCCCCTCTTTTGGCAGGGGTTGTGCAGCGGCACCCTCGCTGGGAGCGGCGCGAGGTCGTGGCGACGGCTGGCCACCGGTCTCGTTCAAGGCCGGTTGGTGGCTGCCGCTGTTGTGCTTTTGGAAGTTTGCGGCGAGTGCTGCCGGGTCGTTGCCGGTGGGGTGACGGTTGCCGTCTGCGGTGACGGAGTTTCGTTGGTTGGTGTGCTCGGCCGGGTTGGCTGGATCCGGGTATGCGCTGTGCTGATGCTGTTGATGTGTACGCCGGGCACGGTGGCTGTAGTCGTACCACCGCCCGGCCGGCTCGGATTCTTCGCTGATGGCGGACTCCTGTGGATCAGGCCCGTGGCGCGCCTGGAGGACGTGGAGTAGCGGCTGCACCTGGCCCTTAAAGTCCGGGTCACCGGTTCCCGTCCAGATGCCGTGGGTGTCGCGGAGCCAGGAGGCCCACTGCGCCGGGGTCGGCTCAGCCTGGAAGCGGGTGAGGTAAGCCCGGTATGCCTCAGCGGAGCGCTCAGCGGCTTGTGCGGTCGGCTCGTGAGGATTGTGCGTCCGCTCGGTCCTCTCAGTCGGAGTGGGGAAGGGGGCCCGGACCGCTTCCGCCGCTGTGGGTTTCAGCTCGGCCGCTGGCTGCTCGTGCTGCGCCGCGGTGTCGAGTGCGGTGCCTTCCGGCGGTGTGGCGGCGGGGACGCGTTCGACGGTGAACTGGCTCGGCGGTTCCTTGATACCGGCCGCGGCGAGGCCAGCAGGCGCGGTCTGCGCCAGGGGGACGCCGTACTTGGCCAGGCGCAGCGGTATCAGGGACTCCACCGGGGCCTTGCGGCGCCAGGACCGGCCGTAGCGGGAACGGAGGCGGGCCTGGTAGACGAGGCGTTGCTGTTCCAGTTTGATGGCCTGTTCGTAGGAGCGCAGTTCCCACAGTTTCATCCGGCGCCACAGCAGGAGCGTCGGCACGGGGCTGAGCAGCCAGCGGGTGAGGCGGACGCCCTCCGTGTGCTTGTCCGCCGTGATGTCCGCGATGCGGCCGATCGCGTGGCGGGCGGCTTCTACCGCGACCACGAACAGGATCGGGGTCACCGTGTGCATGGCGATGCCCAGGGGGTCGGGCCAGGTGGCCGCGCCGTTGAAGGCGATGGTCGACGCGGTGAGCAGCCATGCCGTCTGGCGCAGCAGGGGGAGGGGGATGCGGGTCCAGGTCAGGAGCAGGTCCAGGGCGAGCAGGACGCAGATCCCTGCGTCGATGCCGATCGGGAAGAGGTAACTGAAGTCCCCGAAGCCCTTTTTGATGGCCAGGTCGCGGACTGCGGTGTACGAACCGGCGAAGCCGATACCGGCGATGATCACCGTGCCGAGCGCCACCACGCCGATGAGAACGCGGTGTGCTCGGGTCAGAGGGGGTATCTCGCTCGTCCTCGCAGTCACGCTCCGCCCCCTGTGTGCCCCACAACTGATCTTCTCTCCACGTCTGCAGCGTGAGTGTCGTCAGCGCTGGTGCTCGAGCAGATTGCTCGGACGGTTCTCGTGATCATGCTGAGTGGGTGTTGGTGAGGAGCTGGTGGATCAGTTGCTCGGTCTCGGGTTCGAGGGGGCAGTCGAGTGCCCGGTTGACCTGCTGCAGGCGGCTGATCGCGGTGTGCAGGCCGGCCCGGTTGTTGGCTGCGTGTTCGATGCGCATCCAGTCGCGGTAGAGCAGCTCGGAGGTGTCGTCGACGTCGTGGCCGGTTGCGACGGCCTGGCGGGCTGCCATGAGGTTGTGGTGCGGGCCGGGCTTGGTCCGGTAGGTGGCGATGGTGTGGGCGACGTCGATGATCCGGGTGGTCATCTCCTGCTGCAGCGGTGCGGCCCAGGGTGGGGGTTTGTCGCCGAAGGGGCGGCCGCGGACGAGTGCGAGGGCTTGCTGGAGGTGGGGGAGTCCGGCGGGGCCGAGGGTTTGGGCGTGGTCGGTGAGCAAGCGGAAGTGGTCGAAGTCGCAGGGCACGTGGGGGGAGAGCTGGTAGGGGGCGTCCGCGTGGTGGCGGCGGGGGACGTAGGGGTGGCCGTCGGGGTCGTGGCCGAGGTTGCGGCGTAGGCCTTGGAGGCGGGCGTTGAGGGTGTCTTTGGTCCAGGGGTGGTCGGGGTCCATGTCGGCGCAGAGGGTTTCGGCGCTGCGGCCGGGGCGGAAGTAGAGCAGGGCGGCGAGTTGGGCTTGGCGGGGGCCGTGTCCGGTGGGTGGGACGCGGTCCATCTCGACGGGGCCGAGGACGCGCAGTTGCGGCGCCGGCGGGTGGGTTGATGCCGGTCGGGTGCCGGTTGCGGGTGGTGTGGTGCGGGGCGGGGCGGGTGCGGTGGCCTGGCGGGGGATGTTGGGTGAGGGGGCCTGCGGGCGCGGGTTGGTGGCGGCGAGCAGGGCGGGGTAGATCGTGCCGTCGTCGGTGTGGGGCGCTGAGGGGGCGGGCTGCTGCGGCCCGGCGTGCTGCCCCCGCTCGTGCGGCGGGTGCGGTGCGCGGGCCTGGCCCGGTTCTCCCTGCCGGTCTGGGGTGTCCTGCCGGCCGGGGGCGTCCGGCCGGCCGGGCTCTCCCTGTCGGCCCAAGGCGTCCGGCCAGCTGGGCTCTTGGGGCTGGCCCAAGTCTTCTGGCTGGCTTGTCTGTTGTGGCTGGGGTTGGTCGGGTTGCTGGTGGGGTTGCGGTGGGGGGTGAGCTGTGTGGAGGGGGGTTTGGGTTGTTGGGGGGTGGGGTGTGTTGGTCGGTGTGCGGGTGAGGTGCTGGTAGTCGGTGGGTGTGAGGCGTTGCAGGGTGACGTTGGTGTGGGTGCCGGATACGGGCTGGGGGTTGGTTGCGGAGGCGTTGAGGGTTTCTGCGTCGGGGAAGTGGTCGGCGAGGGTGCGGGCGGGGCCGATCAGGGTGATGCGGGCGCGCCGGGCTGTGCGGATGATGTCGGGGAGCTGGGTTGCGGCGTCGGTGCTGAGAGTGGGGGCGAACAGCAGGAGTACGGGCTCACGCGCTTCTGTGGGCTGCTGGTGGATTTCCAGGAGGCGGGCGTTGAGTTCGCGCAGCGCCTGGCCGGCGTGGGGCAGGTGGGTGATGGGGCGGGCCGGGAGCAGGCGGGGTAGGTCGTCGCCGAAGGCGATGGTCCAGATCTCGGTGTCGTCGGCCCAGGGGCTCAGGGCTGCTTCGAGGGCGAGGGTGGTGCACACGGCGGTGATGTGGTCGGGGCTTCCCTCAAGGAGCAGTGCGGGTTGTTGGGAGAGGTCGGTCAGGAGCTGGGCGCCGTCGCTGGTGGTGCCGAGGGTGACGAGGCCGGGGCAGGGGGGCGGGACGGTGGAGGCGGTGTGTGCGTCGAGGAGTACCGCGTCTTGTGGCAGCGTCCACCAGTGGTGCGGCCCGGTGGTGAAGGGCGGCACAGGCTTGCGGCGGTCATGGGGCAGTACCTGCAGCGAGGTGGCGGTGATCCGTGCTGCCCGCAGCGGGCCGGGGGCGTGGCCGTGGTGGGCGAGGGTGCGCAGGGCGGCGTCCAGACGGGCCAGGCCGGCACCGTCCTGGGCGGGTGCCGCACCGCCGGCGGGTGCCGGGGGCGGGGCGGGCGAGGCGCCGGGCGTGTGGCGCAGACGGCGGATTAGGCGAAGCGCGAGCAGCGCGGTGAGCCCGGCTGCCAGCAGTGCGCCCAGGCCCAGCAGCGGGCGCAGCGCCGGACGGTGGAAGGCCGGGGTGGCGGGGGCCGGCGCGGCAGTGGGGGCGGAGGAGGGAGCTGCGGTGCGGGCAGGGGCGGAGGGCCTGGCGCTGTGGGTGGGTGCCGGTGAGGCGGTGCCGGGCTGCCCGGCGGGTGCGCCGGCGGAGGCGGTGCCGGACGGGACGAGGGACGCATCGTGTCTGGTCCGTCTTCCGGGGTGGTCTTCGATGAGCTGGCGCAGAGCGAGCGTGGTGGTCCCGAGGTCGAGGTCGAGGATTTTGCGCGGGGCGAGGGTGGCGCCGTGAGGCAGGGCGAGCGCGCCGTCGTCAGGGGCGGGGGATTCCGGCAGCCGCGTAGCGCTGGGGCTGGGGGTGTGGTGGGGTGCGGCGGTGGCGTCGGGGTGTGGTGTCAGGGCCCAGGGCAGGGCCGCGGCGAGGAGGAGGACGGTCCCGGCGGTCAGCGCACGCCGGCTGCGGGTGCTGCGCCGGCGTTGGCGGGCGGGGGTGGGGTGGGCCATGGCGGTCACGGGAGGGTGAGGGTGGCGGTGTCGAACTGGGGCAGGTAGAAATCGACCTGCTGCGTGGTGGCGGGCGGGGCCGGGAACTGCATGAACACCGCGACGCTTTCGGCTGGTTGGAGGGTGTCCAGGCCGGTGGTGGTCAGCGGGCGTCCCTCGGTGTCGCGCAGCACGTAGTAGCGCTTGCGGCCGTCGAAGTCCACCAGGGAGGCGCCGCCCAGGGACTGGCCGTTTTTGACGATGTCGCGTTCGCTGCCGCGCAGGGCGGCCGGGACGACTGCGGTGTCGTCGCCGGTGTTGGTCAGGGTGCCGCGCAGGGTGAGGAACCCGCCCGGCATCCGCTGCACGGCGCTGATCGTCAGCTGGAGGCTGTCGGTGCCCTTGATGTTCGCCAGTGCCCTGCCCGGCTTGCTTCCTGATGCCCGCGGCGCGGCCGCGCTGGAGGGGGAGGCGGCTGAGGAGGCGGCGCTGTGCGCGGTCAGGTCCCCGGTGAAGCAGGCGGCAGCGGCAACAGCCAGACAGAGCACACCTGCCCCTGCCGCCACCGCCTGTCGTGCCCGGCCGCCACGGCGCAGCCTCGCGCCTGCGCCGTCGGTGCGGGCCGCTTGCGACGGCGTGCCCGGGCGGCCGCCTGCACACCAGGTGCCGGTGCTCGTGTCCGCGCGGGGTGCGGGGCCGTCTGCCAGGTGGCGGGTGGGGTGCGGGCCGGAGCCGGAGCCGGAGTTGGGTGCGGCGGGCGGGGGAGAAGCAAGGCTCACCGCTGCCCCCTGGGGCGCGGCCAGACGGTGATGACGTCGCCGTCGAGGGTGACGAACCGGCGCGGGAAGCGGCTGCGGACGTGGTCCAGGTCGTCCAGGTCGAAGTCGCCGGCTGCCTGGACGACCCAGGCGTCGCCGACCTGGGACACCGTGAGGGTCCCAGCGGGCCACGCATCCGGATCAAAAGGGTTGTTGCTGCGAACTAACCGTGCGTCCGAGGCCATTCTTGATCCCCCAAATCAGATTCTTTGCTGGGAAGTTCACCTTCCCGGCGGCCGGTTCGGCACAACGCTAATGGTTAACTCAAGCAAAGTTCAATGGGTTCGGAGAAGATGCTGGTGTGTCAGGCGAGTCAGCCGCGCACAGCCCACGGCCGAAAGCCGGCCGTCCCGCGCAATCTGCACCTGCATGCCTGCCCGGCCCCTGGGGAGCATCCGCACACCGACCTGGTCGGCCGAGCCGCAGGCAGGGCTCGCGCGTACCGCGACAGCATGGAGCGGGACCGGGTCCGGCCGGCTGCACACACGGCCCCCGGGGTCCGGCCGGCTGTGAAATGGCCCCTGCCCAGAGCCGTCCCAGGGCCGCCTGACACTCCTCGGCTATGTGCCCGGATGGCGGTTGCCAGCGTGCGATGCCGCCAAGATGGTGAGGTGGACTGATGTCATAACTCGGTCCATGAGCGGGGCTTGCCGCCAGCGAGAGGTGCCCAGACATCGGCCGTGGGGCCGTGCTCTTCCAGGTCGTCCAGGCCGACTGCTCCCAGTGGCACTTCGTGGGCGAGGTCAGCCACGAGTGGATGGTGGGCGGTCATGGCTTTGAGGTCGTGGATGCGGTGGTTCATGGCCTGGTGGCCGGCGCCGGTCAGGACGATGAGGACCCGGGGATAGACCGGGTACCAGCGAAGCCATCCCGGCTGTTCGGGATGGTGGCGCCGGCCGGCCGGCTGGGGATCGTAGGTCCGCAGTCTCGCGTAGTCGATCAGTTTGGCCGCCAGGCGTTCGCTGCTCATGGTGGCCCGGTCGACTTCGACGAACGCCCGTAGTTTTTGGCGTTGTTGGCCGTCGGTGAGGGTGTAGTGCATGAGTGCGTCGGCGGTGACTTTTTCGCCGTCGCCGATGGAGTGGGACACCTCAGGGGTCCAGTCGAGGTGGCCGTGTTCGTCGCCGCGGCGGCGGGCATCGGCGACGAAGGCCAGGTGGGTGCGCAGGACGGTGAGGGTGTGGGGGGTTTTCAGGGAGGCGGCGGTCGCTGAGGTGATCGGGTAGGGCGGCCGGCCGCGTAAGCCGGGCCAGTCGCGTGTGAGGCGGGCGCCTTTGGGGGTGAGGTACCAGACCCGGGTGCGGTGGGACTGCGGCAGCACGACGAAGTCGGCGAGGTGTTTGCTGAGCAGTTCGTTGAGGCGTTCGGAGACCGCCTGGCGGGAGCGGTCGGGCCGCAGCAGGATGTGCAGTTGGTGGGTGGTGGCCATGCGGTGCTGGGCGAGGGCGGCCAGGAGCTGGTGGGCGAGCGGCTCCACAGGGCTGGGCGTGATGAAGCCTTCCGTTGTGCGGTCTGTCGGCTGGGTGGTGGTCATTTGAATTCCTTCTCCTTTGACAGGTCGACCGCGGCGGCGTGGGCGGGGGTGTGTGCGGTGAGGAAGGCGGCGACACGGCTGAGCTGTTGGGCGGCGCGGTCGGTGAGCTGGTTGAGGGGGAGCGCCCCGGCGTTGGCGTGGGCGGCCTGCTCCAGCGCGGGGACGTCTTTGGGGCGGGCCTGGGCGGCGAAGACCGCGTCGAGGTGGGGTCCGCGCAGCTGGATGGGTCCGATGCGGCGGCCGTGGACGTTCATGGACACGTAGTGCTGGAAGCGCTCCATGGTGGCGACCCGGTCGGGGCTGGGATTGTCGCCCCACTCTGCGGTGATGGGTGCGATCGCGGATGTCGAACCGGCGGTCGTGGCCAGCGTGGACGCGTTCTGCACCAGGGACAGCCGCACCGCGGCGGGGAGGCGGGCCAGGAGTTGGGTCATGCCGTGGATGTGGCACCGGTACTTGCGAAGATCCTCGAACATGCTCGCGATGGTTTCCGGGGCTGCGCCGGTCAGCGTGATCAGCTCGTCGAAGTACGGGCGGAACGGCACCCGCCTGTCTTCCGGGGTGTCGCGGCGGGAGCGGGCGGCGCGCAGCAGGTCGCGGGCCAGGAGTGCGGTCAGGAGGCGGTCGGTGGGCCCGTTGCCGCCCGGGCACACCCACACGATCATTTTCGTGTCCATGGCGGCGCGGATGTTGTAGACGCCGGTCGGCTGCCCGAGGAAGGCACGTGTGAGGGGGTTGGCGGCCAGCCGGGCGATCGGGTTGAGGACGACGGCGAACGCGTCCGGCGGCAGGGCCGGGAACACCGACTGCCACCACGAGCGGGTCTCCTCATCCAGCCGCCCCGCCACCACGGCGAGCGCCGCCTTGCGGAATACGGTGTCGGTGAGCAGCGCCCGGACGTGGAAGAGGGTGGCCTGGTCCTCGGGCCGGCCGGCCTGGCAGGCGGCCTCGTTGACCGCGACGAGGACGGTCAGCGCGGCGGTCAGGATGGTGAGCGCCCGGGGGGCGGTCGCGTCGTCCCAGGCCAAGGCGGTGGCGTAGGCGTCGGCGGTCGCTTCGACGACCTCGTGGGCTGTCTGGCCGTGGTGCATGCCGAGGGGATTCCATGAGCTCACCCGCGGGTGGGGGCCCAGGCCGCCCAGGTCGATCAGGGCGATCCGCGGCATGAGGTTCTGGTGTGCGAGGAAGGTGGCGGCCCGCGGCCAGGAGTCGCGGTGCGGGTCGATGAAGATCAGCCCGCCGCCCGCGTGCGCCCAGCCGATTGCCTGTGCCAGGGCCCGCTCGGTCTTGCCGCCGCCCGCCTTGCCGACGCCGACTTCGAACAGGGTCTCTTCGGCGTAGGTGGCGACCATCCGCTCGCGGCCGTCCGGGCTGCGGTAGATGCCCTGCAGGAGCAGCGTGGGATCGCCGAATGTGTAGGTCGGCAGATCACCGGCGAGCACGGGCAGGCGGCAGTTGACGGTGGGCGGCTTGAGCAGGCCTGTCAGCTCCTCCAGCCGTACCCAGTTCGTGCGGGGCGGCCGGCAGTGCCCCACATTCCAGCGGCGCTGGAATCCGCGCCGGGTCGGCCAGTGGTCGGCGCCGATCCGCCACGGTCCCAGCCGCCAGCCGCGCATCGCCCACCTCGAGCGGCCGCCGAACACGTCGAAGGCGGCCTGGAGTTGAGCAAGACGTGCCTGGGCACGGCCTGACGTGTTCGAGGCACACATCACCAGCAGCTGAACCCGCACCAGGTGGTCGTCCTCGGCGAGCTTGCCCAGCGCCTCGGCCGGCTCCACCCGGCGGGGCACAGGCGGCATGACCAGCCGCCGACCCGGTCCCGGGCCGGGTGTGTCACTGAGGAGCTGCTGCAGCTGCCAGGTGAGGGAGTCCTCGACGCCGCCGGCGTCCCGCCGGAGCCAGCGCGCGGCCCGCTGGGACTGCCGGCGCTCCAGCCGGCGCGCGGTGCTCATCAGGTGCAGGCGCCGGGCCCTGAGCGCCCATTTGGGGGCGCGCTGGATGTCGAGGCGGATCTCGGCGAGGTCGCCGAGCTCGGCGCGCAGGTCGGCCACGGCGTCGATGAGCGGCTGCAGCGGGTCGGGAGTGAGCGGCACCTCGCGCAGCGGGGCGGTGGGTTTGCCGCGCAGGATGAACTCGGCCCGCACCGTGTGCCTGCGTGGGGCGTCGGTGATGGGGCGGGCGCGGTGGACGGTGACGTCCGGCCCGAACGGGGTGATGGACAGCAGGCGTTCACCGCCGGCCGGGCCCTCGATGCGGTAGCGCAACGGCGTACTTCCGTCCGCGCGCAGCCGGATCTGTACGGCCTTGGCGCGCCGAGGCGCCCACCAGGGCATGGCTGTCGAGGCGCGGGCGAGCTGAACACCGCGCCGGAAGATTTCCTCCAGGCTCGGGTCGAAATGCTGGTGGGAGACGAGCTCCAGGGCCATCCGCTCGGCCGAAGCCCTGGCCGCGAGCCGGCGCACCACCAGCTCACCAGCGCCCCAGGTCGCGGCGATCGCCAGGGCGGCCAGGTACCAGTGCGCGTAGAGCCATCCGGCGGCGTCGACCAAGCCGGTGACCAGGCCGAGTACCTCACCCATGGCCCTGTCATCGGCCCGGTTGGTCAGGTACGGGGCTGCCAAGTCCACGTCGCTGCTCCCTTCTTGAGAGTGCGGATGAAGAACCAGTCGGTGATGCGCAGGTCGGTGAAGGTGCCGCCGCGGTCCATGCCGGCCCACACCAGATGAACCACCGCCCTGTCCGATCCGCCGTCACGGCGGGCGATCGAAGCCTGGATACGGAAGTGGGCGGTGGCGAACGCCGGGGCCACCGCTGGCCCGCCTGGCCGGAGTCGGGGAACACCTCGGGCCACTTCGCACGGCCCACTCCGGTGGCGTCCGCGCGCAGCAGCGCAGCCCCGGCAGTGAGCAACTCCCGCTCGTCTCGGTCGGGAAGGTCGGCGGGCCAGGCGGCCTCCAGGTTCCGCTGGATGACCGGGTCGCCAGCTGTGCCTTCGCCGTGCGGCGGCAGAGCGGTCCCGGCGGCTGACGGGGGCGATGCGGCGGGTTTCGCGGAGGAAGCCGTGCCGGTGGCCGGGTCGCTGGCGGGCAGCGGAGCGGCCGTCGATGCCCCCTCCGTGGCCGCTCGCGCGGGGGAGGCTGTCGCTGGGAGCGCCGGTTCCTGACGGTGTGGCGCGCCCAGCAGGGCGGTTCCCGCGACGGTGAGCAGGACGGTGCTCATGAGCAGCAGGCGCGGTGAGCGCTCGGTGGTGGTCACAGCAGCCGTGCTCCCCCCGCATAGCCCGGCATCGCGTGGACGGAGTCCAGGCGCACCACGGTCCCCGGGCGGGGAGCGTTGATCATCTGTCCGCTGCCCACGTAGATCCCGACGTGGTAGATCGTGGAGTCGCGTCCGGGAGCGGTGGCGTAGAAGACGAGGTCACCGGGCTTGAGCGCGTTCGTGCCAAGTGAGGCGGGGATCCGTTTGCCGGTGCCGGCCTGGGCGGCCGCGACGCGCGGCAGGCGGATGCCGGCCTTCGCGTACGCGTACTGGGCAAGGCCGGAGCAGTCGAAACCCACGATGCCCGCGCCGCTCTTGCCGCTGGGGGAGCAGCAGATGCCGGTCGATTTGCCGCCCGTGTTACCGCCGCCCCACGAGTAGAGGACACCGCGCTGGGAGAGCGCGGCCTCAAGGACGATGCGGACCCTTCCTGTGACGTTTGCCAGGCCGGGATCGTTGGCGGCCGCCGTGTACTGGTCGACCCAGCCCAGCACATTGGCGACGTACGACTGCGACCGGTTGTACTGGAAGAACGCGGCCTTCAGCTGGGAGCGCTTCGTCAGGTCACGGCCGTTTCCACACAGGTAGACCGCGGCGCCGAGGGCTGCGTCGTCGGCATTGTGCGGGTCGGCGGTCTTGTCACCGCCGGCGTCCATGCCAGTTCCCTCCCACGTGGAGGGCAGGAACTGAAAGGGGCCGACGGCACGCTCTCCGGTCGCCGTGCCGTCCCACTTACCGCCGTCTGTGTCGGGGAAGACGGTGGTGTTGCCGCCGGCGCCGGAGCCGTTGAGGAGCACCCCGTAAATCTTCGGGCGGATGTCACCGCCTGCGGCGATGCTGCGGCCGATGGCGTGGTTGGACTCGACCTTGGCGATGGCGGCGAGGATCGGCCAGCGCATGCCCCGGCACTTGGGCACATGCGTGCCGACCTGCTGGACGGCTTTCTTGTAGGCGGTCAGCATCCGGGCAGGGATGTCTGCGGCGCTGCCGCCTTCGGTGATTGCGTCGTCGTCCTGTGCACCCGTCGTCAGCGCGACGTACGCGCTGATCGCGTTTCCTGCCGGCACGGCACAGCACACCGCGGCGGACATCAGCAGCATCACCATGCATCCCCATCGCCGGATACGGCGTCCCGGCGGCTTCACTCGTCGTCACCGTCCTCGTCGCGTTGCCGCCGTGCCCGTTCCTGGCGCAGGCGTTCGGCCTCGGGTCCGGTGCGGCGCATCAGCTCCTGCATCCGGGCCCGTGCTTGCTCACGTGCCTGGTTGCGGGGTCTGGTGCCGCCGGGGAGAACGGGCCCGCCGTGATCGGGCCGGGGCTGCGGTGGGGGGCCGTCCCGGCGCGGGAGCGGTGGGAAAGGCGCAGTGGCCGCGGGACTGCCCTGTGCATCAGCGGGCCGCGCGGGGGCAGGACTGCGGCCCGTGGGGCTGAGGGATGGTGCGGGACGTGCAGGCGTTGCCGGGCGCGAAAACGGTGGCGGTGTGTCTGCAGCCGGTAGGCGGCGGGCGAGCGGTGCGGGCCCGCCGCTGTCGTCTGTGTGCTCCCGCAGGACACCGGTCACGTGACGCCCCGTATCGCCCCAGGCCCGGCTGTCCTCGCGGAGTGTGTTGCCCCAGACCCGCACCTGCTGGCGGGCGTCCTGGGAGTAGCGCGAGCCCCCGGCCCGGGCTCTGCGGACGTTCGCCGGCAGCCCGGCCGTCGCCCCGTACACGGTCCTGCCGCCCCGGTTGAGGATGCGGTAGCCGCGGAAGCGGACCAGCCGGTTGTGGGCGCGGGTGGACAGCAGGGTGCGGTCGGTGTTCTGGTCGTGCAGCACCTGGCCGGAGCTGCGGTCGACGACCTGGCCCTGTTCGTTGCGGTACCGGTCGGGCGGACCGCCGGGACGACGGGGCCCTCCACTGCCCGGCCCGCCTCCTGGTCCGCCGGACGGGCCGCCCGCGTCCGGGGCGTCGTCGGCGGTGGGCTTGCGCCATTTGGCCAGCTGTTCCTGGTCCGGCCGACGTCCGATCAGCAGCCAGTGTCCGCCCTTCGCCGCGAGCCGTGCGCCCAGCCCGCCCACGGCGGCGGCCGCGGTGAGCGGGGCGAGCCCGCGCCCTGCCTCGGTCGTGGCATCGGCCAGGACCCGTCCGGTGTCCACGGGCATGCCCGCGCCGTCGGTCAGGGAGGCGAGCGCACCCATCAGCCGCTGGCGGGTGCCCAGCATCCCGAACCTGCCGCCACCGCTTGCGGTGAAGGCGCGCAGGCCGCCGCCGTATCCGCCCAGCGCGGTGGGGGAGTTCATGGCGAGTGCGGCGCCGAGTTCGGAGGTGTCGCCGGGCAGGTGGGTGCCGCCGATCTTGGCGTAGCGCATCCGCAGGGCCATGCGCCGCCCGAAGGAGGCGATGCCGGTCAGGAGTCTGCGGTGGCCGGCAGCGCCGGCGATGGCGAGGACGTCGATCAGCAGGATCCGTTCCACCATCAGGTCGGGGCCTTCGGCGATGGTGGCGTCGACGGCGATCCCGAAGAACGGCACGAACGCGCAGATCCCGACGATGGCGAGGAGGGCGATGCCCCACAGCGACAGCCACTTCCACACCGACTGGCGGGCAGGGCCCGGGAGCATGCCGGCGATGAAGGCGATGCCTCCGGCAGCCGCCGCGCCGGCGCACACGGCTTGGGTGCCGAGCAGGACGATGGCGCTGGACAGCAGCATGCCGCAGATGAACAGGGCGGCGATCAGCAGCAGTGCGGCGCCGCCGACCCGCCACCAGGTGGGCTGCTCGGCGTAGGCGGCACTAGCCTTGCCGACGTCCCCGGCCTTGTTCAGGTCGGCGAGGAAAGCGGCGAACTCCTGGTCCTCCTCGCTGACCACCGGGCTGGCCGCGTCCAGCAGTTCGCCCCCGGGAGTCAGAGAGGGCAGTTCGCCGTCCCCGGCACCGCCGCTGCTGCCCTTCTCGCAGTACTCCTTGGCCGGACCGTAGACGAGGCTGCAGGCCTCCTTGCGGTCCTTCGCCGGTGTGGAGGCGTCGTAGCCGCCGGTGACCCACTTCAGGTGTACGGCATAGGCCTTGCGGTCGGTAGGCTTGGCCGGGTCGAGGATGCGGCCGTACTGCAGCAGCATGTACGGCTTCACGACCAGCGCGTTGGTCACCGAGTCCTGCAAGGGGCGGGCCACCTCGGTTGCGGACACGGGCTGTTGGGCTTCCCGTTCGAGGCAGCGGATCTCGGCGGTGCCGGCGAGGCCGGAACACGGCCCCAGGGAGGCGAGTTCGCCGCCCCAGTCGTAGGAGGTGACCGTCTGCTGGGCGACTTCCGCACCGACCTGCTGGGCCTGCCCGAGTACGCCGTCCCGGGCGAGGAGGTAGTCGGGGCGCACGAACACCGAGGCGGCGAACGCGGCGATGGTCAGCGTCAGGAAGATCTCGCCCAGGCCGCGGCCGACCCGCCCGCGCACGATCATGAATCCCGCGAAGATGAACGCCCAGGCCAGCAGCAGCCCTTTGAGGCCGAGCGCGTCGACGACGACCCGCTGATAGGCGTCCGCCACCTTTTGTGCCGGGTCGGTGAGCAGGGTCAGCAGCGGGAACCGGAAGGCGACCTCGATGGCCCAGCCTGCCAGCCCGACCAGCAGCCGGATCAGGGTGAACAGGCCGGACAGGGCGAAGGCCAGCGACTGGGTTTTGAAGCTGACGATCAAGCCGCCCTCGGCGCCGAGTTCGTAGCCGTTGACCGGCACGCCTTCGGAGGAGGTGATGTTCAGCGGGGCGAGGAGGTCACCGCTCTCGCCGCTGCTGCCGGCCGCGTACACGACCTGGCTGTTCACCATCACGAACACCCCGGCGAGCAGCACCACAACGCCGGCCGAACGAAAGGTCGCGCGGTCTGGACGGACCATGTCAGCGCCGCCCTTGCCCAGCAGCGTTGCGCAGCCGCCGCGTCGCGAGGGCAGCCGTGCCGGCTCCCGCCGGCACCGGCAGCCACGCGGTACCGGCTCTGCCCGGCGCTCTGCGGGAGGCACAGGCTCTGGTCGTGGTGCCGTGCTCGCAGCCATTCTCGGCGGGACCCGCGAGAGGCACACACCCGTCCTGCCCCGCGGGTGGGGCGTCTGCGGTGACGGCCTGGCCTGTGTGCGTCCACCCTGCCCGGCGTCCTCGAACACAGGCCTCGCCGGCCGCCATGAACACCCCGGCCAGGGCGCGTCCGCCGGCTGCGGCAGCCAGCAGGGTGACGGCACGCATGGCCCCGGCCGAGGCACGGCACCGTGAGCGGGTGCAGGGTGTGGCGGTCATTGGAAGGCGTCCTTGGGGAAGGTTTCCACGGCCTCACCGGCGGAGGGCTGGCCTGCGGGCGGCGCGGCAGTGCTCGCGCGGCGGCCTGGTGTGGTGGTGATGGACGTGGTGATGCGCTCGATGCGGGGGATGGTGACCTTGATGCGGCCGGTGTTCTGCCGCGGGCAGGTCAGCAGGAACTCGCCTTCGCGGCCCCTCTGGCCGACGGGGGACAGGCCGGTGGTCACCAGCCGCAGCAGGTCGCCGTCGTTGGGGTCGAGGCCGATGAACTCCAGTCCGCGGCGGGCACGCTCTCGGTCGGCGGTGCGGGCGAGTGCGCGGTAGGCCATCAGGCCGCGGTCGGGGCCCAGTTCGGTGGCGTCGTGGGATCCGGCGATGAGTCCGGCACCGTGTTTGCGGCCGTCGTGGAGGATTTCGTGGACCAGCGCGGTGCCCTCAGCCGACGACGTCAGCCAGTACAGCTCGTCCGCCACAACGGCGGTGAACCGTTCGGGGTCCTCGAACGCGGTCTGCCGGGCGAGCGCGGCGATCAGGTACAGCACCGCACGCCCGATCAGGGCCTCCAGCGGCTGCTGGTGCAGGACTTGGGGGTTGTCGAACGCGGCCTTCGGCGGCAGCTTCAGACCCGCCGTCGTGATCACGATCATGTCGGAGGTGCTGGAGGCGTCCAGGTGCACCGGCGCCAGCGTGGGGTCGAACACCATCCGCGCCAGGGAGTTGGTGGCGACCACGCGGACGAGACCGGCGAGGGTGGCGGCCGCATCCTGCCGTGTGCCCGCCTCGCTCGCGGCCGTCTCCTCAAGGACCTGCAGCACGCGGTGCATGGACGGGGTGCCGCCGGCGGCGGCCTGCTCCACGGCGTGGTGCAGGACCTCCCCGTGGGTGCTCATCGGGCCGATCCCGAGCTGCAGCGTGAGGTAGGACAGGGCGTAGTGGCGTCCCTCAGGCCCGTGGAACATCCTTAAGGGGTCGATGGAGACTTCGGCCTGGGCAGCGTCGATGACCTGGACGCGGCCCTTGGCCGCGGTGCGGGCGAACGTCGCCCACTCGCGGACGGGGGTGCGGTCGATGCAGATGGCGCACCCGCCGCGCGCCCACACCGCCTCAGCGATCAGCTTCTGCAGGACGGACTTGCCTGCGCCGAGGTCCCCGACGATGCCCATCGAGGCGGACGCGTCGACCTTGGGCGCATCCGCCACGTTGATCATGACGGGGCGGGTGGTGCCGCTGTCCAGGTCGATGCCGAGGAACATGCCGTTCGGGTCGCCGACCTCGGAGGTGGTGAAGGCCCCGCCGAGCGCCCAGTCCTCGGAGATCTGGTGCTGGGTGAACTCCCGCACCACACCCGGCCGTACGGTGCCGGGCAGGCCGAGCGTGAACAGGGCCTCTTGCAGGCCGGCCGGGCGCACCGCACGGTAGTCGGCACCCGCGAGCAGCGCCGTCAGGGCGCGGGCCCGGGCGTCGCACACGGCGGCGGTCGGCCCCCACACCGTCAGCACGGTCACCGACTGCACCTCGACCTCCACGGATGTGCGCGACAGGCGGGCGTCGAGCTCGCCCAGATCACGGGCGGCCTCGGTGAGGGAGGCGGGCATGCCGGTGGGGCGGGCGTCGTACTGGTCGGCCTGGTCGATGAGTTCGTTCTTCTTGCGCCGCACCTGGTCGCGGGCCTTGTCCGCCGGGACGAGGGTGAGGTCGACGGTGTAGTCGACGGGGAAGTCGAGGCCTTCCAGCTGGGCGAAGAGGTCGGCGGCGTCCTGGCTGACGGCGGGCGGGCACTCAGCCAGAGCGAGCTGCGCCTGATAGCCGACCCCGGCGTCGGACTCGACCTGCAGCCAGCGCCGCCCGAGCGGCGAGCCGCTGCTTGCCCGCCACCACGCGTTGCGCCCGGACCGCGTGATCTGCCCGGAGCTTCCCCGTTCGTCGACGTCGTCGAGTTCGGGGTCGATGCCGCCTTCCTGCAGGCGTACTTGGCCGAGGTCGGCGTAGCTGGGGGAGCGCAGCACCCCGTCACGCAGCTGCCCCCCATACAGCTCGCTGGATTCGGCCTCGGCCAGGAGCGGCTCTGCCAGTCCGCGGTGCAGGGCGTGCTGGATCATCCACACGATCTCGGCCGGGCGGGCCGGGCGGAAGGCGATGCCGCCGGCCAGCGCCGCCTGAACCCGCAAGGCCTGCTCGCGGCAGGCGGTCACCTCTCGCCGTGTCACCGGCGCCGGGCGCATGCCGAGCATCGGTGTCATCTCCGCCCATGCAGCGCCGAGGCAAGCCGACACCTGAAGGCTGGTTGTCCCGCTCTGCAGGGGCACGGCCAGCCACAGGGTGCGCCGGTGCATCTCCTGGTCGTCCAGCAGCTCCAGGGTCGCCTCGACGTTCTCCACCCACGGATGCGCGCCTGCACCTGGTGCCGTGTCGGCCGGCTCGATGCCCTCGATCATCTTGAGGGCGATCTCTGCGGGGTCGGCCTGTGCACACAGCCCGAACAGCCGCGGCGCCCCGGTCAGCGACCGCACCAGATGGGTGGTCTTGGCGAGTTGTTCGTCACGGACCGCGGCGGGCACGTAGGTGCCTTGAACGGTCTCCTCGTGCTTGCCTTGCGCGTCCGGCCCGGGGTGCAGGCGGTAGATCGCCCACACGCTGCCGTGCGTCGACCAGACCAGGTGCCCGGCGATGTGCCGGATCGGAACTCTCACCGCACGCCCCCGCCCTGCCCGGCGAGAGCGAGCAGCTGCTGAACACCCGACACCGGCCCCACCGGCATCGCCCGTGCCGTCGGCCCCGCCGGTACGGCCGGTACGGGCGGAGCGGTCGGTTCGTTGCGGCGGAGCGCGGCCGGGCGGCCGGCGGCCGGGCTCGGGTGCGGCCCCCGGCCGGGGCGCGGCCGCACCGCGGGGGAGGGTGCGGCGGCCGGAGCGGGGGCGGGTGTGTCCTCGATGGTGAAGCCGCCGGTCAGTGGGTGGGGAGCGTGGTCGCGGGCGGCACGCCCGCCGATCCGCCCTCCCTTCGGCTGCCTGAGGAGCAGTATCCAGCCCAGCGCCGCTTGCAGCGGGGCTCGGCCGCGGATTTTCGGACGGCGGACCGCCCAGATCGCCAGCAGCCAGGCCGCGACCGGGACCGGCCCCATCCACGACCACCAGCTGACCGTCTTGAACAGCAGGAAGCCGCCACCGACGGCGACCGCGATCTGCGCGGGTGTGTACGGGCCGAGCGGGATTTTCCAGTCGGCGACCTTCCCCAGCACCCAGGGATGGCGACGGGCGGCGGTGTAGTAGCGCCCCGTGCGGCCCGCGGCCGCTGCGCCGCTCACAGCCGGCCTCCAACGCCGGTGGAGGGCTCTCGTGCGACGGGGTCAGAGCCGTGCACGGGGCCGGGGACGGCGGGCGCGCCCTTAGCTGGGTTGTTGACCTCGTCCTCGAACATGTCCGCGAGGTCTTCGCGGGAGCCGTACAGCCCCAGCGCGATGATCATCAGGAGCAGGGCGCCGATTCCGGCTTTGAGGCTGAACTTCTGGATCATGCCGATGACCACCAGGATGATCAGGCCGGCCTGGAGGCCTTTGGTCCCCCAGTCCTCGAACATGCCGATCCAGGAGTCGCCCAGGTCATCGAGCTGTCCCGCGAGCATCACGCTGTGCACCGTGTTCACCGGGCACCCCCGTCCTGGGCGGTCCCGGACTCAAGCGCGGCGACTTCCCAGCGGCCCGAGCGGGCCGTGAGCGCGAGCTCGTAACCCAGCGGCCACCGCCCGCCGCTGTCCTGGGCTTGCGCCTGTGCCAGGACACGGACCGTCGTGCCGTCGGCCGGCCGCTGCCCGTCGGCTGCGGCTTCCTCGACGGCGGACACCTGCTGCACCGTCACCGCCGTGTAGGGGGCGGGGGAGAGGGGCGGCAGGTTCACACCGGGGGCGAGGTAGCGGTCGACTTCTCCGGCACCCGTCAGGTAGGCGGCGAGGAACTCGCGCACGGCCGCCGGCAGATCACCCTCCGGGACGTGCACGCTGTACGGCGACTGCGGCACCTCGGCCCGCGCCAGGCCGGCCACCACAGCGGGCGCACCGGTCACCGTGAACGAGGCTCCCGCCCGGTAGGCGGCCACCGGCACGGCGTAGTACCGCACCGGCCCGTCTGCGTCCTGCGCAGCCACCGTCACCGACCACGCGCCGTTCGCGCGCTGCGCACTGCGCACCGCCGTCACCGACTCAAGGGCCGACTGCGCATCCGCATCCGTATCCGGGTCGGGGAGTTCGACGTCCGGGGCCATCGACTGCGCAAGCCGCGCCTGCGCACTGAAGGCGTCATCCGCGCTGCTGCGCAACCACGCGTGGACGAACAGCTGCGCATAGCCGGCCGGATCGGCGGCCACCGCCGTGGTGCGCACTGCGGCGGTGGGCTTGGACGCGGTGGCCGCCTCGACCGTGGCCGGGCGGGAGGTGACGGTGACGCCCAGAGCGATCGGGCCGGCCGCGATGACGGTCCACACCGCCAGGCGCGACAGACGCACCCGGCGCCGCATCACCTCCAGCCGGGCGCCTGCCGCCATCGGAGCAGCGGCCTCGCCATCCGAGGCCTGCTTGCCAGAAGACATGGTCAAACTCCCAGGTCAGAACGAATGCTTCTGACCTTGAGGAAACCCGCGGGCCCCGACCCGACCACCGACCACGGACCCCCGACCACGGTCACGATGGGGACACAAAGCCATGGTCGGGCCTGTGGTCGGCCCGACCACGGGCCACTGGCCAACCGCGAGCGGGCCATCGGCGCGTCCCGGCCGCCTCAGCCCGCTGCGCCGATGGCCGCAGCGGAGACCGTTCTGACCGCACGGCCACCACACTCCTCCACCAGTGCGCAGTCGGTCGCAGCCATGGGCCTCGGCAGAGTCTGCGCAGTGCGGCACCCGAACCTGCACACGACAAGACGGGGAAGCACCCGGCCGATTGCGCAGCCGCTCAGCGCCGTCCGACTGCGCACGACCGCCGGCCGGTTGCGCAGTTTCAGCGAACAACACCCGTCCGACGCTGCGCAATCAGGCCGGACACCCTGCGCACAGCTCTCGGATGGAGACCCGTGGTCGGGTCCGACCATGAGCCGGACCATGGCAGTTGGGCGGCTGCGTTGCCGGATCGTGTCCGTTGGACGGGGCTCATGGCCGCATGCCCGGCCAGGGGCGGCGTGTGAGCCGTCGGCATAGAACACACGCACGCCTGCGCACGGCCCGACTGCGCACGGCTCCGGGCGGTTGCACAGACCGCTTGCGCAACCGCCCGGCCGGCTTGCGGGTGTGGGTGGCGCCCCGTGCATGCCTCGGCCGGAAGGCGCGTGGTCGGGTCCGGCCATGGGCCCGACCACGGCAGTTGGACGGCCGTGTTGCTGGATCGTGTCCGTTGGTCGGGGCTGGTGGCCGTCTGTCTGGTCGGGGTCGGCGAGTGAGCTGGCGGCATGGAACACCTGCACGCTTCCACGCCCGGCACCACCGGCTCCGGCAGTCCGGTGAGCCGGGGGCGCTGCCGTGGCCACCGTGCGCGGCCGGCGCTGGAGGCGCGGCGGTGAGCGGCTTCGGGGCGGGGATCCGCCGGGGTGTGATGGCGGCCGATCAGTTCACCCAGGTTGCCAACGCGCTGTTCCGTGACTCCCAGTTGTCGTTCAAAGCCAAGGGGATCTTCGGGTACGTCAGTACGCACGCCGACGGCTGGCAGGTGACGATCGCCGACCTTGCCGGCGTGGGTCCGGACGGACGGGAAGCGGTGCGCACCGGGCTGAAGGAGCTGGAGGCGCATGGCTACCTGATCCGTGAGCGCCTGCGCCGGCCGGACGGCACCCTGGGTGAGATCGTCTACTGCATCACCGACCGCCCGGCCACCTGGGACATCGCGCTGATCGAAGCCGGCTTGGTGAGCGCGGCCCCGCAGCCCGGGCACGCCGGCGACTTCGGGGCGGGGATCCGCCGGGGCGTGATGGCCGGCGATCAGTTCACCCAGATCGCCAACGGCCTGTTCCGCGAACCCGAGTTGTCCTACAAGGCCAAGGGACTGTTCGGACTGCTCTGCACGCACCGGGCCGGCTGGCGGATGACCGTCACCGGCGTCGCCCGCCGGGGCCGCGAGGGTGAGGCAGCCGTCAAAAGCGGGCTGAAGGAGCTGGAGAAGCACGGTTTCCTCGTGCGGGAACGCAAGCGCGGCGAGGACGGAACCCTCGGCGCGGCCGCGTACGTCATCACCGACCTGCCCGCTCTGCGAAGCAGCAGGTCGCAGCCAGAGTCGGGTTTTCCACCCGTGGGTGACCCTACGTTGGCTGACCGGCCCCGTAAGAACACCAACCAGAAGAAGACCACACGGCAGAACACCAGACCCCTCCCTCCCCGCGCCACGCGACCGCGCGGCGAAGCGCCGCCGGCACCACGGACGGCACCAGCACCGGCACCGGCGCCTGGGGGCCTGGAACCGGGCGTCCGCCTGCTGCTGGCGATCGGCGCACAGCGCCCCGAGCTGCTGCTGACCGGCCAGGTCCTCGCCGGGCAGGGGCGCACCGTCACCGCGATGCTCGACGCCGGCTGGACGCGCGAGCAGCTACAGCACGTCATCACCGGCCGCCCTCTGCCGAGCCCGGTCCGCACCACCGTCGGCGCGATCATCGCCGCCCGGCTCCGCGCCGCCCAGGCCTACCCACCACCCGCCGCCGTGGCCGACCACCACGACACACCTGCGTGGGAGGACCCGCCCCCGCGCCCACCCACCACCTCCTCCGCCGCGCGCACGGTGGGCGAGGCCCTGGCCTACCGGGCCCTCGTCGAATGCGCCAGCTGCGGCATGCCCGCAACCGCCCCCAGCGAGGACCTGTGCCCGGCCTGCGCGGGCTGGCCGCCATGCCGCACCTGCCCGGGGCCGACCCCCCGCCGCGCTCACCCCGACGGCGACGGCCGCTGCACCACGTGCGCCTCCGCGCTCATCGACCACCTGGAAGGAAGCACCTCATGACATCCACGCTCCGCACACCGCCGCAGGCTCCGGCCGCGCACCACCAACGCCCCTTCCCACCCGCACCCCGGGCCGGCGCGACAGGCAACGCAACCACGCCCTGCGCCCCGGCCACGTCCGTGACCCTGCCTGCCCGTCCGCGTGCCAGCCGGTCCTCGTGCACGAACGCACCTCGTGGGGCTGCCTCGCCTGGACCGTCCCCGGCGACGGCACACGGCCCGAGGCCCCCAGCAGATCGGAGTGCTCACTCCCGGCGCAACCCTTCCCCGGCGCTTGGCGCTGCGCTGGCTGACCAGGCGTCCCGCCCAGCGCATCGTTCTGCACACCGTTCCCGGATCCCTGCGGCTGCCCGCCGCTGCCACCCGGGCCGCCCGCGGAGTCGGCGTGCCCTCGGGCACGCCCTGCTGCTGTCGCGCTCGTCAGTCTGCTTGCCGGCCTGGTTGCTCTGCGCCACGGCGTACCCGTTGACGTCGCAATGCCGGCGATGCTGCTCGCTCCGCTCCTCGCCGAGCAGCTGCCGGCCGGCTGGACGTCCGGGCCCGCGAGCACGTACGCCGCGTCGAAGGCGACGGCGCCGTCCGCTCCCTGCAGCGCCTCGCCGCCCAGCACACCTCGCTCGTCCAGGCCGCCGCGGGCAGCGAACGCTACGAACTGCGCCGCTCGGCAGAAGTCGGCCACAACCTGCTGTGGGACGCCGCCGGCCTGCTCCAGACCCACCACACCCCCTCGGCCTTTGCCGGCCTCACCGGCCGTGAACGGCTGATGCTCCAACTCACCGACCAGGTCGCACAGATCATCGAGCGCTCCGCCGCCGAAAACGGTGCCGCGATGCGGACCAGACACCAGAACCCGGGCGGCCGCAGGGCGCCCGTACCCAGTGGGCTTCCGCCAGACAACACCTGGCCGCACGTCCAACACACCACCCCTGAAGGGAACTGACCTCATGACTCCGCCCCCGCCCCGGCCCGAGTCCGGCCATGCCGCCGACACCCCGGACGTCTACCTGCTGTTCGCGCACGAGCCGTACTTCCCCGGCCCCGAAACCCAGGAGATCAACACCACCGTGGTGGCCGCGGGCTCACTGCTTCATCCGCAGGTGCGCCAGCCCGACGGCGCCCGCATCCACGACCTCCTCACCCGCAGGCGCCAGCCCGGTGAGATCGTCCCGCTCGCCACCCTCACCCACGAACTCAACGGCGGCGCCCTGTGGCCGCACGTCGGTGACTGGGAAGGCGTCATCACCGACGTCGTGCACCTCGTCCGCGACGGAGCGTGCGACGCCCTCAGCCTGGGCCTGCCCGCTCTCGAACGCTCCCTGCTGTGCACCGGACCCCACCGGCTTGTCTCCGTCCGCGACGCCGCGACCGGCCAGATCACCGTCTACGGGCCGTCCGACCGCCGCAAGGTGCTGGCCCGCATCGACATCTTCCTCACCCGCCTGGTGACCGAGCAGCCGCTGTGGCCCGGCGAGCACCTGCTGCCCCCGCTCAGCCCGCACCCCCACCCAAGCACCCAGGAAAACCTGTCCCCGGTCACCGGCGGGGACGACGAGGCCGGCCAGGACCGGCCCTAACACCACGTGCCGTGGGTGGGGTTCCACTGTCTTCATTGCCGTGCTGCCGCCGCGGGAGAACCTTCAGCAGGTCCCACGAACTTCGCCGCATCCCACGCGGAGTCGACGCCGCCCTTATCGGCGGAGCCGCGCGGCCGGCGGCCATACCGAAAAGCGTCCGCAGGCGACCGGAATGCCGGACGGCTTCGACCTGGACGTCGCTCCGGTCGAAATCGCCGACCTGGCAGGCCTGGTCAACCTGACCGACGCCAACTGCGGGGCCACCTGCGGCGCCTGCACCACCAACGTCGCCTGAACCGCACATCAGGTCACTGCGGTCTGGTGCCGCCGCGTCCCGGCACGGCGGCACTGGCTCCCGCCCCTCGCCTTCGGAGGTTCACAGTGATTGCTCCGCCGCCCGCAGCGTTCCGAGCCACCTCCACTGCTCTCGTGCGCGCCGTAGCCCGGCCGTCGTTGCCGCCTTGGTGCCCTGCCCTCGATGACCGATCGCCTGGTGCTCCGTCTGCCGGGGCGGCCTGGCTGCGTACCGTCTGGGCGAACCATGACGTTGCCGAGGCACTGCACCACTCCAGTCCCGTCTTGGCCGCGCAGGTCCTGGCCCTGTGTACGGCCGAGCGTCCTCCCCGGTGGCAGGTGCGGCGGGCGGCGCCGTCCGTGATCCGCTACCTGCTGCGGGCCCAGCATCAGGCCACCCCTATTGGCCTGTTCGCTGGTGTGGCCACCGCAGCGTTCGGCCCGCAAGCGCGTGCCGACTGGGGCGAGGAGGACCTGGCCGTCTGGACCATCCCCGCGGGTGCGGGGAGCAGCGCCGAGAAGGGCGCGCCCTGGGGCAAGGTACCGGGACCATCCCCGCGGATGCGGGGAGCAGGCGCCCGCGCCCGTGGTCACCGTGTACGTGCCGGGACCATCCCCGCGGGTGCGGGGAGCAGGAACAGGCCGCAGGCCAGGGCCGGTTGGAGGCGGGACCATCCCCGCGGGTGCGGGGAGCAGGACGCCGAGCGCGCCGGTGAACACGGAGGCACGGGACCATCCCCGCGGGTGCGGGGAGCAGTTCACCCGGCCCCACAGCGTGCTGAGACCCAGGGGACCATCCCCGCGGGTGCGGGGAGCAGCCGCGAAGGACCGCGGCGACATTGCTGGCGTCGGGACCACCCCCGCGGGTGCGGGGAGCAGACGTTCTCGCCCGTGTGTCGGCGGCCAGTGGGAGATCCCCGCGTACGGCCAGCTCGATTCCCCACCCAATAGTCACGCTCGGTAGTCCCTCCCTGGCCAGCCTTCGTCGTCGGCATCGGCGAAAAGACGGCCTCCGCTATGTAGCGACGAAGCTTGCACGAAGCAGATCGCCTCTCCATCCGGGGCTGCAATGGGCAGGTGGACCTTGCATGGCGGAGGCTTCGCCGGTCCTCGATAGTTCGGCTGCCGATCGGCGACTCTGTGGAACCGAGCAGTCGCTAGGCAGTGTCTGACGTAGGGAGTCGCAAGGTGACGACGGGTTGCTTTGGGGGCGGACAGAGTGCAGCCAGCTGGCGAATTGAGCGCAGGCCTCAGCCCGGAGGAGGTGGCTGCTCTCCTGCTGGGCAAGATTCGTCGAGGCGACGACTACGCCGATAGGAGGAAGCAGCAGTTCCGCCGGCTCGCTTCAGTGATCAAGATGGTGACGCTGGCACTGTCCGCGGCGTCTACCATCATCCTGGGCCTGCAAAGCCTCAACACGTGGGCCGGTCTTGCCTTTGCTCTGGTGGCCCTAGGGACGTTGCTGGGGGCCGTCGAGCCGTTCTTCAACTGGCGTTCCCGATGGGTGCTGATGGAGGAGACGCAGTACCGATTCCGACGTCTGGCCGATGACTTGGAATACCTCGTGGCATCAACAGCTCCCGGCAATCTGACGCACGATCAAGTCAACGCCATTTTCCTTAGCTATCAGGATATTTGGGATGATTTGTGCCGCGTGTGGCTAGAGCAACGCCGGGAACCAGTGTCGTCGCGCGGCGCTTGAGGCAGCCGCTGCCGGACGCAGGCGGGGCCGCCATGGATGTGCAGGGTCGATCTGACCAACCGCAGGGCCGACGGTGGGCAGCGTTCGTTCGGGCACCGGACCCAGACACGGCATGCGCCATCCTGACCCCGGACCTGTACGCCGACATCGAGGTGTACCAACCGGCAGTTCGGTGGGCAGCCGTCATGACCGAGGGCTCCCAGGCCGACGCCACCGGCGTGACGTCACGCTTTGTAGACGAAGTGGCCGCCAGCGAGGAATTGAAGTGGCCACGCTGGGGAGCTGAAGTGGCCGCAGGCGGGGAAATTTAACGGTTCTGATCCACTTCCTGTGGGGCGGTGGCGGAGGGTGACGGTGCTCAGTCTGCGAGGAGGATTTGGCGTCGGAGGAGGTCGAATCCGGCCCGGCCGTACCCGTCCCTTTTGATCCGCTTCACCCTGTTGACGTTGCCCTCGACCTTGCCCGAGCTCCACTCCAGGGTGAGTCCTGCGGTGACGGCGCCGAAGTCCTGCCGCAGGCCACGGGCCAGACTCCGTAGCGGCTTCAGCCCGGTGTTCTCGGCGCGGGTGAGCCAGTCGTCGAGTTCGCTGCCTCGGCGCTCGGTCATCATCCGGGCGAAGTCGCGCACGCAGTCGGCGACAGCATCCAGCTCCGGGCAGCGGGCCAGGAGTTGCTTGCGCCTGAGCGCGTTGCTCTCGTCGATCTTGTCGGGGTGCGCGGTGATCAGCCAGGTGGCCTTCCGGACGGTCAGCTCCTTGGGCTTCTCGGGTGCGGGCTTGCCGCTGGCGCGGATCTGTTCCAGGTGACGGCGGACAGTCCGCTTGCTGCCGAGGTAGCCGAGCCCGGTGATCTCCGCGTGAAGCCGTGCCGCGTCCGTGCAGCCCTCGTTCCACCGCCGGTACAGATAGGACGAATAGGCGTTGATCTGGCCGTAGCGGCGGGAGCCGGTGCCAAGGGATGCGTCCTCGGGGGTGGCGGCGTGCGCGTAGCGGCGCACGGTCTTGCGGTCGAGCCCAAGGGTCTTGGCGATCACCTCGATCTGCACGCCCTTGTCGTACAGGGCATGCACCGCGGCATGGCGCTCGCGTCGCTTGATTGCGCGCAGCCCTTCCACGGGCTCTTCTGGTACGTCGTCGGCGGCCGGGCCGGCCTTCACAGCGGCGGGGTTATCGGTGCTCGTGTCCCCGGCGGGCTCGGTCAGGCACGTGCGGTGCTGGGCGACGCACTTCTCGACGGCTTCGCACAGGTTCTTCCAGAGGTGGTACCTGTCCGCGACCTGCGTGGCGTCGGGGCAAATGGTGCGGACGGCTTCGGCGTAGGCGCTAGCTCGGTCTCTGCACACGATCTCGGCCCCGGGATGGGCGCGCAGCCAGGCGGTGAGCGTCTCCGAGGTGCGGTCGGGCAACACGTCCACACGCTCACCGGTCTCCACGTCCAAGATGATCGTGCCGTACACGTGGCCCTTCTTGAACGCGAAATCATCCACGCCCATCACTCGCGGGGCGACTGAGGACTGTTTGTCCGGGAGCCTGCGCACCATCCTGATCAGCGAGTTCGCACTGACGGGGACCGACAGGTGCGCGGCCAGCCGGGCCGCCGGACGTCCCGCGAGTGCCAGTGCTATCCGCTCCAACGTCCGACGGAGTACGGGAGTGCGGCGCGCGAACCGCTCGGTGAGCCCGTCTATCTGCTCGACGAACGTACGGCGTGCGCACGGCGCCGCCTGGCACAGGAACCGCCGCACCGCCAGGTCGATCACGACCTTCCGCCCAGCCACCGCCAGGTCGGCCAGCCGTCGCCGATACCCGCCGTGGACACGGCCAGACAGCGTGCCGCACCCGGGGCAGGCAGCCTCCCGGGTCACCGTACGCGCCGTGAGCGCCACCCCGCCATCGTCGACGAGGACCTGTTCCACCATCACCGACGCCAGATGAGGGAAGGCCACCGAGAGCATGCTGCAATCACACGAACAGGCATTCTTCCAGCAGCTCGTGACGCCACGTCATCACCCCACAGGAAGTGGATCAGAACCAATTTAACTGGCCGCTGTCACCCGTGGAGATTTTCCAGACCAGGGGACCATCCCCGCGGGTGCGGGGAGCAGGGCGCCGGGTATCTCCCGCGCCTCGCGCAGTGGGGACCATCCCCGCGGGTGCGGGGAGCAGCCCCGCCACGCCTCCCCGACCGTGTGGGTGTCGGGACCATCCCCGCGGGTGGGGGGAGCAGATCGGCAGGGCCTCGTCGGCGTGCCGGGTGGCGGGACCATCCCCGCGGGTGCGGGGAGCAGGCTTCCTCGCGCGTGACGCCGGACCCGGACCCGGGACCATCCCAGCGGGTGCGGGGAGCAGGACGCCGCCGAGCTGACCGCGGCCGTGCAGGCGGGACCATCCCCGCGGGTGCGGGGAGCAGGGCTCGGGCCCCGGCAGCGCCGTCGACCTCACGGGACCATCCCCGCGGGTGCGGGGAGCAGCGCGCACAGTGCCGGCTTCCGCATCTTGCTCAGGGACCATCCCCGCGGGTGCGGGGAGCAGCCTGACGAGCAGGACGCCTACGACCCGGCGCCGGGACCATCCCCGCGGGTGCGGGGAGCAGCCCCCGACTCCACCGACTGAACCGCCCGGAGCGGGACCATCCCCGCGGGTGCGGGGAGCAGGACCGAGGTCAGGCCAAGCTGATCGCGACCGCGGGACCATCCCCGCGGGTGCGGGGAGCAGAATGACACCGCCCAGCCCCCGGCGAGAAACGGGGGACCATCCCCGCGGGTGCGGGGAGCAGAGGCCAAGGACGTCCAGCAGGTGGCGGCAGTCGGGACCATCCCCGCGGGTGCGGGGAGCAGCTGTTCGTGCAGGGCGGTCAGATCACGACGACGGGGACCATCCCCGCGGGTGCGGGGAGCAGCCGGGTCGGGCAAGTCCTACTGGGAGAAGTGGGGGACCATCCCCGCGGGTGCGGGGAGCAGGCCGGGACCGTCGACATCGACTCCCCCGGGGAGGGACCATCCCCGCGGGTGCGGGGAGCAGCGAAGGACGTCGTCGTCGCCCAGGCCCGCATGGGGACCATCCCCGCGGGTGCGGGGAGCAGAGCTCGGGCCGGCACGGGCCCGCCATGGTCCAGGGACCATCCCCGCGGGTGCGGGGAGCAGACCCCCGCGTGGGCGTCCGCGCAGCTGCTCACGGGACCATCCCCGCGGGTGCGGGGAGCAGAGGGCCTGGGGTTCATCGCCCGCAGCATCGTCGGGACCATCCCCGCGGGTGCGGGGAGCAGAGGTGCGCTCGAAGCCCCACGGGCCGCAGCAGGGGACCATCCCCGCGGGTGCGGGGAGCAGACCGTGCGCGCCGGAAAGATCCTCCGCGCGTTGGGACCATCCCCGCGGGTGCGGGGAGCAGTCTGCAAGTGCGGATGCGGACAGCGCACCCGCGGGACCATCCCCGCGGGTGCGGGGAGCAGAACCCACGGCTCGTCGGTGATCGCGGGCTGCGGGGACCATCCCCGCGGGTGCGGGGAGCAGTTCTTCGCGGGCACGGCGCGGTAGGTGCGGCCGGGACCATCCCCGCGGGTGCGGGGAGCAGAGGCGCGGCAGGCCACTCGCGAAGTAGCCCCGGGGACCATCCCCGCGGGTGCGGGGAGCAGGAGCAAGGGGAAGCCCGACGCAGTGATCGATGGGGACCATCCCCGCGGGTGCGGGGAGCAGACGAGCCCGGCGTCCCCCACACTTGGCAAGCAGGGACCATCCCCGCGGGTGCGGGGAGCACCTCCTTGACCTGCGTGTCAGTCCGTGGAGACTGCTGGTTTTACCCACTTATGCAGATCGCTGCATAACGGGCATTTCATGCGCTTGGCCGTGTTTTGCATTGGGGGAGCCTGGTCTGCCGGGCGGGTGGGTGCGTGTTGTGGGCGTGAGTGCTCAGTTTGTTGATTCTGGCGTGTGAGCGCGTGTTTCGCCTGTATGAGTTTTCCATGGCTTTTGGGGGGAGTGCCCGGAGCGGTCTGGTGAGTTTGCTGGGGGAGGCTGCTCGGGCTGTGTGGGCGAAGCATGACCGGGATGCTGACGGCTGGTTGCCGTTGTGGCGGCACATGGAGGACTCGGCTGCGGTGGCCGGGCTGTTATGGGACCGGTGGCTGCCCGCGTCGGTCCGGAGGCTGGTCGCTGAGGCGTTGCCCGGTGGTGAGGAGGACGCGCGGGCTCTGGCGGTGTGGCTTGCGGGCGTGCACGACATCGGCAAGGCGACGCCGGCCTTCGCCTGCCAGGTGCCTCTGCTCGCGGACGCGATGCGTGATCACGGGCTGGCGATGGCGTCCTGTGAGGCGCTGGGTGCGGACCGGCGGCTTGCGCCGCACGGACTTGCCGGGCAGGTGCTGTTGGGGGAGTGGCTGGAGGACCGCCACGGCTGGGCGCCCGCCCGGTGCGGGCAGTTCACGGTCGCGGTCGGCGGGCATCATGGTCTGCCGCCGGAGCACGGGCAGATCAAGGCCCTCTACCAGCATGAGGAGTTGCTCCGCACCCCCGGCCCGAGCAGTAGTGCGTGGTTACGGGTCCAGGGGGAACTCCTCGACGCGTGCGCCGCCCGGTTCGATGTGGACCGGCGTTTTGCGCGCTGGCGGAGCGTGGTGCTTCCGCAGCCCGTCCAGGTGCTCCTCACCGCTCTGGTGATCGTCAGTGACTGGGTCGCGAGCAACCCCGACCTCTTCCCCTACTTCCCTGACGCGGCCTGTGCCGGCGACGAACAGCGCCTGGCCGCCGCCTGGCAGGGCCTCGACCTTCCTGCACCATGGCGTGCCGGGGTGCCGGGCGAGGACGTGGCCGCCCTGTTCCGCGGTCGGTTCGGTCTGCCGGATGGTGCGAAGCCGCGTCCGGTGCAGGAAGCGGCGGTGGCGCTCGCCCGGGAGATGGACGCGCCGGGTCTGATGGTGGTGGAAGCGCCGATGGGGGAGGGGAAGACGGAGGCCGCGCTGGCGGTGGCGGAGATCTTCGCCGCGCGTGCTGGTGCCGGCGGGGTGTTCTTCGCGCTGCCCACCATGGCCACCGGGAACGCCATGTTCCCCCGTCTGCTGGACTGGCTGGACCGGCTGCCCGCACCGGACGGTGCGCGGTACTCGGTGCATCTGGCTCATTCCAAGGCGGCGCTCAACGATCGTTACGTGGGGCTGATGGCGGACGGCGGGCGGGTCGCCGCCGTCGACCTGGACGGCGCCGCCGCTGCGGCGGGCGGGAAGGATCCGGGTGCCGGGGCGGGGCCGGAGCTGGTCGTGCATGCGTGGCTGCACGGCCGGAAGAAGGCCATGCTGGCTTCCTTCGTGGCGGGCACGATCGATCAGCTGCTGTTCGCTGGTTTGAAGAGCCGCCATCTGGCGCTGCGTCATCTGGCCGTTGCGGGCAAGGTCGTCGTGATCGACGAGGCGCACGCCTACGACACCTACATGAATGTGTACCTGGACCGGGTGCTGTCCTGGCTCGGCGCCTACAAAGTGCCGGTGGTGGTGCTGTCGGCGACCCTTCCTGCCTCCCGTCGGCAGGAGCTGATCGAGGCGTATGCGGGCGCTTTGGGGAAGGCGGTTGAGGAGATCGCCGAGACGGGTGCGTACCCGCTGCTGACGGCTGTCGCTCCGGGCGGGGAACCGGTCGTGCGCTGCCCGCCGGCCTCGGCTCGCGCCACCAACGTGCACGTCGAAGCACTGGCCGACGGCGTGGATGTGCTCGCCGACCGGCTGGAGAGCGAACTCGCCGGCGGGGGCTGCGCCCTGGTGGTGCGCAACACCGTCAGACGCGTCCTGGAGACCGCGCGCGAGCTGCGCCGCAGGTTCGGCGACGCCGACGTCAGCGTGGCCCACTCCTGTTTCGTCGACCTCGATCGCGCGGAGAAGGACAGGAGCCTGCTCACGCGCTTCGGCCCGCCGGGCGAGCACAGCCAGCGGCCGCCGGGCCGTCACATCGTCGTCGCCAGTCAGGTCGCCGAGCAGTCCCTGGACGTCGACTTCGACCTGCTGGTCAGCGACCTGTGCCCGGTCGATCTCCTGCTCCAGCGCATGGGCCGCCTGCACCGCCACCAGCGCGGTGCCGGCCAGAGCCTGCGGCCTGAACGGCTGCGGCAGGCGCGCTGCCTGCTCACCGGCGCCGACTGGACCACGCCCGTACCGGCCCCGGTGCGCGGCTCGCTGGCCGTGTACGGGCGCTACACCCTGCTCAGGTCGGCCGCCGTGCTGCTCGCACACCTGGAGGGCGGCCCTGCCCGGCCGGTACGCCTGCCTGCGGACATCGACGTCCTCGTGCAGGGCGCCTACGGCGACGGGCAGGTCGGCCCCGAGCACTGGCAGGAGACACTCGCACACGCCCGCAAGCAGCTCGACAGGCAGCGAGCAGAACAAGAAGAGCGTGCCGCCGTGTTCCGCCTGGGCGCCGTCGGACGGCCGGGACGGCCGCTGTTCGGCTGGCTGGCAGCCGGCGTGGGAGAAGCCGACGACACCCGCGCCGGGCGGGCCCAGGTCCGCGACAGCAGGGAGAGCCTGGAAGTCGTCGTCGTCCAGCGCCGCGCCGACGGAAGCCTCGCCACGCTGCCCTGGCTGAAGGAAGACAGCAAAGGCCGCCCACGCGGCGGGATCGAACTGCCTCAGCACGCCGCACCGGCGCGGTTCGCAGCCCGCGCTGCGGCAAGCAGCGGGCTGCGCCTTCCCCTGCAGTTCTCCAACCCCCAGACCATGGACCGTGCCATCGCGGAGCTGGAGCAGCTTTATGTGCGGGCCTGGCAGGGCAAGGACAGCCCCTGGCTGTCCGACCAGCTGATTCTCACGCTCGACGAGGACTGTCAGACCCGGCTGGCAGGCTTTGTTCTCCGGTACAGCCCCTTGGACGGGCTGGAGGTGAGCGCTGAGTGAATCCGCAGACAGTTCAGGCACGCGCTGTACCCCGCAGAGGCGGGCGGCAGCGGTTCGCTGTGCCGGGAGATCCGCTGTTCCCGCATTCGCCGTCCGCCCCGATGGGCAGCGGGTGCAGCTCGTCCCGGGCCAGGCCGTCACCCCGCACCCCGCACGGTTCGTATGACGGGCACTTCGCCGGTCAACTGTGACCAGATGCCTGCCCTCACCCCGCTCACTCGGAGATGACGTGTGACAGACCAACCTGGGACCGGCTTAGCTGAGGTCTCCTTCGATTTGACCAGCGAGCCCTGGATCGGTGTGCTGCACGGCGACGGGCGGGAGTTGGAGCTGTCGCTGCGGCAAGTCTTCGAAAAGGCCCACGAGTTGCGGGGCCTTGCCGGTGAGCTGCCGACGGTGGAGTTCGCTCTGCTGCGTCTGCTGCTGGCCATTGCGCACGACGCGTTCGACGGTCCGCGGGAGATGGAGGACTGGGCGGATCTGTGGGAGGACCCGGAGTGCTTCGCGCCGGTGCTGTCCTATCTGGACGCCCACCGGGACCGCTTCGACCTGTGCCATCCCGAGCGGCCCTTCCTGCAGAGTGCGGGCCTGCGTTCGGCGAAGGGGGAGGTGTTCTCCCTGAACCGGATCGTCGCGGACGTTCCCGCCGGTGAGCCGTTCTTCAGCGCCCGGATGCCGGACGTGGGGCGGCTGACGTTCGCCGAGGCCGCCCGCTGGGTCGTCCACGTCCATGCCTGGGACACCTCCGGCATCAAGACCGGCATGGCCGGTGATGACCGGGTCAAGGGCGGCAAGGTGTACCCGCTGGGCACGGGCTGGGCGGGCGGGCTGGGGGGTGTGTTCGTCGAGGGGGACACGCTGCGCGAGACGCTGCTGCTGAATCTGCCGTCCGCCGACACCGAGGAACTGGACTTCGCCGCAGGCGACCTGCCGGCGTGGCGGCATTCTCCGTGCGGTCCGGGCCCGCAGGGGCGGACTCCCGCGGGTCTGCGGGACCTGTACACGTGGCAGTCGCGGCGGGTGCTGCTGCACCACGACGCCGACGGCGTGCACGGTGTCGTCCTCGGCTACGGCGACCCTCTTCCTGCCCGGAACATGCACCGCCGTGAGCCGATGACCGCGTGGCGGCGCAGCACAGTGCAGGAGAAGAAACTCGGGCAGTCGCCGGTGTACCTGCCGCGCTCTCACGATCCTGCCCGCGCTGCCTGGCGGGGCATCGCCTCGCTGGTGGCCGACCGTGCGGAGGCCGGCAGCGGTGAGGAAGCGGCGCCGTATCTGCGGCCCGGGATCCTGGAGTGGGTGGCCCGCCTGATCACCGAGGGACAGGTGAGCCGCACGTTCCTGGTCCGCGCCCGGACCGTGGGCGTCTCCTACGGAACGCAGCAGTCGGTGATCGACGAAGTGGTCGCGGACCGGCTGACGATGCCGGTGGTGCTGCTTCACCGGCACGACCGCACCTGCGCAACCCAGGCGATGGCCGCGGCCGAGGACGCCGACCGGGCGGTGCGGGCTCTGGGCGACCTGGCCGCGGATCTGGCCCGGGCGGGCGGCAGAGCGCAGGACGGGCCGAAGGAAGCGGCGCGGACGGCGGGCTTCGACGCGCTGGAGGAGCCCTACCGTCTGTGGCTGGCCGCCCTCGCGCAGGCCGGCGACCCCTTCGTACACCGTGCGGCCTGGCAGGAGCAGGCGTATCGCATCGTCGCTGGTCTGGGGGGCCGCCTGATCGACGCCGCAGGTGAGCAGGCGTGGCAGGGCCGCACCGTCACCACCAGCCAGGGCACCACCCTGTGGCTGAACGCCGGCCTCGCGGACCGCTGGTTTCACGGCCGTCTGGCCAAAGCCCTGCCCAGCGCGACGCGTCCTGCGGCAGGCTCCAGCACCGCCCCGCCCCCGGCACCGGACACCGGCGAGAGCCCGCTGCCCGGCCCCCGCGGCGCAGCAGACAGCCCCCTCCCGCACTCCCGACCCCCTGCGAAGGCACACTCATGACCAGTCCCGCCTCTGCGGCCGTCGCGTCGTTCCCGGTCCGGGAACGGGTTGCCGGCCTTGCCTCATCGCTCATCCGGCCCTGGCAGGAGGGCTACCTCAGCGACCGGCCCCCGGCGGTCGCCGCCCTGGCCCGCCTGCGCCGCGGCGCAGGCCATGACGCGGCTGCGATGCCCGACCTGTGGGGCCTGGTCGACACCGGCCCCCTGCACACCGCCGGCCCGGACGTGCGGCCGCTGGGCGAGGTGGAACTGACCCGCGCGGAGAACGCGGTCTATGCCGCCCTGACCCTGTGGGCGTTCCACCAGCAGTCCCGCGGCACCGGCATGCACCGCCGCCACACCCCGTCCCAACCGGCAGGGCTGGGCGCCGCGGTGCGCCGGCTGATGCCGGCGGACGGAATCGACGAGCCCGTCCGCAAACGCCTGGTCCGCGCCGGCCACGCACCCGACCTCACCGCCGTCACCCAGCGGCTGCGCGACCTGGTGGCGCTCCTGCGCCGCGAGGACATCCCACTCGACTACGGGCTGCTCGCCGGGCAGCTCTACACCTGGCAGTGGCCCGACGGGCCCGCCGCGGTCCGTCGCCAGTGGGGCC
This sequence comes from Streptomyces sp. NPDC043726, assembly GCF_056436565.1. Lineage (NCBI taxonomy): Bacteria > Bacillati > Actinomycetota > Actinomycetes > Kitasatosporales > Streptomycetaceae > Streptomyces > Streptomyces sp. NPDC043726. The sequence continues at coordinate 45,821 of NZ_JBWKCI010000022.1, forward strand.
GTTCCTTCCACGCCGCACCCCCGGCAGCCGCCGCGCAGCCGGCCGCCGGCCTCCCGCAGTCCACGGACTCGGACCCCGGCACCGTGCATTCCCGCACCCCGCACACCGACAAGGACGCTTCGTGACCCGCATCTTCTTGGACCTGCACGCCCTGCAGACGGTCCCGCCCAGCAACCTTAACCGCGACGACACCGGCGCACCGAAGACGGCCGTCTACGGCGGCGTTCCCCGCGCCCGCGTCTCCAGCCAGGCATGGAAGCGCGCCATCCGCACCTACTTCCGTGACGAGCACCTCCTCGAGCCGAGTGAACTCGGCGTGCGGACCAAGAAGATCGTGGAACTCCTCGCCGACCGCATCGAGGGCCTGGACGATGCGGTCAGCCGTGAGCGGGCGCTGCAGCTCGCCGACGAAACGGTGAAAGCCGCCGGTCTGAAGACGGAGATCCCCAAGCGGAAAGCAGACCAGGCGAAGAAGGACGGCGAGGCGGAGCCCGCCCCACAGAGCAAATACCTCGTCTTCCTCAGCTCCCGCCAACTCGACGGACTGGCCCGCCTCGCCCTCGACGGCGCCGCCGACATCACCGCCCACCTCAAGGACAAGGACAACAAGGCGCGCGCCAAGGAGATCGCGGACACCCGCCACTCCGTGGACATCGCCCTGTTCGGCCGCATGGTCGCCGACGCCGCGGACATCAGCGTCGACGCCGCCGTCCAGGTCGCTCACGCCCTCAGCGTCCACCGCGTCGACAACGAGGCCGACTACTACACGGCCGTCGACGACGAGAACACCGACGAGGAAACCGGCGCCGGCATGATCGGCACCATCGAGTTCAACTCCGCCACCCTCTACCGCTATGCGGCGCTCTGCGTGCACCAGCTCGCCGAGAACCTCGGGCAGGGCCTGCGCGAGGACGAATCCCGCACCCAGCCGGTACGCCGGGCCGTCGAGGCGTTCGTGCACAGCTTCATCGCCTCCCTGCCGACGGGAAAGATCAACACATTCGGGCACCACACGCAGCCCGACGCCGTCGTCGTCAAACTCCGTACCAGTCGGCCCCTCAGCTACGTCGGGGCGTTCGAGGACCCCGTCCGCAGCGACGGCGGGGGACATGTGCGCGACGCCTGCGACCGGCTCGCCGCCTACGCTCAGGACGCCGAACGCGCGTACGGCGCCGCGGACACCACCCCCGCCTGGATCCTGCGGATCGGCCCCGGCACGCAGAAGCTTGCCGCTCTGGGCACCGAGACCGACACCCTCGCCGATCTCGTCCATGCTGTGGGCCAGGCGGTCGCCGAGCGTCTGGAGAAGCCCGCATGAGCGTGCTCAGCCTCCGCCTGGCAGGCCCCCTGCAGTCCTGGGGGGCCTCCTCCCGCTTCACCCGCCGCACCACCGAATCCGCACCCACCAAAAGCGCGGTGGTCGGTCTCCTCGCTGCCGCAGCCGGCATCCAGCGCGGCGACGACCGTGCTCTGGCCCCGCTCGCAGGCTTGCGCTTCGCCGTCCGCATCGACCAGCCCGGCACCCGCATCCGCGACTTCCACACCGCCCACCACCCGGTGTCGGGCGCGTCCATGCCGCTCTCAGAACGCTTCTACCTCGCCGATGCCGTCTTCGTTGCCGCACTGGAGGGTGACCATGCGCTGCTGGCGTCCCTGCACGCCGCCCTGCAAAACCCGGTGTATCCGCCGTTCCTCGGCCGCCGCTCCTGCCCGCCCGCAGGGCCGGTAGAACTCGCTCTGCACGAGGACGGCCATCTGGACGACGTGCTGGCGAGCCTGCCCTGGCAGGCTTCCGCCTGGTACCGCAGGCGTCACCCGCCGCAGACCCTGACCGTGCTGTGCGAGGCGGCTCCAGGGCAGGCCGTCACGGACGCGGACACGGTGCGGGACCAGCCCGTCAGCTTCGACGCCGCCCACCGGCGGCACCGGCTGCGGCCCGTGCTCACCACCACCGTCCCCACACCCCTCGCCGCCGGTGCCCATCAGGCGGGCGTGCATGAACCGTTCGACGTTTTCGAGGAAGAGAGCGCCTGATGTTCATCTCCCGCTTCCGCGTGAACGCGGCCCGGCCCGGCGCCCGGCGCCTGCTCTCCTCGCCCCAGACCCTCCACGCGGCCGTCATGTCGGCGTTCCCGCACATCCTGCCCTCCGACCGGCCCGCCCCCGACAGCCCGCGGGTGCTGTGGCGCCTGGACCAGCGCGGGCCTGCCGAGATCATGCTCTTCATCGTCAGCCCCACCCGCCCGGACCTGACCCACCTCGTCGAACAGGCAGGCTGGCCCGCCCTCGCCACCCCCGACGAACCAGGCTGGCAGACCCGCCCCTACACCCCCTTCCTCGACCGGCTCACCCCCGGCACCCCGTGGGGATTCAGACTGACCGCCAACCCCGTCCACACCATCCGCCGCAAGGAAGGCGAACCCCGCAAACTCACCGCCCACCTCACCCCCGTCCACCAGATGAACTGGCTCCTGGACGACCAGCGCCTGGCACGCCTCGGCTTCCGCATCCTGGAGAAACCGGCCGAACAGCGTGTCCTGCCCGCAGGCACCACCCAGCACAAACACCCCCACCACGGCGACCGCTACGAACTCGCCGTCCGCGACAGCCGGTCGCTGAACTTCAGCAAACGCCAGGGCGGACCCGTCACCCTCCTGACCGTCACCTTCGAAGGACGCCTCAAAGTCACCGACGCCGACGCCATGCGCCGCACCCTCACCCAGGGAATCGGCCGCGGCCGCGCCTACGGCTGCGGCCTGCTCACCCTCGCCCCCCTCACCCCCACCCTCCCCAGCGCCGTATGACGACCCCGGCCAGCCGGCCCGCACTCACCCCACGACACCTGACCCGCACCGCGGAACGCCTGTCATTCATCTACCTCGAACGCTGCACCGTCCACCGCGACGCCAACGCCATCACCGCCCAGGACGCCGAAGGCACCACCCACATCCCCGCAGCCACCATCGGCACCCTGCTCCTCGGCCCCGGCACCCGCATCACCCACCAGGCCATGAGTGTCCTCGGCGAAACCGGCGCCGCCGTCTGCTGGGTCGGAGAACGCGGCGTGCGCTACTACGCCTCCGGCCGGGCCCTCACCCGCTCTTCGGCCCTCATGGAAGCCCAGGCCCACCAATGGGCCAACCCCCGCACCCGCCTGGCCGTCGCCCGCGCCATGTACCACCAGCGCTTCCCCGGCGAAGACTCATCCGGACTCACCCGGCGAGAACTCCTGGGCAGCGAGGGAAAACGGATGAAGGACTGCTACCGCGCCGAGTCCGCCCGCACCGGCGTCCCCTGGCGCGGACGCCGCTACACCCCCGGCGACTACTCCAGCGGCGACCCCGTCAACCAGGCCATCACTGCAGCCGCCCAGTGCATGTACGGGATCGCACACGCCGTCGTCACCTCCCTGGGCTGCAGCCCCGCCCTCGGCTTCGTCCACTCCGGCCACGAACTCTCCTTCGTCCTGGACATCGCAGACCTCTACAAGACCGAAACCGGCATCCCCATCGCCTTCGACACCGCCGCCGAAAGCAACCAGGACATCGGCCCCCGCACCCGCCGCGCCCTGCGCGACCGCATCAACGAAACCTCCCTCCTCGACCGCTGCGTCAACGACATCAAACGACTCCTCCTCCCACCCGACCACGCCGCCCTGACCACCAGCGGAGAAGACCGGGACGTGGTGACCCTGCAGAGCGACGGCGGACAGCACCTGCCCTCCGGCTTCAACCACCACGGACCTGACGGCCACACGGACACGGAGTTGACCTGGTGACCGTCATCGTCCTCACCAACTGCCCCGCCGGCCTGCGCGGCTTCCTCACCCGATGGCTCCTGGAAAACTCCGCAGGCGTCTTCATCGGCAACCCCTCCGCCCGCGTCCGCGACCTCCTCTGGGAAGAAGTCCGCCGCCACGCCGGCCAAGGCCGCGCACTCCTCGCACACACCACCAACAACGAACAGGGCTACACCTTCCGCACCCACGACCACGCCTGGCACCCCATCGACCACGAAGGCGTCACGCTGATCCGCCGACCGGATCCCGAAGCCCACGCCCAAAGAGACAGAACAAGCCTCGACCCGACCCCGCAGCCGGGCTGGAGCCGCGCCTCCAAACGCCGACGCTTCGGACGGAAATAACCACAGAGAGTGGAATGGGCAATATGTCGAGAACGGTGAAAGTAGTCGAGAAGCACACCAGCCGCTGATAAAGCCGCAGTTCAGGAAGAGTGCTCCCCGCACCCGCGGGGATGGTCCCCCGGCACTCACAGAGGGACCACCACCATGACGGTGCTCCCCGCACCCGCGGGGATGGTCCCGCCGCATCGACAGCCTGTCGTCCCTGGTGCGTGTGCTCCCCGCACCCGCGGGGATGGTCCCGGCGCGGAGGGCATCACCCAGGGCGACGACCTGTGCTCCCCGCACCCGCGGGGATGGTCCCGCACCCTGCGCGTAGGCGTACCCGCTCATCGGGTGCTCCCCGCACCCGCGGGGATGGTCCCTCCGAGCCGAACTCCTCACCCACTACCGACAGGTGCTCCCCGCACCCGCGGGGATGGTCCCGCGCAGTCCGGGACGTCGTGGCGGCTGTGGCTGTGCTCCCCGCACCCGCGGGGATGGTCCCCTCGTCCACCTTCAGACGGGCCACGACGTCGAGTGCTCCCCGCACCCGCGGGGATGGTCCCCTGTTCCTGCCGATGCAGGACCCGGCCCTGTTGTGCTCCCCGCACCCGCGGGGATGGTCCCGATGGCGGTTTCGTTTCAGTTCGTACTACGGTGTGCTCCCCGCACCCGCGGGGATGGTCCCCCCCCGGACCCGGCTGCTCTCTCCCCCCTGGGGTGCTCCCCGCACCCGCGGGGATGGTCCCGCCCGCATGAAGCTGCACGTCGACACGGTCAAGTGCTCCCCGCACCCGCGGGGATGGTCCCGTCATCCAGCGCAAGGCCGGCACGGTCTCCTAGGGCTCCCCGCACCCGCGGGGATGGTCCCCCATCAAGCCGGTACGCGCTGACACGCCACCAGTGCTCCCCGCACCCGCGGGGATGGTCCCGTCGCCGAGGGCTACTCCGACGTCGCCTACAAGTGCTCCCCGCACCCGCGGGGATGGTCCCCAGTCGGGGGAGACGTGCTCGAGGCCGTCGACGTGCTCCCCGCACCCGCGGGGATGGTCCCGTGCTGCCGGAACCGGCGAACGGGTCGACGACGTGCTCCCCGCACCCGCGGGGATGGTCCCCACTCTGCCGTGGTGGTGCGCGGCCGCCCGCAGTGCTCCCCGCACCCGCGGGGATGGCCCCCGGTACCGCCCGGGCCGCGCCTGCGGTTCGTGGTGCTCCCCGCACCCGCGGGGATGGTCCCCACCCCCACATCGCAGACAGCGTGCTGAAGATGTGCTCCCCGCACCCGCGGGGATGGTCCCGAGTACGACCGGCTGCGGCTGCGGAACCTCGAGTTTTCCCCGCACCCGCGGGGATGGTCCCGTGGAGCACCAGCCGTCCATGTTCTTGGAGATGTGCTCCCCGCACCCGCGGGGATGGTCCCTCCGCGCCGGCGTCGCCATCACCGAAAGCGGCGTGCTCCCCGCATCCGCGGGGATGGTCCCGACCCTCCGCACCATGCCGCACAGCCGCCCGGGTGCTCCCCGCACCTGCGGGGATGGTCCCGTCCAGTACCCCCATGTCGCAATGATCATGCTGTCCAACGGGCTCTTGTAGGGCTCACCGACTTCACCGTGGTCCAGGTTCAGGTCAGGGTGCACGCCAATCGACCGCGCAGCGTTGCTTCCTGGACGGCAGCACGGGTTGCAGATGGAGTATTTCGTCAATGTGACGCGAGGAGTGCTGAATGGCCGCCTGCCTTCGCGGCGTCTGCGATCCTGGAGGCCGATCGAGAGGGGCCCGCATGTGGAGTGGAAGACCCACGGTGAGCGGCAGATCTACACCAACAGGTGGGTCAACCTGTGTCTGGTCGATGTCCAGCAGCCTGACGGGCGCAGGTGGGAGTACCACGTCGTTCGCCTCCGGCACCTAGCCGTAACCGCCGTGGTGAGTGACCGTCAAGAGGTGCTGATGATGTGGCGGCACCGCTTCATCACGGACTCGTGGGCCTGGGAGTTGCCCATGGGCCTGGTCGAGGAAGGCGAGACTCCCGAGGAGGCTGCCTCCCGCGAAGTCCTGGAGGAAACCGGCTGGCGTCCTGGTGCTATCAAGCCGCTGATCTATGCCGAGCCGGCCAACGGCATTACTGACTCGCAGCACCACGTCTTCCGCGTCGACGGCGCCACCTACGCCGGACCGCCCACCGAGAAGAACGAGTCCGACCGCATCGAGTGGATTCCCCTCTCGGAGATCCGGGGCATGATCGACCGCCGCGAGATCCTGAGCAGCGGATCGCTCGTCGGCCTGCTCTACCTGCTCATGGACGAAGCGGTCCGCTGACCAGCGGGAGGAGTTCCCGCAGTCGTGCATCGAAGGCCAGGGCTACCGGCTCGTGCCTGTGGGTGGCAACTGGTCGTAGAACTCCATCAGATGGCCTGTGACGCGTTCGGAGACGCCCTGCCAGTGCAGATGCCAGGGTCTGGGTGGGGCCGAGTAGAGCGGGTGCTGACAGGCAGGGGGATCAGTCGGCGGCCCGTGGCGGACGGTCCACGCCCGCCCTGCAGGCTCTGCCGTCCGCAACCGCTGGGCCGCCGTATCCTCCCGGTCGTTTGCGGGCGTCAGAGGCGGCCATCCAGAGGGGTGAGGTCGTACGCCTTGCAACATGGTTGGCGCGCGTACCAGTTCAGGTACGTGCCCGGACCGGAACTTGCGTCTTGTGCCGTCAACAACCGCATGCCATGTGTGAACGTTTGATGCCAGGCACACCAGCCGTGCTGCTGGGCGGCCGAGAGAGGGTTGGCCGTCATGACGCCTCCGAGGGAAGTCGGTACCCGCCCTGCCCCAACGCGGCAGCGAGAGGAGAAGCGAGGGGGACGACGAAGGTGTTTGATGGGTAGCCGGCTTGGCGGCGAGATCCAGCCTGGTGTGTGGGCTTCGCCTGTTGTGTCCTTGGGATCTGCGAAGATGACGGCGGCGGCCGACCTCACTAACGCTGGGGTCGGCCGCCTTTCGTTCGCGACCGTGTCACATCACGGCCGGTGTCGCTCAGGCCAGGTGGTCGAAGGCGCCGGCCTTGGCTCCGGCGAGCATCGCGGCGATCTCGTCTCGCGTGTAGACGAGGGGGGTCTGCTCGGGTCGCTTGGAGTCGCGCATGGCGATCAGGTCGCCGAGCACGCCGAACTCCACGCAGTTGTCGTTGCCCCCGCTGAACGGGCTCTTCTCCCAGGTGACGCCGGAGAAGTCCAGTTCAGCGGGGTTGGGCTTGGTGTTGCTCACTTACAGCTCCTTGAGCATGTCCTTGATACGGCTGCGGGTCTCGGGCGGGCCGAGGGCCGTGGCCCGCAGATGGTCGAAGACTTCGGTGTAGCGCCCCACATCGTCCGATCCCTCGAAGTACACCGAGTTGGTCAGATTCTCCACCCAGACCACGTCCGGGTTGGGCTCGGGGAAACCCATGAGCATGAACGACCCGTACAAGCCGGGATGGAACCCGGCGTCGAACGGTAGAAGCTGCAGGGTGACGTTCGTGCGGGGCTCGACGTCCAGCAGACGGTCGAGCTGTTCTTTCAGGACGGCCGGCTTCGACTCGATGCGGCGGAAGGCGGCCTCGTCGATGACCGCCCACAGCTTCGGGGCGTCTTCGCGGACCAGCAGGGACTGACGCTTCATGCGCACGTCCACCAGGTCCTGGATCTGCTTGGCGTCCAGGTCGACACGCATCGCGGTGATCACCTGGCGGGCGTACTCGGGGGTCTGTAGCAGTCCGGGGACCAGCTGCGGCTCGTAGGAGCGCAGAGCGGTCGCACTCTGCTCCAGCTCCAGGTAGCCGCCGTACTGAGTGGTGTTGATGACTGCGGAGTACTTGCGCCACCACTTCTGACGCTGTGCCTGATCTGCGCGGACCAGGTCCAAGATGTCTTCCCGGATGCCCGGGTCGGTGACGCCGTAGCAGTCGAGCAGGGCTTTCACCAGGACGGGGGAGGTGCCGCGGTCGCCGTTCATGATGCGGCTGAGTGAACCCTGGTTGACCTCGATGATGGCGCCGACTTCGGCCAGCGTCTTGCCGGAGTCGTCCTGCAATTCCTTCAGCCGGGCAGCGAGTTGACGTCGGTAGAGGGACTTGGGGGCGGGATTCCTCTTCCAGGCCATGGCGACAGTGTGGTCCTTGCCTGAGGCATGGGCAACCAATCTGGGGAATCTCTACTGGGCATATTGCCCAACGGAGTTGGCCTGGGGCACTCTGGCAAAGAGCTGCGAGGCGTGATGACTCATCGCGCTTCGTGTCATATGCCGTTGCCTTGCGCCGACTTCCCGGGGTGAATCGCCGCTCTGGGGGCCGACGTGCCGACCCACAGCCCGAGCCCGGCCCAACTCCTTGGCCGGCTGCCCGGATCTGTCGACTGGGGAGCACGCCATGCACGAAGCCCAGGCCCACACCGGACCTACCACTGTCACACCGCGCGCATCCTGCGGTTTCTACCTGGTGCACGACGGCGCCGGGTTCGCCTTGCACATGAGTGCGAGCCAGGAGCATCTGCACCAGATGCGGGCCGTCGTGTTCAAGACGGTCACTGGGGCGGGGATAGGTGAGGAGATCGCGGAGTCGGCCCAATTGGTGGCCAGCGAACTGGTCGGGAACGCCGTGCGGTTGTGCGGCCCGTGGGCCCCAGTGGTTGTCCAGGTCTTACCGCACGAGGGCCACGTGCTGGTCCAAGTCCACGACCCCGAGCCCGCGGCCCTGCCCGAGCGACGTGCTCAGGCCCCGGACTGTGCCGAGGCTGAGGCCGGGCGTGGCCTTTGGATTGTCGACGCGCTCGCCCCGGGATGGACTGTGAGACCGACGCCCGTCGGCAAGCAGATCACCTGCATCCTGTCCGCCCCGGCCGTCCTGAGCGTCTGACCGGTTTCCCGGCCCGCGGCGGCTTTCCTCGGGCTGCTCGCAGGGCCCGGGCCGCACGACCGCCCTCGGCGACCCGGGGAGGCGTGTGCGGCGGGCACCCCCTTCCTCCTCTTTGAGGGCGGTGCCGTTCGCGGTCCGGCCGCTGCTGTAACGCCGATGCCGGCGGCCGGACCGCCCTCTGAAGCACTGGCCTGACCAGCACCACCTTCAGTCCCACTCGCTCACGCCCTGGAGGTTCTTGATGGAGACTGCTCCCATCCGTGTAATCGGAGCGGACGCCGTCACCGTCCGTCCCGGCCGCCCGCTTGTCGGCACGGTCACAGTGGACGGCTCGAAGAACGCGGCCCTGCCGCTGCTGGCCGCCGCCGCGTCCCTTCGCCGCGCAGTGCACCTGTCCGGCGTCCCGGCCAGCGCCGACGTCCAGACGATGCTCGCTCTGCTCCAGCGGTGCGGATACCGCATCGCCCATCCGGTCGCCGAGCCCGCAGCCGTGCTAGTGCTGCCCCACGACGGCCCTGTTGAGGTGCCCGAGCTGGCGGACGCAGCCCGGATCAGGGCCTCCTACTACCTCGTGTCGCCCCTGCTGGCCGTCTGCGGGCAGGCCGCACTGCCCTGGCCGGGCGGCTGCCAGATCGGCGATCGCGGGATGGACCTGCACTTCACCGTGTATGCGGCGTTCGGTGACACCGTCCTGCTCGACGACGCCGGATACCGCGTACTTGCCGCCGCGCGGGCCCGCGACAAGGTCGCCCTGAAGCTGCCGTTCCGCTCGCGCGGAGCGAGCATCGCCGCGATGTGCCGGGCGGTTGCCTCGGGCAGCCGCCTGGAACTGCGCAACCCGAACCTGTCCCCGGAGACCACGAGCGTGCTCGCCGCCTTAGCGGCTGACGGGTGGGCGGCCCACGCCAGCAGCGAGAAGATCACACTGGACCCGCCGCCAGGCGTCCCGGCTGGCACGGCGGCCTGGACGGTCCCCGGAGACAAGACCGAGGCGGGCACGCTGGCCTGCGCAATCGCAGCGACCGGCGGCGAGGGCCGCATCGAGGGCGTCAACGGTCCGGACCTCAGGGTCCTTGCCAACCTGCTGGACCGGGCCGGAATCCCTGTCACACTCGCTCCCGACGCGATCACCATTCACCAGCCCCGCACGATCGGAGGCCGCCCACTACGGGCGAGCGCCTCGCTCGCCCCGGAAGGACTGGATGCCGACTTCGAGCCCGCCCTGATGGCCCTGGCCCTCACCCTTCCCGGCACCCACCTGTTCTCCGACGACATCAACCCCGGCCGCCACGGCAACCTCATCCCCCAGCTCGCCGCCCTCGGTGCCGTGATCGAAGAACTCTCGCCCACCCAGTGCCGCCTGACCGGCCCCCAGCGTCTCTGTGGTGCCGCCGTGAAGGCAACGGACATTCGCACTGGCTCCGCTCTGCTGATCGCCGCCCTGAACGCCCGCGGCACCACCACCATCAGCGGTCTCGACCAACTGCGTCGTGGCCACGCCGACCTGCCCGCCAAACTCCGCACACTCGGCGCCGATCTCACCGAGGCCCCACGATGACCAGGGCCTACGGCCAGATTGTGGCCACCACCGACGTTCACTCGAACCTCGACCAGGCCGCCAGTTTCCTCCCGTACCTACACGAACTCAGGTCGACCTCGCTGATCGCCGACTGCGGCGACTTCTTCGAGGGCTCCGGCTACTACCGGCTGGGCAACGGAGCCATCGAGCGGGAGATCCTGACCACGCTGTACGACGTCCTGGCCCCCGGCAACCACGGCTGGTCCCACTACTTCGAGCCCGGCCTGCGCGAGAAGACCGTGTGCGCCAACGCCGTCGACGACGGCACCGGCCGGCCGCTGTTCGGCCGCATGCGCCTCGCCAACGTCCACGGCAGCCGGGTCGCTGTCACCGCTGTGATGGGCCAGCAGGCCTTCCACACCATCCCCGCCCCCCAAAGGGCCGGACACCGCGTCACCGACCCAGCGAACGCCCTGCGGAAACTGATGCTGGAACACCACCACCAGGCGGATTCCTGGATAGTGCTCTCACACTCCGGCTTCAACGAGGACCTCAAGCTCGCTGTTGCCTGCCCGTTCGTCGACGTCATCTTTGCCGGCCACTGCCACAGTGACGCCAACGGCCCGGTCAACGTCGGCGACACACTCGTCGTCAAGGGCCGCGAACTCGCCTGCGGATACGCCGCCGCCGAACCCGTCGGCTCCGGATGGGCCGCCCGCACCGCCGCCTTCCCTGCCCCCGCCACGTTGCCGGACGACCTCGCCGCGCTGAAAGAGAAGATCGCCTTCACCGGCCGGATGCTCGCCGCCCGCCTCGGCACTGTCAACGAGCCCTACCGGTACACCGACCTCGACCGGCACCGGCTTCTCCAGGACGTCACGGACCGGCTCAACACGGGCCTCGGCGCCGACGCTGTCATCCTCAACGACACCACTCTGCGGCCCACCCGCCTCAGCGACGTGCTCACGCTCGGGGACCTGCTGGCCATCGAACCGTTCGACAACCAGCTCGTCCACGCCTTCCTCCCCGACGCGTACGCGAACGACCTGGACCAGCTGCTGACGCACCTGACCGAGCAGGTCGGGCCGCTGGCCGTCGCCCCTTGGCCGCTGCCGGTGGACATCCAGTCGGTGCTGACCACCGACTACCTCGCCGGCACCTATCTCGGCGGACGCACCCACCAGGCCGGCCTGCGCCTTGCCCAGGCCGTCCGCCGCACCCTCGCCACCTCACTGCCAGACCCTGAGAAGGAGGAAGTCGCCCGATGATCCTCACCGGACCTGAGATCACTCAAGCCGCCCACGACGGCCGCTTAACAATCAACCCGTTCGAACCAGGCCAGGTCAACCCCAACAGCTACAACGTCGGCCTCGGGCCCACCCTGTTGACCTACACCGCCGAGATCATCGACGCCCACCAGCCCAACCCCACCCAGGCGGTCGAGATCGGCGAGGGCGGGTACGTGCTTCAGCCCGGCGAGCTCTACCTCGGCCACACCCTCGAACAAGTCGGCTCGAACACCTTCGTCCCACTGCTGTTCGGCCGCTCCTCCGTCGGCCGGCTCGGCCTGTTCGTCGAGATCACCGCCCCTATCGGCGACATCGGCTTCCACGGCCAGTGGACCCTGATGCTCTCCCCGATCCGGCCCCTGAAGGTATACGCGGGCATGAAGATCGGGCAGATCATGTTCTTCGTCTCCACCGGCGACATCGACCTGTACGCGGGCAAGTACCAGCAGGCCAGCGGACCTCAGCCCTCCCGCTACTGGCGGGACGTCTCCCGCATCAGGGCGGTGGCCTCGTGATCCTCACCGGTTCCGCGATCGCCGCCGCCGTCGCGGCGGGCCAGATAACCATCGACCCTTTCGACCCTGCCCGCCTGTCCCCGAACGCCTACGACTGGCGGCTGGGCGACACCCTGCGGGTGTGCGACGGCGACCTCGACGCCGCCGCTCCCACCCCGTTCACCGAGCAGTGCCTCCCCACTGCAGGGTTGGTCCTTCAGCCCGGACTGCTCTACCTCGGCGTTACCCACGAACGGACCGGCTCCGAGGCGTTCGCGCAGATGCTCAACGGAGACCGCACGACCGGCTCCTTAGGCATCTGGGTGCACGTCTCCGCCCCGCTCGGTCACCAGGGCCACGCCATCCGCTGGACCCTGGAAATCCGCGTGGCCAAACCGGTCCGCGTCTACGCGGGCATGACCTTCGGCAAGCTCGTCTTCCTCACCGCCTTCGGCATCCCGGCCAGCTACCAGCAACAGATCGCCAAGTACGCGGCCACCGACGGCATTGACATCTCCCGCCTGTACGAAGAGATCGACGGAGCCAGCCGATGAACCCCCTGGTGAGACCCGTTCCTGGGCAACTGGTCGCGACCTTCCTGGACCTGCCTGCCGGAAGCCCCGGCGGCAGCGTCGAACTCTTCCTCGACCTCTACACCGGCGACCGGCCCTTCATCCCCGCACGCGCATTCATGCTCGCCCCCACAGGCCCCCGGCCCCGGCTCCCGGCCGGGCTTGATCTGCTGACCGTGGCAGGCAAGTGCCTGGAAGGATCGGCCTTCAGCCGATACGTCGCGGCCCTGCATCAGGAGCTCAGGCTGGCGATCGACCCATCCCAGATCGGCGTCCTGCACCTGCACCACCTCGCCTTCGGCGCCACCCCCGCATTGATCCGGGCCCTGCCCACACACCCGCGGATCGCACTCGTGCACGGCACCGACCTGATCTTCGCTGAGGCCCACCGCGACCAGCTTCAGGTCCTACGCGAGACCACACGGGCCTCCGACGCCATCGTGGTCCCCACCGGCGCGATGGCCGACCACCTGATGAAACTCGATCCCCAGACCGACCGCCGCAAGATCACCCACATCCCCTGGGGCATCCCCGATCACCTCCTCACCTCTCCGCCCGACCGGCCCGTTCGTACCTCGATGAGCCACCTGCGGCTGCTGTACGCGGGCCGGCTGACCGCCGAGAAGGGGGCCAAGGCCCTCATCCGCAGCCTGGCCCCGGTCCAGGGGGTTGAACTGTCGATCGCCGCCCCCAGGGCCCAGTTCCACGCGCTGGCCCCACTGCTGCAACAGACAGGGGTGCGGGCCCGCTATCTGGGATGGCTCCGCCGCCCCCAGCTGTGGAAAGCATTCACCGAGCACGACGTGCTCGTCATGCCGTCCACCACCCTGGAAGCCATGGGCCTGGTAGCTCTGGAAGCCCAAGCCTGCGGGCTGCCCGTCCTCTACCAGCCCGTGCCCGGCCTCAGCGAAGCCTTGGCCGCCTCCGGGGTGGCCACGGACTTCACCCACTCCGCCGCCCTCGCCCGCGACCTTGACCGGCTGCAGACCTCCCCCGGCTTGCTGTCCGCGCTGCGGCAGACGGGCTACGCGAACGCCGCCCGCTTTCCCCTCTCAGCGACCGCCCAGGCGCTGACCGCCCTCGGCCACCAGCTCACCTGACACTGCCCTCCGAGGCCGTCCCCTGGCGGCTGCTAGACCTCTAGGTACCTGGCCACGGCATGGGATAGGCCGCTCGGTCTGGCACCCTCGCGAGCAAGGCGACGACACCGGAGCCCCTGATGGCCGACACGCCAGGTCCGGCCCGCGCCGCCCTTCTTCATTACGCTGACCGGCGGGATGCCCACGGCGAACAGGGAGACCATGACGTACCGCACCGACCGCATTGAAGCTCTGCTGGATGAAGGTGTCCGCGACAAGGTCTACCCCGGCGCCGTCTGGGCCGTCGGTGACAGCGCGGGCATCCGCGCTTACGGCACCACCGGTGTCCTCGACCCCGACGAGCCGGACGGGAGGATGCGGTTCGACACCGTCTTCGATGCCGCCAGCCTCACCAAGATCCTCGCCGTGTGGTCTTCCATCGGAGCCTTGTGGGAAGACAGAGTCCTGGACCTCGAAGCGCCGCTGGGCACCTTCTGGGAGGAGGTCACCGGGCACCCGCTCGGCACCGCGACCACCCGGCAACTCCTGACCCATACCGCAGGAGTCCCGCTGCGGGCCCAGCTGAAGAGCCTCTACGGCACGGACCCACAAGCCATCCGGGCCGGGGTGCTGCACGAGGGACTCCACCGGCCGCCCGGCGAAGCCGTCGAGTACACCGACCGGGCCGCCCTCATCCTTGGCTACCTCGCCGAACACCTCTGCGGTCAGAGCCTCGACCGGCTGGCCGGGGAGCGAACCTGGGGCCCGCTGGGCATGGCCTCCACCCGCTTCGGCCCTCTGCCCCCGGCGATCGCCGAGGTGTGCGCGCCAACCGAGCTCGACCAGGACACCGACACTCACCTCAAGGGCACCGCCCACGACTTCTCCGCCCGCCTGCTGGGCGGCGTGTGCGGCATCGCCGGCGCCTTCACCGTTGCCGGCGACCTCGCCGTCTTCCTGCGCTACATGCTCGACGCCCAAGCCGCCCCCACGGCGGCGGGATTCGGCACTGAGTGGACCTCCTACTCGCTGACCATCCACACTGGTGGCCTGCAGCCCGAGCGGGGCCTGTTCTGGCACCCGGCCCCCGGTACCAGCGATGATGACGACGTCTGGGTGCACTACGGGTTCACCGGCACCGGCATGTGGATCTCTCCCGCGAAGGACCGGTGGGCTGTCCTGCTCACCAACAAGCTCTACTACACCCGCGACCGCCAGCCGCTGACGGACATCCGCAACACCTTCCGCGAACTTGCCTTCACGTAACGATGGCTTCAGGGCTGCTGGCCTTGGGTGACCGTTCGCTGCGTCGGGCACCGTGCCGCTGAAAGACGAAAGTGAGTGTGGAGCGGGCAGGGGTGGTGAACGTGGCGATCAGGCTGTTCGGCGCGGGCTTCGGGGCCGCAGTTGCTCGTGCGGAATCGACTGCGGGCAGGGCGCATGCCCGAGGTTTGGCGAGCACGGGAGGGAAGCATGGCGGGGAAGGTGAAGTTGTCCGTCCGCGGGCGGTCAGAGGTCGTACGGCCAGACGGTGACGTGGTCCTGCGCCACATGGACCTCGGCCCATGAGCCGTCGATACCTTCCGGTGGCGGTGGTTCGGCGAGGTCGAACAGGATCAGCGCGTCTCCTACTTCCAAAACGGCCCCATCGTCTTCGGTGAGTTTCAGCCGCCCACGAAAGACGATGCGGTCACCGTCCTGGCGCAGCTCAGGGGTAGAAACCGGGCTTGGCCAGGTATTTCCCGTCCAGGCGATGTCCTCATCGACAGTCCATTCGACATGGTGTTCTCGCCCCACTGCCTCGGGAACGCCCTGCCAGAGCACTACAGCAGTTCCCACTGCCGACCGGACTTGTACGGGCATGGGTTGCGATGGGAGGGGCTGTTGCGCTTCTACCGTGACCAGCACCCCGCCATCATCCTCGATCGGATGACTGAACCCTGCGCCGCACCTGCGGACCCTTCAGGTCTGCCCCTGAGACGCTCGCCGGTCCGTTGGGGATCTCCCGGCTCACCCGGCCTGCGAGTCCTTGGCGCTGTGCCCGCAGGACTGGCGTGTGCATTTTGGATGCCGGCATGGTCCCGCACAGCCTGCTGGCCGCCGTGGTCGGTTGTGGGCCTGGGGTGCAAGCTTGTGGCGCGGTCGGTTGGGGGCGGCCGCGCCCAAGGGCCTGCCTTGCTGCAACAAGGACAGACCTACTTCCCCTGTTTTCCCGAGTGGTCACGGCAGGGGACGCCGTGGTCTGAGCAGAGCGTGTGTTCTCCTGCCCCCGGGGCCGGGGTGTGAGGGCGGCCGGCGGGCGGGGACGGTGAGGTGGGACGTCATGGTTCGTTGTGCACATGACGGGAAGGCGCTCCAGGGCGGGTTGCCGTCCGGTGGCATGTCGATGCGTGCTGCTGTGGTGGCAGGTGCCCGCGTGGGGTGGCAGCAGTGCACGTGCGGCCGCTGTCGCGCCGGTGAGTGTCCTGGCGCCGGGCCGCGCGGCTTCGGCGTCGGCGGGCCGGCGGCTGACGGCGCCGCTCCCCACCGGATAGCCGGCCGTGCCCTGAACAGCATCGCCGTGCAGGCCCGGGAGGCCGGTGAGCAGTGTCCTGGCGTACCGCGGGATGCAGTCCACGGCGCGCGTGGTGTTGGGCGTCAGCAGACTGCTGGGCTCAGCAATCCACCCTGTCCCGGGCGGCTGCACCCTCGCTGTGAGCGTTGCCGCCCGGCGTGCCGCCGGGGAGGTCCATCCGCAGGAAGCTGCGGCGGCTGAAGCGGACAGCAGCCAAGTTACGCGGGGCGCTGTCAACGGCTGGCCGGCCCCGCAGCCGCACGGCATAGAGCCCGCAAGCCATTGGGTGGCCCGCAGCTGCCGTGCAGCAGTGTGGCGGACAGGGGGGTGGAAGTGCTGGTGATGGCCGTTCCGGTCGAGCCACCCGGCGGCAGCTGCATCCTCCCGCGCGGCCAGGGCGTGAGCCGTCAGGGCGGTCTGCCCGCGGGCATCGGTGCCCAGACCGGGGCAGTCGACCAGCACCAGGGGAGCACTGCGCGCGCGCAGGGCGTGAGCCGGCCCGGCGGCATCACCGCGGAGAGCGGTGAAAGTGCCGATGCCGGGGAAGTCGACCGGGATCAGCTGGCCACTAAGGGCCAGCATGTCATCGATGATCTCCTTGAGGGCGCAGGCCGTGCACTGATACGTCCCGGACGCACCCTGGGGGCGCTCGTGCGGGTACGGGTCGGGCTCATTGCAGTCCCGGCACCGCGGCACGTACAGCTCGACCCACATCACCAGCACATTCGGCAGGTGCAAACGCGTGCTCGGCCCCTTCAGCATGCACGCCTTGGACATGCGCAGGGCCGAGAAGAGCTGCTCGTCGATCGGCAGCGACCAGGGGCGGGTGTCCAGTGCGGTCGTGCTTCCCATGGCCTGAGACCCTTCCCTGCTGCTGCGTGCTGGTGTGGTGTGCAGAGCGATCCGGCCCTGCCGTGAAGGCGACCGGTATCTGCACCTAGGTCAGCTTCCGCTGCAGCCCGGGCCCGGGGAAGGGCTGACCGGTTCACTTTTATGGGACGCGTCCTGCGGGTTTTTGCGCCTCGATGGGAGAACGGGCAGATCAGGACAGGTTTCTGTCTCAGGGGAGATGGGACAACTTAAGACACCGCTCAACCGTTCGCTTTACGGCGCGTGCCGCGATTGCCCAGGATGCTCCAAAGGTCTCAAGTCCACTGGGCTGCAACCTGGTTGGACTGCTTTTGGGGCCTCCCGAGTGGTTCACAGCAGAGACGAGTTCAGATGAACACCATCAACAGCGGTGCCCTGCCCAGGCTGTGCGGTCCCCGCTCCCGGGACGGGATCAGCTGGCCGGAGTCCGTAGTGATCATCATTGTGATCACGTTGGCTGCCGTCCTTGCCGTGCTGGGCATGCCGCCCGCCGGCACCGCTCTGACGCTCAGCGCAGGCGGTTGGGCAGCTTTTCACCTGCTGGTCCGGCTGAGGGGAGTCTCCCTGCGCACCCCGCGCTGACACCATCATGAGGCGTCCCAGCGACGCCCGGTCGGCAGCAGGCCCTATGCCAGCCCCTGGCTGGCCGGCTCTGGCGCACTGGCTCGAACAGCTGCGCCAGAGTCGTGGGCTGAGCTTCCGCAAGATGGCGTCGGCATCAGTAACCCTCCACAACAGCCCCGCAGAGCCCTACAGCTCCGCAAGCTTTGCGCGGGCCGTGAGCGGGCGCCCCGTGCGCTGGCCCCTGGTGATGGCCTTCACCGTTGTCTGCCGTGGCGACCTCGCAACAGCCCAGCGCCTGTGGCGCAAAGCGGCCGGAGCCCTGCCGGCCGGGCCGGAGGCAGGCACCCGGCCGGAGTTCATCACCACCCCGGACCAACTACTCAACGCGATGAGGAGGATCCGCACCAACTGCGGGGACCCACCCTTGCGGGAGCTGCACCAGCGAGCGAAGCACGGTGGCTTGGGCGACCTGCTTGCCCCCAGCACCAGCAGCGACATCCTGCGCGGCAAACGACTCCCACACCCCGCATACCTCACCGCCTACATCCAGGCATGCGCCCAGCCCGAACACACTTGGCCTGCCTGGCAGGCAGCGCTGCAGCGCGCCAGGCAGAACTACTCGGCCCGGAGCGCTGGGCTGGCGCTGATGCGGTGAACTGCAGCGGCTCGCCGCTGCGGCCGCAGCCAACCGGTCGCAGCGGCTCGCCGCTGCACAGGCCGAAGCCGTCACCGCAACACCCCGACCGTGCAGTCTTCAGGCGCCTCCAGGCGGATCTGGCTGCTGGGTGAGGCGGGCCGGTAGGAAGAGACCTCGCCTGCGCCGGCACGCTACCGCCGGGCCTGTGCGGCGCGACGGTCGGCAAGGCGTGGACTTTGGAGGAGACGGGGGGCGTCCAGGAGGCTTACGCCCTGCTGCGGGCAGACCCTGACCTGGGGCCGTCGCATGCGGTCGGCCAGCTCATCCCGCACGGCCGCGCCGGGCGATGCTGAGGCCGAACGAGAATCAGCACGATGATCACAGTGATCAACTGGGTCGCTGATTCGAGGGCGGTAACGGCCACTGTCCCCATGGTTCCGTCGGAGGAGGTGGACTTCGGCCTGCACGCGCTCATCCTGCACACGAAGGACTACGCCGAGCTGTGCGAGGAGTATGCGGGCCGCTTCCTGCACCACCACCCGAAGCCGGGCGCCCTGGTCGCCAGCTTTGTCTGAGGCCAGGGCCGCAGCGGCTACGGCAGCCCGCACCGACTGCGGAGAAGCCTTGAGCGCGCATCCGCCCGGACCGTCCTGTCCCAAGTTGCCGAAAAGCTCGCGGACGACGGCGCTGTAGCCGCCTACCGCACCCTGTACGGAGCGATCCCCGGCTTGGAGCCGGCGTTTTTCACCAAGTTCCTGTACTTCGCCGACGCGGTGCTGCCGCACATGCCCGCTCCACTCCCGCTCATCCTTGATCTGCGCATAGCCCGGGCCCTGCCCGCATGGGGCAGGAAGCGGGCCTTGAGGCATCAGCGAGACTCGCGCAATGGCTGTGGAGCGACGGCGGATGGACGGCGCACCGCTACGACATCTATGTGATGTGAACCCATGGTGCTGCCACGCAATTGACCGGCTTGGCGCACTGACCGTCGTTCGCTTCTGGCCTCCTGGAACTCGCCCTTTTCGGCGGTGCGTGGAACCCGTCTGGGGGTTCCGGCTGACTTTTTTGCGGGGTCGTGGGGCACCGATGGTCACGGTGAGTAGGTGCTGGCTGGGGGAGGTGCTGCAGCACCGGATGGGTGTGCGGTTCAGGGGGTCAGGTTGAAGAGGAGGGGGTGTTCGTTGGCAGCAAACGGAAGACCTTGCAGGCGTCTGCTTGGAGTTGTTGCAGGCGTTGGTCGTATTCGGTTCTCGTCCACTGGGCCAGTTTCGCGAGGTCGCGGGTCATTCCTACTTTGCTGTGCACGTAGTGCTGGGTGCACTTCGTCTGGAAGGTTTTGTTCCCGGCGTCGGAGTTCTCCCGAGGACCAAAGAAGGTCAGGTTTCCCAGCCGGTTGAGGAGTTCACGCAGGTCGGGCTGGACTTCTCCTGGGAGGGGGCTTTGCGGGTAGATGTGCTCGATGGTCACCTGCTGAAGATCGAACACCGCCATCATGTCGGGCCGTGGTCTGCCCTTGGCGCCCTGGTCGAGCCATCCGCGGTGATCTTCCAGGGTGGTGAGGAACTCGCGGAGGTTTGCTTTCTGGGCGCTTCCACGGTCGTAGCGAAGGTGGTTGTCGATGCTTACTTTGAAATGCTGATCAGTTGCTGACTTGTCGAGGAGCTGCTGAAGTTTTCCTCGAAGGTCGTTCCATTTCACTTCGTCGCCGCGCTCCGCGGTTTTCCGTACGTTTTTGGCTTCGGCGTAGTAGATAGCCTGAGCCGGGCTTGCGTGGCCTCCGCATACGTTCTTGTAGCGGAAGGCGAAGATCTCGAGCATGAACACGAGCTCTGCGAACTTCTTCTCCGTGGTGGAGTGCGCTGCAGCCAGCAGGAGGGGGAGGGCGAGCTCATGCTTGAGTGTGCGGACGAGGCGGCCAAGGCGGTCCTTCTGCCATGCCGATGCTTCGGGGGTGAATCCTGGTACGACGGCGGTGTCGAAGGGCCACTCGCCCGCCGCAATTTTCAAGTACGTATCTTTCTCTTTGGAGAAGGAAGCGATCTGCTGGACAACCTCGGCGGGGGGCAGCGGCGAATCCTTTGGAAAGTACTCGTCGCAAAGTTTTTGAAAGAGCGGTGTTCCCGCCCGGGTTCCTGTAGTGGACGGGTAGTACGCCTTGAAGAAGGAGCTGACCTTGGCACTGGGGGTGCTGAGCATCTCGTCCCACGTTTTGGCGGCAACGCGCTGTTCGTGCGGGTGTCCTTCAAGGAGCTCGAGCGTGTAGCTGCGGAGCAGGTCGGCGTCTTCAAGGGAGCGGCCTCGGTCGTTGAGGACGCTGAAGAGTTGATAGGCCCGTTCCCGGTCAAGGCAGACGATCTGGATGACGTGCGACTGGACCGTCAGGGCATGGCGCAGGCGGTCGAGGGCCGCGACTTGCTCCATCGCTGAGTTGGCGGCGTCGACGATAGGCTTGATCAGGTTTGTCTGCAGTGACTTCTGTGCAGCCAACAAAAGTTCGTGGCTCTCCCTGGAAGCGGTGACGTTCCGGCCTTCAAGGAGGTCCTGAAAGACTTTGTCGTCTGCGGTGGAGAGGGAGAGCCGGGGCCGCTTTTCAACGCGCCCTTCCGTCACGTTGAAGTGATTCCAGTAGATGAAGCGGCTCCGCATGTCCTCGCAGAGGATGTTGGCCGAATTGGCGGCCCGGTCGTCACCCGCCCGTCGCGCCTTGTCGGAAATTTCTTGGGCGGCTGCCGCGATCTCTGACAGGGTCAGCACGAAAGTGGTGAGGCGCTGCTGCCCGTCGACGATCTGGTACTTGTGAGGCCGCGACTGAGAGTGGTCTGTGTGCTCGATACACACGAAGCCGCCGAAGAAGTGACCGCGTTGGGAGTTGGTGTCGTCCAGGAGGTCTTTGACGTCGTCGATAAAGGCTGCCGTCTGATCGTCCCATGCGTAGGCCCGCTGGTAGACGGGGACCCAGAAGGGGTGGTGCTCTTCCAGGAGAGCCCCCATGCCCACGCTTCGGGGGGAGACGGATGCGGCACCGAACGTCATGAGACCTCTTTTGAGTGACGAGGGAACCGACACCTCTCACCCACCTCTAACCCGGTGGCCGAGTAGCGTCCCCCCACGCGTATGTGACTGCCGGTCAGATTAGTGGAAGGTGGTCAGGGCTGACCACTGGGATGAAGGACCTCGCCGGCGCGGTCGTTGGGTCTCGGGTGAGAACCGGCGATGAGGGGTAAACGCCTCATCGCGGCGCCGCCGGGCGTGTGGCGGCGGCACTCCGGTACGGGCGGGGTCGGCGCTCTGGGGCGAAAGGCCATGCCCCCTGAGCCGGGATGGACGCGTCACGCGGGATCTTGTGCTGGCCGACACCGCGCTCCCGTCGAGCACGCCTGATACGAGAAGGACTCTGAATGTCTCGTATGTTCTTGCGGGACAACGCCAGTGCCGGCGAGCGTCTTGGACGGCGCGAAACGCTGTTGCATGCGCCGGCGGTCTCTGCTGCGCGTTCACCGGTTGCGTGAGCGTGCTGGTCGTGTGTCTTCTAGGCTGCTGGGTTGTTGGTGCTGCCGTAGGCGCGGGTGTTCGTGATGGAGCGGGTGTGGGGTAGTGATCGTCGGCGTACGGCGATTGGTCGGGTGGCGTTGTCGGTGCCGGCGCGTCAGGCGCTGGCGGATCGGCAGCTGACGCCGGAGCGGACGGTGTTGGACTACGGCTGTGGCCGTGGTGATGACGTGCAGGCGCTGGAGCGGCTGGAGTGCCGGGTTGCGGGCTGGGATCCGTACTACCAGCCGGATACACGTCTCGAGGTCAGTGATGTGGTGTTGCTGACGTATGTGCTCAATGTGATCGAGGATCCTGCGGAGCGCCGCCAGACTTTGTTGAGGGCGTGGGAGTTGACGTCGACGTTGCTGGTGGTTTCGGCCCGTCTGACGTGGGAGAAGTCGAAGGTTCGCGGGGAGGAGTTCGGGGACGGGCTGCTTACAAGCCGGCAGACGTTTCAGCATCTTTTTGCTGCCGGGGAACTGCGCCGGTATGTGGAGGAGGTGACCGGAGCCCGGGTGGTGGTAGCGGCGCCGGGTGTTGTCTATGCGTTCCGGGATGACAGTGCACGCCTTGGCTATCTGGCCCACCGGGTGGTGCCGGATGCCGAATGGCTGGCGTCCGAGGACACTGCCTCGGCGATTGGCGCCCTGGTGGACTTCGTGGAGCGTCGTGGCAGACCGCCCCGGATTGAGGAAATGCCGCGGAAGGTTGCGGAGTTGCTGGCCCATCTGAAGCCGGCGGAGTTGCGGCGGCTGGTGCGCGATGGGGCGGATGCGGGGCGCGTCGAGGCCGGGGGGCGGCGGTCGACGCTGAACACCCTGCTGTATCTGGCGGTGGAGCTGTTCAATGGCCGGGGGCCTTTTGGGAGTCTGCCGGTGGGTTTGCAGCAGGATGTGCGCACGTTTTTCTCCTCCTATAGGGAGGCGTGCCGGCGTGCTGACCGGTTGCTGCTCAAGCTCCGCGATGACGGTTACGTGCGTGGGGCTATGGATGCCTCGGTGGCAGGCAAGGTGACACCGACGGCGCTGTATGTGCACCGCCGTGCGCTGGAGCGGATCCCTACGGTGTTGCGGCTCTATGAGCACTGCGCGGCGATCGCCGCGGGGCGGCCGGAGAAGTGGACGGTGGCCAAGCTCAAGCATGAGGGCCGTGCGGTGTCCTGGTTGGACTACCCTGACTTTGACCGTGATCCGCATCCGCGGCTTGCATCCAGCTACCTGGTGGACCTGCATACGCTGGAGGCGTCCCACATCTCCTACGCGCACTCGGCGAACCGCCCGCTGCTGCACCGCAAGCATGAGTTCCTGGCGCCGGACGATCCCGATGTGCCGCGCTATCGGCGTCTGACCGACTCAGAGGTGCGTGCAGGGCTCTATCAGCATCCGCACCTGATCGGGACGGCGAACGGCTGGGAAGCCGAACTGGTCAGATGCGGGCGGCAGTTGCGAGGGCACCGGCTGGTGCGGCGCACCGACGCTCCCTAGCGGGTCAGTGCGGGTTCGGCTGCATGGAAGCGATGGTCTGCGCGATGTCCAGCGGATCGAACTGCGCGGCTTGTGCGGGGAACCAGGACAGGCGCAGCCCGTTGGCCGCTACCTCGTCCTTGAGCCCCATGGCCTGAAGGACGTGGCTGGGGGTGTAGGAGGCGCTGGTGCATGCCGAGCCGGTGGCGATCGCGACGTGGTCTTTGAGGCGGACGATCAGTGCTTCGGCGTTGAGCTGGTCGAAGCTGACGTTGAGGATGTGGGGGACGCTGTGCTCGGGGTCTCCGTTGATGCGGAACCGCGTCGCGCCCAGCGCGTCAAGGATCCGCTCGCGCACAGCCCGTGCGTCGCGCTCCCAGCGGTCGTGGCTCTCCTTGAACATCTGCGCGGCCTCGTGCAGGCCCATGATCAAAGGCACGGCGAGGGTGCCGGGGCGCAGCTTCCTCTCCTGGCCGCCGCCGAACATGATCGGTTCCAGGGGAACTTTGTCCCATCCCCGGCGCCGGGTCACGAGGGCGCCGATGCCCTTCGGTGCGCCGATCTTGTGACCGCTGATGCTGATCAGGTCGATCGGCGCGGTCAGGTCGCCGGGAACCTTGCCGTAGCCCTGGGCCGCGTCGACGTGCAGGTAGGTCGCCGTGGTGCGGAGCTTCTCGGCGAGCTCGGCGACCGGCTGGATGACTCCTGTTTCGTTGTTGACGTGCATGAGCGACACGGCGAGGGTGTCGGGGCGCAGCCGCTCCAGCACGGCGTCGGCGCTGATGCGGCCCGAAGGGCCGGGCTTGAGGAAGTCGACCTCGAAGCCGCGGGTGTCGCGCAGGTGCGTCAACGGCTCGATGACCGCCTTGTGCTCGATGGCGGAGGTGATGATGTGCTTCCTGCCGGTCCGCTCCCCGTAGGGGGCGAGCCCCAGCAGCGCGATGTTGTTGGACTCCGTCGCACCGCTGGTGAAGATCACTTCCTCGGTCTTGGCTTGCACGGTAGTGGCGATGAAGGAACGGGCTTGCTGGACAGCCTTCTTGGCGCGCGCCCCGTACTCGTGGGTCCGGCTGCCGGCGTTGCCGAAGTCTTCCGTCATCCAGTGCAGGACAACCTGGGCGACCCGCGGGTCCACTCGCATGGTTGCCGCCACATCCAGATACGCCACCACAGCGCTCACCCACCTCTGAGCTGTTCCCGCTCCACACCTGTACGTGAAAGGCTTAACGTACACGCTGGGCCAGCAGAGGACGAAGTGCGCGCTCGGGTGCGCCCGCGCGCGGTGCCTCCTGCGTGGGCAGGTCCCTGCTTGTTCCCGCGAGCCGTTGTGCTCGCGGGGCGCGGGTTGCAAGTACGGGTGAGAACCGCACCTGTACGTCATCCGCGGACCGTGGGGTACGTCGATAAACCAGAGACGTACGTTAATTAGGTGACGTGCATGCGCTACAGTTCACTGGTGCAGACTGAAGCAGCGAGCAAGGCTGCGGGGCGGGCTGTCTCGCGAGCGTCCACGGGCTTTGAGTACACCTTCCCCGCGATCCGAGGGGTGCAGGCGGGCAGGGAGTTCTACGCCTCCATGTGTCCCCTGCGGCTTATCCCGAAGATTTTCCTCTTTGATGAAGATGATCTTTCGGCCGAGCTGAGAGCGCAGCGTGTACTGAACAAGGGGCGCCTGCCGGCGCTGGCCCGGTACATTCTGGACAATCCGGGCGACTATGTCTTCAGTGCGCTGACCGCGTCGGTGGACGGGGACATGGTGTTTGAGAGCCAGGGCGACGACGGCGCGGCGCACCGTGCGGGGCAGTTGCGCATCCCGATGGACGCGCGCTTCCTCATCAATGACGGGCAGCACCGTCGCGCCGCTATCGAGCTGGCGCTGAGGGAGAACCCCGACCTGGGCGATGAGACGATCGCCGTGGTCTTCTTCTGTGACGCCGGGCTTGCCCGGTCCCAGCAGATGTTCGCCGACCTGAACCGGCACGCGGTCCGCCCCGCCCGCTCGATCGGGGTCCTGTATGACCACCGGGACGCCAACGCCCAGATCACCCGTGCACTCACCGACGACTCCGCGGTCTTCAAAGGCTTTGTCGAGATGGAGAAGAGCACCCTGTCAGCCCGCTCGCGCAAGCTGTTCACGCTCAGCGCCCTGTACTTCGGCAACCAGTCCCTCCTGCAGGGACTGGAGTTGGAGCAGGACGAGGCGACCGCGCTGGCGCGCGCCTTCTGGGAGCGTGTCGACGGGCTGCTTCCGGAGTGGGGTCAGGTGCGCTCGCGTCAGCTGTCGGCGCAGGAGATGCGCCGCGACTTCATCCACAGCCACGGCATTGCCCTGCACGCGCTGGGCCGGGTGGGCAATACGATCCTGCGTGAGACGCCCAGTGCGGCGAAGTGGGAACAGCGCATCGCGCCGCTTAAGGACGTGGACTGGACCCGCTCCAACTCCGACTGGGAAGGGCGGGCCATCGTCGGCGGCCGCGTCTCCAAGAGCCATCAGAACGTGACACTCACTGTTAACTACTTGCGTCAGCACCTCGGGCTGGGTCTCAGCCCCGAAGAGCAGCGCGTGGAAGACGCATACCTGCGAGGCGATGCATGAGCACCATTCCGCTCAACCTCGGACTCACCCCGGTGCGGCGCAAGCCGTTCAACGGGCAGTCCCTGGACGAGGTCACCGCACAGCTCACGGAGGAGATCCGCGAGCTGTACACCGCCGACCAGGTGCCCTGGGTCATCGGCTACAGCGGCGGCAAGGACTCCACCGCGGTTCTGCAGCTGGTGTGGATGGCTCTGAAGGACCTTCCTGAGCAGAAGCGGACAAAGCCTGTTCATGTGATCAGTACGGACACGCTGGTGGAGAACCCCGTCGTGGCCGCCTGGGTGTCGACCTCCCTGGCCACGATGGAGGAAGCCGCCCGCGCGCAGGACCTGCCCATCGAGCCGCACCGCCTGACCCCGGAAATCAAGGACACGTTCTGGGTCAACCTGATCGGCCGCGGCTACCCCGCTCCGCGGCCGAAGTTCCGCTGGTGCACCGAACGGCTCAAGATCAAGCCGTCGAACTCCTTCATCCGCAGCGTCGTGGCTGCACACGGCGAAGCCATCATGGTGCTCGGCATCCGCAAAGCCGAAAGCCAAGCCCGCGCCCGCGCCATGGAAAAGCACGAGAAACGCCGCGTCCGCGACCGCCTCTCACCCAACGCCAACCTTCCCAACTCCCTCGTCTACAGCCCCGTTGAGGACTGGACCAACGACGACGTGTGGGAATTTTTGATGCAGGTCCAAAACCCCTGGGGCTACAACAACCAGGACCTGCTCACCATGTACCAGGGCGCCTCCGGCGACGGGGAGTGCCCCCTGGTCGTGGACTCCACCACTCCTTCCTGCGGCTCCAGCCGGTTCGGCTGCTGGACCTGCACCCTCGTCGAGCAGGACAAGTCCATGTCCGCCATGATCCAAAACGATGAGGAAAAGGAGTGGATGCTGCCCCTGCTGGACCTGCGCAACAAGCTCGACGCACCGTTCGGCCACTATGAAGAGGGCGATGCCGACCTGCCGCCCGGCCGCAAGGCACCCTTCCCCCGCCCCGACAAGCCGGCGCGTGACTTCAGGCGCATGAACGGCTCCGTCATGCTGTTCAAGGACGACGCCATCCACGGCCCCTATCTGCAGTCCTACCGTGAGGAGTGGCTGCGCGAGCTCCTTAAGGCGCAGACCTGGATCCGCGAACACGCCCCCGAGCACGTCAAGAAGATCGAGCTGATCACGCTGGACGAGCTGCACGAGATCCGCCGCACCTGGGTGTTCGACAAGCACGAGGTCGAAGACAGCCTCCCGCGCATCTACCAGGAGACCACCGGGGAGCCGTTCCCCGGCGGCCCCCTCGATGAGCAACTCGTCATGGGATCCGACGAGATGGACGTCCTCAAAGAGGTCTGCGACGGCGATGACCTGCACTACGACATGGTGCGCGAACTCCTGGCCGTCGAACGCAAGTACCGCACCATGGCCCGCCGCTCCGGCCTCTTCCAGGCGCTGGAGAAGGCTGTGCAAAAGGGCTACTACGACAGCCACGAAGACGCGGTGGAGTTTGCCGCCCGCAAGAAGAAGTGGCGCGACGACATCGCCGAGAACCTGACCTTCGACGACGAAAACGAACTCGATGCTCCTGCGTAAGATCACCCTCGAAGAATTCGGGGCATACCGTGGAAAGCAGTCGCTCGACCTCACCCCGAAGAAGAACAAGCCGATCATCCTGATCGGCGGCTTGAACGGGTGCGGCAAGACGACCCTGCTCGATGCCATCCAGCTGGCCCTCTACGGAAACCGCGCCCGCTGCAGCGGGCGCGGCACCAAGTCCTACGAGACTTACCTGCGCGAGAGCATCAACCGCAAGGCAGACCCGGCGCGCGGCTCCGCCATCACCCTGGAGTTCACCGTCCTGAGCGGCGGACACGAGCACTACTACCGCGTCGTGCGCAGCTGGCACACCAGCGGCAAGACCCTCAAGGAATTCCTCAACGTCTACGTCGACGAAACCTACGCCCAGCGTGCAGGGGCAGGCCGTCATGTCCAGCCCGAGGGCAAGTTCAACCGGCTGCTGAGCGAGGGCTGGCCCGACCACGTCGAGTCCCTGCTCCCTCTGGAAATCGCCTCCCTGGCGTTCTTCGACGGCGAGAAGATCGAATCACTTGCCGACCCCGAACGCGCCGCATCCGTCATCGAGTCCGCCGTGCACTCCCTCCTCGGCGTGAGCACGGTGCAGCAGCTGCGCAACGACCTTCTCGCCCTCCAGCGGCGTCAAAAACTCTCCGACGAAGAGCAGCACCTGCTGGACAACATCCGTGCCCAGGAATCCGAACGCGATGAGGTGCTGTCGCAGTACGACGTCGCCTACCAGAATCTGGGACAGCGCCGCACCGAGCTGGCCCAGGCCGAGCGCAAACTGGACA
Source organism: Streptomyces sp. NPDC043726 (assembly GCF_056436565.1). Taxonomy (NCBI): domain Bacteria; kingdom Bacillati; phylum Actinomycetota; class Actinomycetes; order Kitasatosporales; family Streptomycetaceae; genus Streptomyces; species Streptomyces sp. NPDC043726. The sequence goes on from NZ_JBWKCI010000022.1 coordinate 74,340, forward strand.
GTCTGGAAAGGGCGTTCGAGAAGGAGGGCGGGCACCTTTTCACGCGCCGCCTGGAGCTGGAGAACGACAAGAAGCAGATCATCGCCCAGCGGGACCAGGTGCGTGCCGAGCTGACCCAGCTGGCCGCGGGCCCCCTGCCGCTGCTCTTCGGCGCTTCGCTGCTGCAGGATCTGGGCAAGCAAGCGGCCCGTGAGCAGGAGGCCAGGCAGTCGGCGCAGGTCCTTGAGGTGTTGCACCAGCGTGATGCGTGGCTTGCTGACCTGTTGCCCGACACTGCACGCGCCGCCGTCCTGGAGCAGCTGGAAGCCGACCGGGCAGGACGCGCGGCAAAGACCGAGCTCAACGTCGACCTCCATCTTCCTCACGACGCCCCGGCCCAGCTCACGATCCTGGATGAAATCCTGCAGCGCGATGCGGCCCGGTCCGCGCAACTGCTGCACACCGCCGGGGAACTGACCGACCAGCTCGACCAGCTCGACCGCCAGCTGGCCGGTGTCCCCGCCCAGCACAAGGTCGAGGCGCTCCAGCACGCCCGCGAGGAACAGATCGGCGAGGTTGCCCGCGCCCGGGCTGCCTGTGAGCGCGCCGCAGCCGGACTCGAGGACCTCAAACGGCGCCGCGAGTACGTCACCTCGCTGCTGGAGCGGGCCCACACCGAGTTCGTCCGCACCAAGGTCAAAGCGGAAGAAGTCGAAAGGATCATCAAGTACTCGGAGAAGGCCCGCGACACCCTGGAACGCTTTGGCACGGCCCTGCTGGCCCGGCACATCAGCCGGCTCGAAGTGGCCGTCCTGCAGAGCTTCAAGGTCCTCATGCGCAAACAAGGCCTGGTGCACGATCTGCGGATCGACACCGACAAGTTCACCCTGACCCTCGCCGACGCTGACGGGGAATCCATCGACCCCGCCCGGCTCAGCGCCGGCGAACGCCAGCTGCTGGCCGTCTCCCTGCTGTGGGGGCTGATGCGGGTTGCCGGAAACCGGCTGCCCAGCGTCATCGACACCCCCCTCGGCCGGCTCGACAGCCGCCACCGCGAGCACCTCGTCGACCGCTACTTTCCCCACGCCGGCAATCAGGTCCTGCTGCTGTCCACCGACGAGGAGATCGACGAGAACCTCCTGGGCCGCATGAAAAAGTCCATTGCCCACACCTACACGCTGGTGCACGACGACACCGAGTTCACCACCAGCGTCGTCGAGGGCTACTGGTGGAATGAGGGAGCCCAGTATGTCGGTTGACCACGTCCGCCTGTCCCAGCCCGCCAAAGACCGGCTGGTCTACCTCAAGCGCACCACCGGCATCACCCAGTGGAACGTCCTGTGCCGCTGGGCCCTGATGCTGTCGCTGAAGGACCCCTCCACCCCGCTGGTCAAAGACATCGTCACCGACTCCAACGTCGAGATGAACTGGAAGACCTTCGCCGGCCAGCACGGCGACATCTACCTGGCCCTGCTCAAACAGCGCTGCGTCACCGATGGCGAAGAGCCCACGGACGACAACGTCCAGCGCCTGCTGACGGTGCACCTACATCGCGGGATCGGATACCTCGGCGCCGACAAGGACATGGCGGTCATCGAAGGCATGATCGCCGCCGCCCTGCCCGCCTGACCCCCACGCGCCCCAGGCAGCATCACGCTCCTGGGGCGCGCTCGTGGATGCACGGGCAAGCACCCGTGCCCAGCCCAGCCGGCGAGGACAGCGCGGCACGGCCACAAGGAACGCGACAGCCCGCATGCCCCGTAGAGGGGCCCCCGGGCGAGCCGGCCAGGGCGCCGGCGCCCTGGCCGGACGCGCCAGGCAGGACCGCCAGCTGCTGTCACCTCGGCAGGTCCCCATGGCGCTGGGGCGAACGGCGCAGCACGCCCTACAGGCTGGTGCCCAAGGATCCTGCCAGGGCGTCGCACCCCTCCCCGCCCAGGCCCAAAGCCGTACTCCCGCCGCCAAGACCACTCCCGTCCCCCAGGAGGAGCCTCAAACCAAACCGTTAAAGGTGAGGCATACCGGACGTAAGCTGTCTGTGATTGAAGTATTTTTCTTCTTCTGTACAACCTCACCAGCTATTGGCTGTCTCATAGAGCGGGGTGAGGGCCTCGGTGCGGGCCAGGCGTGGTGGCTGCTGCCATCACACCACCGCGACTGCTGCTTCCAGATACCCTTCGAAGCCCTTGGAGCGCCAGGGACTTCGATGCAGCCGCTCGACCGCACGGAGAACAGCACGCATGGCAGTAGGCAGCCCTGACCTGCGTCAGGGAAGCACTCACGCAGTCTCGGCTGCGTCCCCTGACCTGGCCCTGGTTCCCCCCATTGTGGGCCGCTCGTTGCAGTGTTGTGTACGGCTGCGGTTGAGCGCTGGCGCACCCGGGCGGCAGGCATGAAAATCTACTGGCACCCCACAGCACCCGATCACGCCGCACTGACCGTCTGCCGCACGTGGTTCAACCGCCTGGCACGCCTCGAACGCGACCTGGTCCTACGCCACATCTGCGCCGCCGAGCCGGTACCCCTCGACCGGCTGGCCCGCGACCACGCCCTGCCCCGCCAGACCCTGCGCCGCCACCGCAACCAGCTGGTGCAATCCCTGGACCAGGCGCTCACCGAGGATCTGGCCGCCCTGAGCGCCGTCGGCGCAGTAGAAAAAGACCTGCACCACCCCACCGAGTGGCGCATCCTGATCACGCGTCACCCCTGGCTCGCCGTAGCAGTCAGTAAGCAACACCCCCTTGCCCCGCTGCACCTGCTGCTCGGGTTGCGTTGGCGGGACGCTTCCCACGGCTCCTGGGTGTTCGACGGCGACCTCGACCAATGCATCGCTGCCACCCTCCACGCTCTGGCGCTCGGACCAGGCGACGTGATGAGCCATCCCGCCGTGCAGCGCCGACTGGACGACGCCGGCATCCCGGCATCTCGCGACGCAGCGCAGCTGCACCGCTGGCTCACCCACTGCGGACTCGTCTACCAGCCCGCCCAGCACGGATGGGCCCGCCCCATCACACCCTCACCCGTAACAGAGAGTCCCCATCCGGGGGAGTGGGCAGAGATAGAAAACGAAAATCTTTCCCCCCGCCACCATCTTTCACATGCCCTTTCCCGAATGGCGGAGCTCCTTCCCGAAAGCTATCCCGACCCCAAGAAGCTCACGCTAGGTGAAATCTTGGAGCGCGCGGATCAACTGCCCGACGAACTGGGCCAGTTGGCACGCCGAGTCCGTGACGCCGTACTCGACCCGGTCGGCGCATGGGACTTCACCCCGAACACCGCCCAGCACACCCCCTCACCCACCAAGTCACCCCACATCGCCTCCGCCACACAGCCCCACCAGGGTGGTCAGGCACGCTCAGTGTGGCTGGGCCGTCTCGCAGGCGACCTGCGCCAGCTCCAGCTCCGCCACACAAGCCAGCAGCCCTCCGGCGCACACCAGGTGGGCGAAGGCAGACAGCAGTGGCTGCAGGTGCTGCGCAGCGACATCCACAAAATTCTGGGCGACGCAGACACCCCGTTGACCGCACTGGACGTTTCCAACCGCCTCGGTCGATACGTGCAACTTCGCACCCTACGTAAAGTGCTCCACAGCGACCCGCGATGCCGCATGACCGGGCGCGATTTTTGGACGCTGGAACCGGACCGCGCACGCCCTGTCCACAAGACACCGCGCGACCTCGACGCAGCGGTAGAGGCACTCACCCGCGCTGACCGGCCGATGTCCACGGCAGAACTCAAGGAGGAAGCGCACCTGACGATCCAGAGCGGCTACCTCAAGCAAAAACTGGACGCAGACCCCCGCTTCCAGCGCAGCGCCAAGGACCGGTGGGCATTGACTGCATGGGACATGCCCGTCTACAAGCCGATCAAAGAACTCGTCAGCGACCTCGTCGACCGCCACGACGGCGCCATCGACGTAGATGAGGCCATCCGCTGCCTGATGCGCGACTTCGATGTCAAGGAATCAACCCTGCGCCAGGTGATGTCCTCACCGCCCTTCACCGCACGCGGCGGAATGGTGCGCCGACTGAACGACACAGCGCCCGGCCAGCTTGCCGCCGCAGACAAAGAAGCCGAAGCCGACGACGATGACGCCCCCACTGCAGACGACCTCATCAAGGGCATGGGACTGATCTGATGCAACCCGCCATGCCCCTGCGCGCCACCCGCCTCGGTCCGGAATACCGCAGCGACCGCGGCCACATCGTCAACGACTTCTACCGCCCCGCCCTCAAGGCAGCCACCCAATACGACCGTGCGGTCGGATACTTCACCTCCTCAAGCCTCGCCCTGCTGGGACAAGGACTTGACGACTTCGCCGACCGCGGCGGCACCGTGCGCATCGTTGCCTCGCCCTACCTCGAGCAACAGGACATCGCCGACATCGAAGCGGGCTACGCGCTGCGCGCCGTACTAGAGCGCGCGGCGCTGCGCGACCTGAGCCACGCCATCGAAGAACCCCATGCCGCCCGCGGCCTGGGCAAGCTCGGCCGCCTGGTTGCCGCAGGCCGCGTCGAATTCAAGCTGGCCTACGTCTGCAGCGGCCAGCGCATCGGCATGTACCACGAAAAAATCGGTGTCTTCCACGACGGCACCGACCTCGTCGCCTTCAAAGGCAGCGCCAACGAAACCCGCTCCGCGCTCATCGGCAACTTCGAATCCATCGAAGTCTTCCGCAGCTGGGACATCCGCGACGCCGACCGGGCCCTGCGCATCAGCGAAGACTTCGACAACCTGTGGCACGACCGCACAGGCATCCTGCGCGTGGTGCCCTTCACCGAAGCCGCCACGCAGATCATCGAACAGGCCGCCCGTGACACCGAAGGGCGCAACGACCTCGACGTCCTTCCCGAACACGGCGCACCCCTGCCCGCCCCTGCCGCACCCACCGACACCGCCGGCATGCTGACCATCCCCGCCGCTCTCACCGTGCGCGACTACCAAAAAGCCGCCGTCAACAACTGGTTCGACCACCGCGGCCGCGGCATGTTCCGCATGGCAACCGGCACCGGCAAAACCCTCACCGCCCTCACCGCCGCAGCCCAGCTCGCCTCCACCCTCCACAAGCAGGACAAAGCACTGCTCACCGTGGTCGTCGCCCCCTACCAGCACCTGGTCGACCAATGGGCCAAAGACATCAGCTGGTTCGGCATCACCCCCTTGCGCGCCTACGAATCCACCCACGCTTGGTACCAGCGCGCCTTCGACCTGCAACACGCTCTGGCCCTCGGCGGCGCACGCGGCGGGGTCATCGTCACCACGAACAAAACCTTCAGCGAAGCCCCCTTCCAGCGCCTCCTGGACTCTTACAACGGACCGCTACTCCTCATCGCCGACGAGGCCCACAACCTCGGAGCAACCCGCCTTCGCACCGCGCTGCCCGCCAACGCCCAGTTTCGCCTCGGCCTTTCCGCCACCCCTGAACGCTGGTTCGACGACGCCGGCACCGAAGCCCTCACCGACTACTTCGGCTCCATCGTCTTCGAAATGGGCATCGGCGAAGCGATCCACCGCGGCGCCCTGTGCCGCTACACCTACACGCCCGTACTCGTCGAACTGGACGAAGAAGAAGCAGAGCTCTACTGCGAGGTCACCACCAAAATCGCCAGACTGATGGCCGCCTCCCACCACCCCACCCCACACCTCGATGACGACAGCCCTCTGAGCGCCCTGCTACGCAAACGAGCCAACATCCTCGGCCACGCCCGCGGGAAACTCCCCGCCCTGCGCCACCAGCTCCAACAACGCCAGAGCGCATCGCACCAACTGCTCTACTGCGCCGAAGGCCGCCACCCCCTCGCAAGCGAACACGAGACCGAAGAACCGAGCCAACTCGAACAGGTCATGACCCTCGCCGGCACCGACCTGCGCATCCCGGTCGCCCGCTACACCGCACAGACCAAGCGAGCCGACCGCCAAGAAGTCCTGCGCCGCTTCAGCTCCGCAGCTGACCTCAAAGCCATCGCCTCCATGCGCTGCCTCGACGAAGGCGTCGACGTCCCCGCCGCCCGCATCGCCTACCTTCTGGCCAGCTCCTCCAACCCCCGCCAGTTCATCCAGCGCCGCGGCCGTGTCCTGCGCAAAGCCGCCGGCAAGGACACAGCAGACATCATCGACTTCATCGTCACCCCGCCCGACGGCGCCAGCGCGCTCCAGCACGAAACCGAGCGACGCATGCTGCGCGGAGAACTCGCCCGGGTCGAGGAGTTCGCCCACCTGGCCGACAATGAGGCCCACACCCTCGACGTCCTGCGCCCGCTGCGCAAACGCTACGGTCTGTTCGACACGTGATCAGTCACACCGCCACGCCCCGTCCTCGCCGCATACCAGAGGGAGCCGCATTGACGACCGACCCCGCCCCGACTGCCCCACGCCGCACCGCCCGCGACGTACTGAGCGAGCTCTCACCTGAAGCCCGCAAACTCGCCCAGGTCGTCACGCAGTTGGAGAACGAATACCTGCACATCAACAACCCGACACAGGTCGTCCCGGGGATCGTTGAGGCAGTCAAGGGGCTGGTCAAATGAAGCTGCACAGGCTCACCCTCCACAACTTCCGCGCCTTCTACGGCGAGCAGACCATGGACCTGGAGACCCACGAGGGCAAACCCGCCATCCTCATCTTCGGGAACAACGGCGCGGGGAAGACCACGCTGCTGAACGCCTTCGCCTGGGCCCTCTACGGGACCTTCTCCCAGGATGTCGAAGAGCAGCACCGCGTCATCCACGACAAAGCCTGGGCAGACGCCGAAATCGGGAACTCCGTCAGCGCCTGGGTCAAGCTGGAATTCGAGCACGAAGGCACACAGTTCACCGTCACCCGAACCATCACCGTCACCAAGAAAACCGTCGAGCAGACAACGGAAGAACCCCGCCTCAAAGTACTGGAAACCGGAACCGACGGCGAGACCCGGAACGTGGCCAACGGGCAGGACCGTATCGAGAAGATCCTCCCTCAAGGACTACGTCGCTTCTTCTTCTTCAACGGTGAACGCATGGAAAAAATGTTCTCCGGAGACGAGAACAACGACGAGGTTAAACGCGCCATCAAAACCCTGCTCAACCTGGAATCCATCGAACGCGCCATTCACATCCACCTCCCCAAGGCATCCAAGCAACTCGCCCGAGAGATCGACAAGAAGAGCGACAGCCGCCTCAGCGAGCTCGCCGACACGATCGAACGCCTCGAACAGCAAAAAGCAGACGTCGATGCCAAAGCCATGCAGCTCTCCAGCGACGCCAGCAGCTACCAGCAAGAGGTAGACGAAGCCGAACGCGCCCTGCGCACCCACGACCAAGCCGCCCCCCTGCAAAAGGAACGCAGCCGCCTGACCCGGCAGATCAAAGCCGAACAGGACAAACTGGCCGAGCTCAAAGCCCGCAAACGAGAGCGCCTCACCAAGAGCGGCTTCATCGCCTTCACCGCCGGCACCGACGAAACAGTCATGCAGCTCGCCCAAGGCATGCGCCAGCGCCGCGAACTGCCGGCAGGCATCCAACGCAGCTTCATCGACACCCTCCTCGGCGACGGCACCTGCATGTGCGGGCGAGACCTGGAACCCGGCACGACGCCCTACACAGAACTCGAACGACGCCGCTACAACGCGGGCCTCGCCGATGTTGAAGCCCGATGGGTCTACGTCGACGGCCAGATGCGCAACCTGCGCGATGACCGCTCCGCACTCCTTGAGGATCTGAAGCAAAACGCCCAGGACATCCTGGCGGTCAACGAAGCCATCAACCACCTCAACGCGGAACGCAGCGACATCGACCGCCAGCTCGAAGGCGTCAACGTTCAGGATGTGCAACGCCTCGAGCTGCGCCGCAAGGAATACGCAGAGAAGAAGACGCGTGCCCTAGTCGAACGCCAGCAACGCATAGACGACGTCGCCGACATCGAGAAGCAGATCGGCATCGCCAAACGCCAGTTCAAGGAAGCCCAGGGCGCAGACGTGAAATCACGTCGTGTTCAGCAGCAGGTCAGCCTCGTCGAGGAGGTCATGGCAGCTTTCGAGCAAGTCCTTGCTCTGAAGACGGAAGAGGTCCGAGAGCAGCTCGATCGCAAGATCAAGGAAGTCTTCTCCCGCATCTTCATCAAGTCATACACCCCCGAGATCGACGACCGCTTCCAGCTGCACCTCAAGTCACCCGCTGGCGTGGCCATCCGATCGACCGGAGAGAACCAGATCCTCGGCCTCTCCTTCGTCGGCGCGGTCTCCGAGGTTGCCAAGAACCTCCGAGACCTGCGCAGCGGATCCGAGGACCCACTCGAGGGCGGAGGCAGCATCTACCCGGTGATCATGGACGCCCCGTTCGGCAGCCTCGACCTCACCTACCAGGAAGAAATATCACGGGCGCTGCCCGAGCTCACCTCGCAGATCGTCACCCTGCTGTCCCAGTCGCAAGCCCGCGGCAAGGTCATGGAGAATCTGCAACGCTCAGCCACCAGCATGTACGTCCTGCGCTCCGTCACCCCCAACAGAGCAGCACAGGAAGAGACGATCGAAATCAACAACCGCGCCGTCCCCTACGTCTCACACGGCGACTTCGAGCACAGCATCCTGGAGAAGGTGACTGTCTGATGGCGACCATCGACCGCTTCCGCAGACCAGCTCAGCACGAGGACCTCCTCAACGAACTGCAGGGCAAAGACGGCCCGTTTCGCACGCTGGTAGACGCCATCATGTTTGCCGCGGCTTTGGGGCAGCGCAAACAACGCCGTGAACCCTTCGACAAGGCGGGCGAACCGATCAGACTCTCCCTCATGGAGGGACGTCACTACGGAGATGTCCTCATCGACATGCTCGCCGCCGTCGAAGTCCAGGACGATCCCAAAATCCTCGCCGATGACCGACTCGACCAACGGGTGCGCATCTTTGAGGAGTACGCCAACGGCGGGCTCAGCTACATCCGCGGTGAACTCAACACCGCAGCCACCCGCGACCTCGACCTCCTCATCGGCAACCTCGTCATGGAAGCTCTGACCGCACCAGCTGCCCAGGACGACGAAGTCGCCGCCATCATGTCATCGGCCGATCTGAACTGGTGACCGACATGCGGCGGCCCGCCCACCGCCGGGCTGCTGCCCCTCCCACAGCAACAGACGACAGATGGGCTCTTGTAGGGCCTCACCGAACTTCCCCGTGGTCCAGGCTCAGGTCAGGGGCACGCCAATCCACCGCACAGCGTTGCTTCCTGGGCGGCAGCACAGGCTGCAGGTGGAGTATCTCGTCAATGTGACGCGAAAGGTGCTGAATGGCCGCCTGCCTTACGCGGTGTCTGCGATCCTGGAGTTCGATCGAGAGGGGCTCGCGCGCATGGAGTGGAAGACCCACGGTGAGCGGCAGATCTACACCAACAGGTGGGTGAATCTGTGTCTGGTCGATGTCCAGCAGCCTGACGGGCGCAGGTGGGAGTATCACGTCGTTCGTCTGCGGCACTTGGCCGTGGCCGCCGTGGTGAATGACCGTCAAGAGGTGCTGATGATGTGGCGGCACCGCTTCATCACGGACTCGTGGGCCTGGGAGTTGCCCATGGGCCTGGTCGAGGAGGGTGAGACTCCCGAGGAGGCTGCCGACCGCGAAGTGCTGGAGGAGACCGGCTGGCGGCCTGGTCCCATCAAGCCGCTGATCTATGCCGAGCCGGCCAACGGGATCACGGACTCGCAGCACTATGTCTTCCGCGCTGACGGCGCCACGTATGCTGGGCCGCCCACGGAGAAGAACGAGTCCGACCGCATCGAGTGGATCCCTCTCTCGGAAATCCGGGGCATGATCGATCGCCGCGAGGTCGTGAGCAGCGGATCGCTTGTCGGCCTGCTTTACCTGCTTATGGACGAAGCGGTCCGCTGACCGGGCGGGAGGAGTTCCCGTAGTCGTGCCTCGAAGGCCAGGGCTACGGGCTCCGCCCTGTGGGGGGCCAACTGGTCGTAGAACTCCCTCAGATGGCCTGTCACGCGCTCGGAGGCTACTGCCGACGCAGACTCCAGGGCTTGTGTGGCGGTACAACATGCCTGGTCGATTTTGCCCTGGTCCAGTTGCGTACGGGCGAGCCAGAACGCGTGAAACGCACGGCCGCGCTGGTTGGTGCGGTCTTCCCGCCGCAGGGCATCCGCGATCAGTGGTTCCGCGGTCGATGCTTCGCCCAGTCGGCCGTGGGCGATGCCGGTGTCCACGATGAGCTTCGGCTCGTCGAAGTAGGCCACCCATGACGGGTCCGGATCACTTTGCCGGATCTGCTCGAAGTGGCTGTGTGCTTCCCCGATCGCCTGGTGCGTGGCATCCCGGTTGCCGAGCGTGGCGTGAGCGAAGGCCTCGCGCATGGAGAGCATGGACAGGACGCGCGGGGTGGTGTCGAGTGCAGAGCGGGCCTGGTCCTGGGCGGCGGTCACGAGTGCCAGAGAGTCTGCGGGCTTGTCCTGGTAGGTGCCCTGCAAGCTCATGCAGGCAAGGACGTTGGCCATGAACTGGCGGTCGTCGATCTCCTTGGCCAGGTGCAGGGCTTGCGTGAAGTAGGCGCGGGCCTGGCTGTACTGGCGGGCGTCGAAGTAGGTCCAGCCGGTGAGTCGTGCCAGTTCGGCTGCGATGCCGTACAGGCCGTTCTGGACGGGCGGCGGCCGGTGCTCCTTCAGGAGTCCGACGACGTAGCGGAGCTGGCCGACGACGGCCGGCCGCAGCGCTTCGCCGCCGTGCTGGTTGTCACGTCGCCAGTAGTCCTCGATGGAGGAGCGGAACGCCTCAAGGGTGGCTGCGCTCAGGCTTGTTCGGCTGGCCAGAGCCAAGATGCTGTCCACATCGGGGCCCGGTAAGGACGTGGTGGTTGGCAGTTCGGGCTCGGATAGCTGGGGTGCCTCGCGCTCGGCGATCACGAGCGCTTGAGGGGTCTCCCACTGCCGACGGGCGAGTCCGAGCATGTGTCCGGGGATGCGCAAGCCGTCTGCGATGCGCTCGATCACGTCCATGTGCTGCAACTGGCGTTGCCCTGCGATGACTTCGCCGACGCGGCTGGGGGTCAGATCGCATCGTCTGGCAATCATTGACGGGTAGATGCCCGCCCTGGTCTTGACCAGCCGGAACACTCTGGAGAAGTCCCGTACTCGACATGCGTCGATCATCTCGGGATCGGTGAGCAGCCTGGCGGGCAGTTCCTGCGGCCGGTCGGCGTCGGACATGGAGCGGCTCCCCCCCCCCACGAGGGCTACGCAACGTCGTTGGGAGTCTACTTGCCGCGATATTACCCAAGTTGGGTAACCAGCCTGACCTTCTGGCAGCGGCTCCCTGAACGCCATGCTCCTGCATATGGCGAGCAACCAGCAGACCAGACCAGGCATCGGCGAACTGGCGAAGGACCGCGCCAGGGGACGTATCGGCATCGTCATGGGCGACATCGGCGGCCGAGTCCAGATAAGGCCCATCGGCGGCGGCGTTGAGTGGGATGCCTTGCCGGGCAACGTGATGGCGCCGAGTGCGCGGGAGGAACTGAGCGCACGTCTGGCCATCAAGAACGCCAGCCGCCGGGACGGCCTGTGATGCGCGCCATCGGCCGGTACGCGGGTGTCCTACTCATCGTCATGATCAGCGGGTCGTGCGGCCTGGTAATCGGCATGACTCTCGCCATGAGCCTGTAGACCGGCTGCCCCGAACGCAGGCCAGTTTGCTGGCTTCCCCCTTCCGCGTTCGGGGCGGCCATCCAGGCCCAGTTGAGCCTGCTCCACGCCCCGATGCGGGCGGTCCATCCCACACAACGCACACACGAGGAGTTATTTCGCATGACGGCAACGGCGAACGATCAAAGGACCGGCCGGGCGGTGGCCGGCGAGGAGCTGTTCGAGAGCCTCGCCCACTTCGTTGCCCTCCACAACGGGCAGTCATCCGAGCGTGCCGAGCGGATCGTGGACCAGGCGGTCGCGTTCCTGGTCACGGCGGCAACTGCCATTGTCCCCATGGTTCCGTCGGACGACGTGGACCTCGGCCTGCACGCGCTCATCCTGCACACGAAGGACTACGCCGAGCTGTGCGAGGAGTATGCGGGCCGCTTCCTGCACCACCACCCGAAGCCGGGCGGGCCAGGCCGTGACCCGGAGATGGTCGCCGCCTCGGTGCGCGCCATGAAAGCGGCCGGGTTCCTGGTCTTCGACGACCTGTGGACCGTGAACGGCGCGAACCTCGCGCAGTGCGACTCGGACTGCGGCCGGCCGTACGGTCAGGCGTAGCACCCACCCCATCGGCGGCGCGGCCGGCCTCGACTTGTGGCCGGCCGCGTGCGCCCGGAAGGAGAACAGACATTGTCCGGCTCGACCTCAGGACTGCCGATCGTGGTGCTCGATGCGCTCATGCCCACGGCACACCGCCTGGTCCTCAACCGTCGGGGCTCCATGGTCTGGGACGTGGAAGGCTTCCGGGGCCGCTACGCCGTGAAACTCGGCTTCCCGATCGAGGCCACGGCCGACTGGCCCGCCCAGCCCTGGACCGCGCTCGCGCCCGCCCGCGAGGGTGCAGTCCTGCACCGCCTCGGCCGCGATGACATCGCCTACGGGGACTGGGAGCAGGGCACGTGGAACTTCCAGCCATGGCACGAAGGGCCGGACCTGTACCAGCTGTGGAAGTCCTGCCGCGAACAGGGCTCCTCCCTCGCACCGGACACCAGCGTGGCGCTGGAATGCGCCCAGTCACTGGCCGAACTCCACGCCAAGGGCTGGGCACACGGCGACGTGCAGCCCGCACACTTCATCATCGGGCTGGAGCGGACCCATCTGATCGACCTCGCCCTTGCCAGAGGCGGGCACGTACCCGAGGGGTACGACTTCCCGTTCCGCGGCTGCCTCGTCCACTACGAGGCACCTGAGATCGCGGCCAGCGTCCTCGCCACCGGAAAGGCTGAGCCGACGCAGGAAGCCGACATCTACGCCCTCGGCGCCTCCCTGCTGATCTCCGCCACCGGCTGGCGGGCCGTTGAGTACCCGGACGACGCCCCGCGCCCCGTCCAGCGACAGGCGGTGGCCGAGGGCAGGCGTCGGCCGGTGAAGGTACCCGGAGAGCTGGGCGAGCTGATCGACGCCATGCTCAGCCACGCCCCCAAGGACCGGCCCACCATCAACGAAGTGGGCAGCGCCCTGAAGTGCCTCTGACGCGTCGGTTCACAGACACCGTTCGCTTGGCCGAGTTCAAGGACAAAAACCCGGACCACCCGCCCCGCAGTGCCGCCTGTCTCCGGGGTGCCGGTGAGATGGTTGGGCCTGTGGCTGGTGACGACGCACTGCATCAGGGCAGCTCGCATGGCGCGGTGTCGCCGGTGCGGGCGGAAGTCGAACGCGTGCTGGTGGAGGCGGAACGGCGGGAACGCGGTGCCCACCTGAGGGTGCGTTTTTGGTCTGTCGCCGACATCGCGCTCGGTTTTCCCGCTGCGGTGCTTGCCGGTCTGTCCGGGGCTGCCGGGCTGGCCTCGCCGGATGCCCGTGTCCCTGCGGCGGTGCTGGCCCTGGTCTCCGCCGGGTTCTCGGCAGGGGCCGGTTTCCTGCGCAGCGACGTCAGGCGTGCTGAGAACCGGCGCAGCCGCCTGGCGTGGGCTCGCGTCGAAGCGAGCGCCCGGCTGCTCCTGGCACAGGAGCATCAGCTGGGTCACGAAGCCGTCCAGGAGGCCTTGCGAGACCTCTTCGACTGCCGGACCAGAGCTATCGCCACCCACACCGGCGATGCCTTGGGCGATGGAACTCCCTCGTGATCCAGCAGTACGTGAGTGCCCGTCATGTTCGGGGCTTGCTCGGCGGCGGACGGTAGAGGCCTGTCGACGCGTTCCCTGAGGCAGGGCCTGACGCGCCGTGCGAACGCCGCGGCTCACCGGCTGGCGCCGGGGGGTTGCAGATCGCTCCATGAGCAGGGTTGGCCGCCGGTGAGTGGTTCCCATACGGGTGCGGAGGGTCCGTGCTGTTCGATGTCTTCGAGGATGGTGGCTGCGAGGGGGACGTCGCGGGCGAGGGCGGCGACGTGGGGGTGCTGGGCGGTCATGGCTTTGAGGTCGTGGATGCGGTGTTCGAGTCTGGTGCGGGTGGCGCCGGTGAGGATGAACAGGACGCGGGGGAAGAGCGGATACCAGCGCAGCCATGCGGGTCCGGGGGAGGTTGGCCTGCGTCGGCCGACGGGCTGGGCTTCGTACTGGTGCAGCCTCGCGTACTCGATGAGTTTCGCGGCGAGGCGTTCGCTGCTCATGGTGGTGCGGTCCACCTCGACGAACGCCCGTAGTTTCGTGCGCTGTCCGGGGTTGATGACGGTGTAGTGGAAGAGGGCGTCCGCGATGATCCGCTGGCCGTCGCCGAGGGGGTGGGAGACCTCTGGTGTCCAGTCGAGGTGACCGTGTTCGTGTCCGTGGCGGCGGGCGTCTGCGACGAAGGCGAGGTGGGCGCGCAGGACGGTCAGGGTGTGGGGTGTTTTCAGTGATGCGGCGGTGGCGGTGGTGATGGGGTGTGGGGGACGGCCGCGGAGGGCGGGGAAGTCGCCGGCTGTGCGGGCTCCTTCGCCGGTGAGGTACCAGGCGCGGGAGCGGTTGGACTGGGGCAGCAGGGTGTAGTTGATGAGTCCTGCCCGGCGCAGGGTGTTCAGGGGGCGGGAGATGGTCTGGCGTGTGGCGTCGGGCCGGAGCAGTTCGCGGAGCTGGCTGGTGGTGGCGATGCGGTGCAGGGCGAGTGCGGTCAGGAGCTGGTGGGGGAGTGGTTCACCGGGGCTGGGGGTGTGTGTCCCGGCGGGTTCGGGAGTGGGGGCGGAGGTCACTGGCGTCCCTTCGGCTCCGGCAGGCTCGAGGCCGGCCTGCTGCGGCTGGCCTTTGAGGAAACCCGCCGCGTCCGACCAAGCCCACGACCACAGGGTCCCGACCACGGTCACGATGGGGCTACAGCGCCCGTGGCAGGGACCCTGGTCGGCCCGACCACCATTCACATGCTGCCCAAGCCGCCTGTTCGAGGCGGGCTGTTCACGGTGATGGAGCGCGACCCGCAGGCGGCAGGTTTGGTCGGCACGCTGAGGAGCTGTCCGCGCTGCAGGAAACGTTCGTGTATTGGGCGGACAGGGCGAGGCGCCCGCATCGTGCTCCGCCCGCAGCCGCTGGTGCGCTGGACAGGGCCATGGCCTGACCTTTTCCGGTTCATGCGCGGATGCAGGGCATCGCGTCCAGCAGGTCTCTGGCTCGGATGTCCCGTGGCTGTCAATTTCGTCGGCGCACATCCCGCCCTGCGTGCGCTCCCCACGCCTGTTGTGCCACACCTGCTTGTTCTGGACGTGGTTGAGGGCGGTGGCCATCAGCAGCGCCCTACCGGTCGTTACCGCCCGCTTTTCAGGGGTCAGGAGTCGTACGCCCAGGATCGGCCGGTCTGGCGGTACTGCTCGACAGGGATGGGCTCCACGCCGGGCCGCATCCTGCCCAGGTACAGCAGCCCCTTGAGGTGATCGATCTCGTGTGCGATGAGCCGGGCCAGGCCTCGCTCGTAGACCGTGGTCACCCTTGTGCCGTCGAACGCGGTGGTCTCGATGGTGATCCGCAGGGGGCGGGGAACGAGACCGCGGACGTCGAAGAACGACAGACACCCCTCGTACTGCTCGTCGCTCTCCTCGGAGGCGGCGGTGACGCGGGGGTTGAGCAGCACGATGGCGTCGGCGCCGGCGTCGGGGGGCTGGACGACGGCCGCCGCGCGGCCGACGCCGATCTGAGGGGCGGCGATGCCCATGCCCTTGGCGAAGGGATGGACGCGGGCGATGCGCTCGATGGAGGCGAACAACATCTCCACTGTCTGCTCGGCTGCCTCCTGCTCGGCGGGCAGGTCGAAGGGGTGGGCCGGTTCGGCAAGGACGGGGGCGCCGTGCTGGACGACCCCGAGGTCTCGCATTTGCTGGCTGGGCCGCACCTCGATCACCTGAGCTCCCCTTGGTGTGCGTCCTGTTCGGGCCGGGACCGGAATCTCCATTCCAGACGGTATCGGGTGTGCAGCACCGGCCGCGCGGTCGTCCAGGTGAAGACGTGCATCCCGTTCTCCTCGCGTCGGGCGGGAGCGGAGCGGAGCGGGGATGCTTCGGCGGTCATGGAGGTCTCGGTGCCCCACACGACCGGGTCGAGGGCGGCCGGGAAGGCCAGCTCGACGCACCGCCCGCCGCATCCACGACGCTCTCCTCGCCACCCGTGACGAGACGTTCGTCACCCTTATGGTCAACCCGGCCGCCGGGGACGGAAAGGTCCACGCGCTCTACAAGTCGTGGGGCTACGACGACATTGGGCAGAGCCAACCGTCGCCAGCCTCACCAGTGCTCGCCGTGATGATCCGCGCCACCCGCTGACGCCACCTGCGGGAAGGGCAGGAGCTCACCGGACCGGGCAGCACGCGAAACGCTCCTGGGGGGCCAGTTCGGCGGCCGCGACATCTGAAGTGGGACGGGTCATGGAGGGGAGACAACCCTCAGCCCCCGACCCGACCACCGACCAGGGGACCCCGACCAGGGTTACGACCCAGGAACGGCGTCGTGGTCGGGGCCATGGTCGGGGCGGTCAGAAGACAGACGATGGCCGGTCCGCAGCAGCATCTGCCGCTGCGGGGCGTGGTGGCGAACCACGCCATGCCGGCCATCGTTGCGGCACCCGGCACGCAAGGGACCAACTCCCAAAAAACCGGGGGCCGCGTTCATGGGGGGTGGTGCGCGGAAGGCCGCTTACCACCGGGTTTTACCGCTTGGACCGCTGGGCGGCCTGCTCGAGGATGCGTCGGCGCGTCCAGCGCCGTCGGCCGTTCTGGCGCCCGGCGTTCTTGGCAACCCCGTCCGTTTCTTTCAACAGCGGAAGGTTGCCTTGGGACAGGCTGCTGGAGAAGGAGCCGATGCTCTTGTACCCCAGCAGGGCGGCCGCCTGGCTTGCCCCCAGGAGTTCGTCGGGATCGCCGTCGACGGGAACGTCGGGCAGAGGCGGTGCCTCCTTGGTTCCGGCTCGTCTTCCGCGGCCGGGCCGGCTGGCCATCCACTCCTGCAGGGTCTGCACCCTCCAGAGCTGGCGGCGGTAAGGGTTCTCGGCCGTGCCCTTCTCTTCGACGACGTCCGGTTCGGGGAAGTAACCCGGGTGGTCGCGTACAAAGGTGGTGACCTGGTTGGAGTTCTTGTAGCCGAGGTACCTCGAGGCCTGCGCGCCGTTCAGCAACGTCTCCGGGGGGAGGGAGGGCGGCGCGTGCTTCGCGAGCCGTGACGGCGCCCGGTCGACGAACCACTCGGTGACCTCAGCGTGGTCCCACAGGCGGGCGCGGCCACGCTTGTCGACAGGTTCGGGGAACACCGTGCCGGCCGCGTTCTTTACTCGCGCGGTGTAGAACTGGCTGATCCGTGCAGGTGTCAGGCCCTGTTCAGCCGCGATCTCGGCAGCGTCGGCCAGGCGAGGCTCACCGCGCGAGGTCATGGCAGAGCCGTCCGTCCTGTCAGCAATGAGCCGGCCAGCCCGACTCGCAAACCAAATAATGGCAGGAGTCTCGGTCGGAGGTCCAGCCCGCGGCTCAAGGATTTTCACCGACGCCGCGCTCACGGCTCACGGCCTACTCCTCGGGGATCAAGCAGATACCACGGCGCGCGGCGGCCTCGGCCATCTCCGCATACGCCATGGCGGCCGGCGTCATCTCCCACTCGACCAGGGCCAGCAGCAGGAGCACCTCGTCGCGGCCCTGCGAGGCATCACAGGGCATACCGGCGGTGTCCGCGGCGAACAGCAGGTCTGCGGTGGCCAGAGCGTCAAGACGTGCTGCCACTTCACGGTGCAAATCCTGCAGGCCCTGCTGGTACAGCTCGTTCGCCTCGCCCAGGAGCAGCACCAGGTCCTCGCCGTGGCTGGCCGGTGCCGCTGCAGCGAGATCGAGGATGCGCTGGGTGGTGGTCGTCATCATGAGAAGTATCCGTGCAGAGGGGCGTATGCGGTGTGGTGGTCAGTGGCAGCCGTCGCACCCGGCGGCGCTGTGCAGGATCTCGCCCGGCCCGGTGAGAGTCTTGGAGTCCCATGCGGGCGGCTTGCGCAGAGCGGCGTGGACGTCGCGTTCCATCCGCTCGAAGTCCTCGTTCTCCTCAACCTCGATGCCGGGTCCGGGGCGTCGGGCCGGCGGGACAGGGCGATGAGCTCGGCCATGGTGATGTTCGGGTTGAACGGCACCTGGCGGACGCGTTCGACGAGCGCGCACAGCTCGGCGAGCCGCGGCCGGCGCCCGGCCATCAGCAGCAGATCGCGGTGGTTGGCCAGGGTGCAGGCCGAGCACGAACAACGACTGGAGCCAAGCCGGTCCCCGGCGCCGGGGTACGAGTCGTAGCACCAGTGGTAGGGCAGCCCCGCACTGATCGTGCGCTCCCAGACCCCCTCGTGCTCACCTGGTGGGCGGGCAGCCACTCGTCGACGACCCGGGCCGAGTTGTCGGTCGTACGGCGCCACATCTCCCGGTTGCGCCGGTCCGCGCTCGCCTCAACCCGCATCCCGAGCACGTTGGCGAACATCAGCGGTTTGTCCGTCTCCTTCCTGAGCCATGGCTGCGGCGGATCTCGACAGCCGCTCGGGCAGCACGCCGAGGGCTGCGCTGTGCTGGGCAGCGAGTTCGCTGGCACTGGGCCAGCGAACTCCGTCCACGGTAACGGCGGGCCACTCCATCGGTCCCAGACTCGCGTGGGCGGTCCAGACGCGGTCGGGGACCTGCCTGGCGGGCGGCGTCCATCGCGATCAAGCCGGCCACAAGCCTGCTGGAGCTACCGGCGGTTGAGCGAGGCGTATGGAGCGGGTTGAGGGAGGGTTCAGGCCGGGATACGGCGTCCGCCCGGTGCTCCCTTTCCCTGATGTTCTACCGGCGGTAGAATCACTCCATGGGTAAGCCGACGAGCATCAAGACCAGCGAGGAAGTGCGCAACCGGCTGCGTATCCTCGCCGAGGAGCGCGGGACGACCATCACCGAGCTGCTGGAAGAGCTCGCCGCCCGCGAGCTCACGGACGCCGAGCGGGAGCAGCGTGCGGCGGAGGCCGCGCGTGAGCTCGGCATCGAGTACACCGAGCAGGTTCGGCAGGTCGGTCAGGACGCCTGGGCGAAGATCCGCGCCCATCAAGGCGGCGCCGCCGCATGAACCTGACGGCCGTCCTGGACCACACCGCTCTGGCCGCCTTGTATCGCGCGGATCCCTTCTTCACCGGCCTGTACATCGAAGCTTCGCGCGGCACCGGCCGTGTCATCATCCCGTCTCTGTCCGTCCTCGCTGCCGAGCGGCATATTGCGGGCGCGGGCCAGCACGCGGCATCCCTGCGATTCGCGGAGAACGTACCCTTCACTGCCGCGCACGCGGTGGATGCGATGGACTGGCCAGGCGTGGACTGGCCGGTGGCTCACGCGGCGGCAATCGCCTGGCACGCGGTCAAGGCGGGCGATCCGCTCACAGTTCTGTCGCTGGAGCCCGAGCTGTATGCGGGCACTGGCATCACTCCGCTGAACCCCACTTGACAGCGCAAGCATAGTTACCCGCCGGGTCGCAGCTGGCGATGACCAGGTCGCGCAACCCGACTTCGCTTTCCGCTGCGTAGCCGGGCCAGGCCGGGTGTCCTCTCGTCGGTGGTGCTGTGAGGGCCCGCCCCGGGGCTCGACCTGTCCAGGGTTGGGGCCCGGGGCGGGTGCTTGTGGGGGTGCGCTCGTCAGCGGCGCCGGCCGGTCCTCGCGCAGCGGTCGTGGACCAGGCCGGAGCGGGCGGAGCCGCCGGAAGGGCTGATCTGGTCGTAGGGCACGGCCGTCTCGTCCGCTCGGATGGAGCGGTCGCAGGCCAGGCAGGCGCGCACGCCGGTGAGCGTCTCGTAGTGGTCGCACAGCGCCAGCAGGGACCGGGCGAGCTTGCGCAGGCGCACAGCGGCGTCGATCGGCATCAGCCCGGGGCCGGCGCTCAATTTGGCGCGGGCCTCGCGGACGCAGGCGAGCGCAACGTACCTGGGCACGTCGTCGGTGGGCAGCTGCGCGGCGGCTCGCTCGATCTCCGGGATGAGCAGCTGCATGTGGCCGCACACGAGGCCAGTCAGCGTCTTCAGCGTGGCCAGGTCGGCGGGGGTCACGTCCGGCGGAAGCACCTCGGCGACGGTGGCGCGCATCGTGACGATGTCCAGCGGCGGGATGCTCGTCGTGGCGGGGTTGTGCGCGGGTGCTGGGGTCTGCGTACTCTCCGGCATGTCGACTCCAACCAGTCGGCCGTGCCCCGGGAGGCCTCGCCGCCTCGCCGGGGTCTTCTCGTACCCGCTGACGCTAGGAGCGCGGTGTGCAGCCCTGCCAGCATTGTGCAGATCTGTCTACGTAGCCGATCTGCGGCTGGTCTATGGCTGCTTTGCACCCTTGACCGTCTTCGCCCGTAGGTCGAGCGTGGTGCACACAACTGCACAGCGCATAGACGGAGGTTGCTATGTCGCTACTGTTCATCGGCATCGACCCCAACACCGGGGACAAACAGAGCCCCACCGTGTGGGTCGACGAGGAGAAGCAAGAACTCGTGCTTCAAGGATGGAAGCCCAGCCCCGAACTCGAAGCAGAGTGCGCCGCGTTCGAGGTGCCCGGCCACGCCCAGGGCATCCCAGAGAACGAGGCCGTGATCCGAATTCCCGCCCGCATGGTGGCGATGATCAGGGAGGCGTGCGATGCCGTCGAGCGTGCCGACATTCGATGAGCTGATCGCAAGCTGCCGGTCGGCCGTGCACCTGGAGATGCGGGACACCTACGCCGTCGACTATGAGACGGGCCCCTTCGCCGACTGGAGGAACGGCTTCCGTCACGATCCGGACGACCGCGCGTCCTGGTGGCGGCCCTGGCTCGACCTGATCCAGGAAACCGTCAGCCGAGGAACCGTAGTACGCCGCGTCCGCATCGTCTCCGAACCGGTCAGCGACTACACCCGCTTCCTGTACGACAGCACCTTCACCAACGTCGCCGCCGGCGAACAGGTGCGCTGGCTGCCCCGCCGCAACGCCTCCGACATCGCCCTGCCCGGCAACGACTTCTGGCTCTTCGACGAACGATGGGTCCACTGGAACCACTTCGCCGGCGACGGCTCGTCACTCGGCGAAGAGATTACAGACGATCCGGCCGCAGCCAAGCTGTGCACCGAAGCGTTCGAGGCGGTGTGGGCGCGAGCCATCCCGCACGACCAGTACGACATCCGCTGACCGCGAAGCATCGGTAGGACCGTTCATGCCCGTCTCCCCGTCCTCGTCTGCGCAGGCCGCTCGGCACGTCGTTGCCGCGCGGCTGCGTGACCTCCGCAAGAGCGCCGGGCTGACGGTGGTCGAGCTGGCTGCCCAATGCGGCTGGCACCACTCCAAGACGTCCCGCGTCGAGAACGCGGTCACCGCTCCCTCGGCCAAGGACATACGGGTATGGGCCGCAGCATGCGGCGTACCCGACCTGGCCGACGACCTCGTAACTCAGTCGCTGAACGCCGAGTCGATGTACAGCGAGTGGCGCCACCAGGTCCGCCGCGGCATGAAGCAGCTCCAGGACAGCGTCGCGCAGTTCTTCCGCGACACGGAGCTGTTCCGGGTCTACTCCTCCACCATGGTCCCGGGCCTGCTCCAGACCGAGGGCTACGCGGCCGCCCTCCTCAGCAACATCGCCGACTTCCGGGGCATCCCGTCCAACGACGGTGCCGAGGCCGCCGCCGCCCGGGTCGAGCGATCACGCGTCATCCACGAGCCAGGGCACCGGTTCGTGATGCTCATCGAGGAGTCCGTCCTCCGCACCCAGCTCGGCGACGAAGACGCCATGGCCGCTCAGCTCGGCTACCTGCTGACCGCGGGCGCGCTTCCCCAGGTGTCGCTGGGCATCGTTCCCATGGCGACGGCGGCACGGCGGCAGTGGCCTCTTGAGACGTTCCACGTGTACGACGACGCCCTTGTCTCGGTCGAGTGCCTGTCGGCAGAGATCAACATCACCCAGCCGTCCGAGATAGCCCTGTACTTGAAGGCGTTCGAGCAGCTGCGCGGCATGGCGGTCTACGGGGCCGACGCGCGCGCCCTGATTCTGCATGCCATCGAGGCGCTGCACTGACTCCAGGCATGACGAAACGCCCCCTGCACGGCCGTGGCGACCGTGCAGGGGGCGTCTGTTGTCCATCGGGCGAACAGGGCGATGGCGCCTGTGGCGGCACCGGCCACACCGGCCACACCGGCGAGGACGCCGATCGTGGGCAGCGGCCACCGACCCCGCTCCAGGGTGCGGATGCGAGCGTGGTCGGCGACGTCCTTGCCGAGTTCGGGGGGATGCCCTGGCCGATGCTGTCGAGCTTGGTCTCCACCCGGGTCACGCCATCGCTCAGGGCTCTCAACTCCTGGTACATCTGGGCGCTGCTGATGTACACGCCCGGATCGAGCGTGCTCATCAGGCGCCCTGGCTGTCCTGGCTGTTGGGCACGGCCCACGTGAAGCCGAGCGCGCCGAGTACGGCGATCAGTGCCGCCCAGCCCTCGGCGGCGGTGACTGTGTCGTCGGTGACGGCGACGGACAGGGTGCCGGCGCCCGCAGCGAGCGCGGACACGACGGCCTTCCACATCTTCGAGATCCTCAAGGGTTACCTCTTCTCCAGCGCGGTGACGCGCTTCTCAAGGGCGGTCAGCCGCTGCTCTGTGGTGGGCGGCTTGGGGGCGGGGCGCGGCGCCGGCAGGCGAACCGGTGCCGCGCCGGGGCGGGTGAAGGGGGATGTGGCCAGCAGCCGACGGGGAGGGGAGTGCCGTCGGCTGCTGCGGTGGAGTGGCCGGGCTAGGACCAGTTGGCGGACCGGTTTTGCTCCCACCAGGCGGGTGGGCTGCCCGGTCGCCCGGGGGCCGTGCGGGACGCGGTGACGGGCTCAGCCGCCGGGGGAGCGGTGACCGGGTGGGCGGCGATCGGGCTGGGCAGGCTGGTCTCGGTGTAGGCGATGCGCCTGCGCAGGCTGATGCCGAGGTCGTCGATGCTCAGGTAGATGGAGTCGTCCTTGACCCCGGTGATGCGTCCCTTGACCAGGACGTTGACCCCGTCGACGAGCGATTCGGCGGCATTGCTGGCCAGGTCCCGCCAGGCGGTGCAGATGTAGGGGATCGGCTCCAGGTCACGCCACTTCTGCGCGGTGGCATCCCACTGTGCGGGGGTCTCGGTGAGGCGGAACCGGCAGACCGCGATGCCGTCTTGGGTGAAGCGGACTTCCACGCCACCGGCGACGGTGCCGGTCACGTGCGTGACGGACGGGGCCATGCGAACACCTCCTAATTAAAAGAATAGTGTTTTGTAGCGGATGGTCAACCCCCCTGTCGGCACTTCCCGCCGCCGGAGAGTGCGGTACGGCGGGTGAGACGCCGGAAGCGGGCCTTTCACCCGGTCGGCTGCGCCGTGGCCGGCGGCGGGGTGAGGTTGTCGAACACCGTGGCGTCCCCGATCTCCACCAGCAGCGGCACCGTGGTGTCGGGCCGGACCAACTGCTCGTCGGTGGTGTCCAGATGAACGGAGACCCGTACGGCCCGGCGGTCGGCGTCGAGGTAGGCGAAGACGAGGATGCCCGCGATCTCCATGCAGGGCAGGCCCTCGTCGTCAGGCCCCCGCATCGCGTGGAACACCGCCGCGCTGTTCGCCTCCGCGCACTCCTCGGCGTCCG
Source organism: Streptomyces sp. NPDC043726 (assembly GCF_056436565.1). Lineage (NCBI taxonomy): Bacteria > Bacillati > Actinomycetota > Actinomycetes > Kitasatosporales > Streptomycetaceae > Streptomyces > Streptomyces sp. NPDC043726. The sequence continues at coordinate 97,941 of NZ_JBWKCI010000022.1, forward strand.
AGAGGCTGGGGTTTCGGGGCGCGAGCACACAGCGGGAGATGTCCGCGTCGTACAGCGTGTAGCCCTCGATGTGCTCCCTCGACCTGTAGAAGAGGTCCACGGCCCTGCGGTCGTCGGCGGGCGGACGGAACGGGACGCCGTCCTCGCCCGCCACGTCGTCCCAGGAACTGCGCACTTGCTGCGCCAGCGAGGCAAGCGCGGAGGCCTCGTTGGACCAGAGCGTGACATCGTCGCTGTGCTCGTCCCACTGGCGCAGCACCCACGCGCGGCCTGTCACCTGCGGGCTGAGGTTCTCCTCGACGGCGAAGCTGAAGCGGCTCAGCCACCCTTCGAGAATGCTGACGGTGTCCGCCCCCGGCCATTCGCCGGTGCGCTCCTGGAGGCTGTCCATCAGGTCGGCCAGATCGACGATGGCCCCGCCTGCGGGCGTGGCCGGGTCCGGTTTGATCGGCATGGCGGTTTCCTTCCGTGCGGAACGGGGCGGTCAGGCCCCGTTCATGGCCGGTGCGGCGGCCGGTCGATGTCGGGTCAGCGTCCGGCGATCTCGCGAAGTGCCTTCAGCGCGGTGGGCGCGGTGACGTACCAGAACGTCTCGCTGGGCTTCAGGCCCAGGGCCTTGGCGGCAACGTCACCGATCAGGCGGCGTTCCTCACCCCGTTCCGCGTAGACGCTGGTGAGCGTCTTGTACTCGTCGCCGTCGTCATCCGTGCCGGTGACTTCCGTCTGCTCCGATTGGGGCAGGGACACGAGCGTCCAGCCGGTGACGTGCGCCGTCCATCCGGCGGCGCACAGCTGGGACCCGCACGCCGGGGCCTCCTCGGGGGCCAGCCGGGTCGCGCCGGGCAGCCGCGCCCAGTTGTCCATGTCGAAGACATCGGGCTGCGTCTCGATGGCGTCCAGGACGGCAGACGCCACGGCGGTGGGCGTCGTGGGAATCGGGGCGTGATGGGTGTCGGTCATTGCAACTCCAGTCGTGTCGGACGGTGTTGGAGTAGTGCTGGTGGGACTCGAACCCACGACCTCAGGACTTATAAGATCCGCGCTCTGCCAGCTGAGCTACAGCACTGCGGTGTTCGGTTGCATGACCGGCCGGGCGGGGCGGGCCCCGGTGCGGCTGGTCGGATCGGGGAAGGGGAGGGCTGTCGCCCTGGCGGGCGGGATGCCAGCGGCGACGGCCCCGGGGTTGTTCAGTGGTGGTGTCCCGGCGTCGGACCGTCCGGTCCGAGGTCGGGCGGGGCGCAGTAGTCGACGTCCGATTCCGGGGAGATCGGGTCGCCGGAGTCGATGTCGGTGCAGTAGGCGTCGAAGACTTCTCCGGCGGTGAGGGGGACGAGGTCTCCAGTACGCAGCCGCCAGCCGTAGACGCGGTCCCTGGCGTTCGGGGCGCTGGTCCGCATGACGAGTCCGCCGGGCAGGGCCGCGAGCCCCAGGGCGAGGACTGTGGTGAATTCCAGGGCTTCGGTGGCGTCGAGCTGCGTGGCGCCGTCGGCGCCGCTGTCCGCGTGCAGGACGGCGGTCAGGGTGTGCGTTGTCTCCGAGACGCTGCACACCAGGTGCTGGCGGCCCGGTTCGGCCGTGCCCAGGATACGGATCAGGAGGTCCCGGGCGCGGGCTAAGGACTCCTGCCCGATGTCCCTTCCGCAGACGGCACAGTTCCCGAAACGGGCCAGGAGCATGGAGGCGTACTCCCATGTGGCCTGGCGGACGGCTTCGTCGATCAGGACCTGAACGAGCTCGCCCAACGGCTCCCCGTTGTAGAGGACGGTCGGGCCGGTCGTGGCGATCTCGGCGGTGAAGCGGGTCCGGCTGGACGGGCTGTCGGGGGTGAGGCCGGTGTCGGCGCAGAAGCCGGCGTACTCCGCGGGGTCGAAGAGGGCGAGCACGGTATGCCTGCCTTGTGCGGCGCGGGCCTTGAGGAGGTCTTCGACCCCTGCCAGGTAGGCCGTGTAGTCGCCGAACGCGAAGCTGCGGTAGTCGCGCATGGCGCAAAAGTCGTGCTCGTCGGTGAGCAAGCCGATGACGCCGGAGATCTCGCGGCGCAGGAGGTGGCGCATCGTGTGGTGGTCGGTATGCGCCGTCCCGCCTCCCGTGCGCGATCGGTCGGCGCGGTGCTGCTCCTGGCGGTCCTCGGAGGACGGGTTGGTGTGGGTCACGTGCGCGCCTTTCTCGTGGGCGAGTTCAGGGACTGGGCCCTGTCAGGCCGAATGGCAAGGGGCGGGCCGGTCGGCGGGTCCGTGAGGCGGGGGCAGGCTGCCTGGTGGAGCGATGCCCCCTCCTCACAACTTTAATAATAGTGTTATTTTGAGGGGTGGGAACCCACCTCTGACCTGCCCTTTTCTACTCCCGAGCGGCCTGGACGAACGCGGCCAGCATGGCGGTCACGGAGTCAGAGCGGCCGGACGCCTCCACCTGCACGCCGTTCCCGGAGGGGCCGACGACTACGGTCACGCTGTCGACCTGGACGGGGCCGTGCTCACCGGGCGGCCTGGTGTCGTGCTGCCAGACGATCCGGGTGCGCCGGTACTGCTCGTCGATCCGAGCGCCGGGGAGTGCGCCGGCCACGGCTTCGGTGACGGCGCGGCGGCCGCTCTCCTCCGCCTCCTGCCTGGCGGCGATCTCGGCGGCCTGCTCCATGGCCTCGGAGTGCAGCGGATACAGCCGCCGGTTGATCTCCCGGGCCACGTGGTGAGCGGTGCGGGCCGTGACCCCGATCGACGGCGCGAGCATCTTGGCCTCGTCGGGCAGTGCGGCGTAGATCTTCAGCCGGTCGGGGTGGCGGTCGTCGGGCTGGCACAGGCGCAGGGCCCGGCCGTCGCCGTCGACGATGAGTCGCCCCAAACCGCGGTGGTGGTCGGTGAGTTCGGCCGTCCGGCAGTGTGTACCCAGCTCTCTCCACTTCGTCGGCGAACGCGTCGAACTGCTCCTGCGTGGTCAACTCGCGTGTCATGGAGGTCTGTTCACTCCTTCGGATGGCTGGTGGGCGTGGTAGGCGCGGGGCTCGCGTCCTGGTCGCGGAGCTCGGCGTCACGTCGGGCGTCCTCGGCGGTGTAGCCGGTGTCGCACCAGGAGCGGCACAGCTGGCCTGCGTGTGCGCCGCACGTCTCGCACCGGTCGTCGAAGTCCTCCGGGCGCCACGGCCGAAGCTGGCCGCTCACGGCTGGAGTTCCCGGATGTGGTCGGCCAGGGCTCGGGCGGACAGTACGGGGCTCTGGTGGGGCGGGGCGGTACGGACGGCATGCCACAGGTTCGACGGCTGCCACGGGTCAAAGTCGATCGGGGCGACGGGCCGGATCGACCACTGGCGGCCGCGGGGGCCGGTGACGGCGTACTTCAGCCTCCGCGGGGTGCCCTGGCGGCCGTTGTCCTCCCACGAAAGGCCGGCCGCCGTGAGCATGCTCCCCAGCTCGTTGCAGCGCGAGCGGGTGATGTGCTCGAACCCGGCCGGGATCAGGCGGAAGTCGGCCATGTCCTGGCCCCGCCACTCCTGCCTGTGGCCGTCCTCGCGGGTGACGGCATACACGCGGGCCGGTTGCCGGAAGCGGCGGCCTTCCCACGCCCACACACGCTCGCAGCTGGTGACGACCCACACGCCCGATGGGCTGCGCAGCTGCTCGCCCACCCGGAGCGGCCGGGGCTGCCGGGTGTGGAAACTGCGGGGGCCGGGAGTCAGGCCGTTGTCCTTTGGATCGGTGCACCGCCAGCACATCCACACTGTCTCGCCGTGAAGCCGCTGGATGGCCCAGCAGTTCTCACAGCAGGTCGAACACATGAACCGGCAGTCCTCGGAGGCACGAACCGTTGCCACGTACGTCATGCGGGGCGTGCGGCTGATGACCATGCCGAAGTGGCGGCCGACGGACACGGCTTCTCCTTCCAAGATGGTGGTGGGCAGCGGGGCGGTCTGCCGGACGGGTCAGGGTGCGGCGGTCCACAGGGGGAGGCCGGTGGTAGTGCGCGCGCTGATGCCGGGGCGCACGGGGACGTCGCGGTAGTCGGACACCTTCACGTAGCCGCCCCGTTCGGTGTCGAGGCGGACCGGAGCGCCCTCCCACTGCCACTGCTCGATGAGTTCGGCGGGGAGGTTCTCGACATCGTCGGCCTCGACCTGCACGGCCCAGGCGGTCAGTTCCTCGCCGTACTCCTGCCGCCACTCCTTCAGGACGGTGAAGAGGTGGGCGAAGTCGTCGACCAGGGCCAGCGCGCGGGACCGGTCCGGGGCAGGGTCCTCGGCGTACGAGGGCATGTCAGGTCGGGTGCGCTCACCAAGGCTCATCAGCCAACGCATGATCAGAGCATCTCCCTCACAGGGCGGGTGGGGGGCGGTGCGCCAGGGGTGTCCGGACGGGTCGGGTTTGCGGTAGCGGTACAGGAAGCGGGCAGCCCGCCCGCGGCGTGCGACACCGGGAATGCCGCCGCTGGGTTGTCTCCCGTCGCGCCTCCTTCAGCTCTCCGTCGGAGCCGGGTTGGCCCGGATCACGGCCGTGATGGCCTTGATGGACGGGGTGTCGTGCGGGCCCCTGCGGTCCGGCGTGACGCACAGCCCGGACCGGATCCGGCGCGCGACGCCTGAAGCGACGAAATAGGGCAGGTCGTACTGCCACTTCCGGCCCCCGTCCGCCGGTCGACCTACCCGGAGGTTCAGGAGGAAACCCCCGTCACGGGGCGCCCACGCCTGCTGTGTCTGCCAGCCGTGGGCCTCAGCGAGCGCGAACAGGGCAGCAACCGGCTTCGGTAGGGCGTAGCCGTCGGGAGCGGTGTCTGTGATGCCTGCTTCCAGCCGGGCCTGCGTGACATCACGGACGTGCCGCTCGGCGGGGGTCAGAACGCCGTCGCGCTCCAGGGCGGCGGCTAGGGTGACGGCTCGTCCGCTGTAGCGGCAGGTGATCCCGACGCCGTACGCGTCACGGATCACGGCGCGCCGCGTGCCGTTCATGTCCCACGTCGACATGGGCTCGTGCGTGGTCAGGGCGCCGTTGCGGACGCTCGTCGTGTTGCCGCACGGGCACACCGTCTGCACGGTAAGCAGCAGGTCGGACCACACGTTCGGCAGGAGGATCGTGGAGTCGTGCTTCTGCCCAGTAGCGAGCTGTTCGAGCATGGTCGGCACGGTGTTCTCCTCAGTCCCTGGTCTCGATCAGTTCGGGGGCTACCGCACCCCCTCCCGTGCACTTCTAATAATGGTGTCTTTTAGCTGAGTGTGAACCCGCCCCCTGACCTGCGGCTTCCTCGGGCTGTCAGGGGGTGCCGACCAGGGCCGGGCGGCGTCCGCTCGGGCGCCTGCGCTGCTGGGCACGCAGGGAGTCGGCTTCCGCCTGGGCGCGGCTGGCACGCTCGCGCTCTTCGGCGGCGGCGTGGACACAGTAGGGGGCCCACCACTGCGCCCCCGGATCTTCTGTGTCAGTGAGTCGGGGAGGTCGGCGGGCATCAGCTGCGGGACCGGATGCGCACGGTGGGCGAGCCACCGTGCGGCGGTCCGCCATGCGGCCTCGGCGGCCTTCAGCGCGGGGAGGGCGGTACGGGCTTCGCGCTCCAGGCGGGCGGCCTCGGCCTGGTGGTAGGAGGCGGGCCAGGTGAGGAAGCGCAGCAGGCCGGGGGTGTTGCGCTGGCGGGAGGCTTCAAGGATCGCGGGCAGGTCGGTGCGCTGCTCGACGTGCTCGGCGCCCCCGCGCAGGACGGCGGTGAGTACCGGGGCCGTCTTCTGCGACGGCGGGTGACCAGCGGCTGAACTCATCGGATACACCGACTCCGCAGGGCGGTCGGCGTAGCTGTAGAGAGTGAGGCTGCCCCGGTAGCCGGCACGGCCGCGGGCGAGCCTGGGGAGGTCCTCGGCGGGGGCGGTGCACTGAAGGCGTCCACGGGGCCGAGGCAGGCGCGCACGGCGGTGAACTGGTCCCAGTGGTGGGTGGCGGTGGTGCCGGTGACGTGCATGCTGCCGCGCATCGCCCTGCCCCGCTCGAACACGACGGCGTCGGCCTCACGGGGGCTGGCGGTGGCGCGCACGGGGCCGGCGGGCGTGTCGATGGTCAGGATCGGGCTGGTCATGGGCTGTGACTTCTCGGCATCGGTGGGATGGGCTGGGGCTGCCGCCCCGACGCTCGCCGAAGGGGGAGGGGTGCGAGCGTCGGGGCGGCAGTCGGCCAGTGGCGTGCTGGCCGGGCGGCCGTCCATGCCCCCGCACCGGGGAGGGGCGCGGACGGCGTCTTTCGGATTCCTAGCCGCGTCGGCTGGGTTGTGCTGGCGGGCGGGACGGCGCTGATGCGGGCCCTACCGCTCTCGGGGGGTAGCACCAGCAACCCGTTTTGTCGGCAGCAACACCGCCCCACAGGCCGTGTTCGGATTCCGTTTCGGATTCCGTGCGGCCGCCCCGGGGACACGGCGGCCCCCACGATGCGGGCTCATCGGTCGGCTCGGCCGTGAAGATGGCTTCCCGACTCCAGGGCGCGCCCCCGCGCGCGAACCTGACGGACGTGTCGGGCATGAGGTGGGCCCACCCTGCGGGCCAACCGACGGGAGGCTCAATGCGGCACGCCGTGATGGCCTCGCGGACGGTCTGCCCTCGCCACACTTGCGTGACCCCGGTCGGTCCGGTCACGTGGTAGGCGGCGGCTGTCACCTGCTCGTCCGGCCGGTTGATCAGCACTCCGGACGCCTTCTCAGGCACGAAGGTGACGACGGAGTGATTGCGTCCCCGCCGGTACCGGATCACTCCGTCGTCTGCCATACGCGCATCGCTGGACAACCAGAAGTTGAGGTTGTTCCGCAGGAAGCAGTCGACGCTGCGGCCCTGAACAGTGCTGCCGTAGCCTGCCGTTGAGGCCGGAAAATCCCCACCGTGGCCGACGACTTGGGCGTACGTCGCATGGATGTCGGCGCGGCCCATGTGGATGTACAAACCGGCCATCCCCCCGTGTGGTAGGCGGTGCGCGATAAGGCGCGTTCCGGGCAGGGGCTGACCGGCTGGGATGTCCTCGGGGTCGGCGCAGGGACCGGTCGCGGCGGCGGGAACGTCAGACATGCGGGCCCTCCTCGTCGGCGTCGGGGGACTGAACGAGAACGGGGGCGGGGTAGACCTCGCGCGTGATGGCAGACACGTCGGGGCATGGAATGACGGCGGCCTGGAGGTCAGCCGTGTCCATGGGGTGCAGCCACCCCTCACGTATGGTCCAGCCGCACGCACGGGGGTTGGGCTCGGTCGCCGTGGTGGCGACCAGGACGGCGCTGCGCATGCTGCTGCCCTCCAGCGCGAACAGCAGCAGTGCGCGCAGGGCGCAGAACTCGTCTTCGTCCAGTACAGCCAGGCGGATGGGCTCGGTGCCGATGGAGAGATCGGTTCGGGCCGTGACGAACGCGTCGTCGGTCCGCTGGGCCACGAGGTTGAGCGTGTGCTCACCGTCTCCGAGTGCCTGGACCACGGCGGTAAGGGCAGTAAGGGTGAGGCTCATGGCGGCCTCGATGGCGGCGTCTCCGGGGTGGGTGAGCTCCGGGCGTGAAGGCATGACGGCTCCTCGCGGGACGGGCGGTGGGCGGTGAGCGCCGGGGGCCGGCCACACTGCGCCCCTGGGCACAACGGGTGTCTTCTGGGGCGCGCGGTCGACTCCGCCGACGCGTCGCGCTGCCGCTACGCGGCAGAGGCCGGCGGGCGGCGCTCCGCGCTCCCTGCGGGGCGGGGTCGCGCGCTGCGCGCTCTCGGGTCGGCTGGGCCCGTGCGGGCCGGGCTGGGGGAGTTGCCCGGCCCGCACGGGGGTCTGTCAGCCGTGCGCGGCGGCGGCCGTGAGGGCGGGAACCGCGAGTGCTTCCAGGGCGGCGGCCTGGTCGGCGTCGGTGAGGGTCTGCGCGGTCGAGGTGACGGCCTGCATCACGCCCCCGGCCGTCATCTGCCCACCTCGGATGAAGTGGGAAAGGATCTTGTCCTTGGCCTCGGTGCCGATGCTGAGGGACTTGGTGACGTGCTCGATGGTCTTCGTCGGCTCGTCCAGCGTCGTCCCGGCGGCGGCCTCCATCGCGTGCACCTTTGCCTCGACGTACTCCCGTGACAGGAAGGTGCGCACGGCGTCGGCGGTCTTGGAGGTGATGAGCTCCAGCGTCTTGCGCTGGGTCTGGCCGGACCAGGACACAACGCCCTCGTCCTGCTTGCCTCCCAGGTGCACGGCGCGCATGACGTCCTTGGTCTGGGTCAGGCCGTTGCGGCAGACCTGGATGACTGCGCGCGGGGTGATGGTGTACGCCCCGGAACCAACCTCGCTGTTGGTGATGACGAACCCGGCGGAGATCATCGGGAGTTCGTCACCGCTGCGGCCGTCGAACGGGGAGCGGTAGCCGCGCAGCAGGTTGCGGGCCTGGATCTCGACCGCTTCGGACTCGACGCGTACATACATGCGCCGGTCGGTGAGGTCGCACCCGGTGATCCGGGTGGGGTGTCCGGACTTCTCCACCCCGTCCAGGGCTGCCAGCAGCATGTCAAGGTTGTCCATCAGCTTGTAGCTGTCGGACAGCAGCGCGCGGGCCACGCCCTCACCGGGCATGCCCGGGCCGTTCTCGCTCCGGAACGCGCGGAGCATGAAACGGCGCTCCGGCTCCTGCCGCATCCATGCGTTGACGTTCTCGTCCAGCAGCGGGACGCTCTCCGCGCGCATGCGGCGCAGGTAGGCGAGCGGGATGCGGAGCTTGTCCGAAACCCCCTCGTCGGCAACGGCGGTCGGCCGGTAGATGCCATCGACGGCGGTCACACCTGCCGCGCTGATCTGAGACTCCACGCCCTCGACGTGGATGTTTCCCTCACGCATCCGCAGCGCGGACGCGGAGGCGATGATGTCCAGCTTCCGGCGCTCCCCGGCTTCCAGGATGCTGACCAGGTCGGACAGGTCGGCGTTACGGGCACCCGTGGGGGCGAGGTTCGTAGCGCGCTCGGCGTACTGCTGAGTCATGCGGTGTTCCCCTTCGCTGTTGGTCTCTGCGGGTCGGGGGGGGGCGGAGCCACCGCCCCCCGAACAACTTCAATATTAGTGTGTTTCAGGGGTGAGTGAACCCACCCCTGACCAGCACACTTAGACCAACGGCGCTCGGAACGCGGGGAGCGGAGTCACGCTCTGCCCCCGCACGTTCGTGACGGCGGGCAGAGGAATGCGGCCGATCACCTCGCACAGGTCGTAGCGGACCTCGTGCGCTCCGCCGACCGGCCCGGCCTCCGCCTTGATCGCTTGTACCCAGTAGTCCCCGTGACGCCGTGTCACGCTGCCGTGATACCTGACCTTCTGCCACAGGACCGGCCCGGAGTCCTGCGGGTCAAGGATGCGCGCCAGCGAGAGCGCAAGCTGATTCGTCACCCGCTCAGACAGCAGCAGGCCCAGGAACGCGCGGTCAACCGTCGCCCCATCGATCGGCACATCCGCCATGGCCGGGCCCGTGTGGCCGGTGCGCACACCCATCGCCCAACCCAGCTCGAAGAACGACCGGACAACGTCCAGTTGCTCGGGAGACACCCTCTGGGCATCCGGGTCCCTCTCGCTGCGCGCCAACTCGGCCAGCGCGTAACGGGCCTGCTCCTTCTCGGCGTCCGTGAGCGGCGCTCCGACTTCCGGGGCCTGCCCTGCAATCCGCGTGTTCTCCATGGTTTCCTTTCTCCTTTCGTGATGCCGGGTCAAAGGGGGCACCCCCGGCCGGGGGTGCCCCCGCGCGGATTACCTCAGAAACCCGTTAGACCGGAGGAATTCGGCCGTGATGAGCGCGATTCCGTGGGGCTTGTAGATCTGCGGGAATCGCCGTAATTCAACTTCCATGCGCCCAGACTTGTCCGGGTCGATGAATTCCTGAACCAGCCGGTACGGCTCCTCACCCGTGGGCATTTCCAGCACGATCGGACCGGCGGCCTTGGTCTCGAACCGAATTCCGGTGTAGTTCCGGTCTGCGTTGTGCACGATCTTCACCCCTGCCCGCGCGCAAAGCAGCGGCAGAAAGTTCGCGATCGTGCGGGCCTGAACTGCAAGTTCAGTCATGGGCGCGTCTGCGCCGCGTACCCCGCGAACGATCCCGTCAGTGATCGTCAGTTCCACGTTCTTCCCCTTCGTTGGTCCCTTGCGGTTCCCGGGGGTCGCCTCCCCAGAACTCAAATATTAGTGTGTTTTGGGTTCGGGTGGAACCCCCGCTGCGCTACGGGTTGCGCCAGACGTTGCGCCATGGTGTTGCGGTAGAGGCTGCGCCAGACGTTGCGCGGCCTCCTGGGCCGTCTCCACGTCACCCCTGATCAACCCAACAATCCAGCCCGGTACGCCTGCTGACATCCCCTCTGCTGCCACTTTCCCCGAGCCGGTTGAAGGATGAGTGAGGAACGGGTGCGGGCGGGTGGTAGGTGGCGGCTTCGGGGATCGGGCCCGGTCTGGGTGGCTGCTGCGCGTCGGCCGGAGGCCGCCGCGCCGGCCGTGATGGGGGTTGCGGGTCTGGGCCTGTCGGCCTGTGCTGTGGGGCGGTGTGAGGCAGGACCACCCTCCCGGCCCTTCAACTCCCCTTGCCCTGCACTTCCTCCCCCTCTATGTCTCCTCCACCCCTCACCCCGTCCGCCCGTCCTGCCGGAGGCAGGCCTCTACCCCCAGGCCGTTCCCGGGCAACGGGGCCCCGGAGGGGCCGCGTTGCCGCTCCTTGGTATTCCGTGGTGTACTTTTCTCCACGGAATACCAATTCCCCTCGCCTTTCAGGGAATCGGAGATTCCCTCGAAAACCCGCGCACACACAGCGGTTTGACACCCCGTCAACTCAAACCCCAACCCCACCCTCCATAAACCACATCCAGGAATCACGGTTTGTGCCGGAGGCACAAACCCCCATTTCCAGCTCTTCCGTGCCGGAGGCACGCAAGTTGGGAAATGGCCGGAGGCCACTTTCCCAACTCCCCGCCGGAGGCGGGCAATTCGCGCGGGGACGCGCGAAACGAGCGAAGCGAGTATTCGGCTGCCGGAGGCAGAGC
>NZ_JBWKCI010000023.1:0-93403 GCF_056436565.1 Streptomyces sp. NPDC043726
GCCGCGACCCTCTCCCCCACCTGGGGCATCTACAGCGGCTACGAACTGTGCGAGAACACCCCCCTCAGGGCGGGCAGCGAAGAGTACCTCCACTCAGAGAAGTACCAGTTGCGCCCACGTGACTGGGAGACCGCGGACACCATCGCTCCACTCATCACCAAGCTCAACGCCGTCCGCCGTCGCCACCCCGCGCTGCACTTCCTGCGCAACCTGCGCTTCCACCACACCGACAACGACGCCGTGATCGCCTACAGCAAGCGCTCCGGCCCCGACACGGTCCTCGTGGTCGTCAACCTCGACCCGCACCACACCCAGGAGGCCACGGTCTCGTTGGACATGCCGCAACTCGGCCGGTACCGGGACGAATCCCTGTCCGTGCACGACGAACTGACGGGTGAGACCTATGTGTGGGGCAGGACCAACTATGTGCGCCTCGAGCCCGGCCGGGCACCCGCGCACGTGTTCCACGTCCAGGCCTCGCCCGCCTCGCCGCAGATCGGAGGGTCTACCGCGTCATGACCGTCAACGAGCCCGTCCATGACACCTTCGAGGACACCCCGGCCAAGGACCGGCATCCCGACTGGTTCAAGAGCGCCGTCTTCTACGAGGTGCTCGTCCGCTCCTTCCAGGACAGCAACGGCGACGGCGTCGGCGACCTCAAGGGCCTGACCGCCAAGCTGGACTACCTCCAGTGGCTCGGCGTGGACTGCCTGTGGCTGCCGCCGTTCTTCAAGTCCCCCCTCCGGGACGGCGGCTACGACGTCTCCGACTACACCGCCGTCCTGCCCGAGTTCGGCGACCTCGCCGACTTCGTGGAGTTCGTCGACGCCGCCCACCAGCGCGGCATGCGGGTCATCATCGACTTCGTCATGAACCACACCAGCGACCAGCACCCGTGGTTCCAGGAGTCCCGCAAGAACCCCGACGGCCCCTACGGCGACTACTACATGTGGGCCGACGACGACAAGCAGTACGCCGACGCCCGGATCATCTTCGTCGACACCGAGGTCTCCAACTGGACCTTCGACCCCGTGCGGGAGCAGTACTTCTTCCACCGGTTCTTCTCCCACCAGCCGGACCTCAACTACGAGAACCCGGCCGTGCAGGAGGAGATCCTGGGCGCCCTGCGCTTCTGGCTGGACCTCGGCATCGACGGCTTCCGGCTCGACGCCGTGCCGTACCTCTACGCCGAGGAGGGCACGAACTGCGAGAACCTCCCCGCCACGCACGAGTTCCTGAGGCGGGTCCGGCGCGAGATCGATGCGATGTACCCGGACACGGTGCTGCTGGCGGAGGCCAACCAGTGGCCGGAGGACGTCGTCGACTACTTCGGCGACTACCGCAACGGCGGCGACGAGTGCCACATGGCCTTCCACTTCCCGGTCATGCCCCGCATCTTCATGGCCGTACGGCGTGAATCGCGCTACCCCGTCTCCGAAATCCTCGCCAAGACGCCGGCCATCCCGTCGGGCTGCCAGTGGGGCATCTTCCTGCGCAACCACGACGAGCTGACCCTGGAGATGGTCACCGACGAGGAACGCGACTACATGTGGGCGGAGTACGCCAAGGACCCCCGCATGCGCGCCAACATCGGCATCCGGCGCAGGCTGGCGCCGCTGCTGGACAATGATCTGAACCAGATCGAGCTCTTCACCGCCCTGCTGCTCTCCCTCCCCGGCTCGCCGATCCTCTACTACGGCGACGAGATCGGCATGGGCGACAACATCTGGCTCGGCGACCGGGACGCGGTCCGCACCCCGATGCAGTGGACTCCGGACCGCAACGCGGGCTTCTCGACGGCCGACCCCGGCCGGCTGTTCCTGCCCACGATCATGGATCCGGTCTACGGGCACCAGGTCATCAACGTCGAGGCGGCGATGGCCTCGCCCTCCTCGCTGCTGCACTGGACACGCCGGATGATCGAGATCCGCAAGCAGAACCCCGCCTTCGGACTCGGTTCGTTCACCGAACTCCAGTCCTCCAACCCGGCGGTGCTGGCCTTTCTGCGGGAGTACGAGGACGATCTCGTCCTGTGCGTGAACAATTTCTCCCGATTCGCCCAACCTACCGAGCTCGATCTGCGCGAGTTCGACGGGCGGCACCCGGTGGAGCTGTTCGGCGGGGTCCGCTTCCCCGCCATCGGCGAACTGCCGTACCTGCTCACCCTCGCGGGTCACGGCTTCTACTGGTTCCGGCTCTCCCGAGTCGCCTCCCGCATCGGCCGCCGACCCTGAGCGTCTGCCCCTTGCGCGTGTGCCCTTGAGCGTGTGCCGACGAAAGGACGCGTCACCATGCCGAAGACCGCATCCCTCAGACCGAGCCCTCCGGCCGTCGCCGACATCATGGTCTCGCTCGGCGGTCTGCTGCGTCAGTGGCTGCCGCGGCAGCGGTGGTTCGCGGGCAAGGACCGGCCGGTCACCGACCTGGCCCTGTTGTCCATGACCGAGCTGTTCCCGGGCTGTCTGCACCTGCTGGTCCACGCCGGCCATGTCCCGGTGCCCGCCCCGGGCGGCACCACCGCGCCCCCGGCCGGCGACTGCTACCAGCTGCTGCTCGGCGTGCGGGAGCATCCCTCCCCACGCCTGGGCCGCAGCCTCATCGGACGGGCGGACGAGGGCCCGCTGGCGGGTCTGACGGTGTACGACGCCTTGCAGGACCTGCGGTCCGCGCAGATGCTCCTGGACCGGCTGCGGCACCCCGGCGCCGCCGGACCGCTGCGCTTCGAGTCCTGCTCGTCCGTGCCGGTACCCGCGGGCCTGGCACCCCGGCTGATGGACGCCGAGCAGTCGAACTCCTCGCTGGTGTACGGCGACGCCTTCGTACTGAAGGTGTTCCGGCGCATCCAGCCGGGCGTCAACCCGGACCTGGAGGTCCCGGGCGCGCTGGCCCGCCAGGGCTGCCGCAGGGTGCCCGCGCCCGTGGCCTGGTTCCGCACGACCCAGCCCTGGGACGCGACCCTCGGCGTGCTCCAGCCGTTCCTGCGGGACGCCAGCGACGGCTGGACGCTGGCGCTGCAGGCGCTCGCCTCCGGTGACGACTTCACGGCGGAGGCCCATCAGCTGGGCCGGGCCACCGCCGAGGTCCACCTGGCGCTCGCCTCGGCGTTCCCATGCGACACCGTCCGCGAGAACGGCCGTACGGCGGCGGCGATGACCGAACGCCTGGACGCCGCCGCGCACTGCGTACCGGCGCTGCGGCCGTTCGTGCCGGGCCTGCGGACCGCCTTCGGGGCGCTCACCACCTGCGACGCCGGTCCGCCCGCCCAGCGCGTCCACGGCGATCTGCACCTCGGTCAGGTGCTGCGGGCCGGACGGGAGTGGTTCGTGATCGACTTCGAGGGCGAACCGTCCCGGCCGCTCGCCGAGCGGCGCAGCCCGCACTCCCCCGTCCGGGACATCGCCGGGATGCTGCGCTCCTTCGACTACGCGGCGCGGCAGCGCCGCCCCTGGCGCCCGGAGTGGGCCCGCCGCTGCCGGGAGGCCTTCTGCGCGGGGTACGCCTCCGCCGCCGGCTGGGATCCGCGCAAGAAACACGGCCTGTTGCGCGCCTACGAGACCGACCGGGCCGTGTACGAAGTGCTGTACGAAGCCAGACACCGTCCGGACTGGCTTCCCGTACCGATGGCGGCGATCGAACGTCTCGCCGTACGAGGAGGCTGACCCCATGGCGCTGCGCGACACCTCGCTGCCGGAGCCCTCAGGACCCGCCCGGTGCACGGCGGCCCCGCCGCTGGACCCCACCGACCGCGGGCGTCTGCTGGCCGGCGCCCATCATGATCCGCACGCGCTGCTCGGCGCGCACGCGGTCCCCGGCGGGGTCGTGTTCCGGACGTTGCGCCCGTTCGCCCGTGCGGTGAGCGTGGTGATCGACGGCGAGCGCCACACGCTCGCCTCGGAGGGCGACGGCCTCTTCTCCGGCGTACTGCCGCTGCCGGAGCTCCCGGCGTACACGCTGCTGGTGTCGTACCCGGAGGGGGAGCAGGAGGTCGATGACCCGTACCGCTTCCTCCCGGCCCTCGGCGAGCTGGATCTGCACCTGATCCGGGAGGGGCGGCACGAGCAGCTGTGGAAGGCGCTCGGCGCCGAGCCGATGACCCACCAGGGCGTCACCGGCACCCGCTTCACCGTGTGGGCGCCGAACGCCCAGGGGGTGCGGCTCGCGGCTGACTTCACCTACTGGGACGGCACCGCCTTCCCGATGCGCTCCCTCGGCGCGTCGGGGGTGTGGGAGCTGTTCCTGCCGGGGGTCGGCGAGGGCACCAAGTACAAGTTCGAGATCCACTCCCGGCACGGCCACCGCTTCCTGAAGGCCGACCCGATGGCGCGGTACGCGGAGGTGCCCCCGGACACCGCGTCCGTGGTGCACTCCTCGCACTACGAGTGGGGCGACGCGCAGTGGATGGCGCACCGCGGGGACGTGCCCGTGCATGTGGCGCCGTTCTCGGTGTACGAGGTGCACCTGCCGTCCTGGCGGCCCGGGCTGACCTACCGCGAGCTGGCCGAGGTGCTCCCCGCGTACGTGAACGACCTCGGCTTCACCCATGTGGAGTTCATGCCGGTCGCCCATCACCCCTTCTCGGGTTCCTGGGGCTACCAGGTCACCGGCTTCTACGCCCCCATGGCAGGGCTGGGCACGCCCGACGACTTCAAGTACCTGATCGACGCGCTCCACCGGGCCGGCATCGGCGTGATCATGGACTGGGTGCCCGCCCACTTCCCGAAGGACGACTGGGCGCTGGCCCGCTTCGACGGGGAGCCGCTGTACGAGCCCGGGGACGACCGGCGGGCCGAGCATCCGGACTGGGGCACCTACGAGTTCGACTTCGGCCGCACCGAGGTGCGCAACTTCCTCGTCGCCAACGCCGTGTACTGGTGCGAGGAGTTCCACATCGACGGGCTGCGCGTGGACGCGGTCGCCTCGATGCTCTACCTCGACTACTCGCGCGACTCCGGCCAGTGGACGCCCAATGTGTCCGGCGGCCGGGAGGACCTGGACGCGGTGGAGTTCCTGCGCGAGATGAACGCCACCGTGTACCGGCGGGCACCGGGCGTGGTGACGATCGCCGAGGAGTCCACCGCCTGGGAAGGGGTGACCCGGCCCACCGACAGCGGCGGGCTCGGTTTCGGCCTGAAGTGGAACATGGGCTGGATGCACGACTCGCTCGGCTACGTCAGCCACGAGCCGGTGCACCGCAAGTACCACCACAACGAGATGACCTTCTCGATGGTGTACGCCTACAGCGAGAACTACGTGCTGCCGATCTCCCACGACGAGGTCGTGCACGGCAAGCAGGCCCTGGTGTCGAAGATGCCGGGCGACTGGTGGCAGCGACGCGCCAACCACCGCGCCTACCTCGGCTTCATGTGGGCCCACCCCGGCAAGCAGCTCCTCTTCATGGGCCAGGAGTTCGCCCAGGGCGGCGAGTGGTCCGAGCCGCACGGGCCCGAGTGGTGGCTGCTGGACCCGGAGTACTGCGCCGAGGCGGACCACCGGGGTGTGCTGGAGCTGGTCAAGGAGCTGAACACGGCCTACCGCGCGACTCCGGCCCTGTGGCAGCGGGACACCGACCCCGGCGGCTTCCAGTGGGCCCTCGGGGACGCGGCGGACGACAACGTCTTCGCGTTCCTCCGGTACGCCACCGACGGCACCCCCCTGCTCGCGGTGTCGAACTTCTCCCCGGTGGTCCGGGAGGATTACCGCATCTGGGTGCCCGAGGGGGGCCTGGTCTGGGAGGAGACCCTGAACACGGACGCGGGCCGGTTCGGCGGCGGTGACGTCACCAACCCCGGTCCGATCAAGCCGGAGGACGACGGCGTCCGGATCACGCTGCCGCCGCTGGCGACGGTGTGGCTGACGCCGTACCCCTCCTGAGGCCCGAGGGGCGGTGCGAGGTGTCCGAATGCCCGGAAACGGGCAGTCGGGGCGTACGACGAAATCCTCGTCGTCCTCGCATCGGGCCGCAGAAGGGGTGCCTCAGGTGCGTACTGTGGGAGTGGAGGAGGAACTCCTCCTGGTCGACCCGGAGACGGGTGAGCCCCGGGCGTTGTCGGCCGAGATCATCGCCCGGGCCGCGCGGGACAGCGCGGACGGGAAGGACGTGTTCGAGAAAGAGCTGCACGACCAGATGCTCGAATACGCCAGCCAGCCGCAGTCCGGCATGGACGACCTCCACCGGGAGATCGTCCGGTGGCGCAAGGAGGCGGCGCGACACGCCGGGGAGCTCGGCTGTACGGTCGCCGCGCTGGCCACTTCCCCGCTGCCGGTCAGCCCGTCCGTCGGGGAGGCCCAGCGCTATCAGTGGATGGCGGAGCAGTACGGCATCGCCACCCGGGAGCAGCTGGTCCTCGGCTGCCATGTCCATGTGTCGGTGGACTCCGACGACGAGGGCGTCGCGGTGATCGACCGGATGCGGCCGTGGCTGTCGGTCCTGGGTGCGCTGAGCACCAATTCCCCGTTCTGGCAGGGCAAGGACACTGGGTACAGCAGCTACCGCAGCCGGGTGTGGCAGCGCTGGCCGTCCGCCGGTCCGACCGAGCTCTTCGGATCGGCGGAGCGCTACCACCAGGTCGTCGCGGACATGCTCGACACCGGGGTGATCCTCGACAAGGCGATGGTCTACTTCGAGGCCCGGCTGTGCCGGAACTATCCGACGGTGGAGATCCGGGTGGCGGACGTCTGTCTGCACGCGGACACCCCCGTCCTGCTCGCCACCCTGGCCCGCGCCCTCGTGGAGACCTCCGCGCGGGAGTGGCGGGCCGGGATCGAGCCGCCCGCGCACAGCGTGAGCGTGTTGCGGCTCGCCGCCTGGCAGGCGGCCCGTACCGGGCTCACGGAGGAACTGCTGCACCCCGTGACCATGCGCCCCATGCCCGCCCCGGTGGTCGTGCGGGCCCTGCTGGACCACGTCGGCGACGCGCTGGAGGAGACCGGTGACCTCGACCGCGCCCGCACCCTCGTCGCCGATCTGCTGGGCCGGGGCAACGGCGCCCGGGTGCAGCGCGAGCTGATGCGCCGCAAAGGCGACCTGGGGGCCGTGGTGACGGAGTGCGTGCGGCGCACCCAGGAGTGAAGCGGCCCCCGCGCGCTTGGGAGCCGGGCGACGAGTAGCACGGGCGCGTCGGCCGCCTTCGTGATCGGCCGACGCGTCCTCCCGTGGTGGGTGAAGCGGCGGGCGCCTCGGTCACCCTTGGGTGCCCAGCCGTCGCGGGCCGAAGCGATCGAGCCGTTCGACTTGTCGGATTCCGGCACGGTTCGCTCGTACCTCGGCTAGATTCGAGCACCGCCGATAACCCTGCTCGTCGGTGGCGTCACACCGCGTACACCACAGGAGCTGCGCATGCGCGACTTCGCCCTGGCTCCGTCCGTCTCCGCGCCGCCGGCCGGCGGCCTCGCCGACAGCGTCTTCGAACGGGCCGCCCGCGAACCCACCCTGCCGGTGCTCGCGCGCCGGATCGCCGGCTCCGCGCAGTGGGCGGAGATCACCGCGGTCGAGCTGCGGGACACCGTGGTGGACCTGGCCAAGGGGCTGGTCGCCTCCGGGATCTCGCCGGGCCACCGCGTGGCGATCATGGCGCGCACCCGGTACGAGTGGACGGTCCTCAGCTTCGCCCTGTGGGCGGTGGGCGCCGAGGTCGTCCCCGTGTACCCGACCGCCTCGCGCGAGCAGGTGGAGTGGATCCTCCGGGACGCCCGCTGCGTGGGGGTGGTGGTCGAGGACGAGCAGTCGGTCATGACGGTCGGGTCCGTGTGCGCCTCGCTGCCGATGCTGCGGCATGTGTGGCAGCTGGACGCGGGGGCGCTGGGCGAGCTGATCGAGCGGGGCGCGTTCGTGCCGCTGGCCACGGTGGACTCGCTGCGCCGGATCGTGTTGCCAGACTCCACCGCCGTGATCGCCTACACCTCCGGCTCCACCGGACGCCCGCTCGGCTGCGCGCTGAGCCACCGGAGCCTGGCGAGCCCCTGCGACACCCTGCTGGCGGGCTGGGGGCACACGGTGGTGCCGCCGGGCGGACAGGCCTCGGTGCTCGCCTTCCTGCCGTTCTCCCATGTCTACGGGCTCATGGTGCAGGGGCTCTGCCTGCGCGGCGGGATGCTGATGGGGCACGAGTCCGACCCGAGCGGGGACGGTCTGGCGGCGTCGCTGCGCTCGTTCCGGCCGACGTACTTCTGTGCCGTCCCGTCGGTCTTCGAGAAGATCTACAAGAACTTCCTGCGCTCGGCCCGCGAGAGCGGCCGGGGCGCGCTGTTCGAGCGGGCGGCCGACACGGCCCGGGACTTCGCGCTGGCCGCGGAGCGGCACCGGCTCGGTGAGGGGCCGGGCCCCGGTTTCGATCTGCGGCTCCAGCACGCCCTGTACGAACGCACGGTCTACCGCGGACTGCGGGCCGCGCTCGGCGGCCGGGTCCGCCGCGCGACCTCGGGCGGCTCGCCGCTGCACCGGGAGATCTCGCTGTTCTACGAGGGCATCGGCATCTACCTCAACGACGGGTACGGGCTGACCGAGACCGCCGGCGGGGTCACCGCACAGCCACCGGGCCGGGAGCGCTCGGGGACGGTCGGCAAGGTGCTGCCGGGCATGGACGTCCGGGTGGCGGACGACGGGGAGATCCTGGTGCGCGGCCCCTCGGTGTTCCAGGGCTACGTCAACGACGAGGCGGCGACCCGGGCAGCGCTGCGCGGCGGCTGGCTGGCCACCGGGGACCTCGGGGTCCTCGACTCCGACGGCTATCTGGCGATCACCGGCCGGAAGAAGGACGTCATCATCACCAGCAGCGGCAAGAGCGTCGCCCCGGCCGCCCTGGAACAGCGGCTGCGCATGCACCCGCTGATCCACCAGGCGGTGGTCGTCGGCGACGACCGGCCCTGTGTCGGGGCGCTGCTCACGCTGGACCCGGACTTCCTGGCGTACTGGCGCCGCACGCTGGAGCCGCGCCCCGACCCGCGCGGCCGGGACACCCGCGACGCCCGGGAGGAGAACGCGCTGCGGGAGGAGATCGCCCGGGCCGTGGCGGCGGCCAACAGCGCGGTGTCGCGGTCGGAGTCGATCCGGGTGTTCCGGGTGCTGCCCGAGCCGTTCGACCTGGCCAACGGTCTGCTGACACCGTCGATGAAGCTGCGCCGGGACGTCATCGTGCGGCACTACGCGCTGGAGATCGACGCGATGTACCAGGCGCGGGCGCGGACCCGGCGGCAGTCGGTGCCGGACGACCCGGGGGTGTGGGACGACTCCGACAACGTCTTCGGGTGAGGGTGCGTAGATCGCGGCGAGCGGGGAAGCCGGACAGCGCAGTTGTTTGGGGGGAGAGACGGACGACGACACCTTGGCGGCACAGGAGATTACGCACCGCCTCGTCCGCTTCGCGGGCGAACACGCGGACGTGACCAGGGCGCGCTTGGCGGCGGAGGAGTTCCTCCGCGACCTCGCGCGAGTGGCCCCACCTGCCGAACCCGACCACTGTGACGACATCCTGCTGGTGGTGACGGAGCTGGCCCAGAACACGGTGGAATACGCCCCGGGCCCCTTCGAGCTGCGGTTGAGCAGGGCCTCCGACGGAGTGCACGTCATGATGCGCGACACCAGCATCGAGCCACCGGTGCCGCGCTCCTTCGACGTCCGCCAGGGGGGACGCGGGATCGGCTGGTACCTGGTCCGGAGCCTGAGCCATCAGGTCGGGGTCATCACCCATGAGCAAGGCAAGGACGTGCATGCCTTCCTGCCCTGGTGAGTCAGCGGCCGTTCTCGCGGAACCCCGTGTGCCCGTGGCCACCTTGGGGCAGTGTGGCTCGAAAGCGTCGTTCATCTGCCTGCCGCACCCGACTGGCGCAGCCGCCGGGAGCGCGGTGGGATCGGTGTGGTGGGAAGCAGCGATCCAGGGGCAGGCGTACGACGTCGTAGCAGACCGCCTGGAGCCGCAGAAGGGAACAACACCGTGACACGACCCAGGATCCTGGTGGTTGGCGCAGGCTTCGCCGGAGTGGGGTGCGTCCGCCGTCTGGAGCGCAGGCTCGCCGCCGACGAGGCCGACGTCACCCTGGTGACGCCGTTCGCCTACCAGCTCTATCTGCCCCTGCTGCCCCAGGTCGCCTCCGGCGTGCTGACGCCCCAGTCGATCGCGCTGTCCCTGCGGCGCAGCCGCAGGTACCGCACCCGGATCATCCCGGGCGGCGCCATCGGCGTGGACCTCGCCTCGAAGGTCTGCGTCATCCGCACGATCACCGACGAGATCGTCAACGAGCGGTACGACTACATCGTGCTGGCTCCCGGGAGCATCACCCGCACCTTCGACATCCCGGGCCTGACCGACCACGCCTTCGGCATGAAGACCCTCGCCGAGGCCGCCTACATCCGTGACCACGTCATCTCGCAGCTCGACCTGGCCGACGCCAGCCACGATCCGGACGAGCGCGCCGCCCGGCTGCAGTTCGTGGTGGTCGGCGGCGGATACGCGGGCACCGAGACCGCCGCCTGTCTGCAGCAGCTGACGCACAACGCGGTCAAGCGCTACCCGCGGCTGGACCCGGCGCTGATCAAGTGGCATCTGATCGACATCGCGCCGAAGCTCATGCCGGAGCTGGGTGAGAAGCTCGGCCGGGACGCCCAGGAGATACTGCGGCGGCGCGGGGTCGACATCTCGCTCGGGGTCTCCATCGCGAAGGCCGGGCCGGAGGAGGTCACGTTCACCGACGGCCGGGTGGTCCCCACCCGCACCCTGATCTGGACCGCGGGGGTCGTGGCCAGCCCGCTCATCGGCACGCTCGGCGAGAAGACGGTGCGCGGACGGCTTCAGGTGCGGTCCGACATGAGTCTGCCCGGTCACGACGGCGTGTTCGCGCTCGGGGACGCGGCGGCCGTGCCGGACCTGGCCAAGAAGGAGGAGGACGCGGTCTGCCCGCCCACCGCCCAGCACGCGATGCGTCAGGGCAAGGTGGCCGCCGACAACGTCATCGCCACGCTCCGCAACCAGCCGCTGCGGCCCTATGAGCACAAGGACCTCGGACTCGTCGTCGACCTCGGCGGCAAGGACGCGGTGTCCAAGCCGCTCGGCGTCGAACTGCGCGGTCTGCCCGCCCAGGTCGTGGCCCGCGGCTACCACTGGTCGGCGCTGCGCACCAATGTCGCCAAGACCCGGGTGCTGACGAACTGGGTGCTCAACGCGATCGCCGGCGACGACTTCGTGCGCACCGGCTTCCAGGCCCGCAAGCCCGCCAGGCTCAAGGACTTCGAGTACACGGACGCCTATCTGACGCCGGAGCAGCTGCGGGAACACGTGACGGGGACGGGGGCCGAGGAGTAGGCGCCGAGGACAGGGGGCGAACCAGGCGAGGGCCGACCGGGACGAGACCGATCAGGAAGCGACCGGCCAGGAGGGAGCGAATCGTTTCCTCCGGTAGTACGCCAGGAGCGTGGGCGCGACTTCGGGACCGGATCGCGGCCTCCGATCCCGGGCTGCTGCGGCTCGCCGCGGGCCTGCGGACGGTGGGCTCGATCACGCTCACGCTGGTCGTCCTCGCCCTGTTCGGGGCCGATGTGCCCCATCTGGTCGCCGGAGCCATGGCGGCGATGGTCTCCACCTTCGCCGTACGGGAGAAGCAGCGCGGTCCACAGGCGGTCACGCTCGCCCTCGGTCTGCCGGTGGGGCTCGCCTCCGTCACGCTGGCCGCGCTGCTGCACTCCCATGTCGTCGCGGGCGACCTGTTCTTCGTCGCGCTGATCTTCGGCGCCGTGTACGGGCGCCGGTTCGGCGACCGCGGGACCGCGCTCGGCATGATCGGGTTCCAGCTGTACTTCGTGTCCCTGTTCGTCGGCGCCACGGTCTCGGACCTGCCCGAGCTGTACGCCGTCGTCGGGACGGGCTTCGTGTGCAGTGCCGTGGTGCGGTTCGCGCTGGTGCCGGAGACTCCGGCCGGGACCCTGACCCGGTTGCGGGAGGCCTTCCGAGCCCGGCTCGCGCAGTTGGTGTCGGCCCAGCTCGAGCTGCTGGACGCCGGGCCCGAGGAGGCGGACCGGGCGCTGGAGAACGTACGGGAGGGCACCGCGCGGCTGCACGAGACGGCGCTGATGATCCAGGGCCGCCTCGAGGAGGGCACGGCCGACGAGGGCACGGCCCGGCTGGTGCAGCGGCGGGTGGCGGACGCCGAGATCGCCGCCGAGCGGCTCGGCCTGCTCCTGCTGACCGCGCGCAGCGCCGAGCGCACGGACACCCTGACCCTGCACCTGCCCGGCGCGCCCGTCCCGTCCGCCGGACGGCTGCCGGTGCGGGACGCGGCGAAGACCCTGCGCCGGGATCTGCGGGCGCTGCGCCTGCTCGTCCAGCACCCGGGCGGCACGGGGCTCGCCCAGGTCCGCAACCGGCTGCTGTCCTACCGCGACGAGGAGAACCTGCCCGACGCCTCACCGGCCGCGCAGGACGTCTTCCGCGGGATCGGCGAGGCCGCGCGGGCCGTCCTGGGCCTGCGCCTGGCGCTGGAGGGGCCGCAGGACGAGTCGGACGACACCCCGTCCACGACACGCTCCCGGGAGGAGCTGGACGCCGAGGACGCCGCCATCGACGCGGCCGAGGAGACCGACCAGGAGGAGCGGACAGGGCTGCGGCGGCCGACCACCCGGGCCGCCGTGCAGGTCGCCGTGGGCTCCTCGCTGGCCATGGTCGGCGGGGAGCTGCTCTCCAGCCACCGCTGGTACTGGGCCGTGCTGACCTGCTGGATCGTCTTCCTGAACACCTCCTCGACGGGCGAGATCCTGGTCAAGGGCTACCGCAGGCTGCTCGGCACGCTGTTCGGCGTCGTGGCCGGGATCGTGCTGGCGGGCCTGGTCGGGCAGCACACCCTGACCGCTTTCGCTCTCGTGCTGGTGTTCGTGTTCCTGATGTTCTACACCGCGCCCCTGTCGTACACGCTGATGTCGTTCTTCGTGACGGCCGCGCTGGGGCTGCTCTACACGCTGCTGCACACGTACAGCTTCTCGGTGCTGGTGGTGCGGGTGGAGGAGACCGCCCTCGGCGCGGCCTGCGGGATCTTCGCGGCGGCACTGGTGCTGCCCATCGCCACCGACCGGCGGACGAACGAACTGCTGGGCACGGTTCTGGACCGGCTCGGGGAGGTCACCGAGAGCGCCGTGGAGCAGCTCAGCGGCGGGTCGCCGGTCGAGCTGCTCGACCAGGCACGCGAGCTGGACCAGGCGCTGGCCGACCTGCGGGCCGCGATCCAGCCGCTGACCCACCCCGTCACCCCGCTGCGGGCCCGGCGGGACACCGCCCGCTACGTGGTGGCACTGCTGGAGACATCGGCCTACCACGCGCGCTCGCTGGCGGCGACCGCCGAGCTGCTGCCCACACATCCCTCGATCGCGGCGGATCCCCGCCTGCGCGGCGCCGGGCGGCGCATCGCCCGCAACATCGAGGCGATCGCCGCGCACGTCGCCGACGAGCGGGCCACGGACCGGGTCGAGACCGGCCCGAGCATCGCCTCGCTCCTGCCCCAGGCACCCGGCGCCACCCGGTACGGCCGGGTGACGGACCGGGTGCTGCGCCACCTTCAGCGGCTGGACGAGTCGGTGATGGGCCTGGCCCGGCCGCTGGGCGTGCCGAGGGCCGACTAGTCAGAAGTCGGTGGGCAGGCCGCTGGCCTCGGCGATGCCGCGCAGTTCCTCGTCGTCGTGGCGGCGGCCCCGGATGTAGGACGCGATCTCGTCCAGCCGATCGGGGTCGGAGGCGGTGGCCGCGTCCGTGACCACCCGGATGGAGCCGGTGTCGCCCAGGTCGATCTCCACGACCTCGTTGTCGAGGCGTCCGGTCACGGCTGTCGCGATGACCAGGGCGGCCTCGTCGCGCACCTCCTGGGGCAACTCGTCGGCGCCGTCTCCGTCCAGGGCGAGTTCGGCGGGCGGGAATCGCCGCTCGTCGATCGCTTGCAGGACCGGCTCGACCACGTCGAGCAGGCGAAGGAAGTTGTCGGTGTCCATCCGCGAACGCAGCAGACCGAGGTAGATGTCCACGGGCCGGCCGTCGGGCGGAAGCTCGTAGTCGTTCATCACTGCCGCGTTCCCCGTACGAGCCGTCTCAGACGCGTCGCCTGCGGGAGAGGAAGAAGGAGAAGAGACCGAACAGCACCAGACCGAACGCGACCACGGCCAGCAGCCAGGGCCCGAGCGCGGTGTCGGCGAAGGTTCGCAGCGTGTCGTCCAGGCCCTTGGCCCGGTCCGGTTCGTAGTCGACGGCGGCCTGTACGGCGAACGCGCCCAGGGTGGTGAACACCACGCCGCGCGCGACACCCCCGCCCACGCCCGTGACGTCGGTCAGCCGCCGCTCGGTGCGGGACATCTCGCCGAGCTTGAGCTTGTCGTGGTAGCTGCGCCGGATCGCCTGGACGCCGATCCAGACGCCCGCGATGACGATCCCGATCCCGCCGGCGGCGACGAGCCACTGTCCGGCGGGCAGGTCCAGCGCGGTGGCGGTGATGTCGCGGGACTCCTTGTCGCCGGACTTGCCGCCCTGCTGCCCGTCGCTCACGGTGAAGCGCAGCACGGAGAACGCGACGAAGCCGTAGAAGAGGCACCTGACCAGTGCGAGGCCGCGCTTGTGGAGCTTGCGGCCGTCCTTGCCCACGGAGCCGAAGAGCGCCTCGGAGAGCCGCCACACGGCCATGCCGACCAGGCCGATGCCGAGAGCCCACAGCAACACGGACCCGAGCGGCTTGTCGGACACCTCGGTCAGGGCGCCCTGGCGGTCGGCCTGCTGCTGTCGGTCGCCGAAGGCGATCTGCAGGGCGAGGGCGCCGACCAGCAGGTAGATCACGCCGCGCGCGGCCAGGCCCGCCCTGGCGGCACCCTCGGTCACCGACGCGGTCGTCTTGCTCCCGGCCGGGGTACGCCCGGCCCTGGTCACGGCACTCAGATTCATCTCGACCTCCCGGAGTCCGGATGCCCAGCATCGGGCGGCACTCACCTGGGAGGTTCGGGGCTGCGGCCTTCCGGTCACGGGGCGCCTCGGCGGTCGCGGCAGACGCTCGGAACGACAGGCTCCCGGGCCACCGGCACGTGCTTGCCTGCCGCGGAGACGCGCTCCGAACCCAGGCGCGCCCCTGCCCGTGCGGCCGCGCCGCTGGAGCTTGCGGCAGGGCGCAGGCGCGGGCCGCTCCACCGGGGCGCGCTCTTCGGCCGCCGGGACGTGCTCCAGCCTCCAGCGCGCTCGTTCAGACGAGCGGCACCACGGCGCTCACGCGCTTGCCCCCCGCGGGCAGCACCGCCACCTGCACATCGCGGGCGAGGCGGCACACGATCGACCAGCCGCGGCCCCCGATGCGGCGGTGGGCGCGCGGGCCGCCGGTGTCCGGGAGCACGGGCAGGCGTTGGCTGCGGTCGCTCACCGAGACCCGCACGCCCGGTTCGACGAGGTCGACGCGGAAGTCGGTGACGCCTCCGCCGTGCAGGATGGCGTTGGTGGTCAGCTCCGAGGCGACCAGCAGGGCGTCCTGGACCGCCATGCGGTCGCACCGCGCGCCCGTGGCGCTGCAGTGTTCGGCGACCGCGTGTTCCACGGCCCGGCGCGCCTCCGCCGGCTCGCGCACGCTGTGAGTGGTTTGCTCCCCGCGCATCGTATGACTCCGTGTCGATTGACTCCGCGAATCGATGTGAATCGATGTGAATCCCGTACTCTTCGGCTCGCCGTTGTCCGGCCGGTCAAACCTCCCGGCGCCCGGGCCGGCCGCGGGAATACGGCCGTATCGGGGGTACGCGGACGGCATGACCGATGTCGTGGACTCAGACGAACTGCTCCGGCGCATCCAGCGCGCCCGGGCCTGTGCCCGGGAGGAGGAGCAGACCTGGCGCAACCGCAGCTTCGGCCTGCGGTCGAGCGACCCGGAGGGTGCCGAGGAGGCCGCCGTCCGGACGCTCGCCTACGAGGCCGTCGGGACCGTGCTGGACGAGATCCTCACCCCGGGCACTCATCGGCACGAGCCCTGAGCGGGCGCCCCGATTCGTTCCCGCCCTGCCGGGAACCCGCACCCGTATGAAAGCCGATCACGAACGAGCACCGGTTCTGGAGGCCCTGGCCGAGTACCACCGCGTGAAGAGGACGGCGTTCTCGCCACCCGGCCACAAACAGGCCCGCGGCGCGGACCCCGCCGTACGGGAGCTGCTCGGTGACGCCGTCTTCCTCGGGGACGTGCTGGCGTCCGGTGGCCTCGACGACCGGCTCACCCGGGACCAGGTGCTCCAGCGCGCCGAGGCGCTGATGGCCGACGCGGTCCACGCCGACCACACCTTCTTCACCACGTGCGGCAGTTCCCTGTCCGTCAAGGCGGCGATGCTGTCGGTCGCCGGCCCGCACGAGAAGCTGCTGATCGGGCGGGACGCCCACAAGTCGGTCGTGTCGGGGCTGATCATCGCCGGGATCGAGCCCGTGTGGGTGGACCCGTGCTGGGACGGCGAACGGCATCTGGCGCATCCCCCGGCCCCGGCGGACTTCGACCGGGCCTTCGCCGAGCATCCGGACGCCAAGGGCGCCCTGGTCACCAGTCCCACGCCGTACGGCACCTGCGCCGATCTGCGGGCGCTCGCGGACGTGTGCCACAGCCGGTCGGTGCCATTGATCGTGGACGAGGCCTGGGGCGCGCATCTGCCCTTCCACCCCGATCTGCCGTCGTGGGCGATGGACGCGGGGGCCGACATCTGTGTCACGAGCGTGCACAAGATGGGCAGCGGTCTGGAGCAGGGGTCCGTCTTCCACCTCCAGGGCGACCTCGTGCCACCCCAGCTGCTGAAGATGCGCTCGGACCTCCTCGGCAGCACCAGCCCGTCGGTACTGATCTACGCCGGTATGGACGGCTGGCGCCGGCAGATGGCGCTGCGTGGCAAGGAGCTGATGGGCGGGGCGCTGGACCTCGTGGCCCGGGTGCGGGCCACCGTCGAGCGGATGGAGGGGATGCACGTCGACGACCGGGACGACTTCTGCGGTGCCGGTCTCGCCCACGACCTCGATCCGCTGATCGTCACCGTCGAGGTCGGCGACCTCGGGATGACCGGGTACCGGGCCGCGGACTGGCTGCGGCAGCACCGCGGCATCGACGTCCATCTCTCCGACCACCGGCGGCTCGGCCTGCAGCTCACGCACGCGGACGACGACGAGACGGCCGACGAACTGCTGGCGGCGCTCGGGGATCTCGCCGAGGCCGCGCCCCAACTCCGGCCGGTCCCCGGGGTGAAGGTGCCCTCGCCTTCCGAACTGCGGCTGGAGCAGACCTGCTTGCCGCGGGACGCCTTCTTCGGGCCGGCCGAGGACGTTCCGGCCGACGAGGCCGCCGGACGGGTCGCCGCCGAGATGATCACGCCGTATCCGCCGGGCATCCCGGTCGTCCTGCCGGGCGAGCGCCTGACCGAACCGGTGCTGGCGTATCTGCTCAGCGGGCGGGACGCGGGCATGAACCTGCCTGATCCGAGCGATCCGCATCTGGAGACGATCAGGGTCATGAAGGAAACGGAGTGAAACGGGTCACGTGACCCGGTCCTGGTTTCTCACACCCGTCATAAATGGTTTACGGTTCATCCATACGTGGTCGCGGGGTTGACGTCGTCCGTCCCCCGTACCCCGCATACGGCCCTGGCTGGCTTCCCCCGTCCAGCCAGGGCTTTTTCATGCCCGCGGAATTCTCCACCGGTTCTGTAGTCCGTCGAGGTGCCCTACGCGTCCGCAGCGGCTGAAATGGGCGTAGGGAAAGCCCCGGAACCCCGACGCCGGCGAGGAGCCCCGTGTCATGACCAAAGCGACCAAACTGCTGAACGCCCTTCCGCCTCCGCAACGCCAGCGGCTCATGGCACTCGCCAAGGAGGTGTCCTTCCCCGAGGACGCCCGCATCTTCGAGGCCGGGGGCACCGCCGACCGCTTCTGGGTCATCCGCTCCGGAGCCGTCTCGCTCGACCAGCGGGTGACCTCCCTGCAACGCGTCACCGTCGCCAGCCTCGGCGCCGGGGACCTGCTCGGCTGGTCCTGGCTGTTCCCGCCGTACCAGTGGGACTTCGGCGCGGAGGCGTTCAGCCCGGTGCGCGCCTACGAGTTCGACGCGGCGGCCGTACGGGCGCTGTCCGACGAGGACCAGCAGCTCGGCCTGATCCTGGTCCGCCAGGTCGCCGAGATCCTCGCGCACCGGCTGGAGATCACCCGGGGCAAACTCATGGAGCAGTACGGGATGCGCCGGGGCAGCGGCGCCCTGTAGCCGGGATCGGACGCGGTGGCGGCGGCGGCCGGGATCAGACGCGGTAACGGCGCAGCGCCGGGACGGCGAGGGCCAGGCCGAGCATCGTGGCGACGACCAGCAGGCCGCCGCCCGCCACCGCCTGGCGCGCGCCGAAGGCGGAGCCCGCGGTGCCGTGCAGGACGTCGGCGAGCCGGGGTCCGCCCGCGACGACGACGGTGAACGCGCCCTGCATCCTGCCGCGCATCTCGTCGGTGGCGGCGGACAGCAGGATCGCCCCGCGGAAGACCATCGACACCATGTCGGCGACCCCGGCGACGACCAGGAACGCCACCGCGAGCCACAGGCTGCGGCTCAGCCCGAAGCCCGTGATCGCGGCGCCCCAGGCGACGACCGCGCCGATCACCATCAGTCCGTGCCGTCGTGCCCGGGAGAAGGTGCCGGAGAACAGCCCGCCGAGCACCGCGCCGACGGGGATCGCGGCGAACAGCACGCCGAGCGCGAGGCCCTCGCCGTAGGAGGCGTAGGTCTCGGCGGCGAGTTGGGGGAACAGGGCCCGGGGCATGCCGAGGACCATGGCGATCACATCGGCGAGGAAGGACAGCAACAGCACCTTGTGCAGGGCGATGTAGCGAAAGCCCGCGCCGATCTCCCGCACCCCCGCCCGGCGGACCGTCGAGCCGGCCAGCGGCGGCAGCGGGGGCAGTCGGTGGACCGCCCACACCGTGACGCACAGGGCCAGCGCGTCGAGCAGATACAGCTCGGCCAGACCGATCGCCGGAATCAGGGCACCGGCCAGCAGCGGCCCGGCGACCAGTCCGGTCTGCATGACGGTCGAACCGAGGGCGCCCGCCGCCGCGAGCTCGTCCGCCGGGACCAGTCGGGCGATGGAGGCGGTGCGGGCCGGGGCGTTGAGGCCGAAGAAGGCCTGCTGGGCGGCGAGCAGGAGCATCAGGGCGGCCACCGACTCCAGGCCCGTGACGGCCTGGAGCCAGAACAGCACCGAGGTGACGGCGATCCCGCAGTTGGTGATCAGCAGCAGCTTGCGGCGGTCCATGGTGTCGGCGACCGCTCCGCCCCACAGCGCGAACACCACCAGCGGGAGCAGTCCGGCGAGGCTCGCGTAGCCGACCCAGGCCGAGGAGCCGGTGATGTCGTAGATCTGCCTGGGCACGGCGACCGCGGTGAGCTGGCTGCCGACCGCCGTGACGATCGTCGAGGACCACAGCCTGCGGTAGGCCGGGCGGCGCAGCGGGCGGGTGTCCATGGCCCAGCGGCGCCAGCCGCTTCGGGCCTCCTGGGCGGGCGGCTGCTGTTCGGTGGCGTCCACGGACTTCCTGGTTGCTCGTTACATCTTTTTCGGACCAGGGTTCACTATCGCACCGCCCGGCGGGAGTTCGGTGCGCGGGATCTCAGCGGAACGCGGGATCTCAGCTTCCGAGGATCAGCGATGCCCCGAGGGCGAGCATCGTGGCGGCGACCAGACCGTCCACCACCCGCCAGGCCGTGGGCCGGGACAGGAACGGGCTGAGCAGCCGCGCCCCGAAACCGAGCGCGGCGAACCAGCACAGGCTGGCGAGGACGGCGCCGAGCCCGAAGGTCCAGCGCAGATCGCCCCGGTCGGCGGCGATGGAGCCGAGCAGGAAGACGGTGTCGAGGTAGACGTGCGGGTTGAGCCAGGTCATCGCCAGACAGGTCAGCACCGCCCGCCGCCGGGACCCGGTGGCCTCCCCGTCGGTCCGCAGGGCGCCGACGGGACGGAACACGCGCCGGGCGGCGAGTGCGCCGTAAGCGATCAGGAAGGCGCCGCCGATCCAGCCGATCGCGGTCAGCGCCCCCGGCCAGGCCACCACCACCGCCCCGACTCCGCCCACGCCGAGGGCGATGAGGGCGGCGTCGGACAGGGCGCAGATGCCGACGACGGCGAGGACCGCGTCGCGGCGGATCCCCTGGCGCAGGACGAAGGCGTTCTGGGCGCCGATGGCGACGATGAGCGAGAGACCGGTACCGAATCCGGCGGCGGCCGTGGCGAGTGCGGTGGGCATGTCCTCGACGCTAGGGACGTCCGGATCCTGTGTACAGCTAAAGATTCTTACGTAGCATTAGCTCTCGTGATGGTGACGGAGCTGCCGCTGGACCATGTACGTACGCTGCTCGCCGTGGTGGACGAGGGGACCTTCGACGCCGCGGCGGCCGAGCTGCATGTGACACCGTCCGCGGTCAGCCAGCGGGTGAAGGCGCTCGAACAGCGCACGGGGCGCGTGCTGCTGGTCCGCACGAAACCGGTGCGCCCCACCGAGTCGGGCGCGGTCGTGGTGCGGTTCGCGCGGCAGCTCGCCCGGCTGGAGCGGGACGCCCGAGCGGAACTCGGCATGGGCGGCGCCGAGGAGGAGCCGACCCGGGTGTCGGTCGCGGTGAACGCCGACTCGCTGGCGACCTGGTTCCTGGACGCGCTCACCCGCGTACCGTCCGCGCCACGGCTCTGCTTCGAACTGCGCCGCGAGGACGAGGCGCATACGGCGGCCCTGCTCCGGGAGGGCCAGGTGATGGCGGCCGTCACCTCCGCTTCCGAGCCCGTGGCGGGGTGCTCCGTCCGTTCGCTCGGGAAGATGCGCTACCTCGCCGCGGCGAGCCCCGGCTTCGCCGACCGCCATCTCGACGGACCGCTGCGCGAGGCGTTGCCGGGCGCGCCGGTGGTGACCTTCGACCGCAGCGACGACCATCAGGACGCGTTCGTGCGGCGGCTGCGGCGCGGCCGGGGCGGCGCGAGTGCCGTCCGGCACCGGATCCCCACCTCCGAGGGGTTCGTGGCGTCGATCGCGGCCGGCCTCGGCTGGGGAATGGTGCCGGAGATCCAGGCCGGGGACCTGTTCGACACCGGGCGCCTGGTCTCCCTCGCGCCGGAGCGCGCGCTGGACGTCCCGCTGTACTGGCAGCAGTGGAAGCTGGACTCGCCGGCACTGGCGGCCGTGGCGGAGGCGGTGGCCGGGACGGCGGCGGAGGTGCTCCGGCCTTAGGAGGCCCGGACGACCTTGAGCCGGGCCTCGGCGCTGTCCAGAAGCATGTCCAGTGCCGTGGGATAGGCGCTGGTCACCATGCGTGTCGCGAGCAGGGGCGCGGCCTCCGCGATCCGGGGGTGGGTGGTGCGGGGCAGCCGGGCGTACGTCGAGCGCCACATCGCCTCGTCGGCGCGCTGGGAGGCGCTCGGCAGGGTCAGCGAGGCGGCGTCCAGGGCGGCGAAGGCCAGGGTCTGGTCGATGAAGGCGTGGTAGATCCGCACGGTCTCCGGCAGCGGGAAGCCGGCGGCGCGCAGCACGTCCAGCACGGCCTCGTCGGCGGCGAGTTCGTTCGCCCGGCCGGTGACCCGGTTGGTGGTCAGCAGGGCGGCCTGCGGGTGGGCGACGTAGGCCGCGTGGATCCGGAGTCCGACCGCCTTGAGGTCGGCCCGCCACTCCCCCGTCGCCCGCCAGCCCTTGAGCGCCTGCCCGATGAGCGCGTCGCCGATCGCGAGGGTCAGGTCGTCCATGCCGCGGAAGTACCGGTACAGCGTGCTCGGGTCGGCGTCCAGGGCCAGACCGAGGCGGCGGGCGGTGAGCCCGGCGCTGCCGTGCTCGCGCAGCAGCCGCAGCGCGGTCTCGACGATCAGCGCCTCGGACAGCACGGTGCCGCTCTTGGTCGGCCTGCGTCGGCGCCGCTTCTCCTCGGGGACCACTGGTTTCGGCACGCCCGCCTCCTACTCTTATGCCAACGCCATTGACCTTACGTGAGCGGCGGGCGTTGTATCTCCGTCAGGGCCCCGCTTTCTCCGCAACCTCCAGCAGGGAGTTCTCGTCATGCGTGTACTGCTCGTGGGCGCCGGTGGTGTGGGCACCGCCGTCACCCGGATCGCCGCCCGGCGCCCGTTCTTCGAGGCGATGGTGGTCGCCGACTACGACCCGGCGCGCGCCGAGGCGGCGGTGGAGTTCCTCGACGACCCCCGGTTCCGCGCCGAGCGCGTCGACGCCTCCGACGAGGCCGCCGTCACCGCGCTGCTGCGCCGGCACTCCTGCGACGTCCTCCTCAACGCCACCGACCCGCGCTTCGTGATGCCGCTGTTCCGGGCGGCTCGCGCGGCCGGCGCCTCCTACGTGGACATGGCGATGTCCCTGTCGCGTCCGCATCCCGAGCGCCCGTACGCCGAGTGCGGGGTCAAGCTCGGCGACGAGCAGTTCGCCGAGGCCGAGGAGTGGGCGAAGGACGGGGCGCTGGCGCTCGTCGGCATGGGTGTGGAGCCGGGCCTCTCGGACGTCTTCGCCCGGCACGCGGCCGATGAGCTCTTCGACGAGATCGAGGAGATCGGCGTCCGCGACGGCGCGAACCTCACCGTCGACGGCTATGACTTCGCCCCCTCGTTCAGCATCTGGACCACGATCGAGGAGTGCCTCAACCCGCCGGTCGTCTACGAGGCCGGCCGGGGCTGGTTCACCACCGAGCCGTTCAGCGAGCCCGAGGTGTTCGACTTCCCCGAGGGCATCGGCCCGGTGGAGTGCGTGAACGTGGAGCACGAGGAGGTGCTGCTGGTCCCCCGCTGGGTCGACGCCCGCCGGGTGACCTTCAAGTACGGCCTGGGCCAGGAGTTCATCGACACGCTGAAGACCCTGCACCTGCTGGGCCTGGACCGCACCGAGCGGGTGACCGTGCCGGGCCCCGGCGGACCGGTCGAGGTCTCACCGCGGGACGTCGTCGCCGCCTGTCTGCCCGATCCGGCGACGCTGGGCGAGCGCATGCGCGGCAAGACGTGTGCGGGCACGTGGGTGCGGGGCGTGAAGGACGGGGCGGCGCGGGAGGTGTACCTGTACCACGTCGTCGACAACGAGTGGTCGATGGCCGAGTACGGTTGCCAGGCCGTGGTGTGGCAGACGGCAGTCAATCCGGTCGTCGCCCTCGAACTCCTCGCCGGCGGCGCCTGGTCGGGCTCCGGAGTGCTCGGCCCGGAGGCCTTCCCCGCCCGCCCGTTCCTGGATCTGCTGACCGACTACGGCTCCCCCTGGGGCCTGCGCGAGCAGTGATCGCGCGGCGAACCAGGATTCAGTGGTTTCACTCCCGTATCGACAGGTGACCCGAAAGCGACTAAAAGCTTCCGAAGGGGCACGTACGAATGGGAACGCAGGTGACTGCGATGGACGACTGGCGCGACCATGCCGCATGCCGCGAGGAGGACCCGGACCTCTTCTTCCCGATCGGCACCTCCGGCCCGGCCCTCTTGCAGACGCTGCAGGCGAAGGCGGTCTGCGGACGCTGTCCGGTACGGGAGCGGTGCCTGAGCTGGGCGCTGGACACCGAACAGGCGGTCGGCGTGTGGGGCGGCACGAGCGAGGGCGAACGGCAGGCGATGCTCCGCAAGACGGCGGCGCGGCGAAGGAGCGGCTGATCGCCGTCAGGCGTCGTCGGGCGCCTGGCTCCCCGGCAGCCTCAGGTCGTCGGGCGCCTCGCTCCCCGGCGGCCTCAGGTCGTCGGGCGCCTCGCCCCCCGG
Source organism: Streptomyces sp. NPDC043726 (assembly GCF_056436565.1). NCBI lineage: Bacteria > Bacillati > Actinomycetota > Actinomycetes > Kitasatosporales > Streptomycetaceae > Streptomyces > Streptomyces sp. NPDC043726. The sequence goes on from NZ_JBWKCI010000023.1 coordinate 23,702, forward strand.
CAGCCTCAAGGTGAACACCGAGCCGCTGCCCTGCTCGCTCGTCGCCTCGGCCGTACCGCCGTGGGCGGCCAGCAGGTGGCGGACGATGGGCAGGCCGAGGCCGCTGCCTCCGGTACGGCGGCTGCGGGACTTCTCCGCCCGCCAGAACCGGTCGAAGACGTGCGGGAGGTCCTCGGCGGCGATGCCCGTCCCGGTGTCGGTGACGGTCAGGACGACGTCCTCGCCGTCCCGGCGCGCGGCCAGGGTGACGGTGCCGCCCCGCGGGGTGTGCCGCAACGCGTTGGAGACGAGGTTGCCGAGCGCCTGCCGCATCCGGACCGGGTCGGCGTCCAGCCAGGGCGCGCCCTCGGCCGTGGTGCGCAGGGCGACGCCCGCGGCGTCGGCGGCCACGCGGTGGGCGGCGGCGACCTGGTCGAGGAGTTCGTCGGCGCGGACGGGTTCCCGGCGCAGCCGCAGGGTGCCGGCGTCGGCGTCGGCGAGGTCCTGGAGATCGTCGATGACGCGCTGGAGGACGAGTGCCTCCTCGTGCAGGGAGGCGAGCAGGGCGGGGTCGGGTTCGACGAGGCCGTCGCGGGTGACCTCCAGCCAGCCGCGGATGTTGGTGAGCGGGCTGCGCAGTTCGTGGGCGATGTCGCTGACCATCGCCTTGCGCTGGGCCTCCAACCGGGCCCGGCGCTCGGTGAGTTCGTTGAAGGCCGCGGCGAGGATGCCGGTCTCGTCGCGGGTGGTGACGGGCACCCGCACGTGCAGGTCCGGGGGCTGCTGGGCGGCCGCGGTCAGCGCTCGCAGGGGGCGGACGAGCCGGGTCGCGACGACGGCGGTCACGGCCACCGTGACGGCGAGCACCAGGCCCGCGGCCCCCACGACCTTGGTCCAGTTCGCCGGGGACAGGTCGAAGCGGACGGTGGGCCGGTCCCCCACCCCGAGGAACAGATGGGCGGCCGGGGCGACATAGGGGTCGAGCTGGGCCCGGAGGGCCTGGTCGACACAGGCCCGCGCCTGTCGCTGGGCCCGCTGTTGCGGCTGCGCCTTCAGCTTGCCCATCACGTACCGGGTGTCCAGCTTCCTTTCGGTGACGTCGACGGTGACGAACAGCGGCTCGTGAAAGCCCAGTTCCCGCCCGTCCAGACAGCTGCGGGCGTGGGCGGTCAGCTGGGCCAGCGCCTTCTCCTCGGTTGCGGTCGGGGTGTTGAGCCGTCCGTCGGCGCACTCCAGCGGCACGTAGTCGACGGCGCTGCCGTCCTGGTCGGTGAGGACCGGGCGGCCGGTCGGGGTGCGCGCCACGGTCACGACGACTGCGTTGCGCTCGTAGCACTCGCGCCGTTCCTCGGCGAGCGCGTCCAGGGCGGCGCGTTCGGCCGCGGGCAGCCGGTAGGGGCCGACCACGCGCGGGTCGACGCCGCCACGCTGGGCACCGAGGTCGGTGTGGGTGTCGGTGCTCAGCGGGTCGACGGTGGCGGCCGCGCGCGGCGGCAGCGGGGTGCCGGGCGGGGCGGAGTCGGCGATGGCCCTGCGGTCGGCGGTGGTGAGGGCGATGCGCCGGCCGATCCGCTCGGACAGCTCCCCCAACTGGGCCTCCACGCCTCTCCAGTCGGCGTGCGTCGCCGCGTAGCCGCTGAGCCGGGTCAGGACGTCCATGTCGTCGGCGAGGACCTGGCCCTGTTCCTCGCGCAGGGCGCGGGTGGTGGTCTCCACCGCCAGCCAGGCCGTGGCCGCCACCGAGCACACGGCGATCAGCACCGAGGCGATGAGCAGCCGGACCAGCAGCCGCTTGCGCAGCGGTATCCCGGACCTCATCCCCGGCCGCCGCTGAGCTTGTAGCCCACCCCGAACACCGTCAGCAGCCGGGCCGGGCGCCGCGGGTCGGCCTCGATCTTGCGGCGCAGGTTCATGATGTGGACGTCCACGGCCCGTTCGGTGGAGGCCCGGTCGGTGCCCCGGGTGCACTCCAGCAACTGCCGCCGGGAGAAGACGCGTTCCGGCTCGGCGGTCATGGCGAGCAGGATCTGGAACTCGGCCGGCGTGCACTCCACCGGCCGCCCGTCGCAGCGCACCTCGTGCCGTGCCGGATCGACGGCGATGCCGGCGGCCCGTACGACGGGATCCTCCCGCTTGTCCGCCGCCCGCCCGCTGCGCCGCAGCACGGTACGGATGCGGGCCATCAGCTCGCGCGGGCTGTACGGCTTGGTCATGTAGTCGTCGGCGCCGAGCTCCAGGCCCAGCAGGACGTCGTCCTCGGCGGAGCGGGCGGTGAGCATCAGCACCGGGATGTCGCCGTCCCGGCGCAGCACCCGGCACACCCCGAAGCCGTCGATCACCGGCAGCATCAGGTCCAGCACGACCAGATCGGGACGGAGCCGGCGGGCCGCGTCCAGGGCGGCGGGGCCGTCGTGGACCACGGTGGCGGTGTGACCCTCCGCCAGCAGGGAGCGCCGTATCAGTTCGGCCTGCATCTCGTCGTCCTCGGCGACCAGCACATGTGCGCACACTCGGCGGATCCTAGGCGTCGGCGGGAATCAGCGGGCGAGGGAGACCCGGTCGCCCATGACGACGACGGGGTTCTTGGCGGGATCCAGAGCGAGGAGAAGGGCCTTCATGTGCTCGCGGTCGAGGCTGACGCAGCCGTGGGTGGGGCCGTCGTGGTCCACGTGCAGCCATATGCCGCCGCCCCGGTCCGCGCCGAGCGGGCGGGTCCAGTCCAGGGGTGAGGTACCGGGCTCGCGGTTGTAGTCGATGGCGACGACGTAGTCGAAGGAGCCCGCGAGGGGTTCGCCCTCGAATCCGGTGCCGGTCGCGGTGAATCCGGTGGAGCGGTCGTACGGCAGTTTCGTGCCGGGGTCGCCGAGCAGCCCGCCCGCGTCGGTGAGGGTGAACACGCCGATGGGGCTGCGCAGGTCGCCGAGCCGGTGGTGGTCGGTCCAGCCGCGCAGGGCGTTGTGCGCGTCCCAGGTGGCCCGGGGCTCCCACCCCGCGTCGGTGCGCTCGTACAGCACGGCCGTGGACCGCGAGGAGTTCTTGCCGCGTCCGGTCACCACGACCGCCTGGCGGGTGTCGGAGGGCACCTCGGCCCAGGTGCGGGGTCCGAGTCCGGGCAGTTGCCGCGGGGCGAGGTCGAGGGAGATCCCGGGCTGCGGCGCGCTGGTCGTGGGGGCCGGGGCGGCGGGGGTGTTCGCCACGGTCCCGGTGCCGCAGCCGGTGAGCATGAGGGACGCGGCCAGCAGTACGGCGCGACGGTTCGGCGTGATCATGCGTCGACCCTGACGGACACTTGTGAGGAACCCGTCAGCCCCGTGTGGAAAGGCCCGACCGTGAGCTTGCGCATCCGCCGTGTCTACGAACCGCCCGTGCCGGAGGACGGTGTACGCGTCCTGGTCGACCGGCTCTGGCCGCGCGGTCTTTCCAAGGACGCCGCCCGCGTCGACGAGTGGCCCAAGGCGATCACCCCGTCGACCGACCTGCGCCGCTGGTACCACGCGGGCGAGGGCTCGTACGAGGAGTTCGCCGCCCGCTACGAGGCGGAGCTGACCGGCCCCGAGGCGGACGAACTCCTCGACCATGTGCGGGAGTTGGCGGGCAAGGGTCGGGTGACCCTGCTGACGGCCGCGAAGACTCCGGAGGAGAGCCACGCGGCCGTCCTGGCCCGGCTGCTGGGCTGAAGCTCAGCCGGTCTGCTGGGCCGCCGCCCGTCCCGCCGCCCGCCCCGAGAACAGGCAGCCGCCGAGGAAGGTGCCCTCCAGGGCGTTGTAGCCGTGGACGCCGCCGCCGCCGAAGCCGGCCACCTCCCCCGCCGCGTACAGACCGCCAACGGGCTGTCCGTCGGCGCCGAGGGCGCGGGAGTCGAGGTCGGTCTGGATGCCGCCGAGGGTCTTGCGGGTGAGGACGTGCAGCTTGACGCCGATCAGCGGGCCGGCCGCCGGGTCGAGGATCCGGTGCGGGGTGGCGACGCGGCCGAGGCGGTCGCCGATGTAGCGGCGGGCGTTGCGGATGCCCTGTACCTGGGCGTCCTTGCTGTAGGGGTTGGCGAGCTGGAGGTCGCGGGCCTCGATCTGGCGCCGCATCTCGGCCGCGTCCAGGAGCGGCTTCTCGGTCAACCGGTTCATCTTCTCCACCAGTTGCTCCAGGTTCGGGGCGGTCACGAAGTCCGCGCCCTTGCGCAGGAACGCGTCCACCGGACCCGGCGCGCCCTTGCCCAGGACGCGCTCCTTGAGGAAGCCCGCCCGGTCCTTGGCGGTGATGTCGGGGTTCTGCTCGGAGCCGGAGAGCGCGAACTCCTTCTCGATGATCTTCTGGGTGAGGATGAACCAGGAGTGGGAGTGGCCGGCGATGTCCTCCGTGGTGCGCAGGTACTTCAGGGTGCCGAGGGTGTCGTAGCCGGGCAGGCAGGGGTCGGGCAGCCGGCGGCCGAGCGCGTCGAACCACATGGAGGACGGGCCGGGCAGGATGCGGATGCCGTGCCCCGGCCAGATCGGGTCCCAGTTCTGCAGACCCTCGGTGTAGTGCCACATGCGGTCGCGGTTGACCAGCCGTACGCCCGCCTGCGCGCTGATGTCGAGCATCCGGCCGTCGACGTAGGCGGGCACGCCGGTGACCATCCGCTCGGGTGGGGTGCCGAGGCGCTCGGGCCAGTAGCGGCGGACGATGTCGTGGTCGGCGCCGATGCCGCCGGAGGTGACGATCACCGCCTGGGCGGTCAGCTCGAAGTCGCCGACCGGGTCGCGGTTGGAGCGCACACCGCGCGCCGAGCCGTCCTCGGCGAGGAGGGTGCCGCGCACACCTCGCGCCTGGCCCTCCTCGATGACGAGTTCGTCGACCCGGTGGCGGTGGTGGAAGGTCAGCAGCCCGTCCCGCGCGGCCTGCTTGGCGTGGTCGACGAAGGGCTCGACGACGCCCGTGCCGGTGCCCCAGGCGATGTGGAAGCGGGGCACGGAATTGCCGTGCCCGTGGGCGCGCAGGTCACCGCGCTCCGCCCAGCCGACCGTGGGCAGGAACTTGATGCCGTGCCCTTCCAGCCAGGACCGCTTCTCCCCGGCCGCGAACTCGACGTAGGCCCGCGCCCAGCGCACCGCCCAGGAGTCCTCGTCGTCGACGCGGTCGAAGCCCGCGCTGCCCTGCCAGTCGTTCCAGGCCAGGTCGAAGGAGTCCTTGATGCCCAGGCGCCGCTGCTCCGGGGAGCCGACGAGGAACAGCCCGCCGAACGACCAGAAGGCCTGTCCGCCCAGGTTGTTGGCGTTCTCCTGGTCCACCAGGGCCACCCGGCGGCCCCGGCTGGTGAGTTCGTGCGCGGCGACCAGGCCCGCGAGGCCCGCTCCGACGACGATGACGTCGGCATCCATGGCGACCGTTCCCTTCCTCATTCGGGGGTGCCGCTGCCGTCGGTCAGCAGGGCGGTGAGCAGTTGCTTGAGCCAGGCGCGGGCGCTGTCAACGTCCTTGTCCAGCAGCAGTTGGGTGGTGACCCCGTCGTACGCGGCGACGACCGCGCGGGCGGCGCCGTCGATCCCGCCGAACACGGCGGGCAGTGCGGTGGGCCCGGTGGCCCGGGCGAGCCGGTCGGCGATGGCCTCGCGCAGCCGCTCGCGGTGCTCCAGCAGGGTCTGGGCGACGGCCGGGTCCCGGGCGGCGTGCACCAGGAAGTCCGTCTTGACGAGCAGCCAGTCCACGTCGAGCAGCAGCACCTCGGTGACCCGGTCCACCGACTGCGTCACGTCGAGGTCGGGCCCGTCCAGCGCCAGCGCGCCCGCGACCTGCTCGGCGATCAGGTCGGCGCGCTGCCGGTACAGGGCGAAGAACAGCTGGTCGAGGCTGGCGAAGTTGGAGTAGAAGGCGCCCCGGCTGTAGCCGGCGGCCTCGCAGACCTCCTCGATGGAGACCCGCCCGAACCCCTTGGCGGCGAACACCTCGAACGCGGCGTCGAGCAGATTGGCCCGCGTCCGCACGCGACGCCTGGTCACGCGCCGTGCCGCCTGCTCCGCCACGATGGCCGCCCCTTCATCCGATACGGGAATGTATCCGATACACCAGTGCATCGAAAGGCCTGTGACATGCACGATCGCCCGGGATCATAGATAGGAACACATTTTCGAATCAGGAGTACGCTGGACTCATGACCACGCACCTCCAGGGCTCCCTCTTCGACCAGACGGACGAGCTGCGCCTCGGCCCGCTCGACGGGATCCGCCGGACCGGGCTCGGCCGCGGCGCCTGGATCGACGTGCTGCCGGGCTGGCTCAGCGGCGCGGACATCCTGTTCGAACAGCTGGCCGCGGAGGTCCCCTGGCGAGCCGAGCGCCGCAAGATGTACGACCAGGTCGTCGACGTCCCCCGGCTGCTGGCTTTCTACGGCGCGGACGACCCGCTGCCGCATCCCGTACTGGACGAGGCGCGCACCGCGCTGACCGCGCACTACGCCGAGGAGCTGGGCGAGCCGTTCACCACGGCCGGCCTGTGCCACTACCGCGACGGCCGGGACAGCGTCGCCTGGCACGGCGACCGGATCGGCCGGGGCGCCCGCGAGGACACCATGGTCGCCATCCTCTCCGTCGGCGCGCCCCGCGACCTCCTCCTGCGCCCGACGGGCGGCGGCGGCGAGACTGTGCGCCGTCCCCTGGGCCACGGGGACCTGATCGTGATGGGCGGCTCCTGCCAGCGGACCTGGGAACACGCGATCCCCAAGTCGACCCGCGCCACGGGCCCCCGCATCAGCGTCCAGTTCCGGCCGCACGGCGTGAACTGAGCCGCCGGCCATCTGCTTTGCTGTTCCCGTCGGGCGGACAACCTCGGGATGTGGAACGGCCATGCGGGCAGACGTACGTCAAGTAGCCGACGGCACCTATCTGGTGCACGGCTCCAACACCAACTGGGTGATCCTCGCCGAGGGAGACGCCGTCACCCTCGTCGACACCGGGTACCCCGGCGACCGGGACCAGGTCCTCGCCTCCCTCACGGAGGTGGGCAGTTCACCGGAGGCCGTAGCGGCCGTCCTGATCACCCACGCGCACAACGACCACCTCGGCTCGGCGGAGTTCCTGCGCGCCTCCTACGGCACACCGGTGCTGCTGCACGAGGCCGAAGTACCGCACGCGCGGCGGGAGTTCCTGCACCAGGTGACCGTGGGCAAGATCCTGCGCAACGGCTGGCGGCCCGGGGTCGTGCCCTGGGCACTGCACGCCCTGCACTCGGGCGGCACGGCCCATGTGCCGGTGACCGCGCCGGCGGCGTTCGCCCCGGGCGCCCCGCTGGACCTGCCCGGGCGACCGGTCCCCGTGCACACCCCCGGCCACACCGACGGCCACTGCGCGTTCCACCTCCCCGGCACCGGCGTACTGATCGCCGGTGACGCGCTGGTGAGCGGGCACCCGACGTCCCGGATCAAGGGCCCGCAACTGCTGCCCGACATGTTCCACCGCGAGCGCGCCCGCACCGTCGTGTCCCTGGAGGTACTGGCCGAGCTGGAGGGCGATCTCCTGCTGCCCGGCCACGGTCCCGCCCACCGCGGTCCGGTCCGTGAAGCGGCACTTCAAGCGCGGGAGCGGGCCGTTTAGGGTGAGGTGACGATCACCGGCGAGACGATCACCGCGAGACGAGGACACCCCGCCCATGGCCCTGCAGATCAGCGCGACCAACCCCGAACATCCCGCGCTCCTGCTGGAGCTGCCGTGGCACCTGCCGCTGGAGGACTGGCCGGAGGAGTACCTCGTGCCGCTGCCGCGCGGCATCTCCCGGCACGTCGTGCGCTACGCCCGCGCCGGTGAGGAGGTCATCGCGGTCAAGGAGCTGGCCGAGCGGCCCGCGCTGCGCGAGTACGAACTGCTGCGCGACCTGGACCGGATCGGCATCCCGGCGGTGGATCCGCTCGCCGTCGTCACCGGCCGCACCGACTCCGGCGGCGCTCCCCTGGAGCCGGTGCTGGTCACCCGGCACCTCGGCGGCTCCATGCCGTACCGCTCGATGTTCGAGACGACGATGCGCCCGGCGACCATGCACCGGCTGATGGACGCCCTGGCCGTGCTGCTGGTGCGGCTGCACCTGGCCGGGTTCGCCTGGGGCGACTGCTCGCTGTCCAACACCCTCTTCCGGCGCGACGCGGGCGCCTACGCCGCCTACCTGGTCGACGCCGAGACCGGAGACCTGCACCCGCAGCTGAGCCCCGGCCAGCGGGACTACGACCTCGACCTCGCCCGCGTCAACATCAGCGGTGAGCTGCTGGACCTGGAGGCGTCCGGCGCCCTGCACCCCTCGGTGGACCCGATCGAGTTCGGCACCGAGATCTGCGCCCGCTACCGGGGCCTGTGGCAGGAGCTGACCCGCACCTCGGTCTACCCGGCCGGGAAGTACCACTACATCGAGCGCCGGATCCGCCGCCTGAACGACCTCGGTTTCGACGTCGCCGAGATGCAGATCGAGCACTCCTCCAACGGCGACACCGTCACCTTCGTGCCCAAGGTCGTCGACGCCGGCCACCACCAGCGCCAACTGCTGCGCCTGACCGGCCTGGACACCGAGGAGAACCAGGCCCGCAGGCTGCTGAACGACCTGGAGAGCTGGATGGCCACCCAGGACGACTACGCCCCGGGCGACCCCCTCGCCGCGCGTCCCGAGGTCCTCGCCCACCGCTGGGTGCGCGACGTCTTCCGGCCCACCGTGCGGGCGGTCCCGCTCGGACTGCGCGGCTCCATGGACCCCGCGGAGATCTACCACGAACTCCTGGAACACCGCTGGTACCTGTCCGAGCGGGCCCAGCACGACATAGGCCTCGACACGGCCGTACAGGACTACGTCAAGAACATCCTCCCCACGGCGCGGGAGACGCTCCAGCCGGTGTCCGAGGCCACGGACTGAGTCAGGAGGCGGGCGGCACCACGGCCACCGGGCAGTCGGCGTGGTGCAGCACACCGTGCGCGACCGAGCCGATGCGGGCGCCCACGGCCGTACGGTGGGCGCGGCGACCCACGACCATCAGCTGGGCCCGGCCGGCCACCGACAGCAGCACCTGTCCGGCGCTGCCCATCTCCACGTGCTCCACCACGTGCACGTCGGGGAACCGCTCACGCCACGGCTGCACGGCCGCGGCCAGCGCCTTCTTCTCGTAGGGCTCGAGACCGCCGGCGTCGTCCAGCAGCTTCAGCGAGGACGGGCTGTACGCGAACAGCGGCGGCAGCGTCCAGGCGCGGACCGCCCGCACGGTGGCACCGCGCGCCGCGGCCGTCTCGAACGCGAACCGCAGCGCGGCGGCGCTGTCCTCCGGCTCGCCCTGCTGGCCGACGACGATCTCGTGCCCGGCGACCTCGGCGGACGGCTGGTCCCCGGCGCGCACCAGCACGAGGGGTCGCTCGGCCTCCACGATCACCTGCTGCCCGACCGAGCCGAGCAGGAAGCCGACGACGGCGCCATGGCCACGGGAGCCGAGCACGAGCATCTCGGCGTCCACCGCGGCGGCGACGAGCGCGTCGACGGGCCCGCCCTCCGCCACCTCGACGGAGACGTCCAGACCGGGATGGCGCGCACCGAGATCCCGGGCGGCCTGCTCCACCGCCTCCCGCGCCCACTGGGCCTGCGCGTCCGGGTCCGCCTCCTCGACCGCCTCCAACGGCTGGAACCGCCAGGCGTGCACCACGCGCAGCGCCAGCCCGCGCCGGACCGCCTCACGGGCCGCCCACCCCAGTGCGGCCACGCTCTCCTCGGTGCCGTCGAATCCTGCCGTGATCGGGCGCGTCATGTCCCGGTGCCTCCCTGTGTCGCGGTCACGTCCTCGCCCCCAGTCTTCACTACGCTGCGACCATGGCCTTGGAATGGGAACAAGTGAACGTGGACGCGGCCGATCCTGTGGCGCTGGGCAGTTGGTGGGCCGAGGCGCTCGGCTGGGTGGTCCTCAACGACTCCCCCGACGAGTACGAGATCCGCCCGGCCCCGGACCGCCTTCCCGGCCTGATCTTCTGCCCGGTCCCGGAACAGAAGACGATCAAGAACCGGCTCCACCTCGACTTCCGCCCGGACGATCAGGAGGCCGAGGTCGCCCGCTTCCTCGCCCTCGGCGCCCGCCGTGCGGACGTCGGCCAGGGCGAGCAGTCCTGGGTGGTGCTGCAGGACCCGGAGGGCAACGAGTTCTGCGTCCTGTCCTCCCGCCGGCGCTGAGGGGCGACGATGGACACCGACTCGCTGAACGCGGCGGCGGACGCCTTCCAGCACGTGCGTCCGCGACTGTTCGGCATCGCCTACCGCGTCCTCGGCAGCGTGGTGGAGGCCGAGGACGTCGTGCAGGACGCGTGGGTGCGCTGGCAGGGCGCGGACCGTGACACGGTGCTGGACGCCGGGGCCTTCCTGGCGAGGACCACCACACGCCTCGCGATCAATGTGGCCCAGTCGGCGCGGGTGCGCCGGGAGGCGTACGTGGGACCGTGGCTGCCGGAGCCGGTCGACACCAGCGTGGATCCCCAGGTCGGCGCGGAGCGCGGCGAGGCGCTGGAACTGGCCGTGCTGCTGATGCTGGAGCGGCTGAACCCGGTGGAGCGCGCGGCCTACGTGCTGCGGGAAGCCTTCGATTACGGCTACGACGAGATCGCGGCCTTCCTGGAGCTGAGCCCGGTCAACACCCGCCAGATCGTCAGCCGGGCCCGCAAGCGGCTGGCCGCCGAGCGCCGGGAACCCGTCGACGCCGCACAGCACCGGCGGCTCCTCGACGCCTTCGTCGCCGCCGCCCGCGACGGAGACATCGCCGCCCTCGAAAGCGTGCTGTCGGCGGACGTCGTCACCTACGCGGACGGCAACGGCCTGCGGGGCGTGGCCCGGCTGGCGATCACCGGCGCCGAGCGCACGGCCCGGGTCACCGCCTTCGCGCACACGTTCTTCCCCGGCGCCGAGTACGCCGTCGCCGAGGCCAACGGTCTGCCCTGCCTGGTGCTGCACCAGGGCGGCACGACGGTCGCCCTTGTGAGCCTGACGGTGGGCCCCGCCGGCATCGACGGCCTGTACTGGGTCATCGCGCCGGAGAAGCTGCGGGCGTACGAGCGCTCCGCGAAGAGGGCCGCCTAGCTCTGCCTGGCGGGCCGACTCAGCCCTGCTTGAGCCAGTCCTCGTACCGCGTGGCCGCGACATGGATGCCGGCGTCGCCGGTCAGCACGTCCGGCATGCCCGCGAACAGGCTGGCCGTCTCGTCCGTCACGACCGTGCGGCCGTCCGGCTTCGCGGCGAGGGTGATCTCGCCGAACCGGTCGAGGCCGTGGATCTCGGGACCGGCGATGTCGCGGATGCCGTTCGACGGATCGCTCTGCGCCGCCTCGGCGACGGCCGCCGCGACATCGGCGGAGGCGATCGGACGCAGCGGCAGCGACGGCAGACGGACCTCGGTGCCCTCGGTGGCCATGTCCATCACCGGAGGGATGAACTCGAAGAACTGCGTGGCCCGCACCAGGCTGTAGGGCACGCCGCTGGCGCGCACGGCCTCCTCCTGGGCGACCTTGGCCTGGTAGTAGCCGTAGTCGGGCACCTGGTCGACACCGACGATGGAGAGCCCCACGTGGTGGCGGACTCCCGCCTCCTTCTCGGCCGCGAACAGGTTCCGTGCCGAGCGGGTGAAGAAGTCCAGCGCCGCCTCGGTCTCGAAGGACGGCGAGTTCGACACGTCCACGACCACGTCCGCGCCCTTCAGCGCCTCCGCGAGGCCGTCGCCGGTGAGCGTGTCCACGCCCGTGGAGGGGGCCGCGGCAACGGCCTCGTGACCGTTCTCGCCCAGCAGCGCGACCACCTGCGAACCGATCCGGCCCGTACCGCCGATCACCACGATCTTCATGTCCGTCTCCCTCAGCCGCTCTCGACGGGCCCGACGACCTCCGCCCAGCCCGGCGCGTCACCGCGCACACCAGAAGGACCGGACAGGGGGCGGGCCTGTGACAGCGACTCGGGCATGTCTGAGCAGAGCGGCACGATCGAACATACGATGGCCACAGTCGGCAGGGCGGCAGCCGTCGCCGTGCCGGGGCACCGGACCACTCGGGGTGGGAGACGTATGGCACAGGCCGCCGAATCCGCGCGGACCGTCATCCTGACCGTGGACGACGACCCGGGGGTCTCCCGCGCCGTCGCCCGGGACCTGCGGCGGCGCTACGGCGAGTCGTACCGGATCGTGCGCGCGGAGTCCGGGGAGTCCGCGCTGGAGGCGCTGCGGGAGCTGAAGCTGCGCGGGGACCTCGTGGCCGTGATCCTGGCCGACTACCGGATGCCGCAGATGAACGGCATCGAGTTCCTCGAGCAGGCCATGGACATCCATCCCGGCGCCCGGCGCATCCTGCTCACCGCGTACGCCGACACCAGTGCGGCCATCGACGCCATCAACGTCGTCGATCTCGACCACTACCTCCTCAAGCCCTGGGACCCGCCGGAGGAGAAGCTCTACCCCGTGCTGGACGACCTGCTGGAGGCCTGGCGGTGCAGTGACTACCGGCCGGTGCCCGCCACCAAGGTCGTCGGTCACCGGTGGTCGGCGCGGTCCTCGGACGTGCGGGAGTTCCTCGCCCGCAACCAGGTGCCCTACCGCTGGTACTCCGCCGACGAGCCCGAGGGACAGCGGCTGCTCGCCGCCGCCGGACAGGACGGACGGCGGCTGCCCCTGGTGATCACCCCGGAGGGCACACCCCTGGTCGAGCCGGACGTGCCCGAGCTGGCCTCGCACGTCGGCCTCGCGACCACACCCACCGCCGACTTCTACGACCTCGTCGTCATCGGCGGCGGCCCGGCCGGGCTGGGGGCCGCGGTGTACGGCGCGTCCGAGGGCTTGCGGACGGTGCTCGTGGAGCGGTCGGCGACCGGCGGGCAGGCCGGGCAGAGCTCCCGGATCGAGAACTACCTCGGCTTCCCCGACGGTGTCTCCGGCGCCCAGCTCACCGACCGGGCCCGCCGTCAGGCCGCCAAGTTCGGCGCCGAGGTGCTCACCGCGCGCGAGGTCACGGGCCTGGAGGTGAGCGGCGCCGCGCGTGTCGTGCGGTTCTCCGACGGCTCGGCCATCGCCGCGCACAGCGTGATCCTGGCGACCGGGGTGTCCTACCGCCAGCTCCAGGCGCCCGGCTGCTCCGAGTTGACCAGCTGCGGGGTGTTCTACGGCTCCGCGCTGACCGAGGCGCCCGCCTGCCAGGGGCAGGACGTGTACATCGTCGGCGGCGCCAACTCCGCGGGGCAGGCGGCGATGTATCTGTCCAAGGGCGCCAAGTCGGTGACGCTGCTGGTGCGCGGGGCCGATCTGTCGGCGTCGATGTCGCACTACCTCATCCAGCAGATCGAGGAGGCGCCCAACATCTCCGTGCGCCCGAGGACGGTCGTGGAGTCCGCGCACGGCGAGGGCCACCTCGAACAGCTCACCCTGCGCGACACCCAGACCGGGGAGAGCGAACTCGTCGATGCGCAGTGGCTGTTCGTCTTCATCGGCGCGGCTCCGCTGACCGACTGGCTGGACGGCACCGTGCTCCGCGACGCGGGCGGCTTCATCCTCGCCGGACCCGACCTCACCCCCGACGGACGGCCCCCGGCGGACTGGGAGCTGGACCGGCCGCCGTACCACCTGGAGACCAATGTGCCCGGCGTGTTCGTGGCCGGCGACGCGCGCGCCGAGTCCGCCAAGCGCGTCGCGTCCGCCGTCGGAGAGGGAGCCATGGCCGTGATGCTCGTCCACCGTTATCTGGAGCAGTCGTGAGCGGCCAAGCGATGCCGTGCAGCCCCGTGGAGATCGGCTCGCTGTTCCTGTTCGAGAAGCTCTCCCCCGAGCAGCTCGGCAGGCTGTGCGCCGAGGGACGGGTGGAGCGGTTCGAGCCCGGCCAGGTCTACGCCGAGGGCGATCCGGCGACCTGCTTCTACGTCATGATCGAGGGCACGGTCGTGCTGTCCCGCCGGGTCGGCGCGGACGACGTGGAGGTGATCCGCAGCTCCCAGCGCGGGGTGTACTCCGGAGCCATGCAGGCCTATCTGGGCGACCGGGACCGGCAGGTCTACAACAACACCATGCGCGTCACGGAGCCTTCGCGGTTCTTCGTGCTGCCCGCGGACACGTTCGCGGGCATCATGCAGGAGTGGTTCCCGATGGCGGTGCATCTGCTGGAGGGCCTGTTCTTCGGTGCGAAGAACACCCAGCGGGTGATCGGGCAGCGGGAACGGCTGCTGGCGCTCGGCTCGTTGTCGGCGGGCCTCACCCATGAGCTCAACAACCCCGCGGCGGCGGCCGTACGGGCCACCGCCACCCTGCGCGAGCGGGTGGCGAAGATGCGGCACAAGCTGGCCGTGATCGCCTCGGGGCCGTATCCGCGCGAGAGCCTCGCGGGACTCATCGAGATCCAGGAGCGCACCGCCGAACTCGTCGGCAAGGCACCGGCCCTGAGCCCGCTGGAGGCCGCCGACCGCGAGGACGCGCTCACCGACTGGTTCGACGACCACGACATCCAGGAAGGCTGGCGGCTCGCGCCGACGTTCGTCCAGGCCGGGCTCGACGTCGACTGGCTGGAGCAGGTCGCGGCGGCGGTGGAGGCGGACGTCCTGCCGGGGGCGATCGGCTGGCTCAACTACACCGTCGAGACCGAGCTGTTGATGAGCGAGATCGAGGACTCCACCACCCGGATCTCCCATCTGGTCGACGCCGCCAAGCAGTACTCCCAGCTCGACCGCGCTCCGTACCGCAGCGTCGACGTGCACGAACTCCTCGACAGCACGCTGCTGATGCTCTCCGGGAAGATCGGCCGGCAGATCAAGGTCGTCAAGGAGTACGACCGGAGCCTCCCGGAGATCCCCGCGTACCCGGCCGAGCTCAACCAGGTGTGGACGAACCTCATCGACAACGCGGTCTCCGCCATCAACAGCGCGGGCGGCGAAGGGACGTTGACGGTACGGACGGCCTCCGACCACGACCGGCTGCTGGTGGAGTTCCGCGACACCGGCGTGGGGATCCCCCGGGAGATCCGCGACCGGATCTTCGATCCCTTCTTCACCACCAAGCCCGTGGGCGAGGGTACGGGGCTCGGGCTCGACATCTCCTGGCGGATCGTGGTGAACAAGCACCACGGGTCGCTGCAGGTGGAGTCCGAGCCGGGCGACACGCGGTTCCAGGTGCTGCTTCCGCTCACCGCCGCGGACGAGGACACGAGTGAGGAGTCCGTATGACCGAGGTCAACGGTATCGATCCCAGCGTTCCGCCGAGCGGTGCGGGGTGCGTGGACTGTGATGCCGTCGGAGGCTGGTGGTTCCATCTGCGGCGGTGTGCGCAGTGCGGGCACATCGGGTGCTGTGACTCCTCGCCCGCCAAGCACGCCACCGCGCACTTCAAGGAGACGGGGCATCCCGTCGTGCAGAGCTACGAGCCGGGTGAGGGGTGGTTCTGGGACTACAGCACGTCTGAGCTGTACGAGTCCGGGCCGGAGTTGGCCGCGCCTTCCAGTCATCCTGTAGATCAGCCTTCGCCCGGGCCTGCGGGGCGGGTGCCTTCTGACTGGGCTCAGGTATTGAAGGGCGCCTGACGGGGTGGGAAGTCCGGCTTCTGCGGCGGGTGCGGGTCCTTCGTGGCTTGTCGCGCAGTTCCCCGCGCCCCTGGAGGTCGGAACAGCGTGACTAGGATTGATCGGTGACCCAGAACCTGTCCCCCGCTCCCCTCGTCGGCCGCGAGCAGGAGCTTGACCGGCTCCTCGGTGTGCTTGCGCGGGCCCGCGCCGGGGAGGCCCGGGCCGTGCTGCTCGCCGGGGACGCCGGAGTCGGGAAGACACGGGTCCTGGACGAGGTCGCCTCCCGGGCCGCCCGGGACGGGATGACCGTGCTCACCGGGCACTGTGTGGATCTCGGTGATGTCGGGTTGCCGTACCTACCCTTCACCGAGGTACTGGGGGTGCTCGCCGGGGACGAACGGTTCGCCTCGGTGCTGGCGGCGCATCCGGAGGTCGAGCGGATGCTGGGCGGGGGTACGGACACCGCCCGGGACTCGCGGCCGCGGCTGTTCGAGGGGATGGCCGGGCTGCTGGCCGAACTCGCGGACGTGGCTCCGCTGCTGCTCGTCCTGGAGGATCTGCACTGGGCCGACCAGTCCTCCCGGGATCTGCTGCGGTTCCTGCTCAGCCGGGGTGTGCTGCACCGCCCGGCGGGCGGGGTGGCGGTGCTGGCCTCCTACCGCGCGGACGACCTGCACCGACGCCATCCCCTGCGGCCGCTGCTGGCGGAGCTGGTACGGCTGCCCGCGGTGGAGCGGCTCGAACTGCGGCCGCTCGCCGACACCGAGGTGACCCGGCTGGTGAGGGCCCTTGAGGAGCGCCCGCTGCCGGAGACCACGGTCCGCCGGATCGTCGAGCGGGCCGAGGGCAACGCCTTCTACGCAGAGGAACTCCTCGCGGCCACCGACACCCAGGCCGGCGGGGTGCCGAGCGGACTCGCCGACGTCCTGCTGATCCGCTTCGAGCAACTGTCGGAAACCGCCCAGCAGGTGCTGCGCACCGCCGCCGTCGCCGGGCGACGCGTCGAGCACGACCTGCTGCGGGAGGCCGTGGGCCTGCCGGAGGCGGAGCTGGAGTCGGCGCTGCGCGAGGCGCTGGGACGGCAACTGCTGGTCCCCGGGACCGGCGACACGTACTCCTTCCGGCACGCCCTGGCCCGTGAGGCCGTCTACGCCGATCTGCTGCCCGGTGAACGGGCCAGGCTGCACGGCGCGTTCGCCCGGCTGCTCGCCGACCGGCCCGGGCGCGCCGAGACCGCGGCCGAGCGCGCCCACCACTACCGCGAGAGCCACGACCTCGCCGAGGCGCTCACCGCCTCGCTGGAGGCCGCCGACCACGCCCGCAGGCTCGGCGCCCCCGCCGAGGAACTGCGGCACCTGGAGACCGCCCTGGACCTGTGGCCCACGGTGGAGTCGGCCGCGCGGCCCTCCGGCGAGGACGGTGACCGGGTGACCCTCACCCTGCGCGCCTCCTCTGCCGCGGCCCACGCCGGTGAGGCGCACCGCGCGGTCGCGCTGACCCGGGCCGCGCTGGCCGGCGTCGACCAGGAGGAGGACTCGGAGCTGGCCGCCCGGGTCCGCTACACCCTGGCCGACAATCTGATCACCGTCGACAACCTGAGCGCGGCCTACGCCCACAGCAGCGAGGCGCTCGCCCTGATCCCCGCCGAACCCGCGACGCCCACCTGGGTGTGGGCCGCGGCCACGCACGTCCTGGCGGCCCGTCAGGTCGGCGAGACCGAGAAGGCGTTGCAGGTGGCCCGGGAGGCGCTGGCGGTCGCCGAGCGGCTCGGGGTGACGGACGCCCGGGCCGATCTGCTCGTCTCCCTCGCGATCCTCGAAGGCGGCGGCCGGAGCAGCGAGGGCGGCAGGGCGCGGCTGAAGGAGGCCCGGGAGCTGGCGCGCGGTTCGGGCAACGCGCAGGTGGAGCTGCGCGCCCTGTTCAGCCTCGCCATGGGCAGCTACGAGGCGGGCGAGCTGGAGGAGTGCCTGCCGTGGCTGACCGAGGGCCTGGACCGGGCCCGGCGCGCCGGGCTGCTGTCCTCGACGTATCCGCTGGAGATGCGCTACCTGCGGCTGCTGGTGCTGTACACGCTGGGCCAGTGGGACGAGTGCCTCAAGGCCTCCGCCACCGACGCCGACGTCCTGCCCACGGCGGGCGGGTACACCTCCGGGCCCGCCTGGTACGTATCGCTCGCGCGCGGTGACCTGACGGCCGCCGACCGGGCCGGGGCCCTCCTGGAGGGGCCGTTCGACTGGATGGCCACGCTGGTCGCCGGAATCGTCCGGACCGACGCCGCCGCCCTGGCCGGCGATCCGGAGACGGCGGTCGAGCGGATGCGGTCCACGGTCGCCGCCCTCACCGACGACGTGGGCGTCCGCCCGGACGTGACCGTGCGGCTCGCCGCGCTCGCCCTGTCGGCCGTGGCCGACCGGGCCGCCGAGCTGCGGCGGGGCGGGGACGGGCCCGGGGCACGGCACTGGGCGGACACGGCGACGGAACTCGTCGAGCTGGCGCGCCACTCGGCGGCGCGCGGTGTGAACCGGGCGCCGCAGGGCCCGGAGGGAAAGGCGTGGCTGGCCCGCGCCGAGGCGGAGTGGCTGCGGGCCACGTCGGGACCCGATGTGGCGGCCTGGGGCCGGGCGGTGGCCGCGTTCGACTACGGCGACGCCTACGAACTCGCCCGCTGCCGGTTCCGGCACGCCGAGGCCCTGCTGACGGCCGAGCGGCGCGAGGAGGCGGTCGCCGAGGCGGCGGCGGTCCGGGAGACGGCCCTACGGCTGGGCGCCGGGCCCCTGTTGGAGCGGGTGGACGCCCTGACCCGCCGGGGCCGCCTCGGCGACACCTCGTCCGCCGCGGACCGCACCTCCCCACTGACCGCCCGGGAGCAGGACGTGCTGCGGCTGCTGGCCAGGGGCCGCAGCAACCGGCAGATCGGCGAGGAGCTGTTCATCAGCGGCAAGACGGCCAGCGTCCATGTCTCCAACATCCTCGCCAAGCTCGGCGCGGCGAGCCGTGGCGAGGCGGTGGCGATCGCCTATCGCGAGGGGCTGATCGCGCCGGAGCCGACGGCGTCCTCCAGCTGAGGCGGGTCCCCCCAGGATCCCCCATGCGGGCGACCCATGTCCGCGTATGTCCCGAATGACCATCTTTCTATCTCTCCCCGGCACTACTGTGCGTCGCCGTGACGGTGTGTCAGCAGGGAGAGAGGACCCGGATGGACTCGGCAACGGTGGGCAGGGGTACGGCGTTGGGGACCGCGGTCCTCCTCTCCCTCCTGGCGACCCCGGCGCACGCGGCGCCCCAGGAACCCGCGCCCGATCTCGCGGGCCTGCGCGGCGTCCTGCGCACGGCGACGACCCAGGGGGCGCCCGGCGCGACGGCGCGACTCGACGACCACGGCACCGTGCTGAGGACATCGGTGGGCATCGCGGACCGGAAGACGGGGCGAGCCCTCACCACCACCGACCGGTTCCGCATCGGAAGCGTCACCAAGACCTTCTCCGCCGTCGTCCTGCTGCAACTCGTCGACGAGAAGAAGCTGAAGCTCGACACCTCGGTCAACCACTATCTGCCCGGACTGCTGCCGGACGACCGGATCACCGTGCGCCACGTCCTCAGCCACCGCAGCGGCTTGTACGACTACACCAACGACATGTTCGCCCGGACGGTTCCCGGCTTCGAGGCGGTCCGCAGCAAGGTGTTCACCTACCGCCAGCTGATGGACCGCTCCCTGCGCAAGCCGCGCACCACCGCGCCGGGCGGCGCCTACACGTACTCCAACACCAACTTCGTGGTCGCCGGCCTGCTCATCGAGAAGCTGACCGGGAACCCGGTCGCCGCCGAGTACCAGCACCGGATCATCGAGCCGTTGCGGCTCACGGACACCTTCTACGTCCATCCCGCAAAGAAGATCCCGGGCCGGTACGCCCGGGGCTATCTCACCCCGGACGCGGCCGGGGCCGCGCTGGTCGACGCGACCGAGCAGACGGTGTCCTGGGCGCAGAGCGCGGGCGCGGTGATCTCCAGCGCGCGGGACCTGAACACCTTCCTCTCCGCGCTCCTGCGAGGCGAGCTGACCTCCGCGGCCCAGCTGACGCAGATGCGGCGGTGGGTGCCCGCGGGCTCCGGCCAGGCGTACGGGCTCGGGCTGCGGCGCCGGGACCTGTCGTGCGGGGTGTCGGTGTACGGGCACACCGGTGCCGTCCAGGGCTTCTACACCTACGCGTTCGCCTCCAAGGACGGCGGGCGCAGCCTGGCGGCGTTCGCCAACACCTCCAACAACGGCAAGGTGCACACCACCATGCTGGGCGCGCTGGAGTCGGCGTTCTGCGGCAAGCAGGCCAAGGCGCCACGCGGTTCCTCGGTCGGCGACACGTCCGAGGCCGCCGCCGTCCGCTGATCCCGGCCTGGTCGGGAACCCTCAAGGGGCGGCGCGCGTTGTCCGGACAGCTCTCGCACGAGCGTGTACGACGACACCAGGACGGCCCGATGAGCGAGTTGGTCCCCGGGGGCAATGTGCCCCTCCCGGGCGGTCCCGTGGCCGTCCGGGTGCCCGGTCCCTTCGATGTGTCCGCGCTCATCACGGACGACGGCGGCAAGGTCAGCGGCGAGGCCGACTTCGTGTTCTACAACCAGCCGTCGGCTCCGGGCGCCCGGCTGCACGGCGACACCCTGACCGTCGACCCGGGCCGGCTGCGGGCGGGCGCCACCCGGGTGACGGTCGTCGTCAGCCCCGCCGACCCCGGCACCGCCCTCGGCGGCCTGCCCGCCCCCACGCTCCATGTCACCGGAGCGGGCGGCCGCCCGCTCGCCCGGTTCGCCCCGCCACGCCCCCGGCAGGAGACGGTGCTGCTGCTGGCCGAGCTGTACCGGCGCGGCGGCGGCTGGAAGCTGCGGGCCCTGGGCCAGGGGTACGCGGACGGACTGGCGGGTCTCGCCCGGGACTTCGGGGTCGAGGTCACGGAGGACGCGCCGTCGCAGGCCCCCGACGAGTTCACCGCCCTCGTCAACTCCGCCCGCGCCTCGGCCGGTTCCCCGCCGGTCGGCCCGGACGCCCGGCTGGCCTCCGCCGCCCGCGCCCACGCCGGTGCCATGGCCGCCGCGGGATGCCTGAGTGTGGAGGGCCGGGACGGCGTCTCCGTCTACCAGCGTGTCACCGCCGCCGGATACGCGTATCTGACCGTCGGGGAGCACCTGGTGTCCGGCCCGCGCACCCCGGCCGAGTTCGTGGACTACTGCCTGCGCACCGACCAGGCCCGGCGCACTCTTCAGGACCCTGCGTTCACGCACGCCGCCGCGGCATGCGTCCCCGCCGGGCGCGGCGGCGACGTCTACTGGACGGCGCTGTGGGCGCGCCCGTTCACCACGGCGGACCTGGCCAGGACCGCCACTCAGGTGGTCGACCTCACCAACCGCGAGCGTTCCAGGGCCGGTCTGCGCCCGCTCGCCGTCGACCCGGTCCTGACCACCGCCGCGCAGGCGCACAGCGCCGACATGGTGGCGCGGGCGTTCTACTCGCACACCTCGCCAGAGGGCAGCCGGCCTTGGGACCGGGCGGCAGCGGCGGGCTCCCGGCGCCGCTCGATCGGCGAGAACATAGCCTGCGGCCAGCGCTCCCCCGCCGAGGTCGTGGAGGGCTGGATGAACAGTCCCGGTCATCGCGCCAACATCCTCAAGCCCGACTTCACGCACATCGGCATCGGCTTCGCGGGCGGCGGGCCGGCCGGCACGTACTGGACCCAGCTGTTCGGCGCGTGAACTTCGCCCGTCTAGGCGGAAGGAGGTCGTCCGGGACACGATGCCGTCATGAAGGGTGACCTCTTTTCCAGTGAGCACATGGTCCAGCCCGCCACGGCGCCGGGCATGACGGTCGAGAACGCCAAGTGCGTCCGGTACGCGGTGAACGGGGAGATGCTGGCCCGTCAGGGCGCGATGATCGCCTACCGGGGCAATCTCCAGTTCGAGCGCAAGGGCCAGGGCGTGGGCGGCATGCTCAAACGCGCGGTCACCGGGGAGGGGCTGCCGCTGATGGCGGTGCGCGGTCAGGGCGAGGCCTGGTTCGCGCACGAGGCGCAGAACTGCTTCGTCGTGGAACTCGACCCCGGTGACGAGTTCACCGTCAACGGCCGCAACGTCCTGTGTTTCGACGCCACGTTGTCGTACCGGATCGCGACGGTGAAGGGAGCGGGCATCTCCGGCGGCGGCCTGTTCAACAGTGTGTTCACCGGCCAGGGCCGGCTGGGCCTGGTCTGCGACGGCAATCCGCTGGTGATCCCGGTGTCGGCGCAGTACCCGGTGTACGTCGACACCGACGCGGTCGTCGGCTGGAGCGCGGGCCTCGGGACCTCGCTGCACCGCTCGCAGTCCATAGGCTCGATGCTGCGCGGCGGCTCGGGTGAGGCCGTACAGCTGATGCTGAGCGGGGAGGGCTATGTCGTCGTACGGCCGAGCGAGGCCACCCCGCCGAAGGCCCAGCAGCACTGACGGTCCGTGAGGTGATCTGCGCCTCACGGGCAACCCCGCCGACGCCGTCCACGTCTTGATCCACAACAGATGACACCAGCCCTGGTCCCTCCCGGGGGGCCGGGGCTGGTTTCACAGGCTCTATACACGCCATGTATACGCTCAATGTATAGATGGGGTGTATACGGATCGAAAGGCATCCATGTACGGCAAGGCATTCGCCCCCGAGTACCAAGGCGCTCTCACCACCCTGTCCGTGAACTCCTCGCTGACGGACGTCCTGGCCGCCGGCACCGAGGAGTTGCGGGCCGCCGAGCGGACCGGGCGGCACGCAGAGGCGGCGCGCTCGGGGCTCGCGGTCGCCGAGGCGTACCGGCGTCTCGGGCAGATCGGGGAGGCGGACCGGGCCTGGAAGGCGAGTTACCGCGCCGCCCGCGCCGCCGAGGACACCGCGGCGATGGCCTGGGCACTGTGGAGCGGCGGCACCCTGGCCCGCCAGCGCGGCGAGTTCGCACTCGCCCGGCGTCTCCTCCGGCTCGCCGCCGACCTCGGCGAGCGCGGCGGGGACGTCGTCGTGCGCGGCTACTCCCTCGCGGGGCTGGCCGAGACCGGCCGGATCCAGGGCGACTACGAGGCCGTCGCCCGGCTGCACGAGCAGCTCCTGGCGGAGGCCAGGCGACGCGGCGAGGCGCGGCACACGGTGTGGGCGCTGGAGGGCATCGCCCAGATCCACCGCAACACCGGCTCCTACGACACCGCGTTCGCCCTGTTCGAGGAGGCGGCCGGGATCGCCGCCCGCGCCGAGGACCGGCGCGGGCACGCCTGGGCGCTGCGCGGCCTCGCCGACATCGTCTCGGTGCGCGACGGCGACACCGAACGGGCGCTGGAACTGCTGTCCGAGGCGGAGACCACCTGCCGGACGATGAAGCTGTCCAGCGCGCTCGCCTACAACCACAAGATGCGCGGCAACGTCCTGTACCGCGCCGGTCGTTACGCCGAGGCCCGCGAGCTGTACGAGCAGGCCCTCGCCGAGTTCCGCGCGATGGGCGAGCCGCGCGGCGAGGCACTGGCCCGCCTGGGACTGGCCAAGTCCAGGGCCCGGCTGGGCCGGGACCGCTCCGAGACGGAGGCCGAACTCGCCGAACTGGCCCGCACCTTGGACCGCATCGGCCTCAAGCACGCCCGGGAGATGGTGGCCCGCGCCCAGCAGGAGCTCGACGCGGAGGTCGTACGGTGACGGCGTTCCCCTCCACAGCGCCCCTGACCGGCGTCCAAGTCCTGGACCGGTGCCGGGAGTCGGTCCGGCCCGAGCTGGAGCGGGCCGTGGCGCGGTTGCATCCCTGGGTGGCGGAGATGGCCGCGTACTCCTTCGGCTGGTGCGCGGTGGGCGGCGCCCCGGTCGGCGGCTCCGGCGGCAAGGGAGTGCGGCAGGCCCTGGCCCTGCTCGGCGCCGAGGCGGTGGGCTGCCCCGGCCGGGCGGGGACGAGGGCCGCGGTGGCGGTGGAGCTGGTGCACGTCTTCTCGCTGCTGCACGACGACATCATGGACGGCGACACCGCCCGCCGGGGCCGGCCCACCGTGTGGCAGGCGTACGGCACAGGACCGGCGGTCCTCGCGGGTGACGCCCTGTTCGCGCTGGCCGTGGAGACCCTCGCCGCGGCACCGGGCGGCGGGGACGCCGTACGGCTGCTGTCGGCGGCGCTCGGTGATCTGGTGCGGGGGCAGGCGGACGATCTGCTGTTCGCAACCCGGCCCTGGACCGGCCCCGAGCGGGTGCGGCCCGAGGAGTACCGGGCGATGGCCGAGCGGAAGACGGGCGCGCTGCTGGGCTGCGCGATCGCGCTGGGCGCCGCGCTCGGCGGGGCACCGGCTACCACGGTCGCCGCGCTGGACCGGGCCGGTCGGGACCTCGGGATCGCCTTCCAGATCGTCGACGACATGCTCGGCGTGTGGGGCGATCCGGCCGTCACTGGCAAGCCCGTTCACAACGATCTGCGGGCCCGCAAGAAGACCCTCCCGGTCCTGCTCGCCCTCGGCACACCCCTGGCCGGTCGCCTGGCCGGACTCCTGGAGTCGGGCGAGAATCCGGACGCGGCGGCCGTGCTGATCGAGGAGGCGGGCGGCCGGTCCGAGGCGCTGCGCGAGGCGCGGCACCGGATCACCAGGGCCGAGGCCGCCCTGGACGCCGTACCCCTGGAAGCGGGCGCCGTCGGGGAGTTGCGGGCGCTGCTGGACTTCCTGGTGCGGCGCGACCTGTGAGCCGGGCGTCCGGTGCGATGCGTGTTCGATGCATCGGATGAACAAAAGGAAATCGGCGCATCTCGCTCGGCGAACCTTGAACGCACCCCGTCACGCACGCCGTACCTGTGGGAAAGGTGAGAGCCAGGGGTTCAGCGAAGGATGACCATGGTCAAGGCGCACGTCTCCACACCCGTGTTGGTCGCCGGGAGATACCGGCTCGTCGAGGTGCTCCACCAGGAGACCAACCGCGTCTGCTGGTACGGCGAGGACATCGGGGTGGAGCGTCCCGTCATGGTCACCCAGATCGGGCTGCCGGAGGATCCGGGCGGGGAGGAGGCGCGCCGCGTCACCGCGCGCGTCCTGCGGGCCAACGAGCAGATGGCGCTGGTGTGTCCCGACCGGGTCGCCGAAGTCGTCGACGCCGTCGAGGAGTCGGGCACGCTGTGGGTGGTGACCCGGTGGGTCGACGGCCGGCCGCTGAGTGAACTGCTCTCCCAGCAGGGCGTCTTGAACTACGTACGGGTCGCGCGCATCGGTCTGGAGCTGCTCGACGTGCTGGAGGTGGCGCACGGGCGGGGCCTCTTCCACGGCGAACTCAGCCCGGCCCAGGTGTTCCTCCGGGACCAGGGGCCCCTCGTCGTCACCGGTTTCGGGCTGGCCGGGGCCACTCTCGCGCCCCGTCTGACCGCGCCCGCCTACGCCTCCCCCGAGCAGGCCCGCGACGAGCCGGCCGGCCCGGCCACCGATCTGTGGGCGCTCGGGGCGCTGCTCTACACGATGGTCGAGGGGCGCCCGCCGTTCCGGGACCGGGGGCGCCCGGAGGCCACACTGAAGGGCGTGGACCGGCTGCCGCTGCGCACGCCGGTGCGCGCCGGGCCGCTCACCCAGGCCCTGCAGGGGCTGCTGCGCAAGGACCCCCTGGAACGGCTGCCCCGCCCGGTGGTCCGGGAGGCCCTGGCCCGCGTCCTGGACGAGGAGAGCGCGGCGGCCATGCCGAGCCCGCGGCTGCGCGGCCGGTACGCGCACTGCGCGACCTGGAGCAACCGCACGCTGATCGCCGGGACCGCGCTGGCCGTCGCCACCGTCACGGTCGCCGTCCTCGCCGTGACCGACCGGCTGCCGGGCGGATCCGACTCCCCCGCCGCCGGGACACCACCGCGCCCGGCGCCGTCCGCCACCGCGTCCGCGGCACCCGCCGACCCGCCCTCCCCGGCACCGTCCCCCACGCCCACCCCCACCGAGTCGCCCTTCAGCCGCTACGACTCACCCGAGGGCTTCTCCGTCAGCCTCCCCGAGGGCTGGCGGCCGCTGAGCACCGACCGGGTCTCGGAGCTGGCGTACCGCATCGTGCTCGGTGCGGAGGGCGACGCGCGGACGCTGACGGTGACCTACAGCGAGCGGGTGGGCCCGGATCCCGTCGCCGTCTGGCGGGATGTGGAGCCGGGGCTGAAGGAGGGCGGCGGCTACCGCAGGATCGGGGAGATCCGGCCGACGACGTACCGGGGCCGGGAGGCCGCCGAGATGGAGTGGCTCGCCGACGCCGACGGCACCCGGGTGCGCACCCTCGGCACCGGCTTCCTGCTCGGCGGCGGCCGTGGTTTCTCGCTGCGCTGGACGGCGCCCGCGGCCGACTGGGACGACCCGGACAACCGCGAGGCCCTGGACACCGCCCTGCGCACCTTCCGGGAACCGTCAGACTGACCGGCGGGGCACGCCCGTTCTGTGCAGGGGCAGGGGGTGCAGCGGCTGGGTGCGCCAGCGGGCCGTGCAGGTGCGGTCCGGGAGCGTGCAGGTCACCGCGAGGCGATGGGGCGTCTCCAGGAAGATCACCTCCGCCTCCAGGGTGTCGGGGCCGGTCCAGCCGCCGCTCACCGCGGTGGGGACCGGCTGCTCGGTCACCCGCCAGCCGCCGCTCGGCAGGCGCAGGTCCAGCCGGTGTCCGCCCTCGAGGAGCGTCAGGCGGTCCCCGCTGACCTCCGCGGAGATCCCGTCGGAGCGGAAGGTGACCGCCGCCAGGTCCTCGGGCGCGGGCTTGCCGTCGGCGGGCGCCAGCGCGAGCCCCGCCAGCCGCTCGGCGAGGGCCGCGTCCGCCTGCTCGCGGCCGGTCAGCGGGGCGGGCCCGAAGGCGGGCAGCAGGTGTGTCCAGACCATGTCCAACATCTTCTGCATCGCCACGGTCGCCGCGGTCGTGGCGATCACCGCGTCCTGCTCGGGCAGCACCAGACAGAACTGGCCGTACGCGCCATCGCCCCGGAAGCCGTGCCGGGACCTCCAGAACTGCAGGCAGTACCCCTGCCGCCAGTCCTCACCGCCCATGGGCCCGTCGTCGTTCGGCGTGTGCACGCGGGTGGCCTCGGCCACCCAGGACTCCGGCAGCACCCGCCGGCCTTCCCACGTCCCCCCGCGCAGATACAGCTGCCCCAGCCGGACGATCGCGTCGGTGGGGGCGTGCAGGCCGCTGAAGCCGAGTTCACGGCCCGCCCGGTCGCGCCGCCAGGCGACCTCGCCGATGCCGATCGGGTCGAACAGACGCGGGCGCAGGTAGTCGGTGAGTGACTGGCCGGTGACCTTCTGGACGATCGCCGCGAGGGTGTAGGTCGCGGGCTGGTTGTAGGCGAACACGGTCCCCGGGTCGCGCTCGGGCGGCAGCCGCAGGAAGCCGCGCACCAGCTCGTCGGGGTCGAGGGCACGGGCCCGGTCGAGGGTCTCGTCCGTGTGCCCGCTGGCCATCGACGCCACATGCCGTACGAGCATCGCGCGGCTGCGCGGATCGGTGACGTCGGCGTCGAACTCCGGGAAGTAGGAGATCACCGGGTCGTCCAGCCGCAGCAGCCCCTCGGCGACCGCGAGCCCGGCGGCGGTGGAGGTGAAGCTCTTGCTGAGCGAGTACAGCAACTGCGGCCGCTCGGGGGTGTACGGCGCCCACCAGCCGGACGCCACGAGCCGGTCGTGCCGCATGATCATGAGGCTGTGCGGCTCTATCTCGGGGTCGCCCTCCAGGGCGTCGAGGAAGGCCTGCACACCGGAGGCGTCGACGCCCTGGGCGGCGGGCGGGCTGGAAGGCAGCGCGGAAGTCGTCATGACGGCATCCGTACCCACCTTGGCGAACCGTTTTCTCCTCCGCATGCCGGGGACTCGGGCGGCATGGTGCAAATCGGATACACGATGATGACCGAGCAGGCCGGCCCGCGTGACCTCGTCGACCACGTGGTGCGCGCCGAGGAGGCCGGCTTCGACTTCTCCGTGACGTCGGACCACTACTTTCCGTGGCTGCGCTCCCAGGGGCACTCACCCTATGCGTGGAGCGTGCTGGGGGCCGCCGCCCAGGCGACCCGGCGGATCCCGCTGATGACGTACGTCACGTGTCCGACGTTCCGCTACCACCCCGCGGTGGTGGCGCAGAAGGCGGCGACGATGCAGTTGCTGTCCGAAGGCCGCTTCCGGCTGGGCCTCGGCTCCGGTGAGAACCTCAACGAGCATGTGGTGGGCGGCGGTTGGCCCTCCGTCGACGTACGGCACGAGATGCTGGAGGAGGCGATCGGGATCATCCGGGCGCTCTTCGACGGCGGCCATGTCACCCGCCACGGCACCCACTACGACGTGGAGTCGGCCCGGCTCTGGGACCTGCCGGCCGAGCCGCCGCCGATCGGGGTGGCCGTCTCCGGCGAGCGGTCCTGCTCCCTGGCGGGCCGGCTCGCGGACCTGGTGATCGCCACCGAGCCGAAGCCGGGACTGCTGGAGTCCTTCGACCGGCACGGCGGCACGGGCAAACCGCGCGTGGGCCAACTGCCGGTCTGCCACGACCGGGACCGGGACACCGCGGTCAAGCGCGCCCACGCGCAGTTCCGCTGGTTCGGCGGCGGCTGGAAGGTCAACGCGGAGCTGCCGCACCCGGACTCCTTCGAGTCGGCCACCCAGTTCGTCACCCCCGACGACGTCGCCGCCGCCATCCCGTGCGGCGACGACCCGGACGACTTCGTCGAGGCCGTACGGCCCTATGCGGAGGCAGGGTTCACCGAGGTCGCGCTGGTGCAGATCGGCGGGGAGTCACAGCCGGACTACCTGGACTGGTCGGAGAAGACACTGCTGCCGGCCCTGCGCGAGGCCTTCGGATGACACGCCCCGGGGTCCGGGGTCGGCAAACCGTCGCATGCAGGTGCATATAGGCTTCCGGTCTGCACCCGTGCCCGGTCCCAGCCCTCAGGAGAGCCTCCGTGACCCTAGCGTTCGTCCCGTCCGAGACGTCCCCCGCGCCGCTGTCCGACCTCGTCGCGCGCGACGCGCGTGAGTTCGGGGTCTACGCCCGCACCGGCGGATGGGCCTTCGGCCTGATGGTGGCGCGCAGCGTGCGGCCCGGCGGGCAGGGCGCGGAGGAGACGCCGAAGGTGTCGGCGAAGGAGTTCGCCGAGCTCGCCGGCTGCTCCGCCGAGCGGGTCATGCGCTACTACAAGGCCTGGGACCGGGCCGCCGACGACGGTCTCGTCCCGCACTTCGAGGCGCTCCAGCCGGGCGCGGAGGTGGAACTGCCGGACGCCGACGTGTGGCTGAGCTACTACGTCTCCCGCAACAGCGCCACCTCCGAGCGCGGCACCGCCATCGCCGAGGCCGCCGAGGCCGAGGGCATCCGGCCGACGAAGGCGCTGGAGGTCGCGGAGAACCCCACCGCCCTGCGCGCCGCGATCCTCGCCGACCCCTCCACCGCCCGCGCGGCCCGCCAGGCCCTGCTGGACCGGGTCCGCGAAGACCCCGAGCTGCAGGCCGAGTTGGCCCGGGACGTGGTGCGCACCGACGATCTGAAGAAGGCCGTCGCCAGCGAGAGCCGGTCCGCCGACCGGATCGGCTACGTCCGCCAGATCGCCGAGTCCGGTCAGGTGAAGACCCCCGCCGGGCAGACCATCGACGCCCCCGCCGATCTGCGCCAGGAGGCCGAGCGGCATCTGTCGCTGATCGACGAGCTGGAGGAGGACGAGGACACCGGCGAGTGGGCCACCGAGGCCTACGACACCATGAAGACCCTCGTCGCCGAGACCGTCGAGGCCGACCCCGAACTCCGCGTCCAGGAACGGCGGACGAAGTTCTACAGCAGCCTCCAGCGCGCTACGAAGGTCTTCGAGGAGCTCACCTTCGACGACGTGCAGGAGTTCGTCGAGGACGACATGGTGCAGCAGCTGGAGGAGCTCCAGCAGGCCATCACCGCGTGCATCGCCTCACTGCGGGGTGCGAAGAGCACAGAGGCGGCTGAGTAGCCGTACTCATGCCGCCGGGGCGGCGCGCGGACACGATGGGCTCCGATGACAAGGAGCCCCGCGATGACCGCACTTCGCCGCCCTGTGCCGCCCCTTCTCGCCGCGGCCGTGGTCGCGGCGCTCGCGCTCTCGGCGTGGGGTCCGCACGACCGTACGACCTGGTTCCTGGAGACGGTGTGGGTGCTGGTCGGGCTGCCGCTGATCGCGCTGCTGTGGCGGCGCTTCCCGCTGACGGACCTGCTGTGCTGTCTGCTGGCCCTGCACGCGATCGTCCTGCTGGTGGGCGGGCACTACACGTACGCGGAGGTGCCGCTCGGCGACTGGGTGCGCGACACCTTCGGCTTGGAGCGCAACCCGTACGACCGCTTCGGGCACCTGATGCAGGGCTTCGTACCGGCCGTGCTGGTGCGGGAGCTGCTGACCCGGACCTCGCCGCTGGCCGGCAGCCGCTGGCTGGCGCCGCTGACGGTGTGCGCGTGTCTCGCCTTCAGCGCGGTCTTCGAGATGCTGGAGTGGCTGGCCGCCGTGATCGGCGGTCAGGCCGCCGACGCGTTCCTCGCCACGCAGGGCGATGTGTGGGACACCCAGTGGGACATGTTCTGCGCCCTGGTCGGCGCCACGCTCTCGCTGCTGCTGCTCAGCCGCCCGCACGACCGGCAGCTCGCCGCGCTGGGGGTCAGTCCCGGGACGTGTAGCGGTGCCGCACCCAGTACGGCAGAGCGAACCAGCACAGCAGGTACCACAGCACCACGCCCGTGACGAGCCACGGCACGAAATCGTCGTGGGTGGCGACCCTGAGTATCAGCAGCAGGGACGACGTGGTGGTGGCGAGCAGCAGGATCAGGCCGACGAAGGTCAGCCTGGACGCCCACTGCACCGCCTGCGCCTTGATGCGCCGGCCGGACACCAGCCGGTGCAGGGACACGGGCCCGATCAGGGCGCCCGTGGCGGTGGCGCCCAGCACCACGGTCACGATGTAGATCGTCTCTTCCGTGTCGCCCAGATCGGCGTAGGTCGGGGTGAACACCACGGTGAGCAGGAACCCGAACAGGATCTGCACGCCCATCTGGGCCACGCGGATCTCCTGGATGAGGTCGGACCACATCCGGTCGGCCCGCTCGTCCTCGGTCTCGTCCCTGCCGGAGCGTCTCGCGGTTTCCTGCGCCATGGGGTCCGGGTGTCCCGGTGTTGACCTTTCAAACGGTTACCAGCGGTTCTCGACCTGCTCCTTGATCCGCCGCTCGTACAGGTCCCGGACGGCGGTGAGGGTCTGCTCGGACAGCTCCGGCAGTTCGGCCGCGGCGGCGTTGGCGCGGGCCTGCTCGGGCGAGCGGGCGCCGGGGATCACGGTGGTCACGCCAGGCTGGTCGATGATCCAGCGCAGGGCCAGCTGGGCGGGCGTGAAGCCCTCGGGGGCGAGGGCGGAGAACTCGGCGGCGGCCTCCACGCCGGTCGCGTAGTCGACGCCGGAGAAGGTCTCGCCCTGGTCGAAGGACTCGCCGTGCCGGTTGTAGGTGCGGTGGTCGTTCTCGGGGAAGACGGTGTCCTTGGTGTACTTGCCGGACAGCAGGCCCGAGGCGAGCGGGACGCGGGCGATGATGCCGACGCCCGCCTCCCGGGCGGCGGGCAGGACCTCGTACAGCGGCTTCATGCGGAACGGGTTGAGGATGATCTGCACGCTGGCCACGCCGGGCCGGGCGATGGCGGCGAGGGCCTCGGCGCAGGTCTCCACGCTCACGCCGTAGGCGGCGATGCGCTCCTCGGCGACGAGGGTGTCCAAGGCGTCGAACACCTCGTCGGTGGAGTAGACGGGGGTGGGCGGGCAGTGCAGCTGGACCAGGTCGAGGCGGTCCATGCCGAGGTTGCGGCGGGAACGGTCGTTCCAGGCGCGGAAGTTGTCCAGGACGTAGTTCTCCGGGATCTGGTCGACCCGGCGGCCCATCTTGGTGGCGACCATGACGTGCAGATCGGGCCTGCCGCGCAGGAAGCCCGCGATGGTCTGCTCGCTGCGCCCGTCGCCGTAGACGTCCGCGGTGTCGAAGAAGGTCACCCCCGTCTCGGCCGCCGTCTCCAGCACCGTGAGGGCTTCCTTGTCGTCCACGTCGCCCCAGTCGGCGCCCAGTTGCCAGGTGCCGAGTCCGACCACGGATGCGTGCTGCTGCGACCTGCTGAAATTGCGCTCGTCCATGGCGTCAGTCTGTCATCCGCCCCGCGCTCCCTGGGCGCGGGGCGATGCCGTTCGGGCTACTTCCGGGTGGCCAGGGTCCGCGCGACCCTCGGGCCCAGCCAGCGCTTGAGGCGGCGCAGTGCCTCCAGCTGTCCGGCCGCCCTGTCCAGGCGGTAGTAGAGCTGCGGGGGGACGTGGGGCAGCAGGGGTGAGTGGCGCTGGCCGAGCAGGGCGAACATCTGCTCGGGGGGCAGGTGCATGTAGCGGGGCAGGTTCTCGTACCACTGGGCGCTGTAGCGTGCCGCGCTCTGCATCGGGAGCAGGGCCTGGCGGCGCTCCCGCTCGTACCGGGCCAGGGCCCTCGGCAGTGCGGTCTCCGCGTGCAGCGCGTCGGCGAGCGCGATGGCGTCCTCGAGGGCGAGGGTCGTGCCGGCGCCGATGGAGTAGTGCGTGGTGTGCGCGGCGTCGCCGAGCAGGACGAGGTTGTCGCGGTACCAGGTGCGGTTGGTCAGGGTGCGGAAGTTCAGCCAGGAGGAGCTGCCGTCGGCCGGTGACCGGCCGATCAGCGCATGGCCGTCGAGGGTGTCGGCGAACAGCTTCTCCAGCACGGTGAGCCCTTCGGCCTCGTCGGCGCGGTCCAGGCCGAGGCCGGTGAAGGTCTCGGGGGCGCATTCGATGACGCAGGTGCTGCGGTCGGGGCCGAAGCCGTAGCCGTAGGCCCAGATCCAGCCGTGCTCGGTCTCGACGAAGGCGAAGGTGAAGGCGTCGAAGACCTTGGTGGTGCCGAGCCAGATGTAGTGGTTGCGACCGGGGCGCAGCTCGGTGCCGAAGTGGGCGGCGTGGCGGGTGCGCAGCGCGCTGTGGACGCCGTCGCTCGCGACGAGGAGGTCGGCGTCGGCGGGCGGCCGGTCGGGGTCGACGGGCTGCTCGTACGCCAGGTGTACGCCGAGGGCGCGGGCCCGGCCGGCGAGGATCTCCAGCAGTCGGTGGCGGCCGATGCCGAAGCCCTCGTCGCCGCGGTGCCGGGTGGTCAGGTCACGTACGCGGGCGGTGCCTTCGTTCCAGCTGACCGAGTTCTCGGCGACGGCGCGCGCGGACTCGGGGTCGTGCGCGTGCAGCCTGTCGAGCAGTCCCCGCCAGTAGGTGACGCCCCAGCCGTAGGTCGAGCCCTCCGGGTTGCGTTCGTGGACGGTGATGTCGTGGGACGGGTCCCGCAGCTTCAGCAGGATCGAGAGGTACAGGCCGGCGGGCCCGCCTCCGACGCAGACGACCTTCACGCGCACCCCTTGGTCTCACTCAAAGCGATCGGTTCGAGACGGAGGGTAGCAGCGGGGGGACGTGCGGCCCGGCTTCCGGATCGCGTCAGTTTCCGGGCGTGACACAGGCCACCCCGGTCGCACCGGCCCGTCAAAGACCACCCGAATCAGGGCTTCCAGGAGAAGGAATTGCCCGTTCCGGTGACTCCCGGCATATGCGCGCAGCAAGATCACCTTCGTTCAACCTTCCACGACATGTGGGTAATTGTCCGGATCGCAGCCAACCACTCCCGAGAGATTTCACCCGGTCTCACCCCTCCCGATAGGCATGCGGAGTCACCAGAACCGACCCGACCGGGAGATCCGTATGCCCGAACTCAGCCGCCGCCGCGCGCTCACCGCCGCGGCCGCCCTCGCCGCCGCCTCCGGAGCCGCCACGCTCGCCGCCCCCGCCACGCTCGCCGCCCCCGCCGACCGGGCCGCCGGCGACCACCCCGACTCCTCCCCCGCCCCCTTCGACGAGGTCTACAAGGGCCGCCGGATACAGGGCAAGGCCCGCTCGGGCGAAGGCCACGGGGGCCACGGAGGACACGGCGGCCACCACGACCACGGCGGTGGCTACGCCGTCTTCGTCGACGGGGTGGAGCTGCACGTGATGCGCAACGCCGACGGCAGCTGGATCAGCGTCGTCAGCCACTACGACCCGGTGACCACCCCGCGCGCCGCCGCCCGGGCCGCGGTCGACGAACTCCAGGGCGCGAAGCTCCTGCCGTTCCCCGCCAACTGACCCACCCCTCCAGCCCTTTCGGGAGCCCTCGCACATGACCGTCCGCAAGAACCAGGCCGTCCTGACCGCCGACGAGAAGCGCCGCTTCGTCGCCGCCGTCCTGGAGCTCAAGCGCAGCGGCCGCTACGACGAGTTCGTCACCACCCACAACGCCTTCATCGTGGCCGACACCGACAACGGCGAGCGCACGGGCCACCGTTCGCCGTCCTTCCTGCCCTGGCACCGCAGATTCCTGCTCGACTTCGAGGAGGCCCTGCAGGCGGTGGACGCGTCGGTCGCGCTGCCCTACTGGGACTGGACCGCCGACCGCACGGCGCGTGCCTCGCTGTGGGCGCCGGACTTCCTCGGCGGCACCGGACGCAGCCTGGACGGACGGGTGATGGACGGGCCGTTCGCCGCCTCGACCGGCAACTGGCCCGTCAACGTCCGCATAGACGGCCGTACTTATCTGCGCCGGGCCCTCGGCGGCGGGGGGCGGCAGCTGCCCACCCGGGCCGAGGTGGACTCCGTACTGGCCATGGAGACGTACGACATGCCGCCCTGGAACAGCGGCTCGGACGGCTTCCGCAACCATCTGGAGGGCTGGCGCGGGGTCAACCTGCACAACCGGGTGCACGTGTGGGTCGGCGGCCAGATGGCCACCGGGGTTTCCCCCAACGACCCCGTCTTCTGGCTCCACCACGCCTACATCGACAAGCTGTGGGCGGACTGGCAGCGCCGCCACCCCGGCTCCGCCTACCTCCCGGCCGCGGGCACCCCGGACGTGGTGGACATCAACGACACCATGAAGCCGTGGAACAACGTGCGGCCCGCGGACCTGCTGGACCACACCCCGCACTACACCTTCGACGCGGCCTGATCCGGCTCAGGGCTGCCCGAGGCGCGGGGCCTGGAGCACCGGATGGCCCTACGCCTCGGCGGTACGGCACTCCGGGTGACCCCAGCCCTGCGCGTTCTTGGCGATCGGCTCGCCCGCCGCGTAGGAGCGGCCGCACAGGCAGCGGCCGGGGAACTTCGCCTTGATCGTGCGGGCGGAGGAACCGCCGCCGGCCTTCTTCGCCGCCGCGGGACGGCGGCGGGGCGCCTTGGCGGGGACGTCCGGGGCGGCCGGCGGCTCGGGCGAGCCGAGGTCGCTGCCCGCGGCCTCCTGCACAGTGGCCGCCTGGCTGGCGGCGCGGTCGGCGAAGTCGTTGAGCTTGTCGCCGTCCACCTGGTGGGCGGGCACATAGCGGAACTCCACCGCGCGGCCCGCCAGGAGCTCGTCGATGCGTACGACGAGCTCCTGGTTGGCGACCGGCTTGCCGGCCGAGGTCTTCCAGCCGTTGCGCTTCCAGCCGGGCAGCCAGGTGGTGACGGCCTTCATGGCGTACTGGGAGTCCATCCGGACCTCCAGCGGCACACCGGGGTCCGTCGCCGCCAACAGCCGCTCCAGCGCGGTGAGTTCGGCGACGTTGTTGGTGGCCTTGCCGAGCGGTCCGGCCTCCCAGCGGGCCGGGGTCTCGCTCTCGTCCGCGACGACCCAGGCCCATCCCGCGGGTCCGGGGTTTCCCTTCGAAGCCCCGTCGCACGCGGCCACTACTCGTTCACGCATGACCCCGATCATGCCATGCGCCGAAGGAGTGGCCGCTCAGACGTCGGTGAGCGTGGGCATCTCGCCCTGCGTCGACGTGACGTCGATCACCGAGAAGTTCGCGCCCTGCGGGTCGCTGAGCGCCGCGAAGCGGCCGAACGGGCTGTCCATCGGACCGAACCGCAGCACCCCGCCGAGCTTGGTGGCCTTGGACACGGCCTCGTCGCAGTCGGCGACGGAGAAGTACACGTTGATGTACGCCGGCACCTCGGGCGGGAACTCCTCGGTCATCTTCATCCGGCCGAGCACAGGGGCCTCACCAACGTTGAAGATCCGGAAGTCCGTCCCGTCGTCGTCCATCTGCTGCGCGGTGTACGCGGGGAAGACGGCGGGGAAGAACGCGTCGGACTTCTCCGGCTCACGGGTGAAGACCTCGGCCCAGCAGAACGCCCCGGGCTGCTCCGGCGACGCCTCGAAGCCCTCGTGCGTGCCCCCCTGCCAGAGACCGAAGACGACACCGGACGGGTCCCGGCTCAGGCACATGGTCCCGAAGTCGCCGACCTCCATCGGCTCCATCAGCACCTCGCCGCCGTTCTCCCGGATCCGCGCGGCCGTGGCCACGGCGTCCGGAGAGGCGAAGTAGAGGCACCACTGGGACTGGCCCTCCTGCCCGGGCATGGGCGGCACGACCGCGGCGACCGCCTTGCCGTCCACGTAGGCCTGGGTGTAGTTGCCGAACTCCGACGACGACTCGCCGAAGGTCCAGCCGAGGACGTCGCCGTAGAAGCTCTTGGCTCCCTCGACGTCACTGAACATCGCATCGGCCCAACAGGGGGTTCCCTCTGGCTGTACGGCCATGACGGCGGCCTCTCCGGATCGGGGGTGGGTCCGCTTCCACACGCTAGCCACCCCTCGCGCGAACCGCGCGCCGAACACCACGGTCCGTTACAGACTGGACAAAAGGCAACGGTCGTCGGCGGGACGGGGAGCACTGTGGCCAGGACGATGCGGGCGTGGTCGGTCGTCACGCCCGGGCCGGTGGAGCAGGGGCCGCTGCGGTTCGTGGAGAGGCCCGTCC
Organism: Streptomyces sp. NPDC043726; assembly: GCF_056436565.1. Lineage (NCBI taxonomy): Bacteria > Bacillati > Actinomycetota > Actinomycetes > Kitasatosporales > Streptomycetaceae > Streptomyces > Streptomyces sp. NPDC043726. The sequence continues at coordinate 59,957 of NZ_JBWKCI010000023.1, forward strand.
CGGTTCCGGCGGACGACGAGCTGCTGGTGCGGGTGCGGGCCTGCGGGGTGTGCCGTACCGATCTCCATGTCACGGAGGGTGACCTGGAGGTGCGCCGGCCCGGGGTGACGCCCGGGCACGAGGTCGTGGGGGTCGTGGCGGGCTTGGGCGCCGCGGTGCGCGGCTTCGCGCTCGGCGAGCGGGTCGGGGTGGCCTGGCTGCGGCACACGGACGGCACCTGCGCGTACTGTCTGCGCGGCGCGGAGAACCTGTGCCCCGGGTCGCGGTACACGGGCTGGGACGCGGACGGCGGCTACGCCGAGTACACGACCGCGCCGGCCGCCTTCGCCCACCGGCTCCCCGGCGACCTGGACGACGTCGCGCTCGCGCCCCTGCTGTGCGCCGGGATCATCGGCTACCGGGCGCTGGGCCGATCCGCGCTCCCGCCCGGCGGGCGGCTCGGTCTGTACGGCTTCGGCGGCAGCGCCCATCTGTGTGCCCAGGTCGCCCTGGCCGAGGGCGCCCGGGTGCACGTCCTGACCCGGGGCGCGGCGGCGCGACGGCTGGCCCTTGAGCTGGGGGCCGCCTCGGCGGGCGACGCGCGCGACCTGCCGCCGGAGCCGCTGGACAGCGCGATCCTGTTCGCGCCGGCCGGGGAGCTGGTCCCGGTGGCGCTGCGGGCGCTGGACCGCGGCGGCGTCCTCGCGGTGGCCGGGATCCACCTCACCGACATTCCACCGCTGCGGTACGAGAGCGAGCTGTTCTACGAGCGGGAGTTGCGCAGCGTCACCTCCAACACCCGGGCGGACGCCCGCGAGTTCCTCGCTCTCGCCGACCGGTTCGGGGTGCGGGCCACCACGCACGCCTACCCGCTCTCACGGGCGGACAAGGCGCTGCGGGACCTCAAGGCCGGGCGGTTCGACGGGGCGGCGGTGCTGGTGAACGACGTGTCCTGACAGCGCTCACCGTCCGCGCGCCCACCCGCGTCGACGGCAGTTGGCGCGTATCGCTCGACCGGGCGACCGGCCGACGCGATGTGTCTCGCGCGGGTCTTCCCCCTGTGGCGTGGCTGTGCTTGCCTGGGGAGCCGTTTTCGGGTTCCGGGGGCGGGAGTCGCCGTATGCGCAAGGCGTGGATCGCGGGGTTGCTGCTCACCGTGTCGCTGATCGGCGGCTGCGGGGACCCCACCTCGGGGACGGAACGGGCCCCGGCGGCCGAGGTGCCGAGGGCGTCGGCCACGACGCACCAGCGGGCGCCCGCCTCACCCAGCGCCGCCGCCGTGACGGCGCCGACCGTGCTGTACCTCGGCGACTCGCTGGCCATGGAGGCCCAGAAGGTGCTCGGGCAGGAGCTCCGCGGCCAGTTACGGGCCTCGTACACGAGCGCCCCCTACTCGGGCACCACTCCCTGCGACTACCTCACCGGCACCGGCGAGAAGTCCCTCGTCCCGGACGCGGACAAGGCGGCGGCGCTGGTGCGCTCGCTGCGGCCGGACTTCGTGGTGCTGCAGTTCTGGGGCAACGCCTGGGGCTACACGCCGTGCATGGACGGCATCACCCACGACGCCGATCCGGGCCGGTACTTCGACCGGTACGCCTCGGACCTGGACAGGCTCACCGAGCAGATCGCCGCGGCCGGCGGAGAGCGGCGCCCGCGGATCGTGTGGGTGCTCCAGGGCCCGGACCCGATCACCCCGGACCGGGTCCGCCAGGTGAACGCCCTCTACACGCGGCGGGCCGACGCCTCCGGCGACCTCGTCGCCGACGCGGGACGGACGGTGAGCGCCGAAGGGGCCCGCCACACCTGGGTGCGGGAGCTGCCCTGCACCGCGTACGAACGCGCGCACCCGGACTACTGCACGGATCCGGGCCGCGGTCGTACCGCCCTGCATCGCGACGACGACTATCTGCACTTCTGCCTGGCGCCCACGACCTCGACCCCGAAGCCGTGTCCCGTCCGCTCCCCCGGCATCCTGCGCATGGCGCGGGAGGTCACCCGGGTGATCCGCGGCTCCTAGCCGGGGCTCACTCGCCCGCGTGCGCCTTCTCCAGGGCGGCGATGTCGAGCTTGCCCATGGCGAGCATCGCCTGGGTCGCGCGCTGTGCCTTGGCCGGGTCGGGGTCGCTCACGAGGGCGTCGAGGCGGTCCGGAACGACCTGCCAGGACACCCCGTACTTGTCCTTGAGCCAGCCGCAGGGGCCGGGCTCGCCGCCGCCCTCGATGAGCTTGGTCCAGTAGTAGTCGATCTCCTCCTGGTCCGCGCAGAAGATCATGAAGGAGACGGCCTCGTTGAACGTGAACTGGGGGCCGCCGTTGAGCGCGAGGAACCGGTGGCCGTTGGCCGTGAACTCCACGGTCATCACGGTCCCGGCCTGGCGCATCGAGCCCTCGGGGTAGCGGGCGATCTTGCCGACGCTGGAGTTCTTGAACACCGAGACGTAGTGGTGGGCGGCTTCCTCGGCCTCGTCGTCGAACCAGAGACACGTGGTGAAACCGGTGGCGGCCATGAGTACCTCCTGGAGCGTGGATCCGCTGACATCTGTGTCGACCGCTCGGCTTCGCCAAACTCATCGGTCCTGCCTCGACTTGACAGAGCGCTCTGCTGTGGGCAGATCTGCCGCGGGCAGAGAAATGCCTGGTGGGGCGGGCCGGCGGTGAACAGTGAAGTGGACGGCAATCCACGCCACGACGAGGAGGTCCGATGACTCCACTCACCGCGCTCACCCCCCGGGCGGAGGAGGGCGACACCCCGCCCTCCCGGTTCGACGACCAGCTGGCCGCCCAGTTGCTGGGTCAGCGGATCGTGCTGCTGGGCACCCAGGTCGACGAGGTCTCCGCGAACCGGGTCTGCGCCCAGTTGCTGATCCTGTCCGCCGAGGACCCGCGCACCGACATCAGCCTGTACATCAACAGTCCCGGCGGCTCGGTCTACGCGGGCCTCGCCATCTACGACACCATGCGGCTCATCCCCAACGACGTCTCCACGCTCGCGATGGGATTCGCGGCCAGCATGGGCCAGTTCCTGCTCACCGGCGGCACCCCCGGCAAGCGGTACGCCCTGCCGAACGCGCGGATCATGATGCACCAGGGGTCGGCGGGCATCGGCGGCACCACCGCCGACATCCAGATCCAGGCGGAGAACCTGGAGCACACGAAACGGGAGATGGAGCGGCTCCTCGCCGAGCACACGGGCCAGACCCCGGAGACCATCTCCCGGGACGGCGACCGCGACCGCTGGTTCACGCCCGAGGAGGCCAGGGAGTACGGCATGGTGGACCGGGTCGTGGAGTCCCTCGCGGACGTCCGCCCGGCCGCCTCGAAGCGACGGATGGGGCTGTGACATGGCGAACTACACGATTCCGTACGTCGTCGAGCGGACCGCGCACGGCGAGCGGTCCTCCGACGTGTTCAGCCGGCTCCTGTCGGAGCGGATCATCTTCCTCGGCACGGAGATCGACGACGGCGTCGCCAACGTCGTCATCGCGCAACTCCTCCATCTGGAGTCGGCGGCACCGGAGCGCGAGATCGCGATCTACATCAACTCCCCCGGCGGCTCGTTCACCTCGCTCATGGCGATCTACGACACCATGACGTACGTGCAGGCGCCGATCTCCACGTTCTGTGTGGGGCAGGCGGCGTCCACGGCCGCCGTACTGCTGGCCGGCGGGGATCCGGGACGGCGGTCCGTGCTGGAGCACGCGCGGGTGCTGCTCGGTCAGCCCGCGGCCGGGGGCAGCCGGGGCGCGATCTCCGATCTCGCGCTGCAGGCCAAGGAGATGGTCCGGATCCGCTCGCAGGTCGAGGAGGTGCTGGCCCGCCACACCCACCACGACGTCGCGACCCTGCGCGCCGACATGGACCGCGACAAGGTGTTCACCGCGGAGGAGGCGGTGGCGTACGGGCTGGCCGACCAGGTGGTGAGCCGGCGCCTCGCCGGGGTGTGAGGCGCCGGGCCGCGGTCGTCAGGCGGCGAGGCAGAGTCCGTCGTACGACGAACCGGCCGTGCCGCGGCTCCGGACGGCGCTGTGCCGGCTGGTGAGCCGGACCAGCTCGCCCTGGGCCCGGGACAGCAGGTCGCCGAGGCCGAGTCCGAGGGCGTGGGCGGCGGCCGCGAGGACCTCCGAGGAGGCCTCCTTGCGGCCGCGCTCCACCTCGGAGAGGTAGGGCATCGAGATCCGGGCGGCGTCGGCCACGTCCTTCAGGGTGCGCTCCTGGGCGAGCCGCTCGCGGCGCAGGACGTCACCGATCAGGTCCCGCCACAGGGGTTCCTTCGGAGCGGCCTTGGTGGATTCCTGGCGCGCGGGCGGGCGCAGCGGGATGACTCGGGCTTGGTTCGGCGCTTGGTCGGTCACCTTCCCAGCCTAGGAGCCGTGGCCGCGGTGGGAAGGGATCAGCGTTCCGCCCTGAGGGAAATCGCCGTGCGCGAACGGGGGTTGGCCCCGCCCCTCACGTGGGTCCGAGCGACACCACCGCGCGGACCCGCTTGCCGACCGGGACCCGTTCGACGGCGACGTCCGTGGCCAGGGCGTGGACTATCTCCAGACCGTGCCGGCCGATGCGCTGGGGGTCCCGCGGGAAGCGGCGGGGCAGCGCGGCGCTGCTGTCGTAGACGGACACCGTCACCTGGGCGTCGGTGCCCTCCAGGTCGAGGATGTACGGGCCGTTGCTGTGCCGGTCGGCGTTGGTGACCAGCTCGCTGACGACCAGGAGCACGTCCTCGTGGGTCCGGGCACCGATGTCGGCGCACCATTCCGTGCGCAGTCGGTCGAGGAACACGGAGGCGAAGGAGCGCGCCTCCGCGATGCACCCGGGTTCACCGGTGTAGTGGGTCGCCCGTCGGAGAGGTTCCACGGGCACGTCGAAACCAGTTGGAATAACTGCCCCGTCGTGTTCGATCATGCGTTTCTCTCTCGGAAGCCGGCCCCGGCCGGACACTGCTGCACCAGGGCTCGTACCCCGTGTCGCGCCCGGCAGTCCCCGTCCCTGAAGCCGGTTGCGTCACACCGGCGGCGAGAGCGGGCTGGCGCTCGTGGGCGCGGACTCGGACACTGTGCCGCTCGTGTCGGACGCGGGCGGCACCTGTGGGGACGACGTCGTGGGCGTCTCCGGTTCCACGGAGGACTCGGAGGCCGGCGGTTCCGAACTGGGCGAGGTGTCCGGCGCGAGGGGCTTCGTCGAGGTCGGCGGGCAGGTCACGTCACCGGTGGGCGGCCCGGCGGGAGGCGACGGACAGGCCGTCGTGCTGCCCGGCGAGGTCGACGGCGGTGTGGTCTTCGACGGCGAGGGCTGGTGGGCGGGCGGGTCCGTCTTCTTGTCCTTGCCGCCGGTGTCGCCGGGCTGCCGGTGGAACCAGTCGCCGTGCTCGGGGTCGTAGACCGTGAAGACATCGATGACGACCGTGGAGGGGGCGACCACGACGACATTCGAGGAGTTGTACGACGGCCAGGAGTCGCCGGTGGGCTTGGGCGCGGTCTGCTGGGCGACCGGCGGGGTCAGCGGGTTGCCGCAGGCGCAGCGCACCCGGGGCACGCCGCGGTCGTCGACGAGGACGGCGGTGCCGGTCTGCAGGACGGCCTGGTAGGGCGTGGCCTCGCCGTCGCGGTAGCCGTGGTTGGTGACGCGGGTGTCCATACGGAGCTGGACGGGGGTCAGGCCGCGCAGATAGTCCGGTACGCCGGACGGCTCGACGGCGGCGACCGAGGCGAACGCCTGGTTCTTCGCCGGCGCCGCCTGGAGCGCCTTGATCTGCTTCTCCACGTCGCAGCTGGCCGCGTTGCGGGTGCCGCCGTACAGGCCGGGGGCGCCGCCGTCGACCCCGCGCACGGTGTTGGCGGTGGCGGTGGGGCTCTGGGTGTCCGGGGAGGGGGTGATGGGCGGGGCGGAGCTGTCCGTGGCGGTGGACTCGGTGAAGGGGTCGGGGCCGGTCTTGCCCGCGGCCTGGAGGAAGACCTCGCCGCCGCCCGCTGTGGAGCTACCGCCGCCACCGCCGCGGCCGAGGACGAGGGCGAGCACCACCGCGGCCACGACCACCGTGGCCAGCACGGCGACCCGGGGCACGGACCGCCACCAAGGGCGGCCGGGGCCACGTTCCGGCTCCGGCGGCGTCAGCCCGCCACCGCTGCCCGGGGGCTGCGAGGGAGGACCCGACGGCGGCTGCGAGGGACCGGACAGCGGCCCCGAAGGGGGTCCTGTGGGCCGGCCGGAGGACGGAGGTTCGACGCTCACGAGCCCTTCTTCCCGATGCGGACCGGGGGGTGATTAAACCCCAATAGTGGCGTTTTTCCTCGTGACCATTGTGTGCTCCTGCCCGGCACGGTCCGCAAGCCGACGCGGACGGACCCTCCCGGCGGGCGGGCCGCGCGGGCGCTGCTTAGCGTGGCGGTGTGACCGCGCGCACCCCCTCCGACCAGGCAAGGGCCCGCCACGGCTGGCCGCAGGCCGTCCTCGCCGTGCTGGCCGGGCTGATCGCCATGGGAATCGTCGCGACGCTGGGTCTGTGGGCGGCGGGCGCGGCGGACCTGCCCGAGAACGCCTTCCCCCGGGTCGTCGCCGCGACCCTGGTCACCGCCGTGGGCGGCACCGTCGAGATGTCGGGCGACGCCGGAGGCCTCGCCGAGTCCGACGCCGGGCTCACCGTGATCCCGCTGTCCGTCACGCTCGCCGGAGCCCTGGCGATCGCCGCCGGCTTCCTCCGGCCGCTGCGGCACCGCGCGGTGGCCGGGGCGCGCGAGCTGGCGGGCTGGGCGGCCCGGATCGCCGTGCTGTGGCTGCTGGCGCTGCTCGGTCTGGCGCTCGCGGCCCAGCAGGATTTCACGATCTCCCTTGGCGACGACACACTCAGCGACCTCGGCGAGCTTTTCGGCGTGTCGCCGAAGGTCGGCTTCCGCACGGACGTCCCGCTGACCCTGTTCTTCGGCGTCCTGTGGCTCGTCGGCGTCCTTATCCTGGCTCTGCTGGTGTCCCGGGGCGCTCCGCTGCCGCCGGGGCTGCTGCGCTTCCAGGAGTCGGTGCGCCCGGCGGCGTACGCGATGGTCCTGCTGCTCCTCGCCTGCGTCGCCCTGGGCATCGTCATCGGCGTGATCGTGGCCGTGACCCGCGGCCACGCGGCGGAGACGTTCGCCGTCCTCCTGCTCGGCCTGCCGAACCTGGTGTGGCTGGTGCTCACGATCGGGCTCGGCGCCACCTGGGAGGGCAGGGTCGACGGCCCGTTCGGGCTGCCCATGCCCCATGTCCTGGACGAGGTGCTGCGCGGCTCGGACACCGCGACCCTGAACCTCGCCACGCTCGCCGATCACGACAGCCGCGTGTGGTGGCTGGTGGTGGTGGACGCGGTACTGATCCTGGCGGCGGCCTTCGTGATGGCCGCCCGCTCCCCCCGCCGGATGCGCGCCTGGCAGCACGCGGTGCACATGGCGGTCGCCCTGGCCCTGACGGTGCTGATGATCTGCCTCGTATGCAGGATCTCCGCGCACTACGGCCTCTCGGTGCTGGGCATCGGGGACCTGGGGGGCGACCTCGGCGGAGAGCTCCTGCTGGAACCACAGGTGTGGGGGGCGCTGGGCTTCGCGCTGCTGTGGGGGCTGGTGGCCGGGTTCCTGGGGGCTCTCCTGGCGAGACCTGTGCGAAGGCGTCCCTAGAGCTGCGGGCAGCCGCTCAGTATCCCGACCCGAAGAACGCTTCGGCCCACCTGGGCGGCGCCTTGGGCCCCTCCGCCAGCCCCGTCGGCACGCCCATGTCCACCCGTGTGGCCGGATGCGCCCCTTCCTCGCCGCCTCGCAGAGCGACCCGCAGCGCCGCCACGAAGGCGAGACACGACTCGTGCCGGTCATCAGGGCTCTTCGCGAGGGCCTTGAAGAACACCGAGTCCACCTGCGAGGGCAGGTCCGGCCGGCCCACGCTCAGCGGCGGCGGCTCGTCGTACTGGTGCGCCCACAGCAGCGCCATGTCGTCGTCCCGCCGGAACGGCGGCTGCCCGGTCAGGCACTCGTGGACGACGCAGGCGAACCCGTACACGTCGCACCGCGCGTCGACCGGCTTGCCGGAGATCTGTTCCGGCGCCACGTAGTCCAGCGTGCCGACGAACTGTCCGACCGTGGTGAACCCGGTGAGGGACAGCGACTTCTTCGTCAGCCCGAAGTCGGTCAGATAGGCGTGCTCGGGGTGATCGCTGTCCGTGCCGCGGGCGACCAGGATGTTGCCGGGCTTCACGTCCCGGTGCACCAGACCGTGCTCATGGGCCGCGTCCAGCGCCGACGCCACCTGCGCGGCGATGCGCACGGCCGTCGCGGGCGGCAACGGACCCTGCACGTCCAGCAGATGGCGCAGGTCGCTGCCGGAGACGTAGCGCATGGCGATGTAGAGCACGCCGTCCGTCTCGCCCGCCTCGAAGACCGGCACGATGTGCGGGTGGTCGATCGAGGCGGCGGCCCGGGACTCGTGGGTGAAGCGCTGCCGGAAAGTGTCGTTGCGGGCGAGTTCGGGGGCCAGCAGCTTGAGCGCGACCGTGCGTTCCAGGCGCAGGTCGAGGGCGCGGTAGACGACGGCCATGCCGCCGCGGCCGATCTCCCCCTCGATGCGGTACCCGGCGACCGTCCGGCCGATCAGCTCGGAGGGCCGGCCCGAGAACAGGCTCGTGTCACGGGCCATCCGGGGTCACCACCTGGGTGGCGGCGTGGCCGGGGTCCTCGGCGGCGGCGCGGGGCCCCTCGTCCGTGGTGTAGGTGCTCAGGCTCAGCCCGTCGGCGTAGGCCCACCGCCCGTGCTCGGCGTCGTACAGCCACACGTGCTCGCCCTCGACGACCACCCCGATCCGCAGGCCGCGCGTGCGGTCCCGGAAGGACTCGCCGTCCAGGGCGCCGGCCGCCAGGTCCTCCAGCGCGGCCCGGTAGCGGGCCAGGGTCTGTTCCGCGCGGCCGAGCTGGGGGCGGGGGTCGGCGGTGCGGGCCAGGGCGGCGTCGGGGGCGGGCGGGTCCTGGGGTACGGCGACCAGGTGGCGTCCGTCGACCCAGGCCGACCAGCCGTTGGCGCACAGGACGTGCCCCCAGTCGCCGCGCCGTTCGACGACCTGGACAGGGAGCAGGGGGTCGAGGGGCACGGTGGGCCGGGCCGGGTCGGGCCCCTCCCAGGCGGGCATCCCGTGGGCGGGGACGACGTGGGTGGGCCGGAATCCGGGGGTCGCCATAAAGTGCCCTACTTCCGCATCACGACGGGTTCCTGGCGGCGCAGCAGCCGGGCGACCACCCAGCCGAAGACCACCGACAGCACGATCAGCATGCCGATGTTGAGCAGCCACACGCCCGCCGAGTGCTCGAACAGCGGGTCTCCGGTCAGGTCGCCGGGCACGATCTTGGCCAGATCGACGGTTCCGGCCATCGCGCCGAGCGCCCAGCGCGAGGGCACCAGCCAGGCGAGCTGTTCCAGGCCGGGGACGCCGTCGAGTTTCAGCAGAGCGCCGCAGAACACCACCTGGACGATGGCCAGCAGCACCAGCAGCGGCATCGTCACCTCTTCCTTGCGCACCAGCGCGGAGACCAGCAGGCCGAGCATCATCGCGGTGAAGGCCAGCAGGGCGACGGCGATGGTGATCTCGGCCAGCGGTGGCATCAGCACACCCTCGCCGCCCGGGGCGTTGAGGTCGACACCGAGCAGGCCGACCAGCGTCAGCACCACGGCCTGGAGCACGGTGATCGTGCCGAGCACCACGATCTTGGACATCAGGTACGCCGATCTGGACAGGCCGACGGCTCTCTCACGCCGGTAGATCACACGTTCCTTGACGAGTTCGCGCACGGCGTTCGCCGCTCCGGTGAGGACCGCGCCGACACACAGGATGAGCAGCGCGTTCATGGCGGTGTCCCGGGTCAGCTCGCTGCCGGCCAGGGCGCGGGCCATGGCGCCCATCACGAACGGCAGGGCGATCATGATGGCGAGGAAGGTGCGGTCGGCGCTGAGGGCGGTCGTGTAGCGGCGGATCAGGGTGCCGAGCTGGGCGCCGCGGCTGCGCGGCCGGCGGGGCGGGGTGATGACGACCGGGCCGGAGCGGTCCAGTCGCGGCTGTGCGGTGGCGTCGGCGACGTAACGGCCGTGCAGGGGCGAGGTCGTGTAGTCGCCGGCCCAGTCGCGCTCCTGGTCGGCCTCGAACGCCTCGAAGGCCTCCGGCCACTGCTGGAAGCCGAAGAAGTCGAGGGCGTCCTCGGGCGGGCCGTAGTAGGCGATCCGGCCGCCCGGCGCGAGGACCAGGAGGCGGTCGCAGACGTCGAGGCTGAGGACGCTGTGGGTGACGACGATGACGGTGCGCCCGTCGTCCGCCAGGCCCCGCAGCATGTGCATGACCGAGCGGTCCATGCCGGGGTCGAGACCCGAGGTCGGTTCGTCGAGGAAGAGCAGGGAGGGCTTGGTGAGCAGTTCCAGGGCCACGCTCACGCGCTTGCGCTGGCCGCCGGAGAGGCTGTGCACGGGCTGTCCGGCGCGCTGGGCGAGGCCGAGCTCGCCGATGACCTCGTCGACCCGGGCCCGGCGTTCGGCCTTGGCGGTGTCCTGCGGGAAGCGGAGCTCGGCGGCGTAGGACAGGGCGCCGCGGACGGTGAGCTGGGCGTGCAGGATGTCGTCCTGCGGAACCAGGCCGATGCGCTGGCGCAGTTCGGCGTAGTCGCGGTAGAGGTCGCGGCCGTCGTAGACGACCGTGCCGTGGTCGGCGGGCCGCTGTCCGGTGAGCGCGTTGAGCAGGGTGGACTTTCCGGCGCCGCTCGGTCCCACGACCGCGAGCAGGCACTTCTCCCCCACCGGGAAGGAGACGTGGTCCAGGAGGGTCTTGCGGCCGTGGTCGACGGCGACGGTGAGGTCCTGGACCTCCAGGGAGATCTCACCGGTGTCGACGTACTCCTGGAGCTCGTCGCCGACCAGGCAGAACGCCGAGTGCCCGATGCCGATGACGTCGCCGGGGCGGACCGGGGCGGCGGTGACGGAGCCGCCGTTGAGGAAGGTGCCGTTGTGGCTGCCCAAGTCGGTGATCTCGTAGCCGCCGTCCGGCAGGGCGCGCAGTTCGGCGTGGTGGCGGGAGACGACCAGGTCGTCCAGGACGAGGTCGTTCTCCGGGGCGCGGCCGATGCGGATCGTACGGGCGGGCAGCGGCCGTACGCTCGTGGGCTGCCGGAAGGTGCCGGTGAGCGCGGGCATCGAGACGGCCGAGGGGCGTTCGGGTACGGGTTCGGGGCGGCGCAGCAGCCGGGCGCGGGGGCCGTCGGCCGGGTTGCCGAAGCGGATCTCGGTGCCGGGGCCGACGTCCCACTCGTGGACCCGGTGGCCGTCGGTGTAGGTGCCGTTGGTGCTGTTCTCGTCCTGGAGCTTCCAGTGGTCGGTCTCCGGGTGCAGGACCGCGTGGTGCCAGGAGACGCGGGCGTCGTCGATGACGATGTCGCTGAGCGGGTCGCGGCCGACGTGGTAGTCCCGGCCCGGGGTCATCACGGTGGAGCCCGACTCGGTCTCCAGCACGAGTACGGGCGCAGTCGGTGCGAGAGGACGCTCCGCCATGCCCAAGATTCTACCGATTCGCCCACTTGTGCGCCTGGCACGGATGATCGGTGAGGGCTCAGCCGACGGGCATGACCAGGGCGGGGATGGTGCGCTGCATCCGCAGCGCGTCCACCGACTCGGCGAGCAGTTCGTACTCGGTGGTCTCGTCGAACGTGGCGATGCGGACCAGCCGTCCGGCGGCCAACTGCTCGGCCACCAGTTCCTGTTGACGGTCGTCCGCGCACCAGGCGCGCAGTACGGAGGGAACGTCGGGCACGGTGTCGGCGACCGGCACGAGGGCGCTCGGCGGGAAGTGCTCGGCCTCGGGGTGCGGGTCCAGGCGCTCGGCGATCCAGGAGGCCCGGTCGCGTAACCACCACAGGGCGAGGGCCAGGGTGGGTGCCCGGTACGTGCCGAGCGGTACGCCGATACGTCGGCCGGCGCAGGTGCCGTACGCGGTGACATGGCACAGGAATTCGTCGTGCACGTCTCACTCCCCCGTGGCGCGTCTCGCCTGCGGACCGGGCCTCGCTTTCCGTGCGGCTCAAGTGCTGTGCGTGATGGGGCCTTCGCTCCGCGTGAAGTTCCCTCTTCAGTTGAGTATGTTCACTACTGAATCACTGTCACCATGACTTTCCGGCCAGTCTCCTGGCATATTCACCGCCATTGGTGGCCGAAAGGTGATGGGTGCGCGTCAACCTGCGCATACTGAGAGAGTCCCACCGCGATCACCGTGAGCGGAGACGATCATGGGCAGTACCGGAAAACTGGACGTAAGCTTCACCGCCGTGCTGCGCAAGGGGCCCGAGAAGGGCAGCTGGACCTGTGTCGTCTGGCCCGATTCGGTCGACTTCTTCGGCACCCGCGGCCTGGTCAAGGTCAGCGGCACCATCGACGGCCACCCCTTCCACAGCTCCTTCATGGCCCTCGGCGACGGCACCCACATGCTGCCCGTGAAGGCGGAGGTGCGCCGGGCGATCGGCAAGGAGGAGGGCGACACGGTGACGGTCGCCCTGGAGGAACGCCTCGGTTGACCGACCCGGTGGCGGCGTGCCCGCCACCGGGAACGGCTGCTACGCCTTGATCACCGCGTCGATCCGGTCCAGCTCCTCCGCCTCGAAGTCCAGGTTGCCGATGGCCGCGACGCTGTCCTCGATCTGGCGGGCGCTGCTCGCGCCGACGAGGGCGGAGGTCACCCGGCCGCCGCGCAGCACCCAGGCGAGGGCGAGCTGGGCCAGGGACTGGCCCCGGGACTTGGCGATCTCGTCGAGCGCGCGGAGCTTGCCGACCAACTCCTCCGTGACCGCCTCGGAGTTGAGGAAGGGGCTGTCACTCGCGGCGCGCGAGTCCTCCGGGATGCCGTTCAGGTAACGCCCCGTCAGCAGTCCCTGCTCCAGCGGGGAGAAGACGATCGAGCCGATCTGCAGCTCGTCCAGGGCGTCCAGCAGCCCCTCGTCCTCCGGGCGCCGGTCCAGCATGGAGTAGCGCGGCTGGTGGATCAGCAGCGGGGTGCCCAGCTCACCGAGGATGCGGGCGGCCTCCCGGGTCTGCTCCGCGGAGTAGTTGGAGACGCCGACGTAGAGCGCCTTGCCCTGCTGCACGGCCGAGTGCAGCGCGCCCATCGTCTCCTCCAGCGGAGTCTCCGGGTCCGGGCGGTGCGAGTAGAAGATGTCGACGTAGTCCAGGCCCATCCGCTGCAGGCTCCGGTCCAGCGAGGACATGAGGTACTTGCGCGAGCCCCACTCGCCGTACGGGCCGGGCCACATCAGGTATCCGGCCTTGGTGGAGATGACGAGTTCGTCGCGGTACGGCGCGAAGTCCGCCTTCAGCGCCTCGCCCAGCGCCGACTCGGCCGACCCGGGGGGCGGGCCGTAGTTGTTGGCCAGGTCGAAGTGGGTGACGCCGAGGTCGAAGGCGCGGCGCAGGATCGCGCGCTGGGTCTCGACGGTGCGGTCGGGTCCGAAGTTGTGCCACAGGCCGAGCGACAGGGCGGGGAGCTTGAGACCGCTGCGTCCGGTGCGCCGGTAGGGCATGTCCGCGTAACGGTCGGGGTGTGCGGTGTACAACGCGACTCCAGAGGGGTGGGCACGGTGGAACCAGGTTCCCTGAAAACCGGTGTCCACTCTTTCGTGACCTGTGGGCATCGGTCCAACAGAAGAATCCGATGGAATTCAGCGGATACGCTTCTCAGTCATGGAACTGCGCCAACTCCAGCACTTCGTCGCGGTCGCCGAGGACCAGCATTTCACCCGGGCCGCCGAACGGCTCATGGTCTCCCAGTCGGGCCTGTCGGCGTCGATCCGCTCCCTGGAAAGAGAGCTGCGGGCCCCGCTGTTCGTCCGTACGACCCGCAGTGTGACCCTCACTCCGGCCGGGCGGGCGCTGCTCGGCGAGGCGGAGCGGATCCTCGCCCAGGTGCGGACGGCCCATGAGGCAGTCGCCGCGGTGCAGGGCGTGCTGCGCGGGATGCTGGCACTGGGCTCCGAGCAGTGCATCGCCGGGGTGCATGTGGCGGGGCTGCTCGCGGCGTTCCGGCGGCGCCACCCGGACGTGGAGATCTGTCTGCGGCAGGCGGGCTCCGGGGCGCTCGCGGAGGAGGTCGCGGCCGGGCGTCTCGACCTGGCCTTCGCCGTCCGCGCGGCGCGCGAGGACACCGAGCAGCTGCGTGCCGTACCGCTGACGAGTGAGCCCATGACCGTGCTGTGCCATCCCAGTCACCGGCTCGCGGGCGCCGCGGCCGCGGTCACGCTGGAGGAGCTGGGCGGCGAGGTGTTCGTGGACTTCCACCCCGACTGGGGACCCCGGCGGACCACGGACGCCGCGTTCGCCGCCGCGGGCGTACGGCGGACGGTCGCCCTGGAGGTGAACGACGTGCACGGCCTGCTGGACCTCGTGGACGAGGACCTCGGCATAGCCGTCGTACCGCGGCACTTCCGGCACAAGCGGGAGTCACTGACCGCGCTGGAGGTGAAGGGCACCGGCGAGCGGGTGTACGAGACGGTCGCCCTGCTGCCGTCCCCGCAGGCCACCAGCCCGGCGGCACGGGCGCTGATGGAGCTGCTGGAGGGCGAAGGCGCGTGAGGCCCCGCTTTGCGGGATGGTGGAGCCATGCATGCCAAGGACATCCTCATCGACGGGTTCAACCGCATCCAGGAAGAAGTCCACGCCACCGTCGAGGGTCTCGGCCCCGACGACCTGCACGCCCGGCCGGAGCCCGACGCCAACTCCATCGGCTGGCTGGTCTGGCATCTCACCCGGGTCCAGGACGACCACATCGCCGACGCCTTCGAGCTCGACCAGGTGTGGCTCGCCCAGGACTTCCAGAAGACCTTCGGACTCGACCTGCCCCGCCACGACACCGGGTACGGCCACACCGCCGCCAAGGTCGACAAGGTGCGGGTCGACTCCGCCGACCTGCTGACCGGGTACTACGACGCCGTGCACGCCCAGACCCTCGGGGCGCTGCGCGAGCTGGCCGCCAAGGATCTGGAACGCGTCGTCGACGAGCGCTGGGACCCACCGGTGACCCTGGGGGTACGACTGGTCAGCGTCCTGTCCGACGACCTGCAGCACATCGGACAGGCCGCCTACGTGCGCGGACTGCTTCAGAGCGCGTAGCCGGGCAGGACGACGTCCTCGATGAGGGCGTTGCGCTCGTCGAACGGGATGAACGCGCTCTTCAGGGCGTTGACCGTGACCGTGCGCAGGTCCTCGAGCGTCCAGTCGGCCTGCTCGACCAGCAGGGACATCTCGCGGGTCATCGTCGTGCCGGAGACCAGCCGGTTGTCGGTGTTGAGGGTGACCCGGAAGCCGAGGTCCTTCAGGGCGGTGATGGGGTGCTCGGCTATCGAGGTGGCGGCGCCGGTCTGGAGGTTGGAGGTCGGGCACATCTCCAGGGCGATCCGGCGGTCACGGACCCAGCCGGCGAGGCGGCCCAGCTTGCCGTCCACGATGTCGTCGGTGATCCGCACACCATGGCCGAGGCGCTGGGCGCCGCAGATCTGGAGCGCCTGGTGGATGCTCGACAGGCCGTCGGCCTCACCGGCGTGGATCGTGAACGGCACGTTCTCGCGGCGCAGGTGCTCGAAGGCGGCGAGGTGGTCGGCGGCCGGGAAGCCCGCCTCGGCGCCGGCGATGTCGAAGCCGACGACGCCGGCGTCCCGGAAGGCCACGGCGAGGTCGGCGGCCTCGCGCACCCGGTCGAACATCCGCATGCCGCAGAGCAGCGTGCCCACGCGCACCGGGGTACCGGCGGCAGCGGCCTTCGCCATACCGGCGGCGAGGCCCTCCTGGACGGTCTCGACGACCTCGGCGAGGCTCAGCCCGCCCCGGGTGTTCAGCTCGGGGGCGTAGCGCACCTCGGCGTAGACGACCCCGTCGGCGGCCAGGTCCAGCACGTACTCCTCGGCGACGCGCAGCAGGCCCTCGCGGTTCTGCATCACGGCGAGGGTGTGCTCGAAGGTGGCGATGTAGCGCACCAGGTCGCCGGAGTTCGCGGCCTCGAAGTACCAGGCGGCCAGCTCGTCCGGGTCGGTGGTGGGGAGGGTGTGGCCGACGGTGGCGGCGAGCTCCACGACGGTGGCGGGGCGCAGGCCGCCGTCCAGGTGGTCGTGCAGGACGGCCTTGGGGAGGCGTCGGATCACATCGAGGTCTACGCGCGTAGCGGTCATGGTGCGTCTTTCCTTGGACGGGGCGGTTCGAGAAGCGGAGGAGCGTCAGCCGGCGGGCTGGAGCAGGTCCCAGCGGTTGCCGTACAGGTCCTGGAAGACGGCGACGGAGCCGTAGGGCTCGTGACGCGGCTCCTCCAGGAAGGTCACGCCCGCGGCGAGCATCCGGGCGTGGTCGCGGGCGAAGTCGTCGGTGTGCAGGAAGAAGCCGACCCGCCCGCCGGTCTGGTCGCCGACCCTGGCGCCCTGGGCCGCACCCTTGGCGCGCGCGAGGAGCAGGCCGGTGCCCTGGTCGCCGGGTGCCACGACGACCCAACGGGAGCCGTCGGGGCGCGGGGCGTCCTCGACGAGGCGGAAGCCGAGGGCCTCGGTGTAGAAGCGGATCGCCTCGTCGTAGTCGTCGACGACGAGGGTGACCAGGGCGATACGACTCATCGGTGGCCTCTCGGGACGTGCGGTTGACGGGAGAGGTTATACGTAAAACCTTCCGTGCGCCAGTCCATCTCCGGGGCCTCGTCCTGCGGTCCTGCGACAGGGCCTCGGACAGGCCCAGGGAGGGCCTAGGACCGCGGCCCGAGGCGCCCGACCGCGGTGATGGGTAGCGTCCCGGCCATGACGATCAACGACACACCCCGCACTCCCGAGCGGCGCCGGCGCGACGTACTGGACCGGCTGGAGCGCGAGATCGACATCTGGGTCGCCACGGCGGACACCGACGGGGTGCCGTGCCTGGTGCCGCTGTGGTTCGCCTGGGACGGGGAGGCTCTGTGGCTGTCCACGCGCACCGGCAATCCGACGGGCCGCAATCTGCGGGACGGCGGACGGACCCGGCTGGCCCTCGGCGACACCCGGGACGTCGTACTCATCGACGGCGACGTCTCGGCGTTCACGTCGGAGCAGGTGCCGGCCGCGGCGGCGGAGGGCTTCCTGGCGAAGACCGGGTGGGACCCGCGCGCGGACAGTTCCTCGTACGCCTTCTTCCGGGTGCGCCCGCGGGCGGTGCAGGCCTGGCACGAGGTGCGGGAGCTGCCGCAGCGGCATCTCATGCGAAACGGAACCTGGCTTGTCTGAACAACTTCCGACCCGACGCCCCCGCGCCATCTCTTTCCCGTAAAGGTGTTACCTGACAGTAATCCCTGATGGTTTGATGTGCGGCGCCACTCAACACCCTTCAATCACAGGGAGATCCAGTGACGCTCATCGCACACCGCCGTGCACAGGGCTCGGCCGTGCTCGCGTTCTCGCTCGCCGCCGTCGGACTGGTGGGCGCGGCGCCCGCCGCGTCGGCCGCCGAGCAGGCGCCGCCGCTCGAGGTGCTGTCGTACAACGTCTTCCTGTTCAGCAAGTCCCTGTACCCGAACTGGGGCCAGGACCACCGGGCCGCCGAGATCGCCAAGGCGCCCTTCGTGCAGGGCAACGACGTCGTGGTGTTCCAGGAGATGTTCGACAACTCCTCCTCGGACGCGCTGAAGGGCTCCCTCGCCGGTCAGTACCCGTACCAGACGCCGGTGATGGGCCGCGGCAAGACCGGCTGGGACGCCACGGGCGGCGCCTACTCGGCGACGACGCCGGAGGACGGCGGCGTCACGATCCTCAGCAAGTGGCCGATCCTGCGCAAGGAGCAGTACGTCTACAAGGACGCGTGCGGCGCCGACTGGTGGTCCAACAAGGGCTTCGTGTACGTCGTCCTCGACGTCAACGGCACCAAGGTGCACGTCGTCGGCACGCACGCCCAGTCCACCGACCCGGGCTGCGACGCCGGTGAGGCCGCCGCGATGCGCAGCCGTCAGTTCAAGGCGATCGACGCCTTCCTGGACGCCAAGGGCATCCCGGCCGGTGAGCAGGTGCTGGTCGCCGGTGACATGAACGTCGACTCGCACACCGCCGAGTACGACACGATGCTCTCCGACGCCGGCCTGGTCGGCGCCGACGCCCGCACCGGCCACCCGTACTCCTTCGATACGCAGGACAACTCCATCAGCAGCGAGCGCTACCCGGACGACCCGCGCGAGGACCTCGACTACGTCCTGCACCGCGCCGGCCACGCCCGTCCCACCGTGTGGAAGAACGACGTGATCAAGGAGCAGAGCGCGCCCTGGACGGTCTCCAGCTGGGGCACGGACTACACCTACACGAACCTGTCCGACCACTACCCGGTGATCGGTTCGGCGAGCTGACCGACCCGCTGGCCGGGGAGGCGGGCGGGCGGCTCAGCGCCGTGCCCACTCCCCGGCCAGCAGTTCGTACGACCGCACCCGGTCGGTGTGCTCGTGGGTCATCGTCGTGATCAGCAACTCGTCGGCCCCCGTCGCCTCCTGGAGTCGTTCCAGCTGGTCGGCGACCTGGGCGGGGGTGCCGACGAACTGGGTGTCGACGCGGTCCCGCACCAGGGCCCGGTCAGCGTCGGTCCACTCGTGGGCGCGGGCCTCCTTGAGGGTCGGGTACTCGATGGCACCCTCGGCCGTGCGGATGCTGCGCACCCACAGACCGTAGCCCTCGGCGAGTTCACGGGCCGTCGCGTCGTCCTCGGCGACGACGACGTCCGCCGAGACGCTCACGTACGGGGTGTCGAGGAACTCCGACGGCCGGAAGAAGGACCGGTAGCCGTCCACGGCCTCCAGGACGGTGGCGGGGCTGACGTGGTAGTTCGCCGCGAACCGCAGACCCCGGGCGCCGGCGACCTCGGCGCTCTGTCCGCCGCTGCTGCCCAGGATCCACACCTCGACGTCCGCCCCCTCGCCGGGCACGGCGTGTGCCTCGATGCCCTCCGGGGAGCGGTAGGTCCCGGCGAGCAGCGCGAGGACGTCGTCGATCTGCTCGGCGTAGTCCTGGGATTCGGCGTTCGGCAGGGTCAGCAGCTTGCGCTGGAGGGCGATCCGGGGAGAGCCGAGCAGGTGCTCGGCGTTGAAGCGGGGCGGGATGAGCAGGCCGTTCGCCGCGCGGCGGGCGGGCGCCGTGTGCCGCCCCGGCGGTCGGCCGCCGGAGCGGCCGAGGCCCAGGTCGATCCGCCCCGGGTGCAGCGCGTCGATCAGGCCGAACTCCTCGACCGTGGACAGGGCGGTGCGATGGCCGAGTTGAACGGCGCCGGAGCCGAGCCGGAGGGTGGAGGTGGCGGCGGCCGTGAGCGCGAGGACGACCGCCGGGGAGGTACCGGCGACGCCGGGGTTCAGATGGTGCTCGGCGAACCAGTAACGGGCGTAGCCGAGGCGTTCGGCATGCCGGGCGAGGTCGACGGAGTTGCGCAGGGCGTCGGCGGGGGTGGCGCCGGACGGGATCGGCACCAGGTCCAGGACGCCTAGGGGGATGGCTGACACGGGTGGACTCCTCAGGGGCGGCGGGTGGTCACGAGGCCAGGTGCGCGGCGCGTGCCGTGTCCGGGTGGGCGAGGCCCAGGTGGTCGCGGAGTGTCGGGCCCTCGTAATCGGTGCGGAACACGCCCTGTTCCTGGAGGAGCGGGACGACCCGGTCGGCGAAGTCGTCGAGGCCGCCGGGGGTGAGGTACGGGACGAGGATGAAGCCGTCACTGGCGTCGGCCTGGACGAGGTCGTTGATCGTACGGGCGACGGTCCGCGGCGAACCGATGAAGTTCTGCCGGTTCCCGGTCTCGATGACGAGGTCGCGGATGGACCAGTCGTTCGAAGCCGCCAGCTCCCGCCATGCGCGGGCGGTGGCCAACGGGTCCCGGTACATGCGCACTTGGGCCCGGCCCCGGGCGACGGTGTGCTCCCCCGGCAGGGGGTCGATCTCGGGCAGCGGACCGTCGGGGTCGTAGGCGGACAGGTCCCGGTTCCAGACCCACTCCAGGTGCTTGAGGGCGGTGGCTCCGCTGACCTGCTTGCGCCGCACTGCCCTGGCCAGCTCGTGGGCCTCGGCGTCGGTGTCCGCGAGGACGAAGGTGGCGGCGGGCAGGATGAGCAGCTCCTCACGACGGCGGCCGTAGCGGGCCAGGCGGTTCTTGACGTCCGTGTAGAAGGCCTGCCCCGCTGTGAGGGTGGCGTGGCGGCTGAAGATCGCGTCGGCGCCGGCCGCGGCGAACTCGCGGCCCTCTTCGGAGTCGCCGGCCTGGAAGATCACCGGGCGGCCCTGGGGTGAGCGCGGGACGTCGAAGCGGCCGTGGATGTCGAAGTGCGGGCCCCGGTGCGCGAAGGATCCGGCCTGGGCGTCCCGCAGGAAGACGCCGGTGGCCGGGTCCGCGACGATCTCGTCGCCGTTCCAGGAGTCGAAGAGTTGGTGGGCGGTGGCGAGGAACTCCTTCGCCCGGGAGTAGCGCTCCTCCTGCGGCAGGAAGCCGCCGCGCCGGAAGTTCTCGCCGGTGAATTCGTCCCAGGAGGTCACGACGTTCCAGGCGGACCGGCCGCCGGAGAGATGGTCCAGGGTGGCGAACTGGCGGGCCACCTCGTAGGGCTCGTTGAAGGTGGAGTTGATGGTGCCGGTCAGGCCGAGGTGCTCGGTGACGGCGGCGAGCGCGGCCAGCACGGTGAAGGTGTCGGGGCGGCCGACGACGTCCAGGTCGTAGATCCGTCCGCCCTGTTCGCGCAGTCGGAGGCCCTCGGCGAGGAAGAGGAAGTCGAACTTGGCGCGTTCGGCGGTCCGGGCGAAGTGGGCGAAGGAGTCGAACTCGATGTGGCTTCCGGCCGCGGGGTCGCTCCAGACGGTGGTGTTGTTGACGCCGGGGAAGTGGGCGGCCAGGTGGATCTGTTTCCGGGGCATGGGGGCCTTCCTTCCGGCTCAGGCGGCGGCGTAGCGGTTGCGGGGGCGGGGCAGACCCAGTCGTCCGCGCAGGGTGTCGGCGTCGTAGGCGCGACGGAAGGCGCCTCGGCGCTGCAGCTCCGGGACCAGCTCCCTGGTGATCCTCGGCAGGTCGTGCCCGAGCACGGCGGGCCTGAGCCGGATGCCGGTGAGCCCTGCCTGCCCCAACTCCAGCAAGAGGTCGGCGAGTTGGGTGGCCGTGCCGGTGAAGACAGGGGCGTCACTGGTGTACGGCTGTCCCGCGAGGGCGTCGAGGCGGTCCCGGCGCGCCTGCGCCGTACGGGAATCGTCGTCGAGGAAGACGACCAGCTCGCCGAAGACGTGCAGGAGCTCGCCGGCGCGTCCGGCCGACGCCTGCTCGGCGCGGATCTCCGCGACGATCGCGCGGGCCTCGTCTACGTCGTACGCGGTGACGTAGCCGATGTCGGCCTGCCGGGCCACCAGCCGGTAGGTCACGCTCTCGTGCGCGAGCGCGCTGACGATCGGCTGCCCCTGGGGCGGACGCGGGGTGATGGACGGGCCCTTGACGCTGAAGTGGCGGCCCTTGAAGTCGATGTAGTGCAGCTTGTCCCGGTCGATGAAGCGGCCGGTGGCGACGTCCCGAATCTCGGCGTCGTCCTCCCAGCTGTCCCAGAGCCGCCGCACGACCTCCACGTAGTCGGTGGCCTCGGCGAACAGTTCCGCCGCCGCCAGGCTGTCGGGGCCACGGCGGCCGAAGTGCGCGGCCTCGTTCGGGCGGGCGGTGACCCGCACGCGCAGGCCGGCCCGTCCGGTGCTGACGTAGTCGAGCGTGGCGATGGCCTTGGAGAGGTGGAAGGGCTCGGTGTGGGTGGCGACCACGGTCGGGACCAGGCCGATATGCCGGGTCAGCGGGGCGACACGGGAGGCGACGAGGACCGCGTCGAGGCGGCCACGGACCTGGTCGGTGCGGTCGTCCGGGCCGAGGCAGTGGGAGGACTGGAGGCCCAGGCCGTCCTCGAAGGTGACGAAGTCCAGCAGTCCGCGCTCGGCCTCGGCGACCAGGCCGGCCCAGTATCCGGCGGTGAACAGATCCCGGGGGCGGGCCACCGGCTCACGCCAGGACGCGGGGTGCCAGCCGGTGCCGTCCAGGGCGACGGCGAGGTGCAGGGGTGGTGCGGACACGGAGGGTGCCTTCCTGGGAGGGGTCATCGACGCGCGTGGGAGGCCCAGTCCAGGATCTGGACCGCCGCTCCCGCGGCTTCGAGACCCTGGCAGTGGGCGTGATGGCGGCGGGCGATGCCGTCGAGGTCGAGGTGGGTGCCGAAGGCGGGGTGGGCGGTGAGGCGGCGGGCGTAGGCCCAGAGGGCGGGGTGCTCGGCAATGCGCCGTACCGCCGCCGCGTCCAGGTGGATGCGGTGGACGGTGTCGAGGCGTACGAGGGTCACCCACAACTCGACGTCGGCGGCGGTGATCTGCTCCCTGATCATGAACTGGCGGCCGGAGAGCCACCGTTCCAGGGCGTCCAGCGTGGTCGTCAACCGGTCGGCCGCCCCGGCCCGTTCCGCGACGTCGGCGTCGGCCGAACCGGCGACCTGGGCGGCTTCGTCGATGCCCTGGGCGCACATCCGCTCGACGGCCTGGATCTCCGACTCCGCGCAGCACGGGTGGAGTTGAAGGCGTCCGCCGTCGAAACGCCGGGCCAGGTCGCGGGCGATGCCGGGGGCGTGGGTGCTGACGATCCGGCCCGACCAGGCGTCGCTGAGGACGGGGGCGTGGGCCGGTCCGGTGTAGCGGTGGGCGCTGGCGTCGTACAGCGGGCGCAGCGCGGTGTAGCCGCCATCGGGACAGTCGGGGACGGCGGGCAGCAGGGTGGCCGGACAGCTGTCGCCCAGGCCCAGCAGGCTGTGGGTGACGGCGATGCGCAGTCCGTCGGGGCAGGCGGTCGTGAGGTGCAGCCGGTAGCGGCCGGGGACGGCGTAGTGGCCGCTGCGGGCGTCCTGACCGATACGGCCGGTGAAGGGTTGCCAAGTGGCGTTGCCGGACAGGGGTGTTACGGACATGACGCTCCTCCGGGGTGGTGGGAGAACAGGGTCAGAGGCTGCCCGCTCCCACGAAGGGGACCTGCGGGCTCGTACGGGTGCCGAGGGGGTGGGTCCACAAGCCCCGTGCCGCCAGCCTCGGCAGCACGCCCTCGCCGAACCAGTACGCCTCCTCCAGGTGCGGGTAGCCGGAGAGGACGAACTCGTCGATGCCCAGGTCGGCGTATTCCTTGATCCGCTCGGCGACCTCGTCGTGGCTGCCCACCAGCGCGGTGCCCGCGCCGCCGCGCACCAGGCCGATGCCGGCCCACAGGTTCGGTGCGATCTCCAGGCCGTCGCGGTCGCCGCCGTGCAGGGCGAGCATGCGCCGCTGCCCCTCGGACTCGCTGCGGGCCAGACCGGCCTGTACTGCGCGCACGGTCTCCGGGTCGAAGCCGTCGAGGAGGCGCCGGGCCTCGGCCCACGCCTGTTCGGCGGTGTCGCGGGTGATGACGTGCAGCCGGATGCCGAAGCGGAGGGTGCGCCCGTGCCGTGCGGCGAGGCCCCGGATCCAGGCGATCTTCTCGGCGACCTGCGCGGGCGGTTCGCCCCAGGTCAGATAGACGTCGACATGGCGGGCGGCGATCTCCCCGGCCACGGGCGAGGAACCGCCGAAGTACAGCTCGGGCACGGGATCGGGCAGCCGGGCCAACCGCGCGTTCTCCACCCGCAGATGCTCACCGTGCAGATCGACGGACTTGCCGTCCCACAACTCCTTGACGATCCCCAGGAATTCGCCGGTACGGCGGTACCGGTCGTCCTTGTCCAGGAAGTCGCCGTACGCCCGCTGCTCCTGCCCCTCGCCACCGGTGACGACGTTCAGCAGCAGCCGTCCACCGGACTGCCGTTGGAAGGTCGACGCCATCTGCGCGGCCAGTGTGGGCGAGACGAACCCGGGCCGGAAGGCGACGAGGAACTTGAGCCGCTCAGTGTGCTGACTGACCATGGCGGTGGTCAGCCACGCGTCCTCGCACCAGGCCCCGGTGGGGGTGAGCGCGCCGGTGAAGCCCAGGTCCTCGGCGGCGCGGGCGATCTGGCCGAGGTAGGCGACCGTGGGCGGGCGGTCCTGTCCTGAGACGGTGGCGGGGCTGCCGTGGCCGCCGCCCACGACGTGCCGGCTGTCGCCGTTGGTGGGCAGGAACCAGTGGAACGTGAGGGTCACGGGATCTCCGATCGGGTCGTGCGAGGGGCTGGCGCTCAGCCGGCGGCGGCGAGCAGGCCGGTGCGGCCGCCGAGCGCGAGGGAGAACTGGTCGGTGATCTGGGCCAGGGCCTCGGCGGAACCCGGCGCGACGGTCAGCGTTCCGTCGTCGGCGACGGTGATGTCCTTGTCCAGCGTGAACCAGCCCGGGGTGATGTGTGCCGGGCCCATGGAGTTGAGGACGGGACGCAGGGCGTAGTCGATGGCCAGGACATGGGCGGTGCTGCCGCCGGTGGCGAGCGGCAGCACGGTCTTGCCGGCCAGGGCGAACTGCGGGAGCAGGTCGAGCAGGGTCTTCAGCAGGCCGGAGTAGGCGGCCTTGTAGACGGGGGTGCCGATGACGACGCCGTCGGCGCGGTCGAAGAGGGCGGTGGTCTCGACGATCGCCGGGTGCCGGAAGTCGGCTCCCAGCAGTGCCTGGGCGGGGAGGGTGCGGACGTCGAGGGGTGTCACCTCGTGGCCTTGGGCCCTGAGGCGGTCGTCGAGGTGGCGCAGCAGGCGTGCGGTGCGGGAGGTGGCGGAGGGGCTTCCGGAGACGGAGAGGATGACGGCCACGGCGGAACCTTTCGGCAGAGGCGAGGCGGGGCAGGGTGGGGTCAGGAGGCGGTCTTGGGCAGGCCGGGCGGGTTGATCTCGGACGCGCTCACGGCTTCGTCGGACAGGCCCCAGCGCTTGAGGACCTGGGCGTAGGTGCCGTTGTCGATGACCTCGTTCAGCGCGTCCGCGAGGGGTTCGGCCAGGCCGCTGTCCTTCTTCGTGGTGGCGGCGATCAGGCCCTGGAGGGTGGCGCCGGCCCCGGAGTAGGTGCCGACGACCTCGGTCCTGCCGGTGGAGGCCGAGTGGTAGGCGGCGGTCGGGTTGGGGCCGAGGTAGAGGTCGATCCGGCCGGACTGGAGGGCGAGGTAGGTGTCGCTGTCGTTCTGGTAGTACTTGATGTCCACCGGTTCGCGGCCCGCCCGCTCGTTCTCCTCGCTCCAGTCCACGAGCAGCTTCTCCTGGTTGGTGCCGCTGCCCACGGCGACGGTGAGACCGGCCACGTCCTCGGGTCCGTCGACCTTCAGGCCGCTGCCCTTCTTCGCCTCGAAGCCCAGGTTGTCCTCGCGGTAGGTGGCGAAGTCGTACTTCTCCTTGCGCTCCTCGGTGACCGTGATGTTGCTGAAGCCGACGTCGTACTTGGCGCTGTCCAGGCCGACGAAGATGTTCTCCCAGGAGACGGTGTTCAGGTGCAGCTTCAGGCCGAGGACGTCGGCGACCAGGGAGGCGAGGTCGGGTTCGACGCCGATGACGGTCTTGTTGTCGGTGGCGTAGAAGGTCAGCGGCGCGGCGGAGCCCGAGGAGTCGACGACCTCCAGGGTGCCTCTCTCCCGGATCCGTGCGGGGACCTTCGCGGCGATCGCGTCGACCTTCTTCGTGGTGACGCGGTTCTGGTCGGCGCTGATGTTGAGCTTCGTGGTGTCGCCGTTCGCCGCCGCGACCTCGGTCGTCCCGCCGTCGTCGGGGTTGCCGCAGGCGGCGAGGACGAGGGCGGTGGCGAGTCCGAGCGCGGCGGCGGTGGTACGGCGGGTCAGCGGGGCGGGCATGGCTGTGCTCCTTGCGGCAGGGGTTTCAGAGGACCTTGGAGAGGAAGGCGCGGGTGCGTTCGTGCCGTGGGGCGTCCAGTACGGCCGTGGGCGGGCCCTGTTCCACGACGACGCCGCCGTCCATGAACAGCACGGTGTCGGCCACCTCGCGGGCGAAGCCGATCTCATGGGTGACGATGATCATGGTGGTTCCGGTGCCGGCCAAGTCCTTGATGACGTCGAGGACTTCGCCGACCAGTTCCGGGTCCAGTGCCGAGGTGGGCTCGTCGAAGAGCAGCACCTTCGGTTCCAGGGCGAGCGCCCGGGCGATGGCGACGCGCTGCTGCTGTCCGCCCGACAGCCGACGCGGGTAGGCGTCGGCCTTGTCGGCGAGTCCGACCCGGGCCAGGAGCCGGCGGGCGTTCTCCTCCGCCTCCTTCCGGGGGCGGCGCAGGGCGGACACCGGGGCCTCGACCAGGTTCTCCAGCACCGTCAGATGCGGGAAGAGGTTGAAGTTCTGGAAGACGAAGCCGATGTCGGTGCGCTGCTTGAGCACGTCCCGCTCCCGCAGCTCGTGCAGTCGGTCGCCCGAGCGGCGGTAGCCGATGAGTGCGCCGTCGATGCTGATCCAGCCTCGGTCGACCTTCTCCAGGTGGTTGATGGTCCGCAGCAGGGTGGACTTCCCGGACCCGGACGGGCCGAGGATCACGGTGACTTCGCCGGCCCGGACCTGGAGGTCGACTCCGCGCAGGACCGCGAGCGCGCCGAAGCTCTTGTGGACGCCGTGCACGTCGACCATGACGTCGTTCATGTCTTCTCCGGCAACTGTCGTGGGGTCAGGGCACGCTGGGCGGCCACGAAGGTCCGGGCGCGCTGCAGCGGGGTGGGCGGCGGGGTGCGGTCGGCGCCTCGGGCGAAGTGCCGCTCGACGTAGTACTGGGCGACCGACAGCAGGGAGGTCAGGACCACGTACCAGGCGGTGGCGACCAGGAGGAGCGGGATCACCCGGCCGTTGCGGCCGTAGATCACCTGCACCTGGTAGAAGAGCTCGCCGATGGACATGACGTAGACCACCGAGGTGCCCTTGAGCAGGCCGATGACCTCGTTTCCGGCGGTCGGCAGGATGGCGCGCATGGCCTGCGGGAGCACGATGCGGCGGATCTGCCGCAGCCGGGGGATGCCGAGCGCGGCGGCGGCCTCCAGCTGTCCGTGGTCCACGGCGATCACACCGCCGCGCACGATCTCGGCGGCGTACGCGGCCTGGTGGAGGGTGAGTCCGATGACGGCGGCGCCGATGGTGCCGATCAGGCTGTTGCTGTCGACGGACCAGAAGACCGGCCCGAAGGGGATCCCGACGCCCAACCGCTCGTACAGGGCGCTCAGGTTGAACCAGAACACCAGCTGGACGATCATCGGGATGGACCGGAAGATCCAGACGTAGACCCAGGCCACGGTCTGGAGCACGGGGCTGTGCGACAGCCGCATGAAGGCGATCACGGTACCGAGCAGGAAGCCCAGCACGGTGGCGTACGCCGTGAGTTGCAGGGTCACCCAGACGGCCTGGACGATCGTCTCGGAGAAGACGTAGGCGCGGAAGACGTGCCATTCCCATACCGGGTTCGTGGCCAGGCCGTGGGTGAACTGGGCGACGAGGACGAGCACGGCGACCGCGGCGGCCCAGCGGGCGTGGTGGCGGACGGGTACGACCGTCAGCTCGGCGGGCTGCGTGGTGCGTCGCTTCAGGGTGTCAGTGCTCATGGGTCACCTGTGCTCGGGCGGGTTGCGGGCCGTGGCGCTTCATCGCGGGGGCCCTCCCAGGTGCTTCGCGAAGGGCAGCGGGCCGATGGTCTCCGGGTCGGCCGCCGTGTCGAACAGCGGTGTGTAGCCGGTGGCCAGGTACAGCGCGCGGGCCTCGGGCTGGCGCGGACCGGTGGTCAGGTGGATCCGCCGGTAGCCGCGGCTCTCCGCCTCGCGCTCCAGCTCGGCGACGACCCGGCGGGCGAGGCCGCGGCGGCGGTGCGCGGAGTGCGTCCAGATCCGTTTGAGTTCGGCCGTCGTCTCGTCGTAGCGGCGGAAGGCGCCGCCCGCGACGGGCTCGCCGCGCTCCAGGAGAAGGAGGAGCAGGCCGCCGTGGGGTGCGGTGAACTCCTCGTCGGGGTAGCGGGCGAGTTCGGCGTGGGCGTCCTTGCCGTAGCGAGCGGAGTACTCGTCGCCGAGTTCGCGCAGCAGAGGTCTCACGCGCGGGTCGGAGACAGGGACGTGATGGACCGTCAGCTCGGGTGCGGAGGTCACGCGTGCACCGCCGCGAGGTTCCTCGGTGCGCGGGCCGCGTCGCGTCTGGCGACTTCCTCGCGGACGAGCGGGATGACGTACCGCCCGAAGTCGATGGCGTCGTCGAGGAGGTCGTAGCCGCGGGCCGAGAGGATGTCGGCCCCGAGGTCGTAGTAGTCCAGCAGCGCCTGCGCCACCGTCTCCGGGGTGCCGACCAGGGCGTTGGAGTTGCCCGCGCCGCCGGTGGCGGCGGCCGTGGCGGTCCACAGGGCTCGGTCGTAGCGCTCGCCCGCTTCGGCGATGGCGATCAGCCGCTGGGAGCCGGTGTTCTCGGGTGTTCCCGTGCGGTGGCGCCGCCTGAGTCCGGCTCGCCGGATGGCACCGAGCGTGCGGCGGGCCTTCTCCCAGGCCAGCTCCTCGGTGGGGGCGATGATCGGGCGGAAGGCGACCTGGATGCGGGGCATATCGGTGCGGCCCGCGGCCCTGGCGGCGGCCCGTACCGCCTCGATCTGCTCCGCCGTCCGTGCCAGCGGCTCGCCCCACAGGCAGTAGATGTCGGCCTCGGCGCCGCCGGCGGCGTGGGCGGCGGGTGACGAGCCGCCGAACGAGACGTCCGGGCGCGGCTGTTGGACGGGAAAGACCTCGCTCACGAAGCCGCGGAAGCGGTAGTGCTCGCCTTCGTGGTCGAAGGGCTCGTGGGTGGTCCAGGCCTTCTTGACGATCCGGATGTACTCGCGGGTGCGGGCGTACCGCTCGTCCTTGGTGAGGGTGTCGCCTTCGCGGCCCTGCTCGTGGTCGTTGCCGCCGGTGATGAAGTGCACGGTCAGACGGCCCTCGCTGATCCGGTCGAGGGTGGCGAAGGTCTTGGCGGCGAAGGTGGGGTACGAGACGTTGGGGCGGTGGGCGAGGAGGAGCTGAAGGCGGTCGAGCCTGCTCGCGACGTACGCGGCGGCGGGGGCGGGATCCGGTGAACCGGAGTGGTAGGCGAACAGCACCCGGTCCCAGCCGTGCTCCTCGTGGGCCCGGGCGAGTCGGAGTGTGTACTCCTTGTCGAACGCGGGGCCGGAGCGCGGGGTGGTTTCGGAACCGTCGTGGGTGGCGGCGATGCCGAGGAACTCCACGGGCATGACAGAGGCCTTTCGGAGGCGGGCGCACGCGGGCAGGGCCAATGACCTTGCGCCGGGGCATGCATGACAGACCGTCAGTAACGGGAACGGGGGCGTGACGGGGCAGCGCGTGTGCGTGGAGAACTCGGCCCGCGACGGGTCGCCGAGAAGGGGAAGGGCCGGTCAGACGGCCCGCTGCCGCGTCAGGCGCAACACGCGGCGGACCACACTCGACCGAAGTCGATGTGGTCGCGTGAGACCAGGCGCGGCTGGGGAGGCATGCAACCTATTGAGCAGGGCATTTGGCGTTCCGTCAAGCGGCGACCGGATGCCGGACGGCCCCTGCGGGAGCTCTTCTCTACTTTTCCTATCGAGTTACTAGGAAAGCCTTGACGCGGCCGGTCGGCGCTCCGCAGGATGTGACCATGCCCCACACGCAGCAACGACTCGTACGTCGTCGGCATGTCGACTTTGGTCACGTCGTCAGCGCCGCCTGCTGTCGCGCGTAAGGCACGCGTTCCGCGCTGCCGCTCCGCTCCTTCCCCGGGGGGCAGGCCCCCCACCACGCTGTCCCGAAGGACGAACGCCATGACCACGGCACTTCCCACCCCCACCCCGCTGTCCGACGTACGCCATCTGCGGCTGGTGGACGAACTTCCGCAGGACGCCGCCGGGGGACCCGGTTCCCCGCCGCTCGTCGGCTATCTCGTACTGGTGCCCGAGGGCACCGACCCCGCCGAGCTCTTCGCCCGGGCGGGGGTGCACCCGGTGTCCCCGCCGGTGCGCCGGCCCGAGGGCGACGCCGTCCGCATCGACCCGGCACGCCATGTCGCGGAGGTCGACGGTGAGGAACTGGACCTCACCTACCTGGAGTTCGAGCTGCTGGCGCACCTCGTCCGGCATCCCCAGCACGTGCACACGCGCGAGCGGCTGATGGCGGAGATCTGGGGCTACGACCACGTCGGCGACGGCCGCACCGTGGACGTCCACATCGCACGGCTGCGCCGCAAGCTGGGCGCTGCCCACCGGGACCGGATCGTCACCGTGCGCAGCGTCGGCTACAAGTACGTGCCCGGCCGGCGCGTCACCCCCGACACCGCGCTTCGCGGCCGACCTTGAGGAGTCCCCTCCCATGGGCGTAGCCCCTGCCCCGTCCCGCCCGGCCCCGGAGTCCGGCCAGTCCGGACCCGACCGGGCGCACTGGCTGCGCGTTGCCCGGGAGACGGCGGACGACCTGGCCACGGACGCGGTGGCCAGGGAGCAGGCGGGCAAGGCCCCCTTCGACGAGGTGTCCCGGCTCCGCGAGGCGGGACTGCTCACCCTGCTGATCCCGGCCGGGGCGGGAGGCGGCGGCGCCGACTGGAGCACCGCCTGCGCGGTCGTCCGGGAGATCGCCGCCGCCGACGGTGCCATCGCCCAACTCCTC
Source organism: Streptomyces sp. NPDC043726 (assembly GCF_056436565.1). Classification (NCBI taxonomy): domain Bacteria; kingdom Bacillati; phylum Actinomycetota; class Actinomycetes; order Kitasatosporales; family Streptomycetaceae; genus Streptomyces; species Streptomyces sp. NPDC043726. The sequence goes on from NZ_JBWKCI010000023.1 coordinate 90,464, forward strand.
GGCCGTCACTACGTCATGGCGTCGAGCGCCCGGCTCTTCGCCGAACCGGCGCTCGCCGCACAGGTCGAGCGCCGGTCGGCGGACGAACTGTGGTGCTGGGCCGGGGGAATCGCCGGCCAGGAACCGCGACTGACCTTGACGACGTCGGGCGACGGGTACGTGCTGGACGGCCGGCAGAGCTACGCCACCGGTGTGCTCGTCGCCGACCGGCTGTGCGTACGGGCGGTGCGCGCCGACACCGGCGAGCCGTTCGCCGTCGTGGCCGACCCCGCCCGTGGGGGCGTACGGATCGACGACGACGCCGATCCCTTCGGTCAACGGCTCGCCGCCGGGGGAAGCGTGGAGTTCGACGGCGTGCGGATCGGCGCCGACGAGGTTCTGGGCTCGTTGTCGGCCGACGAGGCCGTGATCTCCCCGGCCGCGTCACTGGCTTCGCCGCTCGGCCGGCTCGTCTCGGTCCACCTGCGGCTCGGCATGGCGGAGGGGGTGCTGGCGGAGGCCCGCGAGTACAGCAGGGCCGGGCACTCCTCCTGGCATCAGGAGCGGCCGGCCGGCTCGGGCCGGGACCCTGGGACGCTGACCGCGTACGGGGAACTCACGGTCCTCACCCGCTCCGCCGCCGCCCTCGCCGCCGAGGCGCTGACGGCCATGGAGAACGGGCTGTGTCTCGGCGCGGACCTCACCTACGACGAGTGGGCCGAGATCTCGGTCCTCGTGGCCGTCGCCGAGGCCGCCGCCACCAAGGCCGTCCATGAGACCACGGCCCGCGCCCTCGATGTCATCGGGCCCCGCTCGGCCTCCGCCCGCCTGGGCCTGGACCGCTTCTGGCGCAACGCCCGCACCCACACCCTGCACGAACCCGTGGCCCACCGACTGCGGGACGTCGGCGACTACTTCCTCAACGGAGAGCACCCGCCGTTCACGCTGCCGGTGTGAGCCGGAGGCCGAGGCAACCGGCGTCGCGATCCCATTATGTGAGATCAGGTCGTCCAGCATGTGAATGCCCCCTTGGGGCACCGCCCTCCTTCTGCCACGATCCCTAGCAACCAGGTAGGAAAACTAGGAATCGACGGGGGGTGACCAGTCATGAGCGTGTTCGTGCGCGCCAAGCTGCCGACGCCCCTGCTGACCTCCCGCCGTCACATCGATTTCCGTCGTACGTCGAGCGCCATCTGTCGACCCTTCTGAGGCCCTTCGCTCCGTACGTCCTTTTTCCAACCTCACCCCGAGAGGACACACCCGTGTCTGCCGCACGACCGCTCACCACCCTGCGCGCCCTGGCCGCGATAGCCGCCCTCCCCCTCCTGCTCACCGCTTGCGGCTACGGCTCCGATTCCACCGACGAGGGCAAGCAGGCCCAGGTCGCGGCGGACGCCGAGAAGCTCTCCGCCGACGAGGTGCGCATCGGCTACTTCCCCAACCTCACCCACGCCACCGCGCTGGTGGGCGTCGAGCAGGGCATCTTCCAGAAGGAGCTCGGCGGCACCACGATCAAGTCCTCGACCTTCAACGCCGGGCCCTCCGAGATCGAGGCGCTCAACTCGGGTTCCATCGACATCGGCTGGATCGGCCCTTCCCCCGCCATCAACGGCTACACCAAGGCGGAGGGCAAGAACCTGCGGATCATCTCCGGATCGGCCTCCGGCGGGGTGAAGCTGGTCGTCAACCCGGACAAGATCAAGTCCCTCGACGACGTCAAGGGCAAGAAGATCGCCACCCCTCAGCTCGGCAACACGCAGGACGTGGCCTTCCTCAACTGGATCGCCGAGCGCGGCTGGAAGGTCGACGCGCAGAGCGGCAAGGGTGACGTCTCCGTCGTCCGCACCGACAACAAGGTGACCCCGGACGCCTACAAGTCCGGCTCGATCGACGGCGCCTGGGTGCCGGAGCCGACCGCGTCCAAGCTGGTCGCCGAGGGCGGGAAGGTGCTGCTGGACGAGGCCGACCTGTGGCCGGACAAGAAGTTCGTGATCACGAACATCATCGTGCGGCAGGACTTCCTCAAGGATCACCCGGACGTCGTCGAGGCCGTGCTGCGAGGCTCGGTGAAGACCAACGCCTGGATCAACGCCAATCCCGACCAGGCCAAGGCCTCCGCCAACAAGGCCCTGGAACGCGAGTCCGGCAAGGCCCTGCCCGCCGAGGTCATCGACCCGGCCTGGAAGTCGATCACCTTCCTCGACGACCCGCTGGCCGCGACCCTCGACACCGAGGCCGAGCACGCGGTGCAGGCCGGACTGCTCGAACAGCCCGACCTCCAGGGCATCTACGACCTCACCCTGCTGAACAAGGTCCTCGAGGCCGAGGGCCAGGACGCGGTCGACGACGCCGGTCTCGGCATCAAGTAACGGACCCGATGAGTTCCCAGGAGGTGACGACCATGGCAACCGCCCTCGCCAAGGCCGCCGACACGGATACGTCCGTGGAGCACGCCGCCCGCATCGACCACGTGTCGAAGTCCTTCGCCGGCCCCGCGGGCCGGCAGCTCGTCCTCGACGACATCTCCCTCGATGTCGCACCCGGCGAGTTCGTCACCCTCCTGGGAGCCTCGGGCTGCGGCAAGTCGACCCTGCTGAACCTCGTCGCGGGACTCGACGAGCCCAGCGCGGGAGCCATCACGACCGACGGACGCCCGGCGCTGATGTTCCAGGAGCACGCCCTGTTCCCGTGGCTGACCGCGGGCAAGAACATCGAACTCGCCCTCAAACTGAGGGGAGTTCCCAAGGCCGAGCGGCGCCCGGAGGCGGAACGCCTCCTGGAACTCGTCCGGTTGCAGGGCTCGTACGGCAAGCGCGTGCACGAACTGTCCGGCGGCATGCGCCAACGCGTGGCCTTGGCGCGGGCACTGGCCCAGGACAGCAAGCTGCTGCTGATGGACGAGCCGTTCGCGGCGCTGGACGCCATCACCCGGGACGTGCTGCACGACGAGCTGACCCGGAT
>NZ_JBWKCI010000024.1:0-81388 GCF_056436565.1 Streptomyces sp. NPDC043726
AAGATCAGCACCAGCGCCGGGGTGACGAGGATGTAGCAGGCCGCCAGCTTGATCTCACGGGTGCCGATCTTCTTGCCCAGGTACTCGGGCGTACGACCGACCATCAGACCGGCGATGAACACCGCGATGACCGCCATGATCAGCATGCCGTAGAGGCCGGAACCGACACCACCGGGCGCGATCTCGCCCAGCATCATGCCCAGCATGGTGATGCCACCGCCGAGCCCGGTGAAGGAGGAATGGAAGGAGTCCACCGCACCGGTGGAGGTGAGCGTGGTCGAGGTGGCGAAGATCGCGGACGCCCCTACGCCGAACCTGACCTCCTTGCCCTCCATGGCACCGTTCGCCGCCTCGAAGGCCGGGCCGTGGTGCGCGAACTCCGTCCACATCATCAGCGAGACGAAGCCGACCCAGACGGTGGCCATGGTGGCCAGGATCGCGTACCCCTGCTTCACCGAGCCGACCATGACGCCGAACGTGCGGGTCAGGGAGAACGGAATCACCAGGATCAGGAAGATCTCGAACAGGTTGGAGAAGGGCGTGGGGTTCTCGAAGGGGTGGGCGGAGTTGGCGTTGAAGTAGCCACCGCCATTGGTGCCCAGCTCCTTGATCGCCTCCTGCGAGGCGACCGCGCCGCCGTTCCACTGCTGCGAGCCGCCCATGAACTGGCCGACCTCATGGATGCCGGAGAAGTTCTGGATGGCACCCAGGGCCACCAGCACGACCGCGGCGACCGCGGCCAGCGGCACCAGAATGCGCACGACAGCGCGCACCAGGTCTGCCCAGAAGTTGCCCAGCTCACCGGTGCGCGAGCGCGCGAACCCGCGCACCAGCGCCACCGCGACGGCGATACCGACCGCGGCCGACACGAAGTTCTGCACGGCCAGACCGGCGGTCTGCACGACATGACCCATGGCCTGTTCGCCGTAGTACGACTGCCAGTTGGTGTTGGTCACGAAGGACACGGCCGTGTTGAAGGCCTGGTCCGAGTCGATCGACGCGAATCCCAGCGAGCCGGGCAGGACGCCCTGGAGCCGCTGCAGGGCGTAGAGGAACAGGACACCGATCACGGAGAAGGCGAGCACGCCGCGCAGGTACGCGGGCCAGCGCATCTCGGTGTCGGGGTTGGCTCCGATCCCCCGGTAGATCCACTTCTCGACGCGCCAGTGCCGGTCGGAGGAGAAGACCCTGGCCATGTAGTTGCCGAGGGGGACGTAGGCGAGCGCCAGTGCCGCTATGAGCGCGAGCAGCTGGAGGACGCCGGCGAGTACGGGACCCATCTCTTGTCTCAGAACCTCTCCGGGAAGATCAGGGCGAGGACGAGATAGCCCAGCAGGGCGACGGCCACGACGAGGCCGACGATGTTCTCGGCGGTCACAGCTTGGTCACCCCCTTGGCTACGAGAGCCACCAGCGCGAAACCCGCGATCGTGGTGACGACGAAGGCCAGATCGGCCATCGCGAACTCCTAGGAGAGGTTCGGAAAAGAAACGGACAGGTAGAGGAAACCGCCTCGATGGCCGGATTCGAGCGACGTTGACGGCTCCCTTACGGCGGCAACCACACCTTTGACGGAACTCATACGCCACATGTCCCTACCAGCGGGTAGTCAGTCCGTGACCGTACGGGGCGTCACTCAGAGAAGCCGGAAACGCAGCCGGCAGATGACCGCGTCCGTCTCCCGCCGCACGGCGTGCGCCACCACGGCGCCCCGCTGGTTCTGGAGCAGCCGCTGCCACACCCGCTCCGGCTCGGTCTCCGGGATCAGCACGGTGACCCGCGTGGCCGGTTCCGCCGCCGCCACCTGGCGGACGTAGGCGGCGATGGGGCGGCCCAGGCTGCGGCGCTCGCTGGACAGCCGGACCAGGGGCACGCCGGGGTCCCACTCGGCCCAGGAGCGCTCCAGGGCGTGCAGTGCGGCCCGGTCTTCCGGGTCGGCATGGCACACGGTGACGGCGCGGACCTCGTCGCCCAGGGAGGCGGCTGCCGTCAGCGCCTCGGACGTCAAGCGGGACAGGGACGAGACGGGCACGATCACCAGCGAGCGATCGCGGTGCGGGGGCTCGGGGACACGGCCCAGGCCAAGGCGCTCCCCGATGCGGCCGTACGCGCGGTGCACGCTGCCGAAGGCCAGGACGAGCAGGGGCAGGGCTATCACGATCAGCCAGGCGCCCTCCTCGAACTTGGTCGCGGTGACCACGACCGCGGAGACGCCGGTCAGGACCGCGCCGGAGCCGTTGAGCAGCGCCTTGCCGCGCCAGCCCCTCCCCTGCTCCTGACGCCAGTGCCGGACCATGCCCACCTGGGCGATGGTGAAGCCGACGAAGACACCGATGGCGAACAGCGGCACGAGGGTGTTGGTGTCGCCGCCGGAGAAGACGAGGAGCGCCGCCGAGACGACGGCCAGGGCCAGGACTCCGTGCCGGTGGACTTGGCGGTCGGCCTTGAGGGCGAAGACGTGCGGGAGGTAGTTGTCGCGGGCGAGCAGCTTCAGCAGCACCGGGAGCCCGCCGAAGGAGGTGTTCGCGGACAGGGCCAGCAGAATCATCGTGGCGAACTGGATGACGTAGAACGCCCAGTTGTGGCCGAAGGAGGCGTCCGCGAGCTGGGCGAGGACGGTGACACCCTCGACCGGCTGGAGGTGGAAGCGGGAGATCAGCACCGACAGCCCGATCAGCATCACGCCGAGCACCGCGCCGAGGGCGATCTCCGCGCGCTGGGCGCGCTTCACGCGCGGGACCCGGAAGGAGGGCACGGCGTTGGCGATGGCCTCGACGCCGGTCAGGGCCGAGCAGCCGGAGGCGAATGCTTTCAGCAGGAGCAGCGCGCCCACCGTGGTCGCGTTGTCCGCCAGGACCGACGCATGACCGGCCGCGGCGGCCGTACTGACGGGCTCGGACCGGAACAGACCGACGACGATCAGCACGAAGATCGAGCCGACGAACACGACGGTCGGCACGATGAACGCCTTCGCCGACTCCACGATGCCCCGCAGGTTCACCGCCGTGATCAGCGCCAGCACCACCAGGCACAGCCACAGCCGGTCACCGTAGAGGGCCGGGAAAGCGGAGGTCAGCGCGGCCACACCGGCGGTGACGGCGACGGCCACGTTGAGGACGTAGTCCAGCACGAGGGAGGCGGCGGCCACCAGGCTCGTCCGGGCGCCCAGATGCCTCTTGGCGACGGCGTACGAGCCGCCGCCGTCCGGGAAGGCCGCGATCACCTGCCGGTACGAGGCGACCAGCACCGCCAGCAGCCCGGCAATGGCCAGCGTGACGGGGAGGGTGAACCCCAGGCCGTGGGCGCCGGCCGCGGCGAGGACGAGGACGATCGCCTCGGGGCCGTAGGCCACCGACGCCATCGCGTCCAGCGACAGGGCGGCGAGACCCGTGACGGCGGTCAGCCGGTGGCGTTCGCCGGTATCCGGCGGTTCCTCGTCGGCGGGGGTGGCGCCGGGCTCGACGGTCAGGACGGACATCTGTGCGTGCTCCTTCTTCGTTCAGCCGTGCATGCGGGCTGAGGTCTGCGCGGTGCACTCAGGGTGTGTCCGTTTCCGGCCGCGATCGATCGTTCCTTGCGGCTTCTTCGCGCTGAACCAACCTCCTTTGACGGGACCTTGACGGCGGGTGGTGTGACTCGGCCGACACGGCCGTCAGAGTCGCATCAAAGCGAGCGGATCCGGCTCCGATGATCCCTACGGTCACCGCTATGGCACACCGCGACGGCGCGCGCGACCCCGGTGACGCGGCGCACGACCAACGCTGGACGCGGGACGTGCGGGACTCGGTGCGCTGCGCCGGTGTGCTGCTCGTCCTGCTCCTCCTGCTCGACTGGGGCTCGGACCGGTTGACGCCCTGGCGTGGCGTCCTGTGGGTCGCCTTGGCGCACCTGCTCTTCCTGACGCTGTATCCCGCCCGCGTCCGCGCCGGCACCGGCTGGCTGTCCTCCCGTCGGCTGCTGCGTGAGCACCGCGTCCGTACGGACCTGCTGGTCTCTGTCCGCAGCCTGGACGGTGTCGCACCACGACTCGTGCTGCGGGACGCGTTCGGCGGCCGGGTGGAGATCGACCCCGATGTGCTGGTGAGGAACCCGCAGTTGTGGTTCCGCCTGCAGGCGGGCGCCGAGAAGGCGGCGGCGGACGGCACGCTGCTGTGCGGGGCGACCGCGTTGCATTTCCTCTCCCGGCGCGTGGACTGCGAGAACGCTCACGCCGTCTTCAAAGCCTCGGGCCTGGGCTGACGTCACCGGCGGTCCCCCGGGTGCCTCCTGTGTCGGCCTGATCCCCGACGGGCAGCGAAACCACCATGGTCAGGCCGCCGCCCGGGGTGTCCTCGGGGGTGAGCGTGCCATTCATCGCCTCGGTAAGGCCTCGGGCGAGCGCGAGCCCGAGGCCGAGGCCGGCGGTGTTGTCGGTGTCGCCGAGCCGCTGGAACGGCTCGAAGAGACGCTCCTGGCCGGTGGGCGGTAGACCGGGCCCCCGGTCGACGACACGCAGCTCCACCCGGCCCGCCAGCGCGCTGGCGGTGACCATCACCTTCTGTCCGGGCGGGGTGTGCCGGGCCGCGTTGCCGACGAGGTTGGCGACGACCCGTTCCAGCAGCGGCGGATCGGCCAGCACCGCCGGGATCTCCGCCAGGTCCCCCGCCTCGGCCACCGGTACGTCCGCCAGCGCCATCGGGAGGACCTCCTCCAGAGTCGTGGCCCGCAGGTTCAGCGTGAGGGCACCGGCCTCCAGGCGACTGAGGTCGAGGAGGTTCTCCACGAGGCGGCTGAGCCTGGCCATCGACTCGTCGGCGGTGGCGAGGAGTTCGTCCCGGTCCTCGGCGGAGAAGTCGACGTCCCGGCTGCGCAGCGAGGTCACGGCCGCCCAGCCTGCGGCAAGCGGGGTACGCAGGTCGTGGCCGACCGCCCGCAGCAGCGCCGTACGCATCCGGTCAGCGGCCTTCACCGGCTCCACCTCGGCCGCCGCCTCCGCCAGCCGGGCCCGCTCGACCGCCGCCCCGACGTGCGCGGCGAACGCGGCGAGCACCCGCCTCTCGGAGGAGGACAACGCGCCTCCGCGCAGCACCAGATACGCGCCGGGACCGGCGGACACGGCCGTGACTCCCTCGGCGTCGGGCGGTTGCTCGACGAGTTCCGCCGAGTCCATGCCGAAGGTCTCCCGGGTGCGCTCCAGCAGGGCCGGAATGGTCGCGCCGCCGCGCACGATCGTTCCTGCCAGCGAGGACATGGTCTCGGCCTCGGCGGTGGCCCGTGCGGAGCGGCGGGACAGGCGCAGGGAGCGGTCGACGACAGCGGCCACGGTGGCCGCGACGACCGCGAACACGCCCAGGCCGAGCAGCGCGTTCGGGTCGTCCAGCGTGAAGGATCCGATGGGCGGGATGAACCAGTAGTTCAGCAGCAGGGACGCCGTCACCGACGCGAGCAGCGCCGACGCCACACCGCCTATGCACGCCACGCCGACCACCGCGAGCAGGAACAGCAGGGCCTCGCTGGTCAGGTTCAGCGTCCCGCGCACGTGGGCGAGGCCGGCTGTCAGGAGCACCGGCAGCACGAGCCCCGCCACCGGCCCCGCTATCCGCCGGGCCGTGGACAGGGTGCGACGCCGGGACGGCAACAGGGTGCCGCGCCCCGCCCGCTCGTGGGTGACGCGGTGCACGTCGATGTCGCCCGACAGCTCCGTCACCGTCTCCCCGGTGCCGAGCCCGGTCAGGAAGCGTTCCAGACGGCCCCGGCGGCTGGTGCCCAGGACGAGCTGGGTGGCGTTCTCGGCGCGGGCGAACTCCACCAGTGCGGTGGCGATGTCGTCCCCGACGACGGAGTGATAGCTGCCCCCGAGGTCCTCCACCAGCCGTCGCTGCCGGGCGAGCGAGGCGTGCGAGACCCCGGCCGCGAGCCCGTCGCTGCGGGCCACGTGTACGGCGAGCAGGTCGCCCCCGGCCGACCGGGCGGCGATCCGGGCGGCCCGCCGGATCAGGGTGTCCCCCTCCGGGCCGCCGGTCAGCGCGACCACGACCCGCTCCCGCGTCTCCCAGACCCCGCCGATGGAGTGCTCGGCGCGGTAGGAGGTCAGCGCCTCGTCGACCCGGTCCGCCGTCCACAGCAGGGCCAGCTGCCGCAGCGCGGTCAGATTGCCGGCCCGGAAGTAGTTGGCCAAGGCCGCGTCGACCTTCTCGGGGGCATAGATGTTGCCGTGCGCCATCCGCCGCCGCAGTCCCTCGGGAGGCATGTCGACGAGTTCGATCTGCGCGGCCCGTCGTACGACCTCGTCGGGCACCGTCTCGTGCTGCGGCACGCGCGTGATCTTCTCGACCACGTCGTTGAGGGAGGCCAGGTGCTGGATGTTCAGCGCGGTGATGACATCGATTCCGGCGGCGAGCAGCTCCTCGATATCCTGCCACCGCTTGGGGTTGCGGCCGCCGCCGGGGACATTACTGTGCCCGAACTCGTCGACGATCGCCACCTGCGGGCGGCGGGCCAGCACCGCGGCGAGGTCCATCTCCTCGAACTCTCCGCCGCGGTAGGAGCAGCGCGCCCGGGGGACGACTTCCAGGCCGTCCAGCATCGCCTCCGTACGTGGCCGGCCGTGGCACTCGGCAAACGCCACGATCACGTCCGCCCCACGCGCGGCTCGCCGCCGTCCCTCGTCGAGCATCCGGTAGGTCTTGCCCACCCCCGGGGCAGCCCCGAGGTAGACCTTCAGTCGTCCGGGCCGTACGTCACCACTCATCGCCGCCGACGCGCTCCGCTCACTGGCTCAACTCCCTGAAGGAGGCGGGTTACTTCCCCCAAGGAAGCGCTTCGGGGGCCGGGTCGGGGCGGCTGTTAGCGCGTTCTTGGCGCGTGCTGCGGGGACCTTGACACTGCTTTGACGTCCCTGGGCCGGATAGGGTGAGGGCGGTGTGCCGGGAAGTCTGGTCGGCCGGGGGGCCACGGCGGCCCCCTCGAAGCCCCAGGGGACGGCATGCGCAGCGTAGGCACGGTTCTGGCACTGGTCATACTGGCCACCCTCGTGGCGACCTTCGCCCGCCGGTGGCGCATTCCAGCGCCCTCCCTTCTCGTCGTCGCCGGCCTGGCGGTGGCACTGTTGCCGGGCACCCCGCCGATCGAGATCAGCCCGGAGATCATCGGCCTGGTCGTGCTGCCGCCCCTGCTCTACGCCAGCGCCGAAGAGCTGTCGTGGCGTGAGCTGAAGGCCGTGTGGAAGCCGGTCGGGATTCTGTCGATCGGCCTGGTGCTGGCCTCGGCGGCCGCCGTCGGCTGGGTGGCGTCGCTGGTGACGCCGTTGTCATGGCAGATGGCGCTCGTGCTGGGCGCGATCCTGGCCAGCACCGACCCGGTCGCCGTCACAGCGCTCGGCAGACGGCTTGCGCTGCCGCCGAAGGTGCAGGCTCTGGTCCAGGCGGAGAGCCTGTTCAACGACGCGACCTCACTGGTCCTCTTCCGTGTGGCCGTGAGCGTCGCCGTGGCCACCGCGGCTGTCGGCTGGGGCGCGGCGGGCGGCGAGTTCCTGCTGCTGGCGGGCGGCGGCACGGTCGTCGGCGCCACGGTCGCCGGGGTGGTGGCACTGATCCGCCGCCGCACCGAGGACCCGGTCCTGGAGACGGTGATCGCCCTGGTCACCCCGTACGCCGCCTATGTCCTCGCGGAAGCCACCCACACCTCCGGCGTCACTTCCGTGGTGGTCGCGGGCGTGGTGCTCGGCGGCCGGGGCGACCGGCTCACCAACGCCCCCATACGGCTCCAACTGCACGCCGTGTACGGCACCGTGGTGTTCCTGCTGGAGAGCGTGGTGTTCTCGCTCATCGGGCTGGCACTGCCGGCACAGGTACGGGCGCTGTCCGACAGCGACCGGGCCTGGCCCCTGTACGCCCTCGCGGTCGCCGGCACCCTGATCGCCGTGCGGCTGCTGTGGCTGGCACCGCTGTCGGCCGTGGTCCAGCACAAGGGCGGCATCAAGCGCATGAACTGGCGGATACCGCTCGTGCTGACCTGGGCCGGAACCCGGGGCGTGGTGCCGCTGGCGGCGGCCCTGTCCATCCCGGAGGTGACCGAGAGCGGCGCCGCCCTGCCCGACCGCCCGCTGGTCCTGGTCCTGACCACCTCCGTCGTGGTCGTCACCCTCGTCGTCCAGGGCTTCACCCTGGCGCCGGTCGTTCGCCGCTCCGGCATCGCCCTGGAGCCCGACCACACCGAGCGCGAAGAAGCCACGGCCCGCTGCGGCCTGGCCGAGGCGGGCATCAAACGCCTCGAAGAGCTCTCCGAACTGGAGGCCGTACCGGACGTCGTTCTCGACCGCATCCGCCGCGGCCTCACCGCGCGACTCGACGACGCCCGCGACCGCCTCGCCGACGACAACGGAGCCACCGCCCCGGTCGAGTCCGCCGACCTGATCTACCGCCAGCTGCGGCGGGACCTGATAGCGGTGGAAGCCCGGGAACTGCAACGCCTCTGCGACGAGCACGCCATAAGCGATACGACCCGTCGCCGCCTCCAGCGCTCGCTCGATCTGGAGGAGGCGCGGCTGGCGGACGTCTGAACGGCGCTCAGCGGACCCCATTGACACCTCCCTGACGAGTTATCAGGTTTCGTTGACGGGACGTTGACGGCGACGGGACCGGAGCCGTATGAAACCCGCAAGTACTTGGCTGAGCAGGGTTGTTCCGCCGTCGATCAGGGCTAGATTCACTGTTGGCCACCGTCCGAGGCCACGGGCGTCAGTGGCCCCACGGCCGCCGGAGTTCTCACTGCGCAGTAGCTCCAGGCGGCCGGGTGCCCGTCCTCTCGCACCCGCGCACCACGCCAGTCGTCGTCCCATCGTCGGCGTTCGTGCGCCCGCCGTGCGGTGTCGAGGGCTCGGCACCGCACGGGCCGGCGGCCACCGTCCCGCTGTCCGCTGTCCGCTGTCCGCTGTCCGCTGTCCGCGACATGTTCCTTGTCCGCCACCGAGACACGAAGGTCTCCATGTTTCCCGCTGCTCCGGAGCAGGCTCCTCCGTCCCGTCCCCAACGCGCCGTGCGACACGGATCGGAGGGCGGATCGAGGCGTCGCCGTACCCCGAGCGGGCTGTTCGAGCCCGCCCAGCTCGTCCGGACATTCCCCGAAGCACTGCGCAAGCTGCACCCGCGGGTCCTGGTCAGAAACCCGGTGCTCTTCGTCGTCTCCGTCGGCGCGGTCCTCACGACGCTGTCCGCGCTGCTGCACCCAGCCGTCTTCACCTGGGTGATCAGCCTCTGGCTGTGGCTGACAGTGATCTTCGCCAACCTCGCCGAGGCGGTTGCCGAGGGCCGGGGCAAGGCCCAGGCCGAGTCACTACGCAGGGCCCGCACGGACACGGTGGCGCTGCGGCTTCTGCACTGGCGCTACGGCACCGATCCGGGCACCGCCCGCACCGAGGCCGTCGCCGCCACCGACCTCAAGCCGCTCGACGTCGTCCTCGTGGAGGCGGGCGAGATGATCCCGGCCGACGGAGACGTGATCGACGGAGTCGCGGCGGTGGACGAGTCCGCGGTCACCGGCGAGTCCGCCCCCGTCATACGGGAGTCGGGCGGCGACCGCAGCGGCGTCACCGGTGGTACGACCGTCCTGTCCGACCGCATCCTCGTCCGGGTCAGTGCCCGCCCCGGGCACAGCTTCGTGGACCGGATGATCGCCCTGGTCGAGGGCGCCGAACGACAGAAGACCCCGAACGAGATCGCCCTGAACATTTTGCTGGCCGCCCTCACCATCGTCTTCGTCTTGGTCGTGGTCACGCTCCAGCCGATGGCCGCCTACGCGGGCGCCGCCCAGTCGACGACCGTACTGATCGCCCTCCTCGTCACTCTCATCCCGACCACCATCGGCGCGCTGCTCTCGGCGATCGGCATCGCCGGCATGGACCGGCTCGTGCAGCGCAACGTCCTCGCCATGTCCGGCCGAGCCGTCGAGGCGGCCGGCGATGTGAACACCCTGCTGCTGGACAAGACCGGCACCATCACCCTCGGCAACCGCGAGGCCGCCGCCTTCGTCGCCCTGCCCGGCATCGACGAACGGCAGCTCGCGGACGCCGCCCAACTGTCGTCGCTGGCCGACGAGACGCCGGAGGGACGCTCCGTCGTCGTCCTGGCCAAACAGCGGTACGGGCTACGAGCCCCCGCCGAGGGCGAGTTGGCGAACGCCCGCTGGGTCCCCTTCAGTGCACAGACCCGGATGAGCGGCGTCGACCTGCGCTGGGACAACGGCGCGGTGTGCGCCATCCGCAAAGGTGCCGCCCAGCAGGTCATCGAATGGGTGCAGATGTACGGCGGTCAAGTCCCGCCCGAGGCACGGCACTTCGCGGACTCGGTGGCCGCGGCCGGCGGCACGCCCCTGCTGGTGGCCGTGCACGACTGGAACGGGCCCCGCGTGCTGGGCCTGATCCACCTCAAGGACGTGGTCAAGGACGGCATCCGCGAACGCTTCGCGGAACTGCGCCGCATGGGCATCCGCACGGTCATGGTCACCGGAGACAACCCGCTCACCGCCCGCGCCATCGCCCAGGAGGCGGGCGTGGACGACTTCCTCGCCGAGGCGACGCCCGAGGACAAGCTCGCGCTGATCAGGCAGGAGCAGGCGGGCGGCAAGCTGGTCGCCATGACCGGTGACGGCACCAACGACGCACCCGCACTCGCCCAGGCCGACGTGGGCGTGGCCATGAACACGGGCACGTCGGCCGCCAAGGAGGCCGGCAACATGGTCGACCTCGACTCCAACCCGACCAAGCTCATCGAGATCGTCGAGATCGGCAAGCAACTCCTCATCACCCGGGGTGCCTTGACGACGTTCTCCATCACCAACGACGTCGCCAAGTACTTCGCGATCATCCCGGCGATGTTCGCGGGCGCGTACCCCGGTCTGGAGTCGCTGAACGTGATGGGCCTGCACAGCCCCACCTCCGCGATCACCGCGGCAATCATCTTCAACGCCCTGATCATCGTCGCCCTCATCCCACTCGCCATGCGCGGCGTCCGCTACACCCCCGCCTCGGCCCACGACCTGCTCCGCCGCAACCTCCTCCTGTACGGCCTCGGCGGCCTTGTCCTGCCCTTCGTCGGCATCAAACTGATCGACCTGCTGCTCTCGGGGGTGCCGGGTCTTGACTGAACCGCGCCCGGCCGTCTGGCTCGCCCGTCAAGGACCCGTATGCGCACGTCAGGAGCCCGTCAGAGAACGGGATTCCGGCTTGCCGGGGCCGTGCTGGACGGCTTCCATGGTTCCCGTGAACAGCGCCTGGCTCCTCTTCGACCGGCCGCCGAGTCCCGCTCGGCCGCTGAGTGGTGCGACGCGCTGTCCGGAAGAGCCCGCGTCCCGCTGACGCGCTCTCCATGACTCGAGGGGCGCCGTGATCCCCATCCGGCGCTCCTCGTCCTTCCTTTCTCACCGCACACCCGCCGCCCCCTGACCGGGGCCGTCCTGGCGTGCCCAGCCCTGGATCGAATCATGTCTGAATCAACCGTTTCCCTCCTCCCCTCCTCCCCTACTGGCCGTACCGTCCTGGTCACCGGCGCCACCTCCGGCATTGGGTACGAGACCGCCCGGCACCTCGTCGAGCAGGGCGCCACGGTGCTGCTGCACGGCCGTACCACCGAGGAGGCCCTCGCAGCCGCCGACCGCCTCGCTGCTACCGCGGGCATCGACGCGCCTCAGCTGCGTGCGTACGGGGCGGACTTCGCGCGCCTCGAGGAGGTCGAGACCCTCGCCCGCAAGGTCGTCGCCGAGCACCCGCACCTGGACGTGCTGGTCAACAACGCGGGCATGGCGGCGCCCGAACGGCACACCGTGACCGCCGACGGCAACGAGATCGCCTTCCAGGTCAACTTCCTCGCCCACTACCTCCTGACCTGCCTGCTGGAGCCGACGCTCACCAGCGGCCCGGGCGGCCGCGTGGTCAACGTCTCGTCGGCGCTGCACCGCACGGGCTCCATCCAGTGGTCCGACCCCAACCGAACCCGCCGCTACTCCCGGCTCGCCGCCTACGCCCAGTCCCAGCTCGCCCTGACGGTGTTCGCGGCCGACCCGCGCGTGACCGCTGTCTCCGTACATCCCGGTGTCTGCGACACCGCGCTGCTCCCGCTCTACTCCCACGAGGGCATCTCACCGGCCGAGGGCGCGGCACACGTGGTCCGGCTGTGCGACCCGGCGGTCGAGATCGTCAACGGCGCCTACTACGACCGCGACGCGCGGATCGAGCCGGCCCCGGCCGCGACCGAGGACCGCACGGTCAAGCGCCTCAACAAGCTGGCGGACCTGCTGGTCGGCCGAAGCGCCGCTTGAGTATCCCCCCTACGCAACGGAGTTGACGTTCATGTCCAAGCGCGCCCGCAAGAAGAGGGACCGCCGAAGGAAGAAGGCCAACCACGGCCGCAAGGCCGGCCAGCGCTGACCGGCCCGACAGGAGCGGGCGAGCAGGCGGATCACACGTTTCTCTCCCGCCCGTCCACGCCCGCTCCTGCCCCCCATCCCCTGCATTCCGAAACCCCGGGACTCCGAGACCTGATGATCGAGCTCACTCCCCGCCAACTGCCGGCGCTCGCACGCTGGTTCCCCGCAGGCTCACCCGGCCCGGCCGCCATCGGCGAGCACGTTCTGACCACCGGAGTCGGACAATGGTGGGCCGACCGTGCCGAGCAGCCGCGCGCCCTCGCCGTCTTCTGCGGCGGCTACGCCGTCCTTCGCGGCGCCCCGGAGGCCCTCAGCCCCACATCCCTCGCGCCGTTGGCAGCGTCGTACATCGATGCCCCGGCCCGCTTCGGGTCGCTGCTCGAGGCGGCCTTCTCCCCCTTCACTCCGTGGGAGCGGATGCTGTGGACCCTGCAGGCCGAGCCGCAGCCGTCCACCCCACCGCGTGGCGTGACCGTGCGCCGTCTGCGAGTCGCCGACACGGACGCGCTGTCCGCTCTCGGGCCCGACGCGGCCTGGCTCCATGCCACCTGGGGCGGCCCTCTTGGCCTCGCCGCATCCGGACACGCGTGGGCGGCCGTCGGCAGGGACGGGCAGCTGCACGCCGTCGCGTGCACGTACTTCCGCGGGCGCCGATACGAGGACCTGGCCGTCTACACCGCCCCCGGCCATCGACGTCACCGCCTCGCCCTCGCCTGCGTCACCGCCCTCTGCCAGGACATCATTGCCCGCGGCCACATCCCCAGCTGGAACTGCTCCGTTCACAACCGCGCCAGCCGCCTGCTGGCCTGGACGGCCGGCTTCCGTCTGATGCGCGAGTACGTTCACTACGCGGCAGGTGCGGCACGGTGCGAACGGCTCGCCGCATGACCGCCCGCGCGATCGGGGAAGAGGCCCGCCGTGACCAGGACGCCCCCTCCTCAGCCCCCGAGGGCGAGGCGCCTGCGCTGACGGTTTCGGAGGCCACGGACAATCTGGGGAACGATTACCTGGACTGGAGCAGCCCATACGGAGCTCGGAGCTCCGCTCCCCTGAGGATTCGCGGCGCCGCACTCGGTCAACTTCCCGGTGCGGCCGACTCCAGTTCCGCGAACGTCTCCACGGCCCGGGTCCTGCCGGTGACGACGATGACGTCCCCGGGATGGACCACCGTCTCAGCGGTCGCGTAGGTGAAGTCGGCACCGGGGCGTTTGATGCCGACGACGGTCACGCCGTAGTTGCTGCGCACCCGGCTCTCGCCGAGCGGGACGCCGCCGACGACCGTCGGAGCGAGCGTCTTGATCAGGGCGTAGTCACTGTCGAACTCGATGAAGTCCAGCATGTGGCCGGTGACCAGGTGGGCCACGCGCTCGCCCATCTCGTGCTCGGGCAGGACGACGTGGTGGGCGCCGACGCGTTCGAGAATCTGGCCGTGCTGGCGGGTGGTGCCCCGGGCCCAGATGTTGGGGACACCCAGGTCGGCGAGGTTGGAGGTAGTCAGGATGCTGGCCTCCAGGTCGGTGCCGATGCCGACCACCACCCGGGAGAACTGACGGATACCGAGCTGCTCGAGTGCCTGAAGGTCGGTGCAGTCGGCCGCTGCGGCGTGGGTCAGTTCGTCGCCGACCTTCTGCACGATGGCAAGGTCGGCGTCGATGCCGAGGACGTCCCAGCCGCGCCGCATCAGCTCAAGGCCCAGGGAGTGGCCGAAGCGGCCGAGTCCGAACACGGCGACTTTGGAATCGCCGGTCGGGCGTCTGTCTTCGCCGGGATGACGTTGACGGCGTCGGCGCAGGGTTTTGAAGTAGTCAGCCAATGACGGGTCGCTCCTCGGGGAGTGTGTACCGGCGGTCGCGCTCGCGGAGGGCGAGCGCGGAGGCAAGTGTGATCGGGCCGAGGCGTCCGGCGAACATGAGGATAATGAGGGTCAGTTGACCTGTGGCCGGGAGGTCGGCGGTGATGCCGGTGGTCAACCCGACCGTCCCGAAGGCCGAAACGGCCTCGAACAGGAGCGCCTCCGCCCGTTCCTCGGTGACGGTGAGCAGGACCAGCGTGCCCGACATGACGAGTGCCACGCCCAGCAGAGCCACGGTCAGGGCCTGGCGCAGCACGGCTTCGGGAATCCGCCTGCCCATGAAGTCCACGGCGGTGCGCCCGCGCACCTCGGCCAGGATCGCGGCCCCGAGCACCGCGAACGTGGTCACCTTGATTCCGCCCGCGGTCCCCGCGCTGCCGCCGCCGATGAACATCAGCACGCAGGTGCCGAGCAGGGTGGCCGGTTCCATGGCGTCCACGTCGACCGTGTTGAAGCCCGCCGTACGCGCACTGGCCGCGTTGAAGAACCCGTTGAGCATCTTGTCCCCCCACTCCATGAGGCCCAGCGTCGCCGGGTTGCTCCACTCCAGCAAGCAGGTCATCGCCGTGCCCAGGGCGAGAAGGACAGCGGAGGTGGCGAGGGTGAGCCGGGTGTGCAGGGACCAGCGGTGCTTCGGTCGACCGCCCGCGCTCGCTCGGCCACCCCGCAGCAGCTCAAGGAGCACCGGAAAGCCGAGGGCGCCCAGCACGCACGCAACCGCGATCGGCAGGACGACCCAGGGATCCTCCGCGTAGCGAACGAGGTTGTCGTCGCGGAGCCCGAATCCGGCGTTGTTGAAGGCGGAGATCGAGTGGAAGACGCCGTGGTAGACGGCCTCCCCGGCTGCCTGTCCGTACCCGAGACGGAAGCGCAGGGACAGGACCACGGCCACCGCGAGTTCAATGGCGAGCGTGATGCGCGCGATGCCCAGGACCACCCGTCGCAGATCACCCACGCCGAGCGTCCCGGTCTCGGCCTGCGTGGTGAGCTGGGTCCGCAGCCGGAGCCGCCGGGTGACGAGCAGGCCGAGCAGGGAGGCAAGCGTCATGATGCCGAACCCGCCGGCCTGGATCAGGGTCAGGACCACGAGTTCACCGAAGATGCTGTAGTGGCTGCCAGTGCCGACGATGGACAGGCCACCGCTGATCGCTCCGGTGGCGGTGAACAGGGCGGTCAGCACGCTGGTGCGGCCCCCGTACTCGGTGGCAACGGGCAACGTCAGGACAGCCGCGCCGAGGACAATGACCAACGTGAAGGCGAGGACGACAACGCGTGCGGGATGGGCGACCAGCCGCGACCACCACGCCGAAGTCGCTCCCACGGCCACCCGTGACCTCCTCACATCCCAAAGCCGCACCTCGGCAGCGCCGCCCTGCGCGGCAGCCGGTGATCGCCGCGATGCTGACAGCAGCATCCCTGCCGGGAGGGACACATGGAGCGCGGCACGGCGACAAGCGCTGGAAGCAGACGCGGGTGGAGGGACGTCCCTGCGGCGGCGGCCGGAAGCCGCGGCCGACATGACGCTGCGTGTTCGCCGACGCCCAACCGGCGTGCATCCCCCATACGGCCCAGTCGGCGCCCTCGCACTGGAAACGCCCTCATCCTGACGTACCACCGACGATTTCACGGTCGGCCTTAACGGAAGCTTGACGCGCTCATGCGATCTATCCCTGGGCCCACGCGTCACGCTCTGCATACGCTGATACGGCCGTCCGCGTGATGGCCGGAACCCAGTCCCCCACTGCCTCGAGGCGTGGGGACCCCTGCCGCACACCAGGAGAGCACGCTGATGGCCACCACCGAACACGCGCCGCCGAGCCGACTGCGGAGGTGGATGCTGGAGGGTCTGTCCGACATGGGCAAGGGCCACGGTCCGCAGGGACCGCACGCCGAGCCGGAGCCCGCCGACAAGGGGCAGCCCTGGTATCGCGTCATGTGCCTGACCGGCGTCGACTACTTCTCGACCCTCGGCTACCAGCCCGGCATCGCCGCCCTCGCGGCCGGTCTGCTCTCCCCGCTGGCGACTATCGTCCTTGTGATCGTCACCCTCGCGGGCGCCCTACCCGTCTACCGGAGGGTGGCCGAGGAGAGCCCGCACGGCGAAGGCTCGATCGCGATGCTGGAGCGGCTGCTGTCTTTCTGGAAGGGAAAGCTGTTCGTCCTGACCCTGCTGGGCTTCGCGGCCACGGACTTCCTGATCACCATCACCCTGTCGGCGGCTGACGCCTCGACCCACCTGGTCGAGAACCCGCACCTGGAAACCGCCCTGCATGACAAGCAGCTGCTGATCACCCTGATCCTCGTGGCACTGCTCGGAGCGGTGTTCCTCAAGGGCTTCCTGGAGGCGATCGGTGTCGCCGTCGTGCTGGTCGCGAGCTATCTCGCGCTGAACGCCGTCGTCGTCGTCGTCGGGCTGTATCACGTCTTCACCGAGGGACACGTGGTCACCGACTGGTCCAACGCCCTCACCGCCGAGCACGGCAACGTCTTCGTCATGATCGGCATGGCCCTGATCATCTTCCCGAAGCTGGCCCTCGGCATGTCCGGCTTCGAGACCGGCGTCGCCGTGATGCCCCACGTCAAGGGCGATCCCGGCGACACCGCGGAGCAGCCGACGGGCCGGA
The DNA here is from genome assembly GCF_056436565.1 of Streptomyces sp. NPDC043726. NCBI lineage: Bacteria > Bacillati > Actinomycetota > Actinomycetes > Kitasatosporales > Streptomycetaceae > Streptomyces > Streptomyces sp. NPDC043726. The sequence goes on from NZ_JBWKCI010000024.1 coordinate 16,875, forward strand.
TCCGGGACACCAAGAAGCTGCTCACCGCGGCTGCCCTGATCATGAGCTGCTTCCTGATCACGACCAGCTTCATCACCACCCTGCTCATTCCCGAGAAGGACTTCGAGGAGGGCGGCCCGGCCAACGGCCGCGCCCTGGCGTACCTGGCCCACGACTACCTGGGCAGTACCTTCGGCACGCTCTACGACGTCTCGACGATCGCCATCCTGTGGTTCGCCGGCGCCTCCGCCATGGCCGGCCTGCTCAACCTCATGCCCCGCTACCTGCCCCGCTACGGCATGGCTCCGCACTGGGCACGGGCGGTGCGCCCGATGGTCATCGTCTTCACGCTGGTCGGCTTCCTGGTCACGTGGATCTTCGACGCCGACGTCGACGCGCAGGGCGGCGCCTACGCCACTGGTGTACTGGTCCTGATCACCTCGGCGGCCATCGCGGTGACCATCGCCGCCCACAAGGCCGGCCAGCGCAACTGGACCATCGCGTTCGGCGTGATCTCGGCGGTGTTCCTCTACACGACTGTCGTCAACGTCATCGAGCGCCCCGACGGCGTGAAGATCGGTGCCTGCTTCATCGCCGGCATCATCCTCATCTCCCTGCTCTCGCGACTGTTCCGCGCCTTCGAGCTCCGCGTGACCGACGTGACGATGGACGACATGGCGGAACGATTCGTCCGGGACATAGCCAGCCGGAAGATCCGCTTCATCGCCAACGAGCCCGACAACCGCGACAAGGCCGAGTACCGGGACAAGATCGAGCAGATCCGCAACGACAACGACCTGACGGAGCAGGAGGACTTCGTCTTCGTCGAAGTCACGGTCACCGACCCGTCTGAGTTCGAGGCGGGCCTGACCGTGCGCGGCGAGGTCATGCACAACCGCTACCGCGTCCTGACCCTGGAGTCCTCCTCCGTCCCCAACGCCTTGGCCGCCCTCCTCCTCCACGTCCGCGACTCGACCGACCGCATCCCGCACATCTACTTCGAGTGGACCGAGGGCAGCCCCTTCGCCAACTTCCTGCGCTTCTTCCTCTTCGGCCAGGGCGAGGTGGCCCCGGTGACCCGGGAGGTCCTGCGCGAGGCGGAGCCGAACCGCCCCCGCCGGCCCCGCGTCCACACGGGCTGACACAGGCCGCCGTCAGAATCGCGTAAAGAGACACCCCTACGGCGTCAGGGCCCCGTCAGCGGCAGTCGCAGGACCTCGCCGGGCCGCCTAGCTTCTGCACCATGCAACGGAGCGGCCCGGCGGGCCCGGTCGGCGACCGCCACTGGCACGGCAGCGCCCGGTTCGCGGCGACCTGCGCCCTGCTGTTCTGCGCCCTGTCCCTGCTCGTCGACTGGGATGCGGCAAGCCTGACGCCTCTCCGCGCCCTCTTGTGGGTCGCCCTGTCCGCCGCCGCCTTCGCCGTCCTGCTGCCGCCCAGGGTGACCGCGGGTCCGGGCTGGCTGACGGTCCGCAGCCCGTGGAGTCGGCGCACGGTGCGTACGGACGCGCTGGTGACCGTGCGGCAGTGGGGGGACGTCTCCGCGTACCTGCTCCTGCGCGACACGGACGGCCGCAGTCTGCAGCTCGACCGACGGACCCTGGTCTCCAACCCACTGATCTGGCACGAACTCGACACCGGTATCCGCCGCTCCATCGAGCGTGGCACGCTCCGCCGGGGAGCGGACGTCCTTGAATCACTCGGCCACCGCATCGACGACGAGACCACGCGGGCGATCCTCAGGGCTTCCGGGCTTTCCTGACCAGAAGCCTCGACAATCGCCCGGACCCGCCGAACAGCCGCCCACAGAGAGGTTGTCCATCATGACCGACCCTGTACTGTCTGGCCTGCGGGAACGCGCGGAGCAAGGCGACCCCACCGCCGTCGACCAACTGATCGACCTCGCCGTCGAACACGGGGACCTGGACGAACTGCGCCGCCTCGCAGAGTCGGGCAACCCCACCGCGACCGACGAGCTCATCCAACTCGCCGCAGAGCAAGGCAACCTCGCCGAACTGCGACGTCTCTCGGATGCCGGCAACACCACCGCCACCGACCAGCTGATCGAACTCGCCACCGAGCAGGACGACCCCGGCGAACTGCAACGCCTCGCCGAGCAGGGCAACACGACTGCTGCCGAGCAGCTCACGGAGCTCACGGCCGAGTGACCTCCGCGGGAGGGCCACTGGCCGAAATGCGGGTGAGAGGCGCCTCGAACGGCTACCTCCTGCCGCCGGGGCGACCCTGCGCCAGGCGGGACCGGCCTGCGCCCGCCGTCCACCGCGTCCAGGTCGACCGACGACAGGCCCTCAGCGTGGCACCAAACTACGGCTTCGGCAACACCACATGGCACCACATGGCACCAGTAGAGCGCCGCATGGCGCCATTACGGGCGAAGAGCTAGCACCCCGGCGACGGCTGGGCACCACTGGGAGCCAAACCCTGAAGGCAGGCCCGACCTGCTCAAATGCCGACAGGGAAGAGTGAGCGAGTCAATCAAGCGGCGCCATCCTGACACCAAGGGCTTGCTCATGGCGCCATGATGACGCCATGATGACGCCATGGACCTCACGCCGTACGTCGACACCCTCCGCCGCGAACTGGCGGTGGCCGCCGAAGCCGGGAGGGAAGACGCCCGCGAGCTCGCCGAGCGACTGACCGCGCCGCTGGAGTCGGCCACCCGCTTGACCCTGCTCAATGTGCTCTCCGCCGCCATGGACGAGATCACCCGCGAGCTCGCCCCCGGCTCGGTCGACGTACGACTGCGTGGCCTCGACCCCGACTTCGTGGTGGTGCTGCCACCGCACGAGGACCGGATCGAACCTCTCGACACACCGGCGCCCGTTCCGGCCCCGGTTCCCGCCGACGGCGACGAGGGCGGCACCTCCCGCATCAATCTGCGATTGCCGGCCCACCTCAAGGCGCGCGCCGAGGAGGCCGCGAGCCGCGAGGGCCTGTCGGTCAACGCGTGGCTGGTGCGGGTCCTGTCGGCCGCGGTCGACGGCGACACCCGGCCGCGTATGCCGGAGCGGACCCGCACCACCGGACAGAGCTTCACGGGCTGGGTGCGCTAGCCGAGCCCGCACCACGTCTACCACCTGTCACGGCAGGCCGCGATCGACCTGGTCATTGCGCGGCGCGTACTGCCCGTGCTCGACGGCCTCGACGAGTTGGACACCACCCCCTGCCCGGGGTACGGCTCCCGCTCCGCCGAAGCCCTGCGGTCTCTCAACGCGTACCAACAGGGCGTCCGGAAAGCGGAGCTGATCCTGACTTGCCGCAGCGAAACGTATGACGCGCTCGCGGACACCCGAGTGTGGGTGCACGACGCGGCACGGATCGAGATCCAACCAATCGTCTCCACCGAAGCCCGCCGGTTCCTGAACTCCCGCGTCGACGACCTCGCGCGCTGGGAAGACGTCCTCGATTCCCTGGACCGCAACCCCACGGGACCACTCGCCCTGGGGCTCGCCACTCCCTGGCGTCTCACCCTCGCCGCGACCGTCTACGAGCACCGGGACCCCGCCACCGGCACCTATACCCGCGACCCGCGCCAACTCCTGGCACAGCATCTGGACAGCGTCGAGGCAGTCGGTACGCACCTCCTCGACCTCTTCATCCCTGCCACAGCCAAGCTCTTCCCCCGACACCGCAGGTCCTCCTACCGTTCCCAGCACGTACGTGAATGGCTCACCACGCTCGCCCGATATCTCGATCACAATGCCGCAACCGGTCGAACTATCGCAGGCCATCGACTTTCCGGCACCGACATCCTCCTGTCCCGCCTCTGGCCACTGGCCAACACGCAGCGCCCTCGACTGACTTTGATGGTGCCTGCCGTCGCGGTGTCACTCACTGGCGCCATGTCACTACTGGCGTTGCTCTCCACCCAAAGGCCGCTCCTCGCCCCTTGGCCCTTTCTCACGGCATTGGCCATCATGGGCATGCTCGCGGCCGGTGTCTGGTCCGTGGCTTGGTCCGACCTGGAGGTCGACGACCATCAGTACCACCAGCGCCGCACCCGAGCCCGCACCTTCACTCGGCGACTCGCCAGCGGGCTCGGTTGGTCGAGTCTCCTCTCGGTTGCGTTCGTGACACTGGTCGTCGCCCAGGGCTCATCGCTGTCACCAGCCACGACCGCGGGAGCCTTCATCGTCTGGGTGGGTGCCCTTGGTCTGGTGTTCTCCGTACCGCTCCCCAATGCTCCGGAGAACTCACACCCCTCGCTGCACATCAGGAGTCATCTGATCTGGGGGCTGTTGGCACCGACCATGGTCCTCTCCGAGCTGATGCTCGCCGCTGCGATGAGTAGTGGCAAGAGCACTGTCACCACTCTCGTAATGACCACTGCCGGCGGAGTTGCGGGCGGGCTCATGCTCACGCCCATGCTGGCGCCCACGGGCCTGTGGTACCTCAGCCTGTTGTTGCGGACCCGGAGCTGGACCCGCCGACCGCTGCCTTGGCGCCTCGGGCGCTTTCTGAGATGGTGCTATCACGCTGGCCTTGTCAGGGTTGCCGGGACCGCATACCAGTTCCGCCACCGCGAACTGCAAGACCACCTCGCCCGTCAGGCTCCTCCGCTCACCTGACTGGTTGCATCGTCGGCGAGGGCCAGGAAGGTGGGGTGCAGGATGTACTTGCCCAGCTTGACCGCGGTCTCCAGCGTTTTGTCGCCGCGGGCCAGGTCGGTAACGAGGGCGGCGGTCCAGGCCGCGTCATCGGCGTGCGGGAGCATCAGCCGCCCGAGGACGTCGAAGGCCTCGGCCGACCGGATCTCCCCAGGGTGCGGGGCGTCGTTCTGGCCTGCCACACCGGCCGCGCCGAGATCGCGCTCCGACCAGCTGTGTGCCCGTATGTGCACGGCGAGAGCGAGAGCCGTACGGACGAATGCCTCCTGTTGCTCGGCCCCGACCGGCGGATGGTCCGGCAGGTCGGGCCCCAGCAACGCCTGTGTCCACCCCGCCAGCATGCCGAGGGCCCACGTCTGCCGATCCGGGTCCGGGGGTTTCGACCGCAACTCCCCGGCCGCGTCACGGGCAGCCCTCAATACCCCGCGGGCCAGCTGGTCTAGGTGCTCAGGTGATGTGGTGGCCCACTGAGGCGACCCCGTACGCTCGTCGGCTTCCATGCTGCTCCCCCTCCGCGGCCGATCCGAGGGTACGTGCAGGAAAGGCCGATAAGACCAGGATGCCCCGTCTGCTGCCGTTGTTCCAGAGCGCGAGCAGCAGCTCGTCCGAGGCCGGGAACTGCTCGAACTCCGGGTCGCCACCAGCCTGGTGCAGCTCCCGGAGCCGGTCGACCAGCGCGACTGTGTTGATCTCACCAAGACGGATCGCAGCCCGCTTCGGACGTGGCTTCTTCGACTGTGCCACCACGCCAGAAGACTGCGCTCTGCGCCGACTCCCAATCTGGGACCGGCCCCGATCCACCCGAAATCGGCGATCAGGTTCTGGCGGTGAAGCTGCCGGGACTCTCCCCATGGCATCACGGGACCATCACACACAAGCGCCTACAGAACGGCAGGTCACGGCATTCCGTCGGTAGCCTGGTAGAACCGGGCATGACCTTCATGACGCCGGGCACGGCCGCTGCCGGCATCAAGGCCACGGGCAGCGTCGCCAGCGCTCTGATCGGACGGTACCGACCCACAAGCGTGCTGATCGGTACGACAGCAGCCACTTACGGTCTCGCCGGTCGGCTCAGCCCGTACGACGGGAAGGTGTAGCGCGGCCCTCTTCGCACCAGCGGCATCGGCGGCTCGGTCGGCTCCCCCGCGCGAAGCTCGGAATCCCGCATCTCCCTCAGGCCCAAGTCGCCCCACAAAGTGGTCAGTTATACGCCTCCTGGCGTATGCGGCACCACAAGATCACCTAGTAAACGTAGATGAGGACGCGGAGGGTGCCAGCACGGTTCGATCGTTTCCGGGGGGGTCAGCCATGGTGCTCTCACACGGGTCGACCACGGCCCAGTCCAGTCCTGAGTGGGCCGCTCAGGACGGCTGGTCGTTCCACGATCTCGAACGGGCTCCGTTCTCCGGCGACTGCCGGGACGAACTCGACAGGCTGCGCGCCGAGGCGAGTGGAAGGCAGCCCCCGGGCGGCTGGCCTGCCGGGTGGCCCGCGCCACCTCTGGAGCTCGGGGACGTCCTCTTCCAGTGTCTGTTCCGTGCGGCCCTGGCCCGGGGCGAGGGCCGGTACGGATGGTTCGTCTGGCAGGAGCTCGACAGTGAACTGGGCGTCCACCATCAGGAGAGCCGCTCGGCGCTGCTGGAAGGCATCGTCCTGATCGGGCTGCGCACCTCCTGCGACCAGATCTCCGGTACGCGCTTTGAACAGGTGGAACTCGTCGTCCCGATGGCCGTGGGGACTCCGCAGGCGCCGTCCGGGCTGGTCATGGCCGCCGAGACGACCGCACGCGGTCCCGAGCTGCTCGTGGACGTCTGGGGAGAGACAGCCGTGGCGGCCGGCTGGCAGGCGCTGATCGCGGTCTGCCGCTACGTCGCCTCACTGGCCGGTGAAGACCAGCACTGCCGCCTGCTCGTCCCCGGAGCCGTCCACGCCGCCGACGGTGTCCTCACCGTCGTGCCCCAGGCCCTGCACGCCATCGACTCTCCCAGGATGTGACGACCATGGCGAGCCTGCCCCCGGAGCTGCTGCGACTCGCCGTCGCACTCGGAGTCCTCAAGGGTGATCCGGAAGCCGGCGCGGAGTCCGGCCTGGAGCTGGACGAGGACTTCTTCAAGGATCCGGCCCAGCAACTCTCCGGTGTGCTGCGCAATCCAGTGCGACGCAGGGCGGCACTGGATCTCGCCACGGCGCTGCTCGGCAGCGCGCAGAGCGCCGCCGCCGAGACGGAGGGCGCGATCCCGGGCAGGACCTGGGTCCCGCTGCCCACGGGCAGCGGTTCCGGGCCCGGTCGCCTGTACCTGGTGGTGGACGACTCCGGCGACACGGTCACCCTGTCTCTGGCCGCCCGTGCCACTCTGCGGGCCGTCGAGGTGGAGTGTTCCGCCTCACTGGTCATACCGATCCTCGGGACCGGTCCCCAAGGCGCGCAGTTCCTGTTGGGTACGGCGCAAGGAGCCCTCCGCGTCGCGATGAACCTCCAACTCCTGGCCGTGCCGGGCGACTTCGGTCTGGGCGGCCTGCGTGTGGGCGCCGACATCCCCACCCGTCCCGACGGCCGCCCCCGGCTGCGGCTCGGTCTCACGGGGCTGCGGATCCCGGGTCGGCCCGTACGCGATCTGGACCTCGACGACGGCTCGCTGCCGGACGAGTGGGGCGAGCTGCTTCCCCTGCTCACCGATCTGCTCACCCATCTGCTCCGCTCGCGCGGTGCCGTCGACCCCGACAGCGCCGACCGGATCTGGCGACTGCTGACGCTGGTCGGCCTGGGCGACACCTCCGTCATTCCGCCGCTTCCGCTGGCCGAGCTCCCCCGTTACGGGCCGCGGGTGCTGGCCGACTGGGTGCGCTCGGTGTTCGTTCCCAAGCCCCAGCAGCCCGTGCCGTCGCCCGCGGCACGGGCCTGGCTGGAGACGCTCGCCGAGTTGATCGGGCTGGCGCCGCAGTTCCCCATCCGCGGAGAGGGAACCAGGGCGTCGCCGTATTTGCTGTGCGTCAGCCCGTTGCCGGGTGTGCGGGTCTGCGTACGGCTTGTCGCCCAAGCGGTGGACGACGCTCTGGAGTTCAGGCTGGGCCTGGCGGCGGCGGCCGAGTTGTCCGATGCGGCGTCCGCCCACGCGAGGGCGGATCTGGTGGCCGTGCGGCTGGGCGGAGAAGCCGGTGTGCTCTGGCTGCCCGAAGTCCGCGTCCACATCGAGGTGTCCGGCGCCGGGGGACACCTGGTGCGCCGGCCCGAACCCCCTGATCCTGTCGTCCTGCGCGTGGGGACACTGGCGGCCGGATTCACGGTCGGCGAGGAGCGTGCGCCGCGGCTCCTGCTGGAAGCGACCGACGTCGTCCTCGACGGTCATCCGTACGCGCGATTGGACCTGTCCAGCGTCGAAGCGCTGGCCGCGGCAGCAGCGCAAGTGGGCGTGGACGCCCTCGCCGACGCGCTCAGGACACTGTTCGCCGCCGACGAGGACGGCGGCAGCCGACGTACGGCAGCCCTGCTCGCGCTGCTGGCCCTGCGTGAGCCGACGCCCGACTGGCCGGTGGAACTCCCCGCCTTCACCGAGATCGTCGGCGATCCGGCGTCCGCGCTGCTGCGCTACCACGCGCGGGTCCTCGTCGACGCCCCGGGCCGATGGGGCGCCCTCGCCCAGCAGCTGGCCGTCCTGGTACGTGCCCCGTCCCCGACCGGCGACGGCAGCGACGCCAGTCCCTGGGTCGTTCCCGTGGACGGCCCCGGCCTGCCCGTTCGGATGTCGGTGCAATTGTGGCAGGACGGGGTCGGGGACGCCCCGCGGCTGAGTGTCGGGGTGCGGATGGACGCGGCGCCCCTGCCCGTCGCCCGCGGAACGGTACGGGTCTCCGGCGCACTGGACGCCGTACGACTGACGCTGCCCCTGGTGGATCCGCCGTCCCTCGCCGCGCTGACCGCCGCCGAGCTGCGGCTGGCGTGGGGGGACGATCTGCTGTTTGACGCCGGGCCCGTGCGGCTCAGGGCGGACTCCGTGATGTTGGCAGCCGGGTGGCGGCAGGGTGCCGGTTGGGCGGCCCGCACACGAGTGGCCCGGGCCTCGATCCTGGTCGGCGGCGACGAGGTGGCGCTGCCGGATCCGCTCGAAGTGGCCACCGGGGCCGACCCGTTGTCACCCGGGAGCGGGTCGGCGCTGTGGCCCGGGCTCACCCGACTCGCCGGTCTCGCACTGCTGCGTACGACTCCTGCGGACGGTCTCGACCCCCGGGAGGTGGTGGCCGCGCTGCTGGGCTGGCTGCCGGCCCGCGGGCGGCTGGGGATGTCCGGTGCCGAGGACTCGGGTCTCGACCTCAACGAACTGCTCGCCGACTGGCCGCCCCTGCCGCTGCAGGGTCTGCTCGTCGACCCCGTGGACACGCTGCGGTCCTGGGTCGGCGAGGTCCTGGCGGGCGGTGGCGGGACGGATCGCAGCCTGGCCGTACTGGCGCTGCTGCGCCACCTCCTGTCCCTGAACGGAGCCCAGCAGGTCCAACAGGTGGCGGGCGACGGTACGTACGACCGCCCTTGGCGGCTGCCGCTCGGCGGCGCACGCGAACAGGCTTCGGATTCCGGCTCGGCCACGGCGTCCGACCTCCTCGTGTGGCTCGACCCTGCAGGCCCCGGACTGCGAGGGCTCGGCGAGGTCCTCGACGAGCTCGTGCCGACCGATCTCACCGCAGCGCTGGACGGTACGGCCGCGCTCCCCGGCTTCGACCGGCTCATGGCCGTCCTCGCCGGAGCCGCCCGCTTCGACAGCGCCCTGGCCGACCTCCTGGACGGTCGGGGCGACCCGGCGGCCGGTCTGGAGGCGCTGCTGGAGTGCGCCGCGGGCAGCGACGGACTGCTGGCCTCGTCCGCACAGGTGCTGTCCGGGGCGACGTACACCACCGCCTCGGTGCCGCACGGTCACCTCTGCGCACCGCAGACGTTCAGACTCGCTGACCATCTGCCCGCCGCCGACCCCCTGCGTACCGTCTACGTCTCCTGCGATCTGCCCGGCCTCCACCCGTGGCCGGGCCGGCCGGCGGTGCCCGGGCCCCGCCTGATCGATCTGCGGACGCCCGGCCTGGCGGCCGACTCCTTCGATCTCGGCAGGCTCGCCACAAGCGGCCCGTGGTACGTGCTGCTGCCGCCGACGCCGGAGGCGACAGCGCGTCTGCGCCGGACCGTTGCCGAACTCCGGCGCCTGGCAGGAGCCCCGGTGGTGCTCGTGGCGCATTCCCTGGCGGCCCGGGCCGCGGCCCCCATCTGGGCGGAAGGCAGCCTCGCGCACCTCGTCACCCTGGGCGGTGCGCTGTCCGCCGCTCAACGGCCGGGCCCTCTGGACGGGCTGGAACAGTCGGCCGTACGCGATGCCTTCCGGCTGCTGCAGTCATTGCTGGGCCTGCTGCCCGCGGGGGCTCCCGCCGGCGCCGCGCCGCTGGTCGAACTGCTGGACACCTGGGCGGCCGTGAGCGGTGACGCTCTCGCGGGCCTGCCCGCGATGCCGTTCCCGGTGTCGACGTTCACGCCCATGGCCCTTCCGTCGCAGTCGCCTGCTCCCCTGTTGTGTGTCGTCACCGAGTTCACCCGCGACGAACTGCACGGCGCGCTCACCGCCCTCGTCGCCGAGGTGACGGCGGAGGTGCGTCGGCGGCTGCCGGGCACCGGGCCCGCGCAGGACCGCGCCCGTGCCACCCATCTCGGTCTCGGCCTGGCATTCGTCACCGAGGCGCTCACTGCCGCAGGCATCACCTGCGGCGGCGAACTGCGCCTGGACGTCTGGCGCCTGGCGCTGTCCGCCGGGCCGGGCCAAGGGGAGCGGACCACGCCCCGGCTCGGGGTACGGCTGACGCTGCGACGGCCCGACGGCTGGCTCGTCGAGGGGCCGACGCAGGCCATGTCGCCGACGGGGCCGCGGCTGCGCAGTGCGGTGGTTCAGGTCGCCATCGGCCCGCACCTCGCGGACGCCTCGGTGTCGGCCGTGCTCCATGACGCGGCGCTGGACGGAGTACTCCACAAACGTCTGGAACTCACCCCGCGCACCCTGGACGCGGCAGCCCGGCGTCTGCTGGGACTGGTGACGGATCTGCTGTCGCCGAGGCCGGCCAGCGGGCCCCTGCGTGACCTGGTGGATCTCCTCGTGGCGGCCGAAGTGGCCGTGCTGACGGACGGACGGCGGGTGGAGATCCGGCCGGACGCCCTGGAGCGCGTGTTCGCCGACCCCGCGGGGCTTGTCCACCATGCCCTGTCGAACTCCTCGGTGCCCGGCGCGCTGCGCCGTCTGACCGGACTGCCGGACGGTGGCGCAGAGTCACCGTCAGCCGGCGGCCTGCGCGTGGACATCAGCCCCGACGGCACCCTCACCATCGCCACACCGGAGCAGGGGCTGCCGCTCGCCGATGTCGCCACGCTGCACGGCACGCTCGTCGCCGCCCCGTCCGGCACCCCCGTTGTCACCCTCAGCCTGCGCTCCGCGGACGCGGAGGCGGCTGTCGTGCCCGAACCCGATCTTCCGACGCTGACCCGGCTGCTGATGCTCACCACCGGCGGTGAGGTGATCCGGTGGGGCCTGCAGTCCCTGCGGGAGGGCGGCATCGTGCTCGACCCGCTTCTCGAGGTACTCGGACTCCTCGTGCACGACCCGCGGCGCCCTGAGGCACCGCCGTCCATCCAATCCCTTGTCCCCCTCCTCACCACGCCTGCCCGACGGTTGTCGGAAGTGCTCGGCACGGACCGGCCGCCGGGCGAGCCCTTCCAGCTCGCACCGGCCTGTACGGTCCGGTTGGTGGAAGCGGTGGCCCAACTCGTCGGCCTGCCAAGCGGGTTGAAAGGTCTGCCGCTACCGGGGCGCGGATCGATCACCGTCGCCGAGGACGGCGCGGACCTGGAGATCACCCTGTGGCTGCGGGACCGGTACCTCCCCTCGGCACTGGAGTCCGCAGTGCGCTGGCGCGTACGGCCGGGCCCCGTGGTCACCGGGTGGCTGACGCTGTCCGCCGAGTGGTCCGGGTCCGGCGGGTTCGCCGTCGGTGTGGAGCTGGAAGCAGGGCCCGAAGTGCGGGTGTCCGCGCGGCTCACGCCTCGCACCGGTGCCCCCCGGATCGACATCCCGCTGTATCCGCACACCCCGGGGCTCGGCGCGCTCGCCGAACTCGGCGAGCAGGCGGCGCGATACGCGCTTCCGATGCTTCTGGACGCGCTGCGCGACCTGCCGGGACCCGATGGTCCGGCCGATCCGCGGCTCGCGCGCATCGCCGAGGCAGTCGCCGAACTGCTGCCGGCACTGGAGCTGACCGAGGACAACGGATCGGTCTCGGTTGACCAGTTGAAGCTGCTGGCATCGGCTCCCGCCCAGGAGCTCGCGGCACGGTTCCGACGGCGTCCGGCCGCGGTGACGGCGGCCTTGAAGCGACTCGCCCACGCCCTCACCGGGGACACGGACGGGCAGCCGCCCGTGCTGTGGCGCAGCTCCGGTGGCCGGCTCACCGTCGACCTCGACATCGCGCCGGGGGGCGAGCCCCGCCTCGCCGTCACCGCCGACGGTCTGCATCCGGTGCCCGGCACGGACGCCGAGGTGGCGTTCACCGCCACCACAGCCGGGCTGGGCCCCTCCCACGTGGCGTGGACCGTCGTCGAGCCCGACGCCCTCTTCGCCGGCCCGGTCGACCTCATGCCGTTCGTGCGCATCGCCCTGGACGGGGCCGAGAGCCGGGTCGAAGCGGGACTGTGGCTCGACCCGCCCGGTACGACGGACCGCGAGGCGCTGGTCGTACGCGTGCCCGGCAGCCCGTTGCTCGTCCACCGGCGCGGCGGCCAAGACAGCGCCGATGTCGCGGGAGCCGTCCCCCAGTTGATGCGCCGGGTCGCGGTGCCGCTGGCCGCCGACCTGGCCCTCACCCCGGCCCCCGTCACGAACCTGCTCAAGACCCCGGTGGGCAGCGACAGCACCGTGGGGGGCATCCTGCACGCGGCACAGGTCCTGACCGGCACCGGCAGCCCGCCCGGCACCCCGTGGCGACTGGCCGACGGGCTGCTCGACACCCCCACCCCGCGCGTGCTCAGCGCCCTGGCCGGCTTCCTGCTCGCGGTGACGCCGCGCCTGGGTCCCCTACGGCTGCGGCTGCTGCGGACCGAGCAGGGGCCGGGGCACAGCAGGTACGGGCTGGGGCTCGAGCTTGTCGAAACGCCGTATCCGCTCCTGGAGGCGGGCGGTGTCGTCATCGCCCTTTCGGCCGACGCCTCGTGGGAGCCGGCGTCCACCGACCGTGCCGCCGGGGCGGACCCGTCCCACGTGGAACTGTGGCTCGGCAGCCTGCCGGACACGCTGCCGGGACCCGATCCGCAGTTCTCCCCCGCACTGCGACTGCGCGGGCTCGGGTTCACAGCGTCCGGCGCGCGAGGGCCCCTGCTCGACCAGGGGCTGCGGATCGACGCGCTGCGGCTGCACGGCTCGTACGCCCACGACGCGGCCGGCTTCCAACACGTCGGTGCACAGCTGGCGTTGCGGGGTATGGCCGTGCCGCTCGGCTCCGCCGGCGGCGGCACCAATCCGGTCGCCGCCAAGATCCTTCAGCCCGACGCCGCGGGCGGCGACGCCACGCCCGCCGCCGCCGGTTTCCACCCGGCGCTGTTGCTGTGGAAGCAGGGCCAGGAGGCCGCCACACTGCGGCTGAGCGGGGGCTCGGGTTCCGGCCCGTGGTGGCTGGCGGTGGAGAAGCAGCTCGGCCCGATCTACCTGGAACAGGTCGGCCTCGCCGTGACGTACGAACGGGACCGGCTGAGGGAGGTGGGCGTGCTCGTCGACGGCGGCGTGGCGCTCGGGGGCCTTGCCGTCGGCGTGGACGACCTGGCGCTTCACATCCCCTGGGCGACACCTGCCGATCCGTCCACCTGGCGCCTGGGCCTGGCCGGTCTGGCCGTCTCCTACGACGGTCCGAGCGTCAAGGTGGCCGGTGGTCTGCGCAAGCGTGAACGTGACGGGGGCGTCGAGTATGCGGGCATGCTCAAGGTCGAGGCGGCCGGATTCGGTCTCACCGCCGTCGGCGCCTACGGCACCTATCCGGTGGCCGGCTCGGCCGAGCGCTACACCTCTCTGTTCGGCGTCGCCGCGGTCGCCGCGCCGATCGGGGGCCCACCCGCCTTCTTCATCACCGGGATCGGCGCCGGACTCGGCCTCAACCGAGGACTCGAACTGCCCGCGAAAGTGACCGACGTGGGGCGGTTCCCCCTGGTGGCGGCCATGGATGCCGGCAGCGAGGTGGTCCGCGAGCCTATGCGGGCACTGGACTCGATGGGCCGTACGTTCCCGCCGCGGCGCGGGGCGTTCTGGCTGGCCGCAGGCGTCCGGTTCACCAGCTTCACCGTCGTGGAGTCCGTGGCCGTGCTGGCGATCGCCTTCGACGGGGACGCCGAGGTGGCCCTGCTCGGTCTGTCCCGGATGGGACTGCCCAACCCCGCCAAGCCCATCGCCTCCGTCGAACTGGCTCTGCGCGCCCGCTTCTCCTCCCGTGAGGCGGTCCTGTCCGTGGAGGCCCAACTCACGGACAACTCCTGGCTGCTGAGCCGTGACTGCCGGCTCAGCGGCGGATTCGCCATGGTGATCTGGTTCCGCACCGGCGAGTTCGTCCTGTCCCTGGGCGGCTACCATCCGCGGTTCGCCAAGCCCGCCCACTATCCCGACGTACCCCGCCTCGGCATCCACTGGCGGGTCAGCGAGGCCATCGCCATCAAGGGCGAGTCCTACTTCACGCTCACCTCCAGCTGTGTGATGGCCGGCGCCCGTGTGGAGGCGGCCTTCGACGGCGGCTTCGTCCAGGCCTCGTTCGTCGCGGGCCTGGACGCACTGATCTCCTGGGACCCCTTCTTCTACGACGTCGAGGTGTACGTCGCCGTCAGCGTCCGTCTCCAGATCGACATCCGGATCTGGTTCGTCCACATCCGGATCACGATCGGACTCTCGATCTCGGCGAAGCTGCTCGTGCAGGGCCCGGAACTGCGCGGGGTGGCCGTCCTGGACCTGGACGTTGCCAAGGTCGAGGTCGCCTTCGGTGCCGTCGGAACTCCGGACCGCCCGCCGCCGCTGGGCTGGGCCGCGTTCCACGACAAGTACCTGGTCGCCGGGGACCCGCACGGCGAGACGATGACCCTGACCGTACGCGCCGGTGGCGCGGTCCTCGATCCCGGCGGCCCCGACCGGCCCCCGCAGGACGGCAGCCCGGCGCATCCCCTGCGACTCACCTCGGAGTTCACCCTCGTCTCCACCACCCGTACCGCGAGCAACCGGGCCGGTGACGCGGTGCTGGGCGGCTCCGCACTCGACCTCGGCCCGATGTGGTGCATCGGCGTAATCTCCGAGCACCGGGTGGAGATGGTCCGGCTGGACGCCGGCGGCACCCCGACCGGGGGTGCGGTGCCGCTCGCCACGACGCCCGTCCGCAGCAATGTGCCGGACGGCGTCTGGCGTCACTTCGACGACGTGGAGCTGGAAGAGGGCGGCGTGCGCGAGGCGTTCACCGGGCTCGTCCTCACCGCCGTCACCCGCCTCGGCGGCGGCCTCACCACCGGTTCCGTCGCCGACGTCGAGGTCGGCGAGCGGCAGCCCCTGCCGCTGAGCGAGGACCGCGATCCGGCGGGCGCCTGGTCCACCGCCATGAAAGCGGCCCTGCGGTGGGCAGGCGCACAGTCCGGCGCCGACCCGCTTCGCCGCACGGCGGAGTTCCTCGCCCGCGGCACCGGACGCGCGGCGTTCCGCAGGTGCCTCGGTGGCAGGCAGGACGGCCCGAGCCGATTCGCCCTCGCGTTACTGGCCGCCGACAGGATCGCGCCACCCAGGCTCGCCAGGATCACCGAAGAACTGGTGGCTCCGGAGCTGGCGCCGCTCGAGCTCGTTCCGCGCCGGTCTCCACCGAAGCCGGACCCCGAGCCGCCCCAGGTTGCGCCGCCGGTGCTGCTGGCGTGCCTGCGGCCACCGGTCGGCCCGGTCCGGCGCGACGCACGCACCACCGTGCGCACCTCGCACTGGCCGCGCCGGGCCGCGCCCACCCTGTCCGAGGTGCGTGCGCAGGCCCTGCCGACGGCTGCCCGGCTCCACACGGTGCCCGCGCTCGCGGACAGCGCCACGACCACCGGCGCCACCGCACGCGACCGCGGACGACGCTTCTCGCGCGGCGGCGAGCAGCGGGAGGTGCTGCACGGCCTGGTGAGCGCGGATTCATCGGCTCCATGGCTGCGTTCGGGCGAACGCGACATCGTGGACGGCACCATCCGGCTCGGCGCGGGCCAGGTCCAGGTGTGGCGACTGCGGCGGGCCGCCCACGACGTGCGCGACGAACGACCGCGCCTTGCCCTCCGCGGCGATCAGCGGGTCCGGGTCGTGGCACTCGACCGGGCAGGGGCCGCCCTCCTGGACCTGGAGGTGGCGGCCACGACACAGCTTCCGGTCCCCCGGGGCACGCACCTGCTGACCCTGATCGGCCTGGGCACGACACCGGCTGCGAACCGACCCCGGCGCGCCGCCCTGTGCGGCTGGCATCCGTCGACGTTCGGCGCGCAGGTCCTGCCGGGCAGCGTTCTCGTGCCCGGCGCCCTGGTCAGCACCGCCGCGCCCGGTGCCAGGCGCGGGCAGCGTCCCGCACGCGTCGCCCTCGTCACGGGTGCCGAACTGGCCGCACCACAAGGCCTGATCACCACCGAGCTGCCCGCCGACACGCGCTGCGTCGTCCTCGTGCTGTCCGCCGCGCACCCCGTGAAGAACACCGACGGGCTGCTGCTCGGCCTCGAAGGAGCCCAGCGGGCCCGCGGCGCGACGGAGCCGACACCGCCCCTCGCCATCGAGCAGAGCGGCCAGAGCCTGCTGCTCTACCCGGTGACCCCGCAGGGCGGAACCTCGGTGTCGGTCACCATCGGCTACGACGAACACTGGCGCCCCGCCGGGGTGTTGGGCAGCGCGCAGCCTGCGCAACGGGTGGCCCGCGCGCTCCTCCGCCACGGCCTGGCCGCCCTCACGGGCGACCTGGCGGGCGAAGGCTCGGGAGAGTCGACCGTGATATGGATCGGAGCGCCACGATGACCGAGCTGAGCGAGGGTCAGTACCGGCTGCACGGCTTCGCACGGCCGCCGGTGACCGCGGGCCCGCACCTGATCCGCATGACGCAGACGGTCGACCGGGGCGGCCCGATCACTCCGGTGCAACGCCACACGCTCGTCACCGCTCCCCAGTTCGCCCTGCCCCCTGGCGAGTTGCGGAGCGTCTTTCCCCCACCGGAGGCGGTCGGCTCCTTCGACACCCGCTTCGCCCAAGTGGCGCTGCGCCGTCGCACGCTGCCCTGGGAACGAGCGGTCACCATCGACGCCGATCCACAGCGTCGGCCATGGCTCGCGCTCGTCCTGCTCACCGAGAGCGAGGGCGTCCTCGTCCCCGACGCGCCGGTGAGCACCGCAGTCCCCGCCGCCCTGCACGGCGCGCTCGGCATCACCGCCGCCTCGGGCACCTGCGACCGGCTGGACACCACCCGCGCCGTCGTCCACGCCCTGTTCCCCCGCCCCGACGAGGCGGAACTGCTGTGTCACGTACGCGAGGTGTCACTCGGGGACTCGGAGCTGTCGGTCGGTGACGACGACGGATTCCTGGCAGTCGTCATCTGCGCCCGGCTGCCGCGCCCAGGGCTCGCCTACCGGGCGTGTCTCCTCTCCCTGGAGGGCCGGATCGCCGACCTGCCCACCGACACCGGCGCCCCGGAGGGCACTCCCGGTGACGCCGAGATCACGCCCGGCGGCCCGGCCGCCAGTTTCCCGGTCCTCGCCCACTGGCGCTTCCGCTGCGCCCCCGAGCCCGGTGACTTCGCCTCCCTCATGCGACGGCTCGACGTGAAGGCCCTCGGCACGGTGCGGGACCACTGCCCGGCCGTGGCGCCCAGCGGGCACACCGTCATCGCTCACACCACGCGCCGAGGCGAGGACACCGCCGCCTGGTACCGGGGCCCGCTGACGCCACGCGAGGTGCCACGGCAGCCAGCCGGCACTCCCTGCCTGACCGCCGACCAAGGCCGCGCCATCGCCGCCGACGGACTCGAGGACCTCACCCTGGCCGCCGCCCACGAGGTCGGCCGGCTGCTCGCACTGTCGTCCCCGCGCCTTTTGGCCTCGCTGCGCGACTGGCGCAGGCGGACCCTGGCACTTGACCTGACCTCCGCGGCCCTCGACCTGGTACCAGAAGCACGGGACTTGGGGCTCACCCGACTCACGGTCGGCCAAGGACTGGGCCTGGCTCTGATCGGCACGCTGGTCGACGGCCGCGACCCCCTGGGCACGTTCGTCCCGCTCGCCGACGCCGTATGGGCGCTGCCGCACTTCCCGCCCGACGTCATCGCCTCCGGCACGGGCCTGCCGACCGCACTCGTGCGGCACGTCCTCAGCGACCTGCCGGTGCACACCGACCCCGACCCCGCACCGCCCCTCACCCCGCTCCTCCAGACCTTCGAGGGACTGCGGCGCGACCCGAGCCAACTCGTCCCGCTCCGCGAGGCCCTGCACGAGCGGGTCCGAGAGATCGCCCGGCAGGCGGGACTCGACCCCGACGCCACCCTGTTCGACCCGAACCACGCGCCCACCACGCTGGAGGAGCTCTTCCCATGAGCATCCGATACCGCTCCGAGGCCGCCGTCGAGCAGGTGCTGCGGGCCGCCGCCGGCAAGGTCAGCGCGGCGCAGCCGCTCCCGGACGACGTCGTTGACTGGCTCGCCCGGCTGCGCCTGCTCGAAGGGGTCCCCTTCGCCTATCTCGTCACCGACGAACGGCTGCTACCGCTGGAGTCCGCCCGCTTCTTCTTCCTCGACCGCAACTGGACCGACGCGGCCGTGGACGGCGCGCTCGCGGCAGGTGCCTCCACCACCCGCGACCGGGCCCATCTCGTGGCCCGGCACCGCCAGGTCCGTGAGGCCGTGGACGCCGCCGAACGCAACGTGTGGATCGAGGCGGCGCAGCCCGGCCTGTCCTACGACGCGCAACCGGTCGGCACCGTCACCGGTTTCCTGCTGCGCTCCCGTGCCGTGTCGGGCTGGCCGGGGCTGCGCACGCGGGCCTTCCACGAGAAGCAGCCACTGCGTCCGCTGCGCATCGAACGCCTGGCGCCCGCCGTGTTGTTGGCCCTCTTCGACGGCCTGCCCACCCGGGTCCTGATCGAAGAACCGCACCAGGGGCTGCAGTTCGGCGTGCAAGCCCCGCACGGAGGCGTGCGCACCGTCCCGCGCCGGCCACCGCTGCCCGCCGGCGCCACCACCGTCCTGTTCCGCGCCACGGGCGCCGGCGTCGTCGACGTACGCAGGCTCCACGCCGACCTCGGTCACACCGACTCCGACGGCTCGGCGGGACTGGCGCTGCAACTCGTACAGAACCCGTATCGACAGGAGTTCTCCGGGACGGGACAAGGGCCGCTGTTCAGCCCGTCCATCTCGCTGGAGGATCTCGCTGAGGCCTTCGAGGAACCCGCGAGCGGGACCGTTCAGGAGCCGTCATGAGCGAGGCCTTTCCGCTGCACCCCGCGTTCGCGGTCACCGCGCGCACCGACCTGACCGCCGCCGCCTCCCGCTCCTGGTCGACCGCACTGCACCGCGGGCCGCGCCTCCTGGTGCCGGTCGACGTGCAGGCCCTGGTCGTGCACGAGGGGGCCCAGGAGGCCAGGGCGGACGTCGCCATGCGGCTGTTCGACGGGCTCTCCCGGGACCCTGCCGCGCCGGGACCGCACGCACCCGACCCCTTCACCCCTGCCGCCCCGCTCCCCCCTGGCGTTCATCTGCACTGGGCGCTGCCCGACGCGCTGACCCACGCCGTCGCGGACGGTCCGGAAACCGAGCCGCTGTGGCCGGTCCTGCCCGATCGCTGGGTGGTCGTCCGGCTCGACCACTGCACGGGACCGCCCCGCACGCTCCATGCCTGGGCCCTGGAGGCGGACAAGGGCGGCAGCGCCGAGCTCGACGGCTGGCGGCCGGGCGGCGCCCGCGCCTACCGCACCCCGCTGCTGCGCCCGGAGCAGCTCACCGCCGTATGCGGCGGAGACCCCGCCTGGGCCGCTTCCTACGACAACGTCGCCCAGCGCTTCGCCCACCACGACGACTGGTCGACGGTCCCCGCCCAGCACCGGACCGCGCTGGCCTACGTCGTGGTCGGCTGGTACTCCCGCCCCGAACTCGACCCGCTCGTGGCCGCGGACACGCCTGCCACGTTCCACGCCCTCCTGGACCGGTTCGGCTGGCAGGTGGATCTCTCCCGGCTCGCGCGTGCCCAGGCCGACGCCGAACGCAGCGCCGCAGGCGCAAAGGCCCTCGGCCGCAACTCGGCCGACCTCCTGCCGCCCGCCTCCACTCCCCTCGCCGGACTCTTCGGCACGCGGCAGTCCCTCGCCGACCCCCAGCTCTGGTGGCCGCGTCAGTCCTTCTTCCACGGAGTCGTGTACGGGGTGCACGCGGACCCGCGCACGACCGAGGACCCACGGCCCGACCCCGGGACGCCGCGGGTCGCGATCGGAGCGACCTCGGCGGAGGCGCTCGCCGCGTTGGTCGCCGGCGAACTGCACCAGCCGGACGCCGAGATCCTCTACCAGGCCTTCGCGCACGGGCTCGCCACCTCCATGGGCGAGCCCGACGGCCTAGCTCGGATCGAGGAGGAGATCCACACCAGGGGTTTCGTCGCCCGCCCCGGACCGAGCCGTGTGGAACGCGTCGCCACCGGTGACCCGTTCACCGCCCTCAGGCCCACCACACCGCCGACCCCGGCCCTGGACCGGGTCCGCAGCAACACCGCGGCCGGTCTCCCGGATCTGGTCCTGGACCGCGACACCCTCAGGGACCTGCACCTGCTCAGGACGCGCCCCGAGCGCGTGGCGCCCGCCGCGGACCCGCGCCGTACCGAGCCGGTGCCGCGGCCGCTGCCCCGGCGCTTCCACCCCCAGGACCCCGTGCTCGTGATGCGGGGACTGCGCCGGTCCCTGCGGCACGGTTACGACCGCGCCCGTACACCGGGGGAACGCCTTGCCTGTCGGCTGACCGGGGACACGGTGACACGTCTGGCAGGATTCATCGACGGGAGGGACCTGCTGGCGCGCGGACTCGACCACGGCTCGCTCCCCCCGGAGGCGGACGCGCTCGTCGTCGAGGCGGCCGTTGAGGATCCGTACGCCGACTACACGGAAGTACTCGGCCGACTCCCACGGTACGGACTGCCGACCGCGGAGATCGCCCGGCGACTTAAAGCCGAGGGCACCATGATGGTCTGGTCCCTGGCCTTCCCCAGCCATGCCGCCCCGCTCACCCATCTGTCCCTCAAGGACGGCAAAGGGTCCTCGCCGGTGGGAATCACCCTGTGGCGTCAGGCCTGGGTACCGCTGTGGTGCGAGTGGGAGATCGAATACAGTCCCCGTCCCGACGCCGACGACTGGGAGTTGGGCGAGCTGGACTTCGTCTCGCACGCACGTGCCGGGTTCCCCCCGGCAGGAGCCGTCCTGCTGCGAGGCAGGTCCACCCTCGTGTCGGCACCTTCCCGTACGCTCGGCGACGACGTCTCTCGGTTCCTGGCCGAGGAGGACCGACTCGATCTGCGCGGGGAGGGCAGGGTCGACGACGCGCTACGAAACCGGCTGCGAGGGCTGGCGGCCGCCGAGGGGGTGCCCGATCTGGTGGCGGCGGGCTTGGACCGGCTGCGTGAGCGCCTGCTCGGGCACACCGACGACTTGGAGACCGCCTCCGGTCCGCCCCCCACGCCGACGAGGCCGCCTCACCCACTGCGGGCCGGGTTCGCCCGGTTGCGGCGACTGCGGGTCGTGGACGCGTACGGCAGGACCGTCGACCTGCTGGATCCGGCGAGCCCGCCCGCCCATGTCGGCACCGGGCTGCGTGGCCCCGCCCAGGACGTCCTCGCGCTGCCGCCTCGCCTCAACCAGCCTGCGACACTGTCCTTCCGCCTCGTCGACGCCTCCGACGACCGGCACGAGGCCGCGATCGACCAGCAGGACGGCGCGGTCAGCCCCGTGGCGGGCTGGCTGCTCGCCGACCACGCGGACGCGGCGGTGGAGTTCTTCGCGCCCGGCGGCAGGGCGCTGGGCCAGCTCACGCACGACCCGCTGTCCGGTGCCGTCGTCTGGGAGGGCCCGCCGGGAGATCGCGCCCCCTGGGGAGCACCACTGTCATCAGCCTTCGCGGGGCAGCCTCGCCTGCGGCATCTCCTAGGCCTGGCCGAGGGACTCATCGACCGCGACGTCCGGGAACGCGCCGCCGACATCGCCCGCTCAGACACACCGCTGGACGCGCTCCTGCGCATCGTCGACACCACCGCGACCACCGTCGGGGCGGGCGGATCGACAGGCAGCGAACACATCGCGCAACTCGCGGGCAGGCCGATCGCCGTCGTCCGCGCCCGGCTGGTCCTGGACGTCGAACCGGAGGACGACCACCCCACCCTGTCCTCGGCCGAGTCCGCCGAGCGGGCCGCAGCCTGGGCGTGGTTGGCCGGCCGATCCTTCCCCGTGCGGCTCGGCGCGCTGACCCGCCTCGACGACGGGCTCCTTGCCTACTTCGTCGACGACGACTACGGCCTGATCCGTCCCGTCCACGCCGAGGTGGCCCGGCTCGCCACCCCCTCGGGCAGACACCGAGGCGACTTCACCGCCCTGGGGCGACGCAGCACGACTCCGCGGCCCGTGCGCACCCCGTCCGTGGCCGACGCCTCCACCGTGTCCCTGCTTCCCGGCCGCGCGCTGCGGCTCACGCTCCTCATGGACCCGGCCGCCAAGGTGCACGCCACCTCGGGAGTGCTGCCCCGCAAGAGCGTGGATCTGCTGCGCGACTGGTTCGCGGAGGACCTGGCCCGGCTGGTGCCGTCGGTACGGGTCGGTCCCGTCCTCGTCGACCCCGCCACCATCCGCATGCCCCTCACCCCCGCCCCGGACGGAGAGCGTCTGTGGACCCGCCGCACCGCGCCCCTGACCTGGCACGACGACCCCGTCGTGGCCGCCACGCACCAGGCCCTGCTGCCCGAGACCCCGGCACAGGCCCAGGAAGGCTTTCTGCGCCTGGCACCGGAAACCCGCGAGGCGCCTGAGAAGGGAGGCAAGGGATGAGCTCCCCCCTCGCCCGGCTCTCGGCGGCGTCCCTCGGCCAGACCCCGGCCCGGCCCCCACACATCGGCATCCGCGTCGACCAGGTGCTGATCCGCCCCCGTAGCCCCGGCCCCAATGACCCGCCCCTCGCCGAGGCCCTCCAGTCCTACGACCCCGAGCGGCTCCTCACCGAACCCCTACCCACCGACTTCACTCTGGTGACCATCGGCCGCGTCACCGTCGACGGCCGAGGCCCGGACGCCTTCCGTGTCACCGCAGACGTGGATCGCGGCCATCTCACCGGCGAGGCGTCCTGGGTGCTGGTCTCCCCGTCGGACGGCTACTTCCGCCAGGAGACCCGCGTCATCCTGCGGACCGACCTGCCTCCCCCTCGCTACCTGGACTACCGCATCCTGGTCGGCACACCCCGACGCGTACTGGCCGAGCGGCAGGTCCGGTTGGAAACGGCCACGCTCGACGGGTTCCTCGAACTCGCAGAGGAAGGCGAGAACCAGCGCCCTGCGGGCAGGAGCCGCCTGGAGTACCTGACCTCAGTGCGCAAACTCCGGGTCGAGCCCGAACTGGTTCTCTACCGGCACCGCATGGTCAACAACCGGCGCAACATCCCGCCCTACGCCTGGGCCCCGGACTCCTCCAGGCCGCCGCGCGGTCCTTCCGCGGCCCGGCTGGCCACCCTCCTGCAGGTCCAGAACGGCTACGAACGGATCGACCTGGCCCAGGTGCTGGCCGGGATCGACGGCGCCGACGGGCAGACCCCCGGCCCCCTGTACCCGCAGCCGCGCGCCGATCTCGCGCTCACCTGGAGCGGCGACCTGGGACTGGCGCTGGCGGCATACGTCCGAGCCCGACATGCCCCCGCGGCGCCCGCGGCGGACCGCAACCGGCCACTGGAGCGCTGGATCACCCGTCACGCCTCGATGCCCCGTCTCCTCGGGGACATCGACGGGGTGAACCTCGGTGCGTCCTACGACCCGCACCGCTCGCTGGCGTCGCAGCTGCGTGCGTACTACGACGGTGCGGTGAAGCGGCGTTGCACCGCTTTCGTCGCCGCGACCAAGACCCGGTCGGGAACACCGGCCCTGCCCCTGCAGCCCGGCGAAGGACCTCCGCGCTTCACCGACGCCGCGGTCGAGTTCGTTGCCGCCGAGATCGTCACCTTCGCCGAGGACTTCCTGCGCTTCGCACTGGGCGGAACGTACGAGCAGGTCCGCGAACGTGCCAAGGACGTGCTCACGCCGGGCTCGCCTGAGGTGCGCCAACTCGCGCACCGCCTGCTGGACTTCGTCGAGGAGGGCCTCGCGGGCGAGGTCTCACGGCCGTCCGACACGTCTTTGGTTGTCCTGCGCCGCGACGGCACACCCTTCCCGGCGTTCACCGTCCGGCTCGTCGATCCCTCGGGAAGAGGCCACGCGGGCATCGACGCGACAACCGACCTGCACGGCTCCGTGGCGGTCCCCGACAGTGGGACGCGGGCCTGGACCGTCACCTGCGCCGACCACGAGCTGGTTCCCGCGGCCGATGCCACAGCCCCCGTCGCCGTGACCGAACTACGGCCCGGCCGCGGCCCTCTCGATCCGGGCCTGCACCACCGGCTGCCGCCCGGCACGACGACGGAACTGGTGGCCCGTGAGGTACTCGTCCTCGTCTGTCCTCGGTGCGACGCGGCCATCAGGGTCGTCGAACCCCCGCCGCGCTCCCTCGCCTGCCCCAACGACGGATACGACCTCTCGGACCTGCGCACCACCGTGCTGACCGACATCGGCCGGTTCACTGCCCCGGTGTCCGGGCAGCGCCCGGGCCGCACCCCGCTGGATCTGACATCCTGCGGCACGCGACCGATCCAGACAGCGCACGGTACCGTCGCCGCCTGCTGGGACGAGTCGCGCTTCCTGGACCCGGCGCGCGGTGACTACGACCTGTGGGCCGCCACGCCGAAGGGGCCGCGGTCCGTGCACGTCGTCGGCCGGGCCACCTGGGGAGCGGCTCCACTGCGCATCGAACCGCCGCTGCGGGCCTGGGAGTTCCACCAAGCTGCATCCGGGCCCACGGCACCACCGCCGTACCGAGACGCTCCCGTACACCTCAGCGAGAACCGGCCTCTTGCCTCCGTCTACCGCTGGATCACCATCCACCACTCGGCCGACCCCATGACGTTCACGCTCGAGGGCGTGCGAAAGATCCAGGCGAAGCAGATCGCCGCGTCCAAGTCCGACCTCGCCTATCACTACGTCATCAACGGCACCGGCACCATCTACGAGGGGCGGCCCCTGGGCATCGAGGGCGACCACGCGGAGCGCTTCAACGCCGCCAACCTCGGCATCGTGCTCACCGGCGACTTCGAGTGCCGCAAGGAGAACTACTTCGTCCTCTTCGACCTCCGCGCAACACCCGAACAGCTCCAGAGCCTCAACGAGCTCGTGGACGTCTTGTGCGTCCGCTTCGACATCCGTAGCGTCTGGTCCCACCAGCAGCGCAAGAAACAGGCACAGACCCCGAAATCAACCGAGTGCCCCGGCCAGTTCCTCATTCCCCACGTCGACGAGCTGCGCCGGGTGTATCCGGGGACGCCCTTCTGAGGGGGCGCGGGGTCAGACCGGCACGATGGTCAGCGCTCGCCGATCCAGCAAGCAGTGAGGGGGACGGCCGACAGAGTTCTCACCAGCAGGGATACCCTCGGACGGCGTCGAATCAGGCGGTGGCAGCCGGAGTAGGTCTCGCCCGGGTGATGGCGCACTGCGGGGGCAGCCCGTCAGCAATCGTGCACTGCCTGGCGAGTGCCATCGCCTCCGCGCCCGAGAACCCCGAGCCCGGTACGGCCCTCGCCGAGTTGTGGAGGGACAAGCCGTCTGAGCCGGCAGAAGTCGTGCAGGGTGACGGCTCTTTGACGACGGCACCGGCGCAGTCGTACATCAACTTCCTTCAGGGCGACGTGGACGGCGCGGCCCTGGCCATCGGTTCGGTCACGGGTGCGCGACCCGACATCTCCTGTTCATCGCCGGCCACCCCGGGATGCACCCGCTCCAGGGGCACTTCATGAGTGCGGGACGAGCAGGGCCGGTGCGGGCACGAGGGTCAAGCCGCCCGCCGCCTTGCGACCGGGGGCACGGCCCGACGCTCGCCTCCGAGGTTGATTTGGCGACCGGGTCGCATTGCGCTGGGGCGGCCCGACCGGAGCTTGCAGTGGCGTGGGAAAGCTTCGTCAGCCGAGGACGGCGCTCAGGCCCATGGAGGAGAGCAGGTGGTCTGTGGGCGGGCGGGTGCCGGCATTCCCAGCCCCGCAACCCGAAGGATGGTGTCCCTCGTCGTGGTGTGCGGGATCAGCGGCTGGGAGTGCGCGGGCGTCTGCCCGGGGCGCACTTCCAACGGTGAGTACCGCTCCCTGAACAGGAGGTGGGCCACCGCGTAACTCTCGTTGGTGAACTGCCGGTTCAACCACGAGGAGTGCACAACGGCCCTGTCCCAGTCTGAGCTGATACGGCTGCTGGAGTCACTACGCTCGACCGACGGAATCGAGCTCATCCGCGCCATCGCCGAGCGGATGGTGCAAGAACTGATCGAGGCCGACGCCACCGCGCACATCGGCGCCGAGTGGAACGAGCACACGCCGACGCGGACCAACGTCCGCAACGGGCACCGCGAGAAGGTGCTCACCACGCTGGCCGGCGATCTAGACCTGGAGATCCCCAAGGTCCGCACCGGCAGCTTCTTCCCCAGCCTGCTGGAACGCCGGCGCCGCATCCACCAGGCCCTCTACGCCGTCATCATGGAGGCGCATACGTGCACGGCGTCTCCACCCGCAGCGTGGATGACCTGGTCAAAGCCCTGGGCGGGGACAGCGGCATCTCCAAATCGGAGGTCTCGCGGATCTGCGCGGGCGCTGGACGAGCCGCTGACCGCGTTCCGCCCCCGCCCCGTGGACCATGTCCGCTTTCCCTACGTCTACCTGGACGCGGACCTAGTGCAAGGCCCGGGTCAACCACCAGATCGTCTCGCGGGCCGTCGTGGTGGCCACCGGTATCACCGAGGACGGCAACCGCGAGGTCCTCGGGCTGATAGTCGGCGACAGCGAGAGCGAGGCGTTTTAGAAGGAGTTCCTGCGCTCCCTGCGCGAACGCGGCCTGTCCGGGGTCCGCCTCGTCGTCACCGACCAGCACTCCGGGCTCGTCGCCGCCGTCCGCAAGGTCATGCTGGGAGCCGCCTGGCAAAGGTGCAGGGTTCATTGGAGCCGTACGGAATGAACTTGGTGGATTCCCCTGTTGGGGAACGGAGGCCAAGAGGGCGCCGACAGTGCGGTACTTCCTCGGGGCTGGTGTGAGATGGAATCCGTCTTCTTCCAGGAGCGGGCGCACGTCAAGAAAGGCGTTGCCGATGGTGCGGCGGCTCACCTGGAATAGCTCGGCCAGGACCTCGCCAATGCAGACCCGGCGGTGGAAGAGTGCGGCGGCCAGCACGCGTTCTACGTCGCCGATCTTCTGAGGGAAGACGCCGCCGCGGGTGCCCGGCTGGCGAGGGCCGCCTCGCTGCTGGTGACGGTGCCGCTCCACTCGGGCGGCCTGCCGCAGTGCGAGGCGGTCAACGAGAACGGCGAGGTCGGTGCGGCACCCTGGACCCGCGAGATCACCGCCGCCCTCGAACGACTCGCGATCCTGCCCACCCCCGGCTGACCAGCAACCTGCTAACCGTCCCGACAACAACATCACCCACCGGCCAGTGGAACCCGGCGCCCACCCGATGCGACAACCGGTCCGCCGGCCTGCCCACGGTGAGCTCCGGAAAGCGAAAGGGTCCACCGACTCCGTCGGCGGACCATCGCGAAAGATCGAGGCTAACGACAGCTCGCACCAGCCGCCACAATGAAGGGGCGACTTCTAGGTCCAACTCGGTGAGAGCCCGTTGGGCTCTCCGTAGGGCTCCGTCGGCCGGTGAGAGCGTCCGGGAGAATGCGGTCACCTAGCGGCTTGCGTAGTTCAACCTTCACGCTCCGCTCGATCATTTCTGCGCTGCAGGGACCGTCACACGCCCCGACGACAGAGGCGTACAGCACAGCGCTCTCGCCTGTCTCCAGGGCTTTCACGACAAGCGGGTCGACGCTCTCGATCTATCCGAGCCGGGCCTGTCCCGGTCCGGACCGCAGTGGATCTTCGTCGAACAGACGTGTTCCGGTGACGGCACCAAGCGGTCTCACCGGATGCGGTGCTTCGTCCAAAAGGGGTCCAAGTCAGTGTCCGTCACGGACTGTGCGGCCCTCTTGAAGTCGGCGGTGGTGGAGACGCCGTACCAGTGGTCTCGGGCGTACCGCTTGAGGAGTCGCGCCATTGTGTCGGCTCCGAGGGTGCGCTCCAGGCGGGCCAGGGCGCAGGAGCCGGCCGTGTAGATGAGGTGGTATTCGCCCGGGTGCTCGCTCCAGTAGGCCATCGAGTTGGTGAGCGCGGTCTGCTCGCTCGGCCAGTCGGCGTCGGACCAGCAGTCGCGTGTGTCCCAGCCGTAGAAGCGTGCGTTGGCGTATTGGGCGAAGCTCTCGTCCAGCCAGGGTGCGCCGTATTCGTCGTTGCCCACGATGCCGTACCACCATTGGTGGGCCACCTCGTGGACGACGGCGCTGCCCTCTTCGGTGGTGCCGAGGACTACTAGGCCGGGGTACTCCATACCGCCGCCGAAGTCCTTGGTCATCACGAAGTCGATCTCGCCGTAGGGATAGCGGCCGAACTCCATGCCGAACCGGTCGACCGCGGCGACGCCGTCCTTGCGGTTGAGGCGTACACCCGCCGCGGGTGTGTTCGGCGCCCAGTACGACTTGACGCGCACACCACCAGGCGAGGTCTCCGTTGCCGTGCGGAACGGCCCCGCCGCCCAGGCGAAGTCCCGCACCCGCTGCGCGTGGCTGTGCGTGACCGTGCGCCCGGGCTTGCCGTTGCTGGTCCAAGTGCGGCCCGTCGCGGGGATCTTGAGGGCCGACGGGTGGTCGATACGCACACGGAAGTCGCTCGCCAGGGCGTAGAAGCTCTCGCCGGTCGACACATAGGGATCGAGGTGCCACCCCTTCGCATCGTGCACGGCGAGCACCGGCAACGCGTTGCCCAGGAAGCGGAACGCGCCCTCGCGGCCGAAACGGTCGTTGCGCTGGGGCACAGTGATGGACACGTCGAAGGAGACGGCCGTCCGCTCGCCGCGCGCGAGCGGCTCCGGCAGGGTGATGCGCAGCGCGGTGCAGTTCACGGTGAGGCTGCCCGCACTGCCACCGCGCACCTTGGAGATTCCGATCGGGGGCGGCTTGCCCGGCGTGCCGCACTTGTCGACGCCGTTGCCCCACAGACGGACGTACACCTCACGCAAAGGCCGGTCGGCGGCGTTGCGGAACGACACCCGCTGCCGGCCGGTCCAGTGGGAGCCGTCGGCATCGCCGCGCAGGGACACGTCGTAGCGAAGCCGATCGGGCGTCGCGGCCTCGACCTCGGCCTTGGATGCCGGTGTCGTCACGGCACCGGTGGCGCCCGTCACCGCGAGCAAGGCAAGCGGGACAACAAGCAGACGGCGAACGGCCCTTGACCACCACGCGGGTGCGCGTAACGACGACATGGCAGCGAATGATGTCACAGCGGTCTGTCAAATGGCGGTTGCCGGGACCCAGTGCGGTGGCGCTCACCCTCAGTCCCCCGCTCACTGCCATACCGTCCTCGGCCGCAGGCGCACCGCAGTGGGCCGCCATAGCGGGATGGGTCGTGTTGCCCGCCGCCCCGCGCGCGGTGTTCAGGGCCACGCAGATCCTTAACGCGGGGACCAGCGGCTTCCTCTGGGCCCAGGAGGGTGTCCCGGAGGCTGTGGTTCGCGCTCAGGGCTTCCAGGTGCGGAGCAGGGTGGCGACGCGGGCTGCGGTGCTGCGCGGGTTGTTCAATTCGTGGGCGAGTGCCGTGAGTTGTTCGCGGGTGGGGTTGACGGGGATGTTGCTGGCTTCGAGGTACATGACGGCGACGGCGCAGGCGACGGTGAGGTTGGAGCGCTCCAGCCAGCGGCAGCGGCCCAGGGTGTGGACGAGAGCGGCGGCGCGGGCGTAGGGGCCGTCGTAGACGGGAGTCTCGAGGAGTTCGCCGCGATGGCGGGCGACGGCTGCGATGGGCAGGCCGTAGTCGTCGGCGGCCGGGTCGCGGTGGCCGGCCCGCTCGGCAACCTCGAGGATCCAGGACTCGTCGACATGCAGGATCACGCGACGGCGCCCGGATGCTGCTCGTCGTACGGGGCGTCGAGCTGGCGCTCCAGGTCGTCGAGGAACGCGCCATGCTCATCGATGAGGCGCTGGGCGGCCGCCATACCGGCGGCGCGGGCCCCGGTGGTGTCTTCGATGATCAGTCGTTCCACGTACCGGTTGAAGTCCAGGCGGCGGGCGGCCGCGGCCTGCTTCCCTGCCGCGAGGACGTGTTCGTCCAGTCGGACCTGGGTCTGCTTCTTGGTAGAGGTCACACCCCAACCATATCGGTAGCATGGTGGTAGCACCAGGTCTGGTGCGGGACAAGACGCGGTCGCAGGCTCGAACTGCTTTCGATGGCAGGCTGCCCCGAGCTGGCTCCATGGCAGCGCGTGTGGCATAGCGGGTGGCCAGGGCCTTGTCGTGTTTCAGTCTGGTCAAGCAGCGCTCGACGGTTTTGCGGCGCCGGTAGGCGGCCCGGTTGAGCCGGCAGCGGCTCTCGCCGCGTCGGAGGCGGCCGTTGATCTGGTTGATCCGCTCCGCAATGGCGGCTTTGATGCCGCGTCTGCGCAGGTAGGAGCGGATCTTCATGGATGAGTAACCCTTTGTCGGCGGCGAGCAGGGCGGGCCGGGTGCGTGGACGGCCGGGCCCGCATCGCAGGATGCGGATGCGGGCGATCACTGCCTCGAACTGGGTGCAGTCGTTGACGTTCCCGGCGGTCACGGTGAAGGCCAGGGGCCCGCCGTCGCCGTGGCAGGCCAGGTGGATCTTCGTTGTCAGCCCGCTGCGGGACCGGCCGATCGCCTCGCCCTGCCAGAGCTGTCGGCGTACTCGCGAGTGGGCAGAGTCAGGTACGGATGAACGTGCAGGGCGCGTCAGGCCGATCTGTGGGTAAAGCGCCACGCAAAGTGCGACCACCTGAGCACGTCCCCGCCGCGGAGTCACCGGCTCGCGTCATTCAGGGCAGGTCCGACGACGAGGAGCAAGGTGATCAGCCAGGGCGTGAAGATCACAACGCGGTGCGAAGCCTGCGGCGGCGTGCTGATACTCGACACCGGCCAGTTCATCGACCGCGGACGACTGTGGTGGGGAACCGAGGGGGCCTGCCAGACCTGCCCCGTCGCCTGGTGCGAGCAGGACAGCGGCGACGAGACTCCCGAGGAGATACGCCAGGCACTCTTGGCGGAACATGGGCCTGCCCGGCTCCGGTTGGCAGAGCCCGAGGTGAGCCTGGTTCCTGTCCTGCGCGCTCTTCGAGAAGTGCATGGGCTGTCTCTGGCGCAAGCACGAGCAATGTCAGGCGAGTTGAAGACGATCGGCCTGGTCGGCACGCTCGTCGAGATGGAACTCATCGCAGTGCGGCTCCAACACCATTCAGTTACAGCGAGGGTTGAGCAGTGCCCCGCTGACGGTTGGAGCGAGCAGCACACGGCGGGAGTCTGATCAAGCGGCACCGGCTTCGCCGTCGATGGTGGTGAGGCGGTTCTTGAGCCGGTAGCTGCTGGGGGCCGTTGATCGCGACGACGTCGCAGTGGTGTAGGAGCCGGTCGAGGACGGCGGTGGCCAGGACTTCGTCGCCGACGACCTGTCCGAATGCGCTGAAGCTCTTGTTCGAGGTCAGGATGATCGAGCCCTTTTCGTAGCGCTTCGAGATCAGCTGGAAGACGAGGTTTCCCTCCTCGCGTTCCAGCGGCAGGTATCCGACTTCGTCGACTACGAGGACGTGAGTTCGCAGGTAAGTCTGGAGCTTGCGGTTCAGGCGGCCGATGGAGTCGGCGGCCTTGAGCTGGCGGACCACGTCGTCCAGCGAGGTGAAGTAGATGGTGAAGCCGGCCCGGCAGGCCGCGACCGCCAACGCGACGGCGATGTGGGTCTTGCCGACCCCGGGCTGGCCGAGCAGGGCGACGTTGGTCTTGGTCTCGGCGAGTTCTGCCCGGCAACCGCCGCGCCTGCAGCGCTGGGGCGCCCAACTCGCCTGCTAGGCGGTGGTCTTGGGCAGCCATATGGGGCGCCCGGGCATTCCGCGTGCGCCTCCTGTGCACCTCAAGTCGTCGTGGGGATCGGGGGTTTCAGCGAATGGCTGGTCTACCTCGGCTGATACTCGTCGCGGGCTTGTGCTGACACACCGACAGAAGCAATGATGCTATGTAGCATTTACTTACCAAGCAGTGAGCTGACAGGCAGCAGGCCCTAGGGCAGGCGGTCGGGAGGCAACAGGGTGGCAGGCACCATGAAAGCAAGCGTGAGGGCTTTACGCAGTGCGACGTCAGGCAGCACGATCCCAGGCACGAAGGTGTCAGGCACTGCGCTTTCATACAGCGCGTCACACGGCATGTGGTCGCTAGGCTGTCGGTCGGCAAGCAGCCTGCCGGGTACCCGGCAGGCTGGTTTCGCCATGGCCAGATCCGACCGCTTTGGAGGAGTCCCCGTGGAAGCCATGGACCCGTTTTTCCAGCGTGAGCTGCTGCGCGATCGCCTCAAGAAGGCCCGCGAGGCCACCGGCCTGACCCAGGCGCAGGTGGCGGCAGCGCTGGACTGGTCCCCGTCAAAAGTGATCAGAATCGAGAACGGGAAAATCCGCGTGTCGCCGAGCGACGTGCGGATCCTTGCCCAGCACTACGAGGTCGGCGCGCAGGAGCAGGAGCACCTGATCAACATGGCCCGGGCGGCGCGGCTGCCGTCCTGGTGGGAGCCCTTCCGCGCGGTCGCTTCCCCGGACTTTCTGACCTATCTCACCTATGAGACGTCCGCCCCCATCATCCGGAACTTCGAACCCAACCTGATTCCCGGTCTTCTGCAGACCGAGGAATACGCCGCAACCCTGCTGAAGGGGCTCGAGGAGACGCGGGACAGAGCAGACGCGCACCTGCAGCTGAGGCTGGAGCGTCAGGCACGGGTGATGCGGCCGGAAGGCGGACCCGAGATGTGGTTCATCATCGACGAATCCGTCCTGCGCCGCACGGTGGGCGACACAGGTGTCATGCGCCGCCAGATCGAGAACCTTCTCCAGCTCAACGAGATGGAGAACGTGCACATCATGTATGTGCCGTTCAGTGAGGGAATCTACCCGCTCTTCCGGTCGCCCTACGTCGTCTTCGAATTTCCCGACCAGGAGGACTACGGGCTCGTCTCGTATGTGGAGAACCCGGACGGTGAAGTGCTCTTCAGCGAGAAGGCGCCCGGGCGCAGCGGGCAGCGCGACCCCTCTGACTACCTCGACGCTTTCTGGAAGGTCGAACGCGGACCGGCGCGGGAAGTATCCGAGGAACTCCTCGACATGACTACCGGATGAGAAGAAAGGGGACTCTATTCCGAAAAGCCCTGCCCCGGTTCCTTGATGCCGGCTATGAAAAACTTCCATGCGGTGAGACCGCACGACACCCGGGCACGCGCCGGATCCTTGGAATCACGCACGAGAACCGCAGCGGAAAAGCCCACCTCTACACAATTTCCGCCACCGGAACTCTTTTTCCAGAGAATTTCATTCTCCTCTTCGCCCATCCAATGCCCCCATGCATGCGGTGATTTCGAGAACAGCAGAAACCCTGTGAGCGTACTCGCCATTATGAGCCAGAGCACCGGACGTGCCAAGAGCCGGGCAACCGAAAGAAAGGAATAAACACGACAAAATACGCAAAACAGGCATAGCGCCAGCAGTACAGTTTTGTCCTGAGGTTTCCCCAGAAGAAGAGGGGATTCCTGGACAGCGAAAGAGAGTCCGTACGGTCGAGCCGGCAAGCATCCGACCGCGGACTCCCCAGGCAAAGCCCCCATCCCGCAGTGATCAGGAAAGGAAACTCCATCATGGAGTCTACCGGCCCTCAGCCCGAGGGCCACACCACCGACGGCACTACTTGGAAGCAGCGGATGCGCACTGGCGCCACCCGGGCACTCAAGCACGCCGTCCCCGCGATCGGACGAGGCGCCACCCTCCTGCTGTTCTGGTGGATCGACCGCAAAATCGGCGCCCCCTAACCGCCCCAGCACCCCAGGGCCACACCGCTGCGCGGGCCACCACCCGCACCCCCGACCCGCGCAGCACCCCCGCACACCCACTCAACAACCCCTCAGCACCCCACCAGCACACACCCCCAGCCCCCGCCAGTCACCCACCCAGCCCAACCACACCCCACAAAAGCACCACACCGCACCCGCCACACCACCCCAGCCCAACACCCGCTGCCACACCGCTACTTACCCACACACAGCCACCGCCTGCAGCCCCCAGCCACCGCGCTCCCGGGGACAAATTCATGACCAGAGCGCTGCCCACACCCACGGATCATCTACAGCCGGCAGCGCCAGAGCGCGCCCACCCTGGCCAACCGCCTCAACCAGGACGGCAGCCCACGGCTGACCACGGGTATTCAACGCAGGCCGCTACAGGAACGCACCACCCACCAAGAAGACCCTCAACCAGACCCCTGGCCGCGAAACGAGCACCAGCCGACCACGGCATCGCCAGCCTGAAGCCCTGCCAGATCTTCGGCAGATCCCGGTACAGCCCGAACCCCAGAACATCAACCGCCAACGCCGTCCCCACCCTGGCACGCCCCCGCGTCAACGCCCTCCGGCCACTCCCCCGCCCGCGCCGGGCGATGCAACGAACTCATCCCGTCCAGCGCCTTCGCGGCATGACAGACCGCACGAGGGATCAGTGTGCCCGGCCGGCTGCGGGCATGCCGAGCACAGACGGCTTCATGACCGAAGCAAGCTGACCCGTATGCCGTCAAAAGCCGCGCTCGGCTGGGCGCGAGGGAACCGAAAGAACCGGCGGCTGCCACGCACGACCTTCCTGCGCACGGCTGACCCCATCCCCAGCCGCCCCCGCCAGCACGGCCACACCACAGGACCGAGGCTGCCCTCCAAGCGTCCGCGCCTGCCATGTGAGATCTTCGATGTTCACTGGCCGAGGGCAGAAGGGCCCACTGAGGGTTCTCAGGGTGGCCCCCGGACGGGTGACGGCGGGACTGTAGGCAACGGACAGGGCTCCCGTGCCGTTGAGAGAGGTGTCTAGGTCTCAACTCTCCATCTCAGGACTCCTGTTGGTCTCGCATCCTGCCGCCTCGACCTGCCGCACGCACTCGTGGAGTGGGTGACGATGCTGATCGTCACCCGTGAGGGTGACCGACGCTGCAAACTCCGGCCGTCCGAGCGTGCGGTGATCGCTCTGGCATACCTGCGCCGGCACGACCCCCTGGCCCAACTCGCCGCGGGTTTCCGTACTTCCGTCGGCACCGCCCACGCGTACGTCACCACCGTCGTCGAGCACCTGGCCGACAAGGCGCGGCCTGCTGAAGGTCCTGCGCGAGACAGACCCCGATTACGTTCTCGTGGACGGCACGCCTGCCGTCGCGCCTGTCGTCATTCGATCGTTTGACGACAGGCGCGACGCGTTCCACCGGTGTCGATCCAGGACGGTAGCTGTCCGCAATGAGACCTACGGTCGTGCCGGGTCGCCGTCAGGGCGTCCTGCCGGAAGGATGACAGTGGGTAGCCGTCTGTAACCCTGGGCTGCCTGCCGCACGTGCAAGGAGTACGACTATGGGCCTGTCCGAAGCCGCTGACCGCGCCGACACGTTCGTCGAGCACCGGTTCACCGAGCACACGGTGGACCTGGGCGAGATCCGCATGAACTACGTCGTGGAGGGCGATCCCGAGGCGCCGGCGCTGCTGCTGATTCCGTCGCAGACCGAGTCCTGGTGGGGTTACGAGGAGGCGATCGAGCTGCTCAAGTCGGAGTTCCGGGTGTACGCGATCGACCTGCGCGGGCAGGG
Source organism: Streptomyces sp. NPDC043726 (assembly GCF_056436565.1). Lineage (NCBI taxonomy): Bacteria > Bacillati > Actinomycetota > Actinomycetes > Kitasatosporales > Streptomycetaceae > Streptomyces > Streptomyces sp. NPDC043726. The sequence continues at coordinate 52,526 of NZ_JBWKCI010000024.1, forward strand.
TCGCTCGACGTGGACCCCGGGCCGCTACAACCTCAACATCTGGGGGGCGGACGTCGAGCGGTTCATCGACCTGGTCATCCAGCGTCCCACCGTCGTCGCCGGGAACTCCTCGGGCGGCGTCATCACCGCCTGGCTCTCCGCCTATGCCAAGCCCAGACTGGTGCGCGGCGCGATCCTCGAAGACCCGCCTCTGTTCTCCTCCCAGGCATCCCCGCTCTACGGCCCCGGCATGAAGCAGTCCCTGGGCCCGATCTTCGCCCTGTGGCCGAAGTGGCTGGGGCCGCAGTGGTCCATCGGCGACTGGAGCGGCATGGTCGAGGCCGCCCCGAACGAGCTGCCCGAGTTCCTGCGCCCGGGCATCGGCTTCATGATGGGCGACGGGAACCCGGAGTCGGGTGCTTCCCCGACCCCGGTGCAGCGGTTCAAGGAGTACGACCCCGAGTGGGGCCAGGTGTGGGCCGACGACAGCGCGAACGCCGGCTGCGACCACGCCGCCATGCTCGCCCAGGTCAGGACTCCGGTCCTGCTCACCCACCACTTCCACATGAGCGACCCCGACACCGGCCAGCTCATGGGCGCGATGACCGACATCCAGGCCGCCCAGGCTCGCCGCCTGATGGAGGCCGCCGGCCAGCCTGTCACCTTCACCCCGCTCGACGCCCCGCACACGATGCACGACCCGATGGCCCAGCAGTACGCCGATGTCATCACCGAGTGGATCAAGACGCTGCCCTGACGGGGCACCTTCCCTGGTTCGCCGAGTTCGCCGACGCCTGGGGCAGGAAATACCCGGCGATCGTGAAGCTGTGGGAGAACGCCTGGGAGGAGTTCACTTCATTCCTGCGGTTCGACACCGAGATCCGTCGCATCGTCTGCACGACGAACGCGATCGAGTCGGTCAACACCCGTATCCGTCGGGCGGTCAAGGCCCGCGGGCACTTCCCGAACGAGCAGGCCGCACTGAAGTGCGTCTACATGGCGATCATGTCGCTCGACCCCACGGGCAAGGGCCAGGCCCGCTGGACCATGCGCTGGAAGGCCGCGCTGAATGCCTTCGACCTCACCTTCGACGGCCGCCTCTCCGCAGCCCGTCAGTAACCGTCAACCCTGGTTACACCGCTCGTTTGACAGACCCGCGATCAGAGCCGCCGACGTCTCAGTCTGGGAGGGCGTCGGCCCGACTATCCGGACATCATCCGCCGCCAGGACGATGAGCTGGACTGTCCAGGTCACCCTGCCTCTCGCCCCTTGGTCGCCCATGCTACGTGTCGTGCGAGGGTGCTCTCTTCGCGCTGGGTACGCGGCCCAGCGTCGGGTTCAGGAGTGGTGCCCGGCGGGCCAGGAAGTCCCACAGTTGGTCGGCGACCGGTCCGTGCGGCTGGTCGCGCCGGCGGGCGGCCGAGAGTTCCTCGACCACTCCGGGGAAGTGCCGGCCCGCGATGGAGAGCAGGCTTCCGTCGCACAGTTCGGTCTCGATCAGAAACCGCGGCACGTGCCCCCACGCCATGCCGCGCAAGATCAGCTCCTTCTTCATGACGTGGTCCGGGACCGAGGTCCGGGGTGCGCCCTCGACCAGGAAGTGGCCTGGTTCGGACGGGTGGCGCGCCGAGTCCCGCACCACGCACTGGGTGAGGGCCTGCATCCGCTGCGGCGTGATGTCGGTGTCCACGGGGAAGGGCAGGAAGCCGGGCGCCACGACGGGCACCAGCGCGACGCGGCCGAGGTCAATCCACTCCATGCGCACGTCGCTCTTGGGGACGCGATGCACGATCAGGTCGGCCTCGCCCTCCCGCAGCCGCTCCCAGGGACCGGTCACCGTCTCGAACTGCAGATGCAGCCGTGTCTGCGGGCGCTGCGCGAAGAAGCCGCTGAGCATCTCCAGCACCGGCGGCAACGGACACAGGTCTCCGAGCACCACGCGCAGCTCCGCCTCTTCACCCATCGCCAACTGAGCGGCGTAGGTGTGGAGTTCGTCGGCCTCGTGCAGCAGGACGCGCACCTTTCGGTGGAAGGCGCGCCCGGACTCGGTGAGCTGGACCCGATAGCCCGAGCGGTCCAGGAGGGCCAGTCCCAGCTGGCGTTCCAGCTTGGCGACCGCCGCGAACACGGAAGGGTGCGAACGGTGCAGCAGGTCGGCGGCGGCCTGGAAGCCGCCGCCGCGCACGACGGCGTCGAAGCACTGCAACTCGTGGAGCGTGAAGTTCGACATCGTCCGGAAAACCTACAATGCCTGTCTGATCTTTGTCATGGATATCTGCAGTCGGCATTCCTACGCTGAGCGCAAAGCCGCTGGACCACTGGAGCTGACATGACCTCTCGAACCCCTTCCACCGTCACCACCGGGGACGGTGTCCGCATCGCCTACCGCTTCGACGGCGACGCGGGAAAGCCTGTGCTGCTGCTCTCGAACTCCATCGGCACCGACCTCCACATGTGGGACGGCCAAGTACCGGCCCTGACCGAGCACTTCCGGCTGCTGCGCTACGACGCGCGAGGCCACGGCGCCTCCGACGTCCCCGCCGGCCCCTACTCCCTGGACCGGCTGGGGCGCGACGTGGTGGAGCTGCTGGACGCTCTGGGCCTGCTGCGGGTGCACGTGCTGGGCCTGTCCCTGGGCGGAATCGTCGCGCAGTGGCTGGGGATCCACGTCCCGGAGCGTGTCGACCGTCTCGTGCTCTCCAACACCGCCGCGCACCTCGGCCCGGCGAGTCAGTGGGATCGGCCGATCGCCGAACTCCTCGAGGCCCCCGACATGCGGGCCACCGCGGACATGTTCCTGGGCAACTGGTTCCCGGACCGCATGCTGAGGGGCGATGACGAGGTCGTCGAGGGCTTCCGCCGCACCCTGCTCGCCACGCGGCGCGAGGGCGTCGCCGGCAGCTGGGCTGCGGTCCGGGACTCAGACCTGCGCCGCACGGCCGCACTCATCCCCCGCCCCACACTGGTCATCGCGGGCGAGCACGACACCGTCACGTCGGCCGACCACGGCAAGGAACTCGCCGCGATCATCCCCGGCGCGCGGTTCACCGTCCTGCCCACGGTGCACATGGCGAACGTCGAGAGGCAGGCGGAGTTCCTGGACACCGTGGTGCCCTTCCTCACCGAGAGGCCTGACGTGTGACGACAGGGGGCGCTGTCGTGCGGGATGCGGGATGCCCCGCTGGGAGCAGTATTGGCCGTCTTCGCGGTCAGTGGGTTCGGTGCCGGCTTCGTCAATCCAGTGCTGGGAGCCGTCCTCGTCGAGCGGGTGCCGCGCCGGATGGTGGGCCGGGTCAACGCGCTCGGTGACTCGCTGGCCTGGGCAGGTATCCCTCTCGGCGGGCTGCTCGCCGGGGCGGCGGTGACCGCTGTCGGACTCGTGCCGGTGCTGCTCGCCTGCGCCGCCGCGTACTTCCTCACCACGAATCTGGCTGGACTGCGGCCGCAATGGCGCGAGATGGACCGTACGCGTGGACGCGGCATCCTGAAGCCGCAGTCCGAGGAAGACGCCTCACAAGACAGCGCGAATGTAGCGACATGACCCTCCCGGAGGGAGGGTGTGCGACATCGATCTTCGGCTGCGCCTCCGAGGAACCTGCGCTCCCCGCCGAGATGTTCACCGCCCGGAAGAGCCCTGATCGGCCTGGACCAAGCGGTGAAGCCCCAGCCACCGGGCCAGCAGGACCCAGACAGCTCTCCGCACGGGCCCGGCTCGTCGTACACAGATCCGCGATCATGGCACCGCCCCCATCTCGCTTCGATCACCTCGTTGACGTCGAATCCCTGCCCCATCCCGAAGCCGAGGCACAGGCGCCTTCTCTGCACCCGGCCCAGCGCGTCGTAGGTGTAGAGGGTTTCCCCCAGCGGCGCCGGCGGGGTGACCTTGGTCAGGTTGCCGTCGGTGTCGTAGGTGAAGGAGGTGGCCTTGCTCCGTCCGTCCTTGGCCGTGCAGCGCTGGCCCTCGAAGCCGCCGCAGGTCGGTGTCGTGGGGTTGTAGGTGTAGGAGCGGGTGGCGCCGGCAGCGCCGGACGTGGTCACCGACAGGGTGTTGCCGTTGGTGTCGTAGGAGAAAGTGTCCTTGCGGCCGTCGGCGCTGGTGAAGTCGTTTGGCAGGTCGGTGCCCGCGATGGTCTGGTACGTGGTGACCGACGCGGTCGCGCCCATGGGCAGCTTCTGGGATACGGCGTTGTTGCGGGCGTCCCAGCCGTAGGTGGTGGTGTTGCCGCCCGTGCGGTCCGCACCGGTACCCATCGCGTCGATCGCCGTCTGGGTCAGGTGGTTGGTGTAGGTGGCGTGGCGGGAGTGACCGAGCGGGTCGGTGACCTTGGTGACCTCACCATCGCCGTTGTGGACGTACTGGGTCGCGTCGCCGTCCGGGTGGGTGACCGTCGCCGTCGCCGTTCACGGCCGGACAGCGGATCGAGACTGACACGCTGCTCAGCCCAGACGCCTCACAGGCCGCATGATCACCCGCCCCCTCGCAGCGGTTGAGACGGTCCCCACCGGCGCCCCGACGATGGAGCACGCGGGCGAGAAGACTCGGCTGTCGGCCGGAACGGTGATTGAAGTTGAGACCCGGAAGTCAGGCGTGGACCAGTTCCAATGCCTGCTTCAGGTTGTACTCGGCGATGCCCGCCATGAACGCCCGGTCAGGGAAGTCGCCGTCGAGCAGCCGCAGCGGGCCCGCCGTCAGAGACAAACGCTGCGCGAGCATGTAGAGCGCGAGCCGGTCCTCGTCCAAGCCATCCGCCTGCAGCCGCTGGTAGGCATCGTGCAGGCGGATTCGCAGAAACACGTGCTCCCACTCCACGTCGAAGTACATCAATCCCTCGATGTCGATCGCCACGGGGTTCCCGTCCTCGTCCACGAGCACATGGTCGGGTCCCAGTTCGCCGTGCACGACCGCGTATTCCGCGCGTGGCTGCACCGCCGCCGCCAGGATCAGCAGCCGCTCCTCCAGCCGGTCGCGGGCGGCCGCGATGCGCGAATCGCGCGAGGCCGCCTCGGCAAGGTCCCGCCGCGCACGGACGAGAACCACCCCTTCGCACGACGTGCCGCGCGAGGTCCCTCCTCCGTCGACCACGGCCACTTTGCCGTACGCCGGTGCACGGTGGCGTTGCATGGCCTTCAGCGACTCCGCGAGCCGGGCCATAACCGGAGCAGCAGCTCCTGGATCCCGCGCGAGCAACTTTTCCAGGCTCTCACCCGGAAGGTCCTCGACGATCGCGAGGTCGGCCGGGCAATGAGTACCATCGCGATCGACGAGACGGATTGCTGGAACGCGAACGCCGAGCGCGTCCAGCCGCGCGTGCGCGGCCTGAAACAGATCGAGCCCGAGACCGGGCGAGAACGGGTCGGTGAGGTCGTCGTCCCCCTCCGCCACTGGCCAGTAGTTCTCGGCGCCATCCCATAGGTAGGCGATCGCCGTCGTCGCGTCGTCCATCACCAGGCGGTACACGCCCTTCTTACTGCCGCCCGCGACCCGCTCGACCGCCTCCAGCCGCCGCCCGCCACCCAGCGCGGCCCGCGCTGCACTCATCAACTGCTCCCGCGTCACTGCCCTGCGTGCCACGTTCCGATCCGCCTCTCCGCCACGACAACCCGCGAACTCTACGAGAGCAACGACGTTGGGGCGATTGGTTTAGAGGTCCTAACAAAGGCGTTGGACGTGGCGGTGTGTGATGAGGCAGGTGGCGAGGCCGAGGAAGGCCTCGTGGATGTCGTCCCGTCTCTCCCAGCGGATGCGCAGGCGCCGGAAGCCGTGGAGCCAGGAGATCGTCCGTTCAACCACCCAGCGGAAAGTTCCCAGGCCTGTGCCGTGCTGGTGGCCGCGGGCGGCGATGACGGGGCGGATGCCCCGCTGCCACAGCAGCCGCCGGTACTTGTCGTGGTCGTAGCCACGGTCGGCGAACAGCATGTCGGGCCGCCGCCTGGGCCGGCCCACCACACCGGCCACGGCCGGAACCTTGTCCAGCAACGGCAGCAGCTGAGTGACATCGTTGCGATTGCCGCCGGTCAGCGACACCGCAAGCGGGATGCCCTGCCCGTCGGTGAGGATGTGGTGCTTGCTGCCCCGCCGTGCGCGGTCGACCGGGCTGGGACCGCTTTTGGGCCCCGCCGGGCCGCCCGCACATGGGAAGAGTCGATCACCGCCCGCGACCAGTCCAGCTTCCTCACCGACCACAGCTTGTTCAGCAGCACCAGGTGCAGCTGGTCCCGCACGCCCGCCTCGTTCCACGCGGCCAGGCGACGCCAGCAGGTCATCCCGGAGCCGAAGCCCAACTCCTGCGGCAGGTACTCCCACTGGATCCCGGTATGCAGCACGAACAGGGTCCCGCACAGCGCCTGCCGGTCCGGCACCCGCGGGCGACCCGAGACCAGCTTCGGCGCAGGCTCGGGCAGCAACGGCTCGATCAACGACCACAGTTCATCCGAGACGATCCAGGGCCTCGGCTGGTGCTTCCCCACGACTGCACCAACGAGCCATCGAAGGCGACAGTCACATGATCAACAAACTTCTGTTAGGACCTCTAGAGCTCGTAACACGATCTTATTGAAAAGCCGTGGTTGGCCGTGACCGGTGTGACGATTCGGCCGTTCGGGATGGTGTGACTACCCGGCCGTGGATCGTGGAGGATGACCTGTGGGCTCTGATCGAGCCGCTTTTGCCGCCCTGGCCCGAGCGGTCGCCAGGGCCACGACCGGTGTCAGACCGTCTGTGCCTGCCGGGCATCCTGTACGCGCTGCACAGCGACATCTCCTGGCAACTGCTGCCTCTGGAGCTCGGGTTCGGCTCAGGGCAGACGTGCTGGCGGCGGCTGGACCGCTGGCAGAAGGCCGGGGTCTTCGACCAGTTGCACCGCATCCTGCTCGCCGAGCTGAGCGCGGCCGGCGAGCTGGACTGGTGCCGGGCATGCGTGGACGGCTCCCACATCCGCGCGAAAAAGGGGGCGCCGACACCGGTCCGTCGCCGGTCGACCGGCGGAAGACGGGCGGCAAGCACCCTCTGATCTGCGACGGACCCGGCACCCCGTTCAAGGTCATCACCACCGCGGCCAACGTCAACGACGTCAGCCAGCCCCTCGCCCTCGTCGACGGCATCCCGCCCGTCGTCGGACGCCCCGGCCGCCCGCGACGGCGTCCCGAAGCCCTGCTCGCGACAAGGGCTACGACTCCAACTCCAACCGCCGCGAACTACGCAAGCGCCGGATCCTGCCAGTCATCTCCCGCAAGGGCGCCCCCAACATCCAGGGCCTGGGCAAACTCCGCTACGTCGTCGAGCAGACCTTCGCCCTCCTCCGCCAGTTCAAGCGCCTGGCCGTCCGCTGGGAACGCCGCACCGAACTCCACGACGCCTTCGTCTCCCTCGCCTGCAGCCTCATCTGCTGGAGACGACTCAAGAAGCACAACTCATGACTGTGCTACGAGTTCATAGCGCCCTGTGTCCACGATTCCGGGGCGGGGCGCCCCGGCTGTCAAGGTGCTCGATATGCTGTGCCGAACGAGGATGATTGAGCGCGGTGCGATGCACCACATCAACCCATGCTGATAAGCCGCAGCCGGACCGCCCCGCGGTCAGGGCTGGTCGTACCAGGCAAACGCTGCGATCCGCCAGCCCCCGGAGGTGCGGACGAACTGGATGGTCTTGGTCCCGTCTCCCTCGAACGGTTCACCATCCAAGATCCCGGACTTGCGGTACGCGCCGAACCGCGAGGCGATATCGCCCGCGATCTCTGTCCGTTCAGAGGTCTCCCACTCGCAGAACTCGACCAGCCGGCCGTCGGTCAGCAGCCGCTGGCGAGGCTCGATGAACTCGTCCACGGTGTAGACCGTGAACTCCGGGCCGGTCTTGACGATCACGCCACCCGGAAGAACCAGCCGACGGATCCGGGCCACGTCGGCAGCCTTGCCGCCCCGGTTGTCAAAGGCATCGAAGAACTCGGCGGTCACGACGTCTATCTCGATCTTGGACATGGCGCGACAGTAACAGCGAAGGGGCGCCGGACATCGTCGGTCTCGACAGGCTGCGGAAGGTCGTCAAGGCAGAACGTCGAACGCCAGTTCCAGCGCCTCACAGTCCGCTGGCAGACAGCTCGACCTCCACAACGCCATTCAAGTTCCTCCTGCGCCCCACGGCCCGTCAGAGGGTCGCGCTCGGCGAGATGCTGCTAGACCACTGCTCCCTCTACAACGGTGCGTTGCAGGAACGCCGGGACGCCTGGCGGCACACCTCGAAGACAGCCGTCCGCTACGGCGACCAGTCCGCCCAGCTCAAGGAGATCCGAGCGTTCGACCCCGAGCGGCAGGGCCGCTGGTCGTTCGCCTCCCAGCAAGCCACCCTGCGCCGCTTCGACAAGGCGTTCGCCGCGTTCTTCCGCCGCGTCAAGGACGGGCAGACACCTGGGTACCCCCAGTTCAAGGGCGCCGGCCACTTCGACACCGTCACATTCCCCAAGGACGGTGACGGCTGCCGCTGGAACTCCACTCCCCACGACGCGACCACCCGCGTCCGGCTGCAAGGCGTCGGACACGTCCGCGTGCACCAGCACCGGCCCGTGCAGGGCCGCGTCAAAACGATCAGCGTCAAGCGCGAGGGGAACCGCTGGTACGTCGTCCTCGCCTGCGACAACGTGCCCGCCGAGTCGCTTCCGCCCACCGGGGAAGATCTCGGTATCGACATGGGCGTCGCGCACTTCCTGACCACCTCGGGCGGCGAACACGTCGCCAACCCGCGCTTCCTTCAAGCGATGGCAGACGAGCTCGCCCAAGCGCAGCGGCACCTGGCGACGTTTCCCCAGCGGACCCGGCAGCGCACCAAGCGCCACCGCGCCGCCGCCCGGACGGTCGCCAGGCTGTACGCCAGGATCCGCCGTCAGCGCGCCGACTTCCACCACAAGACCGCCCGCACGCTCATCACCGGCCACGACGTGATCGAGCACGAGCGGCTGAGTACGGCGGGTATGACCAAGAGCCCCGCGCCCAGGGCCGACCCCGAGCAGCCCGGCGGCTTCCTGCCGAACGGTGCTGGCGCGAAGGCGGGACTCAACCGCAGTATCCTCGACGCGGGTTGGGCGCAGTTCCTCGCAATCCTGGCGAGCAAGGCTGAGAGTGCCGGTCGCCTGGTGGTCGCGGTGGACGCGCGCAACACCTCCCGCACATGCCCCGAGTGCGGGCATGCCGCGAAGGAGAACCGCGCCACCCAAGCGAAGTTCCAGTGCACGGCGTGCGGGTTCGCGGCGAACGCGGACCACGTCGGCGCGAAGAACGTCCCCAACAGGGCCGGGCTGGCCCTCTGCACGGCGGCTTAACCACCGACGCAGGAAGCCCACGCGCTTACGCGCGGGTGGAGTCACGACCAGCAGCCTGACACCGTAGGGATCTCCAAGGGGACCAATTACCCCAGAAACGGGCGACCTGGTCATCAGGCGCTGCTATAAACCCACCATGACCAGCGTGACGTGGGCCAGTGACGTGACCGATGCGGCGGGGGCGGTCGGGGCAATCGCCGCTGTGGTGGTGGGGATCGCCGCGATCTACTGGGGCTACCGGGCCAACGTGCCGCGGCGCAGGGCCGAGTACTCCTTCGAGATCACCCCGCTCCTGACGGGCGGGGTGAGCGACGTGTCCGTATACCGGGGAAGGGAACAGCTCAGGAACCCGCACACCATGACCCTCAAGCTGAACAACGTGGGGCACGGCGAGTTCGAGGCGGCCCATTTCAATGACAGGCCCGTCGAGTTCGCGCTCGGGTCACGCATCGTCGCCAAGCTGGACGAGGAGACCGGGGACCACCGACGGGTCCCGCCCGCGGACTTCACCCATGACACCCTGTACGTCCGGCCGCACGTGATCCACAAAGGCCAGCGGATCACCTACAAGTTGCTGCTGGACGGCCCCGACCCGGTAGTGACACCGCGCCATTCGCTCAGCGGCGAACTCCGGGTCGAGCCGTGGGCGACCAGGGCCGTCCGGCGCTGGCTCGTCGGGATCGTGCTGGCGGCGGCTTGTGTCTGGGGCGGCGTTCTGTGGACGATCTCCGACACCAAGGCGGAGACCCGCTCCAAGGTCCAGGACATCGCGGAAGCCTCGTATCTGGCCGGGATGCGCGACGCGCATCTGCTGTGCCGGCAGTTGCCGGACGGCTGCGCGACCCGGACACCGGCCGGGATGGGCGTCCTGCCTGAGGGGTTCGGTCAGGCGAGGTAGTCCGCGCGTTGCTCGTCGTCGAGTTCGAAGGCACCGTGGGGATGAGGCAGAACGTGTTGCCCGGTCCTGGTCTGCATCAGGTCCCAGAATGCGGCGGCACTCACCCCGAACATCCACCTGGTCGGCCCAATTCACTCGGTCAATCGTGCTTGCCGGACCCAGCGGAATGGGGCGTGAGGGGGCGGGTCAGGGCGTCGGCGATCGTGTCGACTGCGGCCCGGAGGCGGAGGTGTTCGGCGCCGGTGACCTCGTGCGCCGGCCGGTTAGAGGGCGTCTGAAAAGATGGTCAGCGGGCTGATCTCGCGATGCGCCGCACGAGGAGCATGGCCACGGTGAGGTAGCGGGCTTTTTCCGAGCAGACGAGCAGGTGCTCGTGGTCCTTCGACAGGCGGCGGCACCGTCCCAGCCAGGCGAACGTCGGCTCTACCACCCAACGGTGAGGGACCACCGCGTAGAGAGGCACTGCTGGAGGCGGTGCATCCGCCCGGGCCCAGGTCGAGCGGGATCCTCCGTCGCGGCGCTGCAGACCTGCACCGTGATGCCGGTGGCCTCCCGCGCCCAGGCGTGGAAGTCGGCGCCGCGGTAGCCCTGGTCCGCCCACACGTGCCGAAGGCGCGGGAAGGCATCGGCAGCCCGGGAGAACAGCACGACTGCGCCGTCGCGGTCGCCGATGCTCGCCGGGCTCACGCAGGCCACCATGACGGTGCCGCGGTATCGACCAGTAGGTGGCGCTTGATGCCGCTGACCTTCTTGCCGCCGTCGTAGCCGCGCAGGCCACCACGCTCACGGGCCCGGACGCTCTGACTGTCCACGATGCCGGCACTGGGCGTGGGATCGCGGCCGACCTGCACTCGCTCGAGCCCGCGCAGCCCCGTCGACGAGGTGCAGGCGACCCTCACCCGGGTCGACCCGGCGACGACCCGCCTGAACCGGTGATCCGCCAGCGGGCTCACCTCGCTCCTGTTCGCCTCTCATTCCCCCTCGTCCTGGCTCGGGACGCAGAGCACCGGGAGGCGGGACAGGTGCAGGAGCTTGTGCGGGGTCGAGCCGAGGAGGGCACCGCGCATCGGGCTCTCGCCCCAGGTACCGACCACGATGAGCCGGCCATCGTGGCGTTCAGCAGCGTCGAGCAGGGCCTGCGCCGGTTTCTCATCAACGAGGTCGACCAGGGTAGGCACACCCGCCGCGTCCGCCGCCGACGCCGCGTGGTCCAGGGCGGCACGGCCGGCCTGGTGCAGTGCCTCGCGATGGGCCCGGTACTCCTCGCCCATTCCGCCGGGGGCCGCCGTCGCGTAGACGAGAACGAGGGGTTCGCCGTAGACGGCCGCCACCTCGATCGCCACCCGCAGTGCACGCAGCGCGCCCGGCGACTCGTCGTATCCGACAACGATCGCCATCTTCCTCAGTGCTCCTTGCTGTTGACGCCGTGGACGAGGTCGGGGTCGGGCACGCCCGGGCGTTCCGACCAGAAGGCCGGGGTGACCACACGCAGGACGATCATGATGACCACCCCCACAAGCGCGATACCGATCCCGATGACCAGCGGCGGGCCCAGACCGAACCAGGAGACGCCGCTGTAGGAGTTCTCCGGGTCGGCAAGGTCGGCGACCGACTCCACCAGCAGCCAGGCCAAAAGCCCCGCGCCAATCAGCGGGCCGAGGCCGACGAGCAGGAAGTGGTGGACGCTCTCCAAGAGATGGCGGCGGTAGTAGACCGCGCAGGCCAGGCCGGTCAGCGCGTAGTAGAAGGCGATCAGCAACGACAGCGCGGTCAGCGAGTCGAACAGGGCGTTCTCGCTGATGAGGTTGACCACGACGTACCAGGCGATGGCGATGCCGGCGACCCACCAGGTACTCACGTCAGGGGTGCGGAAGCGGTGGTTGATGTGCGCGAAGTGACGGGGCAGCGCGTGCCGGCGGGCCATGGACAGCGCGGTGCGCGACGCCGGGATGATCGTCGTCTGGGTGGAGGCCACCGCGGACGTGGACACGGCCAGCAGGACGACCCAGTCCCAGCCGCCCATCACCTCCCCCGCGAGCAGCGCGAAGATGTACTCCTCCTCGTCGGCGTTCTCGGTGAGGTAGGCGGTGCCGGCGTAGGCGACGACCGCGTAGGCGACCGACACGTACGTCACCAGCAGGATGACCGTGGACCAGATGCCCGCTCTGCCGGGGGCGGTCGCCGAGTCCTCGACCTCTTCGGTGAGGTTGACCGCAGACTCCCAGCCCCAGTAGATGAACACGCCCAGCAGCAGCGCACCGGTCAGAGCGGCACCGCCGGGGCCGAAGAAGTCCAGCCAGGTGACCGACGGGTCGATGGAGTCGAGAGTGCTGGTGTCGGCGTAGACGCGGTAGAGCGCGACTACGGCGAAAGCGATAAGGCAGAGGACCTGGGCGAGGATGAGAACGTTCTGCACCCTCGCCGACAGTTCCGTGCCGATCACGCAGACGGCCGTCATGACGAGGATGAGCAGCACGGTCAGCAACTGCCGTACGAAATCGTTGTCGACCCAGCTGTCCAGGCCGAAAGCGAGCAGGGCGAAACTCACCGCGACGTCCGCCAGTGAACCGACCACCAGGACACCGGTCATCGCGATCGCCCAGCCACCGAGCCAGCCCGCCCACGGGCCCATCGCCCGGGTCACCCAGGAGAACGTCGTCCCGCAGTCCTGATCAACCTTGTTCAGGTAGTAGAACGCCGACGCGATCAGCAGCATCGGCACAAACGACGCCACCAGCACACCGGGCGCATAGATGCCGACCAGCGCGACGACCGGACCGATGACCGCCGCCAACGAGTATGCCGGGGACGTGGAGTTGAGCCCGATGACGAGTGCGTCGAGGAACGTGATCGCGTTCGGCTTCAGCCCCTCCCCTTCGGGCGGGCGGGCTTCGGCGGTGACATCGGCCAACTTCGGTCCCTCGCTCCGGCAGCTCGCGGGTCAAATCCAAACACCACAGGGCTCAACAAGGAGCCAAGGGACTTTCTACGCTATACGGACACATCGAGCCGTCTGCCCGGGCACACCCCGCCGCGAGCCCCACCCGGTCAGCAGACCCAGGAATGGGACAGGACGGCAGCGCCCCGCGGCCGAACACCCCCGCGAAGGCACTGGTCCGCCAACCGGTGCATGTGGGCGATCGGCGCCCCGTGGACCTCGAACACGTCACTGTCGCTCCAGGCGCAGGCCATGACCGCTCCAGCCGCCAGCAGCACCCGCCGACGATGCTCCTGTCCTCAACGTGTTGCGAGGTCAGCCGGCCGCGGCAGAGCCGCGAGGCTCGCCGAGAAGACGGTGTCCAGCTGCGGGCACAGGTGATCCATCAGCCGCGGTAAGGGTTCTGATACCGGGCGGTGAGGGCCTCGCTGAGTGGGCTGCGGACGGCCGAGTCGGCTCGGGCGCCATGCGCGCTCCTTCCAGTGCCGATGTCACCTGCCTCACTCAGGTGAGGCGCCCTCGGCCACCGGCCCACTCCATTGCATCGGCCTGCACCGTCTTCCTTCCCGCTGTTCTGCGCCAGCAGGACGTTCTCCCCCATCGCCTGAGCCACCGGCCAGAGACCCGACTCGTACCCCGCCCCTCGCCGCAGCCGCAGCCGCAGCCGCAGCCGCGGCGACCTCAAGATCTCAGCGCCGCTGTCGCGAACGGCTGGAGGCGAGGCGGCGCTGCACGCACCTCACCCGCCATGCCGCGTGGACCGTCACCGCGGCCGGCCCCGCCGCTCCAGCGCCGTTCCGTGGCCCTCGTCGGGCCAGGTCGAGGAAGTGGAAGACCAGGGTGGTGGCGGTCACCATGGGCGGCGGAGGGGATGAGGCCCGCGGTGTTCACGGCCGCCAGAGCGAGGAAGCCGACAAGGAACCGCGGCATGGGCTTCGGGCGGCCTTCGCAGGTTTGACACGTCACTGCCGCCGCAATGCGCTCTCAGCCGTGGTCACGGAGGCTGGAGCGAGGTGCGTGTGCCCGCGGCGGCGCCGCCGTCGTCTCCATCCGCCAGATGTTCGGCCGCGTCCCGACGCGCTCGCGGACCTGATCCGTGCACAGGCGGACGAACTCGGCATCACCCCTGCCCTGCCCGCCGACACCGCCGCCCTGACCCTGCTCAGTCTCGGCATCGGGCTCGGCGTCCAGCGCGCCTTCGACCCAACCGTCCCTGTGCAGCCCATCGTTGACCTGCTGCGCAGCGTGATGAGCGGGCGCCCCTGAGGGCGCCGATGCCCCTGCGCCAAGGGTGCGGGCACCCGGTTGGGAAGGGCGAATCGAAGGCCGGCGGGGCGAAGCCGTAGCGCCGAGGGGCGGGCATGAGCAAGGGCCGGCCACGGAAGGGGGAAGGTCACGAGGGGCTCGGCGGTCGGATCCATCCAAGGGACCGCTGAACGGCTCGCTGCCAGCAGTCGTACTCCCAGTCCCGCCGTTCGGGGTCCATGTCCGGCAGCCACTGGGCGGCCCGGTGCCAGTTACGGCGCAGGATGGCCAGATCCGGCCAGTAGCCCACGGCGAGGCCGGCGGCGTAGGCCGCGCCCAGGGACACCGTCTCGGCGACCAGGGGCCGGACCACGGGCACGTCGAGCACGTCGGCCAGGAACTGCATGAGCAAGTGGTCGGACGTCATGCCTCCGTCCACTTTGAGCTCCTTCAGGGCGAGCGCGGAGTCGGCGTTCATGGCGTCGACGACCTCTCGTGTCTGCCAGGCGGTGGCCTCCAGGACGGCTCGGGCCAAATGCCCCTTGGTGATGTAGGAGGTGAGCCCGACGATGACGCCCCGGGCGTCGCTGCGCCAGTGGGGTGCGAACAGGCCGGAGAAAGCGGGGACGATGTAGCAGCCGCCGTTGTCCTCGACAGTGCGCGCCAGGGTTTCGATCTCGGGTGCGCTGTTGATCAGGCCCAGACGGTCACGGAACCACTGCACCAGCGAACCGGTGACGGCAATCGGGCCCTCCAGGGCATAGGCCGTGGGCTGCTCGGCGATCTTGTACGCGACGGTGGTGAGCAGCCCGTGCCGGGAGCGTACGAGGTCGGTACCGGTGTTCATCATCAGGAAGCTGCCGGTCCCGTACGTGCATTTCGTCTCGCCGGGAGAGAAACAGGTCTGTCCGAACAGAGCCGCCTGCTGGTCGCCCAGGGCCGCCGCGATGCGCACGCCCGGCAGCACCGTGCGGGCCTCGCCGTAGCTCTCGGCCGAGGAGCGGATCTCCGGCAGCATCGCACGCGGGACCCCGAAGAACTCCATCAACACGTCATCCCAGGTCAGCGTGCGGATGTCGATGAGCATCGTACGGCTGGCATTGGTGGCGTCGGTGATGTGCAGTCCACCGTCCGTACCGCCGGTGAGATTCCAGATCAGCCAGCTCTCCATCGTGCCGAACAGCACCTCGCCGTCCCGGGCGCGCTGCTCCAGCCCGGCGACGTGGTCGAACAGCCAGCGGATACGGGGTGCGGAGAAGTAGGTCGAGGGAGGCAGACAGCAGCGTTCCAGGAAGAACTCGTTCCCAGGCCGGATCCTCAGGTCCTCCACGAGCGGCGCGGTGCGGGTGTCCTGCCAGACGATCGCCCTGCCCAGCGGAACGCCGGTCCGCCGGTCCCACAGCACGGTCGTCTCCCGCTGGTTGGCGATCCCGACGGCGGAGATCTGTCCGGGGTCCAGGCCGGCGTTGGACAGCGCCTCGGGCACGATGCGTTGGAGATTGCGCCAGATCTCGACGGCGTCGTGCTCGACCCACCCGGGCCGGGGGAAGTACTGCTGATGCTCCCGCTGGGCGACCGACACCAGCCGTCCGCTGTGGTCGAACAGAATGCATCGTGTGGAGGTGGTGCCCTGGTCGATGGACATCACATACCGTTCAACCATGATCGGGCCTGCTTTCCGAGGGGTCACTCAGGCGCTGGGACCTACCACCGGGCCGCGCCCAGGTCTCTGGAGATCGCCCGTGCCGCTTCCCGCAGCAAGGTGATCAGGGCCGGTTGAGGTCGGCCTTTGGTGTCGCAGATCCGCTCGACGGGGCCGGAGACGCCGATCGCGCCCACCACGAGACCGCCCTGCCCCCGGATCGGTGCGGCGATTCCGGCTTCGCCCATGCTCATTTCCTGCACCTCGGCGCCCCAGCCGATGTCCCGGATCTCGTCGAGCGCCCGGTTGAGGTCGTCCGGGAGGACCAGGGTGTGCCGGGTGTAAGCCTCCAGTTCGGTCTCCAGCAAGGGGACGACCGGCGCGGTGCCGAAGGCCAGCAGGACCTTGCCGAGCGAGGAGGCGTGCAGCGGCAGCAGCGCGCCCACGTCCAGAGTCTGGAGGGTGTCGTCCGGCCGGAACACGTGGTGGATGACGAGCACTCTGCCCTCCAGCGGCGTGCCCAGTCGGACGGTCTCCCCGCTGCGGCCGGCCAGGGCGTCGGCCCAGTTGAGGGAGCGCGAACGCAATTCATTGACATCGAGGTAGCTGGTGCCGAGGTGCAACAGCGCCCCGCCGAGCTGGTACTTCCCGGTCGCCGGGTCCTGCTCCACGAAGTCCACGTGTTGCAGCGTGCGCAGAATCCCGTGGGCTGTGCCCTTGGCCAGCCCGAGGGACGAGGCCACCTCACCGAGGCCCAGCCGCCGGGAACCGCCGGCAAGCAGACGCAAGATCGCTGCCGCCCGTTCTATGGACTGGACCGGGCCGGTCATGAAGCGATAGTAGTCCGATTTCACCCCGAATTAGACCAGCGTTCGGTAATGCCGACCGCTGTTCGTTGACCGGCCCTATGTCCCTCCTTAGCGTGTCTTTACGCCCGGCTCTCGGCCGGGCCGCTTGCCTGAGGAGGACCCATGATCATGGCGCAGCTCGACACCGCGCCTCCCGGGGAGGTGGAACACATCCTTCCGGTGCCGCACGCCCCGGGGGCGGTCTCATCGCTACGTCGACATGTACGCGCGGTCCTCACCGACTGGACGCTGACGGGCGACGTCCTCGAAGACGTGCTCCTGGTGGTCTCGGAACTGCTCACCAATGCGATCGTGCACGCACTGCCGCCGGCAACGCTGAGGCTGACGCGGGGCTCGATGGATCAGCACGGCGTCGTACGCGTCGAGGTCACCGACACCGGACCTGCGGCTCCGGCACACATGCCGGCAGCTGCCTGTGACCCGGACGAGCACGGCCGAGGTCTTGGCATCGTCACCACGCTGTCGCTTCGGTGCGGCGTGCGAGCGCACTCCGGCGGGACCACCCGGTGGGCAGAGGTGTTCGTGGGGTGCGGCGGGTCTGGCGCAACCGCGGAAGGCATCACCGGGGGGTGACGGCAGGTCGGCTCGCTACCACAAAGCCTGAGCTTGACTCTGTCGGGGATCTTGGAGTTTCGCGATGCGGATGCGGGTGCAGGGCCATCGGGCATGCTCGGGTAGTTCCGTCGGCCGATGCAGCTGTCGACCAACCTGCTGGAGCGCCATTCGGCCACGCTCTCGCGGACTTTGTCGGTGATGGTGGAGATGGTCTGGCGGGAGACGTCGGCGGGCGTAGGCCTCGGCCAAGTGGGCCTGGACCTCGCCGGTGGTCAGGCCCTTCGCGGCCAGCGAGATGACCCTCTCGTCGACGCCGGTCAGACGCGTTCTCACTGATCATCGATGCATTTTCCATGATCGGGAGTTACACCGAACGTCTTACCGTCCCAGGAAGCCGTCTCCTTCCCAATGACGAGGTCCTCCCGGGCGGCTTCGACGACTTCGTTGGTGACCGTGGTGATCTGGTTGCCGACCAGAATGCGCGTCGGAGGCAGCGGCGCCTGACGCGGGCGAGGGACGTACGGTGACGGATAACGGGAGTTGGGGGGTCGCGCCGGACGGGCGGACGGCGCCACCTGCGCACACGTCAGACTCCTAATCACGCCTCAGGTGACGCCGGATGGCGCCTGCGCGAACTGCTTGTCCCGCGGCTGGCCCTGGGTGCGACTGCGCTTGTGTGTGACGTGCGGGATGGTCGGATGCTGCGACAGTTCCCGGGGGATGCGCGCGCACGAGCACTACACGCGGAGCGGGAACCCGGTGGTCCTCTCGCTGGCTCCCGACGAGGACTGGGCGTGGTGCTTCGTCGACCAGGTCTTCCCCCGCCGCCTCTTCGGTGCGGGAGCCCGGCCGCATCACGCCGGGACGGCTCCCCGGCCCCGGACCAGGCGTCCCAGAGCCCATCGTGCCGGACCGGCGTACGCCGCGACCGCGAGGGCCGGTCCCTCGACGCACAGGATCGCGACCGACCCGGTCGCTCGGGCGACGACGGTGTGGTGCAGCCGCAGATGTACGGGGCCGAGCGCGACCCGCCACACCCACTGCCGTCTTCGCACGTCGACAGACTCCACGACGAAATCAGCAGTGACGCCAAAGAGCGAGACCACCTCGCCCCGCATGCCGCTCCGGAGTCGCTCACCCTCGACGCGCACCGCTCTGATCTGCGGCGACCACGTCGGCCAGCAGGCGGGAACGACGTACCGGGACCAGACGTCCCCGGCGAGAGCCGGACCGGAAGCCCGCAGAGTCACGACGGCCATCGGGACACCACCTCGCACTCGACCGCGCGGCCGTACGCTGCCCGTGCATCGACCGTCGGGTGCGGTGCCGGACAGATGGACTTCGCGAACGATATCCGGAAATGCCCACTTGGGGGGACATTCGTTCCGGTGCAATGACTGATGGTCGTCGGTGACTGCGCGCCAGGGAAGCGCTCAGCGAGCGCGCCCGCGTGGCCGCTCCCGGAGCGAGCGGCTCTGTGGGCGAGCGCCGAGCTTCTTCGGCGCTTGACGGGGTACACCCTGCGAGGAGAGCGGGCACCGGCATCAGGGCCCGCGTACGCACTAGTGAGAAGGCGATATCACGCGATGGCCGATGACGCGTACCTGTTCCTCCTGCCCGAACGGCACCCTCGGATCGGCACGTCGCTGGCCGCGGTCGGCGATCTGGAATGCTCCGAAACCCCCGCGGTCCACGGTTGGCTGCAGGCCCACGGTGTCTCGGCTTCCTCGGAGGAGGTGCGGATTCTCCCCTTCGACGCCGAGGCGTTCATCCCCGAGGACTCCGAACGGCTGCCGATTCCCCTGAGCGAGGACGAGGCGGTGCGGGTGGCACAGGAGTGCGCGCCACAGTCGGTCACCGACATGGAGAAGGAACTGCTTCAGTTCGCCGAGACCACGCAGGACTGGGAGGGCCTCGTCCACCGGGCGCTGAACGCGGGCATCCCGGCGCCGCGCATCGCCCGGCTGACGGGCCTCGACCCACAGGAGATCGGCCGCCTGATGATGTGATGGCTCCCCGGCGAGCGGCCCCCGGTCCTCCGCCGAAGTGACGGTAAGCGATATTCCTCGTCCCGGAACGCGAACAGTTCCCTGATCGTCGGGTGGCGAAGTGTCAGACCCCATCCTGACAACTGTCCGTCGGAGTTCGGAATGTTCCATGAGCACGGAACCTTCAACTGGCGTGCGCCGGGCACGTGCGATCGGCGGTGGGCTCGCTTTCGAAGGCATCTCCGCCGCTTCAGCCCACGTCACGAGGTTCCGATACGACTAATCCGTTGTCGAGGACCCCTTCCCGACGCCGGCCAACGGGACATCGTCCACGGCTGGGCGCCAGACAGACCTGGCGGGCAGCGCCGGTGTCCAGGCGACAACTCCCCGACCCGGCCAGGCTCAGCGGATCACAGGAAGACGTCCAGATGACCTGCCGCGCTGAGTCTCTCCACAGCGCGGCGGCCCGACAGCTTGAGGCTAGATTTCCATGCGCCTGTTCTCGTGGCTGACAAGGCTGGTGTACTCAGCAGGGCCCGGGGACAGTACGGAGAACTGTCCTGCGGGCAGCGCAGGCGTGCGCTGCCCGGGTTGTCAGTACCACCGCGATCGCACCTCGTCCGACCCAGCTCGTGAGGTCTCCCTGGTAGAGGCTGCGACGAACTCGTAACGCCCTTGCTGGCGTGCAGCGGCTGGTCGGGGGTTCTGTTGAGTAAAGTGCCGCTGCCAAGATTCACGGGCTTCGCCAAAGTCATGCAGGGATGAAGCTCGGCCACCAAGGTGGGACATTGCCCGGGCACGACGGCGCGGGGTAGGAGTCCGGCATGCCAAGCCATGTGACAAGGAACCAGGTGAACCACAGGGTGAAGATGAGCCCCGCCGTCAGGGCTGTCCTGCGATGACGTCTTCCGATGGCGCTGTGCAGGATCACCCACGAAACCGCAGCAGCGATCCATATGAGAGGGACAAGAAACAGCAAGGCCATGCCATTGGTTACGCCGTTGCCGATGTCACATACAGCCCATGCATTCCCAATGGCAGCAGTGGACACCACCGCGGTCAGTCTCCCGAAGAGGACCCCCAGGCCAGTTCCTCTGAACCGGCGGCTCGGAGGACTTGACGGCTCTGCTCCCACGAGCATCTCCCCTCCTCGCCGTAGATGCGGAGAGTACCAACGTGCCGAAGCACCCAGCTGGCGTCCTGGCCTGCCCTGACACCGGTCAGTCGCTCTTGGGTTTCCGAAGCCGTCGCCAGCAGATGAGGCTGCAGGCTAGGGAGGCGAAGGCGTCGTGCAGCTCGGTGCGGCGTTCCATCGAAGGCAAGGCGTTTGACCCGGTGGAGCAGGGCAGAGGCTCCGAGCGTCGGGCCGCCTCAGCCGGCGGCGCGCTCCAGGGCCGCCTCAAGGTTCATGTGCCGGGTGGTGCGCGGCAGGGTGACCCAATTGTCCGCCCGCAGGTCCCACCACCACGGTGTCCCGCGCCCCAGCTCTGTCAGTCCGGTCAGGGGTACCACGGTCAGAGTGGACGACCCTTCGGGCAGGTGATGCTCGCTGACGACCCCCACGGCCAGCGCACCCAGCCGAGGGTCGTCGCTGAGCACGACCGCCCCGGACATGCCGCGCCACTGTGAGCCTTTCCTGCCGGGCGCCCCTTCGGGCGTCGACTGGGTCCGGAACTCCAGCAGGCCGCGCCGCAGATGGGGTCCCGTTGGGATGACGCCGTTGATCTGGCTGCTGTCGCGCAGGGGCACGTCGGTGCCGGACTGCGGGTGCTCGTTCCAGCCGGGGTAGCCCATGGCCCAGCACTCGACCAGCGCGGTCCGTCCGCGGTCGATCCGGGCGTACCGGACCGCGGGCAGGTCCGTGAGGGAGGGATGGTCGGCGAGCCGCAGGACGGCGAGGTCCAGTGCGGGGCCCGCGGCAAGAACCTCCGCCGTCAGTTCGAACTGGTCTCCGCGCCGCACGCTGATCACGGCGTCCACGGAGCCGTCGGTGAGGACGTTGTGCGCGGCGGTGAGAACCAGCCAGGGGCCCGTCCGGCGTCTGCGGAGGACTTCGACCGCGCGCTCGGTGGGGGCGGTTACCTCGGCCGTCCGGGTCCCGGGTCAGGGCTTGGCGAGAGAGTTACTCGTGACGCGCACCGACCGGCCCGTGCGGTCGGTCGGCGCCTCCAGCGTGATCAGGACCCGTTGGATCTCCTCCCTGCGGTACTGGCCATCGCCGCCCAGTTCCAGCACCCAGAACTTCGCGCGGCCCGAGCCCGTCGCCTGGTGTGTGACCCCCACACTCAGCTCCAGCTGCACCTCGCCGACACCGAAGCGGAAGTCCGCCTCCGAGCCGGCGGCGACGGCTTCGACCAGTTCCTCCCGCAAGGCGGCAATGGTCTCGGCAAGCCCAAGGTTCCCCACTGTGATCACCCGTGGCTTGTTCTGTGTCGGCACGGCGCCTGGCGGCCGTCGTGACGGAACGCGGGCCGCGGACCGGACGGGTCCGCCACCGTGCGGGACGAGTAGTCCCGGGCAGACGGCGGGTCACGTGAGAATCCCCGGAAACCCACGGCGCGCCGCGTGCCGTGGTAGCGCGCTGGGGGCCCAAGCGCGCCGCCCGTGCTCCACCCGCACGCCCCCGCCGTGTTGGAATACGCTCACCGCGGCCTGCCAAGGGCGCTCCGATCCGGTCGCCGATGGCGGCCGCACCGTCACGATCCGGGCCACCCACGCCTGACGTCCATGGCGGCAGGGTCAGCGTCTGCCCCTGCGTAGCCAGTTCTGCACCTTGCCGGGCTCGGGAAGAACCCCGGTGAGCTTCGCCGGGCCGCCTGCCCCGTGCCATGGCCCGGCACTGTGCGGTTCAAGATCCTTCAGACGCGCCTGCCACGGACCGTCAGCCATCATCAGGTGGACGATGACCGGCCCTTCCGGCAGCGGCACCGTCTCCCGCCGCTTGCCGATCTCGTTCACGGAAGACCCCACGTCCGGGAGCGTCGTCGGGTCGTCGTGTCCCGCGAGTTCGTAGACGTAGATGATGAGGTTCTCGCTGCCGCGGTAGCGGATGGCGAAGTCCGCCGTCCCCCCGGTGTGCAGCAGGACATCGGGGCCGAAGCCCTCCATGTCCGCCTCCGACAGATGCCGGGCCGCCGCCAGCGGCTCCACCTTCAGCCGCCAGGGCCCATCTGCCCTCAGCCTCAGCCGCAGCCGCCCGCTGCCGGGAACCATCGCGATCACCCGGCCCCGGAAGTTGTCCTCGGTGCTGTTGATCAGGCTCGATTCCTCCTTGTTGAACCGGGTGAGGGGCCACAGGCCGGTGTACGCGTTGCTGGCGTCTACAGCGAGATCCACCACTACCGGGCCCGGCGGCAGCCCGTTCACCGTGATCACCTCACCATCGCGACCGGACTGGCTGTAAGGCTCGAAGACAGGACCGAAAGACCACTCCGGCACGCCCGGCCCACCCGCAGGCCCAGGCGCCGGAACGGGGCCGGGCGCGGCGGCCGGGGCGTTCACGACAGGCGGCATGCCGGTCGGCGGCCACAATGGCTCCGCCGCCGGGGCCGCCCGGAACGGTGCCAGGGCGGAAGGCTGCTCAGGCCCCGGGGCAGGCGCCTGGAAGGGTACCGGTGTACCGGGCTGCTCAGGCCCTGGAGCAGGAGCCTGGAACGGCACGGGAGCCGGAGGCCCGGTCGGCGGCTGGAACGGCACCTGAGCCGGGTTCAACGCCTGCGCGGACTGAGCCTGAACAGGGGAGGCCGGAGCGTCATCGGCGACATCGACGCCGTGGTCCGCCGCCAGGCCGGCCAGCCCGTTCACATACCCCTGACCCACCGCACGGAACTTCCAGCCTCCCGCCCGCCGGTACAACTCCCCCAGCACCATCGCCGACTCACTGCCGGCATCCGTCACCTCATACCGCACAACCGAGGTGCCGTCCGGCGCGAACGCCTCAACCGACAACCCCGCGACGTCCCGCATCGCACCGGACTCCACCGAGGTGGCCACCAGAACCCGGGTGATCTCCCCCTCCACCGCGGTCAGCCCCGCCTCCACCCAGACGGTGCCGCTCTCCTCTGCCAACAGCCGCACCGCACCCGAAGGATGGACCGGCGCCCCGTGAAACACGATGTCGCCGTCCCCCCGGACCCGGCCCTGCTCCGTCAGCAGCAGAACCGCGACATCAACCCCGCCCCTCACCGCAAGCCTCAACGGCACCGACGGAACGAAGGCATTGCCCCCCTTGATCATTTCCCCTCCCCAAAAAGGATCACCCGAGGATCTTGCAGCCCTCACAGCCCACAGGACAAGGCCCGCAGACAACCCACCCCGGCCGGGGACACGCGCTATACCACAACTGCCTGGCCACGGCTTTCCAATGACACATCCCCCCGCCGCGCCGACCTCCGCCCTCACCGTGCCGCATTCCCCGCCGAACTCAACGACGTCACCAGCTCCCTGACCGCCGACTCCGCGACAGCCAACGCGGCCGGGGGCAACCTCGGGCCGGGGGCAGCAACCCCCGCCCCACACATCTCCGCGATCCCGGCCCTCGACCCCGGCACCGGCGTCACCCGCAAGAGATTCATCCTGACTTCGCAAAGACACTTGCCGAGTTCCGACTTGCCGCGCGCCACGCACTTGATGCCGAGTGACAAGACCGCCAGCGTGCCGACCCTCCGCCCCACAAGCTCGCGGAGCAAGATCCGCCGCCGGGTACAGCGCGACTCGAACAGCGCATGCAGCAGCTGGCCGCGCTGCACCCGCCGGTGTCGACTGCTGCAGGCACAACAACGCGACGGCGCCTGGCCCATATAGATCCTTCGCTGCACCTCGGACACCGCACGATGCACGCGGCGGTGCAGGCCGCCAGGAGCACGAACATCCACTAGCGCGGCACGATGGAGTCGGCGACGGCGAAGACATCCGCCACTGTGAGGAACTGTCGCTCGCGCGTTGAAGTCCGGAGAACGAAGGGGCCGAACGCGCAACGCCGACCTTGGTCGTGATGAGCAGTCCGTCCGGGTAGGGGTGCAGGGCCTCAGCCAGCAGGTCCTCGTTGGCTCGCCCGCCATACAGATACGCGGTGTCGATGAGGGTGACGCCCAGCTCGACGGCCCGCCGGGCGATGGCGAGCGAGGTCTCACGGGCCGGGCTCGGCTCCGTCGGCAGGTGCATGGCCCCGAATCCGAGCCGCCCTACCGTCAGATCCCCGTCGATACGGAACGCAGTAGATGTCACGTGTGTCCCCCTCACTCAAGCGGAAATCACTCAAAGGGCAACGCCAGCAGCGCAGTTGGCCCCCCACCTCGGTCCGCAAGCAAAGAACGGCCGCCGACCAGAGCAGCAGATTCCTGATCGAAGAACTGATGCCCAGAACAATCCGCCAACCAGTCCTGTGGTGGGGGGCAGGCATTCGCACTCATCAGGGCGCCACGGCCGGACCTGACGCGACAGCACGGCAGTGCGCTGCGCGCCAGCCCCGGCGCGGACGCCGGTCAGTCGAACGGTGTCAGGAACTGCTTCGGTGTCAGTGCGCGGTCGACGATGCGGGTGTCGCCCATCCATCCGTAGAAGCCCTGCCCGAACGCCTCGTCGAATTGGGTGGCGCCCAGGGTGAAGGGCTTGCCCAGAGTGGCGATGCCTGTGGAGGGCTGGGTGGGATTGCGGGCGATCTTCGAGCCGTCCACGTAGAGGACCGTGCGGCGGCCGTCGTTGACGACGGCGATGTGCGTCCACCGTCCCACCGGCAGCGCGTGACTCCACGAGGTCGGATCGGCGTCCTGCCGCTCGGGATAGACGACGAACTGCACGAAGCGCTCCGGCGAGAGGTTGAGGCTGCAGGTGGGCTCCAGCGGCGACCAGCCGGTGGTCTTGCCCGCGTCGCCGTTGCGGCCCTGCCAGCTCAGAATGCCCATCCACGCGTGGTCGCCCTCGAAGGGTTCGGGCAGCCGTATGAACGTCTCGATGGTGTAGCCGCGCAGGAACTTCTCGCTGTTGAGCGGCGCGCGGGGGCCGGTGGTCAGGATGGCGCCGCGGTCGGGGCTCTTGCCGCCGTCGAAGCGCAGGCTGGCGTGCGCGGGCTGGCCCGGGTGGTGGTCGGCCGAGACGGTGAGGGCCTGGGTGGCGCTGTCGTGGAGGCGGCTGACGGTCAGGTCGTTGCCGTGGCCGGACAGGTCTCGTACGACCGTCCCGTCCGGCACCGGGGCTCCCGCCGCCGGCAGGGACGCACCGGCAGTGTCGAAGCGCCAGTAGGCGAGGGTGCCGCGCACGAGGACGTCGGCGGCCGGACGCGGCTTCGGCAGAACGGGCGGGGCGAAGCCTGCGAAGCGCTCCTCGAAGTCGATCGCGAGGCTGAACCGGTCGACAGGGCCGGACAGTTCGAGCGTCTCCGCCTCCAGAGGCGTGCGGGCCTGCGGGGCGCGGGTGAGGAACCAAGGGGCGAACGTCTCGATGTCGATGACGTTGCGCACCAGGTCGAAGTGGTAAAGGCGGATCATGGCCGCGCCGCCGTAGTAGCGGTCCTGGTAGTTGGTGATGTGCAGGTGGACATCGTTGTCGGCGTCATTCTTCAAAACCGTGCGGCCAGGCGGCCAGTAGTGCCCGCCGAGCGCCAGGAAGATCTGGTCGTTGCCCTTGACCAGGGCGTCCCACATGCGGGTTCCGTTGTCCGACAAGTGGGCGGTGCCGTCGTCTTCCGCCCACACGAGGTCATGGGTGGTCAGAATGGCCGGCACCTCGGGGTGGGCGTCCAGGACGTCCTGCGCCCAGCTCAGGCCCGCGGCGGACACCCGCCAGTCCAGTGCGAGGACAAGCCAGGAACGGCCGGCCGCGCGCAGCAGGTGGTAGCTGTTGTAGCCGTCCGGGGAAGCGCCGCCGAAGGTCGGGGCGGAGGAGAAGCGGTGCGGGCCGAAGGCCTCGAGGTAGGGCGTGTCGCCGCGCTGATCGTCGCCGGAGTCGATGTCGTGGTTGCCGGCCAGGACGCTGTAGGGGATGCGGCGGTCAATCAGAGCGAAGGTGCCCGAGGCGAGGTCGATCTCGTCGCGGGTGCCGTGCTCGGTGATGTCACCAAGGTGGGTCATGAAGGCGACGTTCGCCTCCTTGCGCTGGGAGAGCAGGTAGCGGAACGTCGCTCGCAGCGGTTCGGGATCGGCGCTGTCCGCGTCGAACAGGTACTGGGTGTCCGGCAGCACTGCCAGCGCGAACCGGGGCGCCTCGGTGTCGAAGCGGCCCTGACCGCTCGCGTCGGCCGCGTGGGCGGGAGCGGCGCCGGCCACGAACGCGGAGCCTGCGAGAGCGCCGGCCGCGGGAACGGCCACGGCCGTCTTCAACAGGGCCCGTCTGTCAGGGAGATGAGGGGAAGGTGCGTTCACGGCTGCTCCTGGGACTGGCGTGCGGGCAAGAGGTCTGGACCGCACTGTTGTGGGAAGCCGTGACCGCGCCGGGTCACCGAGCTGAACGGCACGCGACAGGCAACCGGCGGGCAGAGCGCGAAACCGGGCCCCAGGGCGAGGCGGGCTGAAGGATGCGCGATGCGGCAACGCGAGTCGCTCCATGCCGCGCCTGCCGGGATAGACCTGGGCGAAACAGCACCTCAACCTCACGATCAAGCCGATCAGCCGCCCCAAGGACGGCTCCGGCTTCGTCGTGTTGCCCCGCCGCTGGGTCGTCGAACGCAGCCTCGCGTGGATGATGCACGCCCGCCGCCACGCGAGGGACTACGAACGGCTCGTCCAGCACTCAGAGACTCTGATCACTTGGGCCCCCTTCACCTTCATGAATCGAGGCCTCTCCCAGAAGGGAGCCACCCCCAGCTGGCCAAGGAAGCCGACACTGGCCGGCTGATGCTGCCAGGCACCTGATCAGCCGGGCAGCCGCCTCAAGGCCACGTCCCTACTTCGAAATCTGTCGTCACAGCAGAGGCCGTGAGCAGGTCACTTATGATCATTGCGGACGGAACACTCACTCGCAGTGAGTGATGATCCCATCGGCTTGGGGCCTGCCATGATCAAAGAGTTGCTTCAGGAACTCATGTCGACCGCGTTCGGTGGCTGCAATCCGAACGACGGATGCACTGATGCCGAAGCCACGGCAGTCGGAGATCGCTTGGGGATCAGCCTGCCGGACGCATTGCGTGACTATTACGCTGCCGCAGGCCGTCACCCGGAGCTGATGGGCATGAGCGGCCACGAGCACACCCTCCGGGTGACGGCTCCCGAGCACCTGGGTGTCGAGGACGGACATCTGGTCTTCTGCGGGGAGAACCGATGGCCTGCCCAGTGGAGCGTGCGCCCGGATGATGCCGACTGGCCCGACCCCAGGGTCTATGGCCGAAGCGAGCCGGGCGGGAAGTGGTACAGCGAATCCCGGAGACTGTCGTCCTTCCTGATCAATGTTGCTGGCAGGCAGGCCGTGAGGTCGCTGCCGCACCAGGCCACCTGCCGGATCCGTGAGCAGCAATTGGGGATCGTCGCGTCACTGCTCAGCTACGTTGGGTCTCGCGAGATGCAAAAGGGCGGTGACTGGCTGAGCTTCGTCGACCCATCGCGTCGCATTCTGGCCACTTACTCCTACAACACCGCCTCTTTGCGCGTCGCGGCCGTGGACCACACCGCACTCGAATCCTTGCACGAGCGTTCAGGTCTGCCACTCGAAGCGGCATGAAGCCGGGAATCGGCTACACACGCTGACGCGGGCTGCTCCGAGAATCTGTGGGTCTGCTCAGGCCCGCCGCTGTTGCGGCTCCGCGATCACGCCTGCACAACGACGGTCCCATCCTGAATACATCGTGCCGCACGAAACACCAGACCAGAAACACGCTCTCAGCTTGTCGTTTAACGTCGGCTCGAAGTGAATGTGCTGGACTGGCCGGGGTGACATGCTTCGCGACATGGAGTCGCACACGAGTCACACGAAGAGCTTGCCGCGTCTGGGGAATGTCTGTCCCGATCTCGTGAAGGACGTCGCTACTCTGCTGCGGGAGGCGTCTCCAGGAGATCCGATCGCAGACTCGATCGCGGACTTGCCCTTCCATGGTGTCTGCCGTGGCTACGTGCTGACCGCTCCAAAGGGAGCACCTACTCCGTCAGTCATGGTGCTGGAGCGGGGAGATGAGGCGGTCTTCCTAGTGGGCATTGATCCGTCCCACTCAGTTGTCACCTGGGTGGACGTCCTCGACGGACGAGACTTGCCACTCACTTTGCTGGGATAGTCGTGCTGCGTCTGGGGTTGGTTCCCTTCTGGTGGTGAGCTGGGCGGGTGTACGCCTCACCGGTCGCGAGGACACGGCCCAAGTCGTGGCGGATGGCCAGGCGGTGGTTCTTCGAACCCGGCGGTCGTCCTGGCCCGGGCGGGTCGGTTTCGGTCATGTCCCGTGAGGTGGTGTAGTCACGGCAGCTGTTTCGGTTCCGGTTGTCGGGTGATCTGCGCTTCGGGTTCAGTTGGCTTGGTGGTGAA
>NZ_JBWKCI010000025.1:0-68185 GCF_056436565.1 Streptomyces sp. NPDC043726
ACCGACGAGACCGTCCTCCCGACCGAACTCACCGCATAGCCTCAAACCGAGATCACCGAGTGGCCGTCGATACACCACTCCAGCGGACGTGACCCGCGTCACTCAATGTGCTGCGCCGCAGTTTCCCATTTCGCTTTTCAGTCAGCTTTTCAATCTGCCGAAGGCTGAGCCCATGTCGATCAATGAGGTCCTGAAGAGCCTCCCGCAATTCCACGTGACTTGTGACATTCTCGGGGCGGATTGAGTACATCCTGCGCCCCAGGAAATACTGACGCATCGCCGTGGCCGTTCGCCACTCCGATTCAGCGACGTCGGGATCCGCAGCGCAGCCACTAACGAAAGCATCGAACACCTGTCGACTGGGCAACTCAAACCCTCGCGTTGCCCGCTGTAACGAAGATTTCGAGACGAATGTCAGTGTGGCTAGTTGGCTGAAGCTCAGACCACTCCGCCGCTTCTCCGCCAGCAGCCAGGATTGCAAAGGTCCGTTTGCCATGTGTGGGTCATTGAATCCGTGACGTCGCACCGGCCCCCCTAAGACGTTATTACGACGCGTGTCCGCCTCTTGGGACAACAAGAGCGTGGCAATGAGCCGACTCCCGTGTCCAACGATGCCAAAATTTCGTCCGGGACGGCCGTATATTATCGGCGCCTACTCCTCCGGGGTGTGGAGGTCATTCCCCCAGCTCAGAGGGATGGGGCCGTCGCCAGCGTCCCAAAACTGTCCGAGAGTAGCGCGTTTCACGGGACCGGTTCCGCTCATGGGCCCGGGAAGACCTGGCGCAGGGACCTGGGTTGCCAGCGAGTCGCCCCACGTCGCGGCAGGCACGCGTGCCCAGCTGTGCCAAGACGGCTCTCACGGCCGGCCGGATCTGCACATCCCAGTGCGGCTTGACCGGCGTAAGCCCGCTCTCGCTGTGCGCCGCCTGCACTTGGTTGGCTAGAGGTGCGCCGCGCGCTACTGGGTTGGCGCGTCGATCCCCCGCCAGCAACCATCCGTATATGGGGGCACGGCCGCTTCGTCTCGAAGCAACTTGGGTGAGAGCTCTACGAGCGGCCGAGGTGTCTCTCAGAGCTGAAGGACCACGATCCCCGCGACATTGCCACTGATCTCCGGAGAAATGAACTCTCCTGCCATCGCGTCGCGGACATACGGCGGAACCTCACTTCGCCACCCCTGAAGGAAGTACGGTGAAAGTGCATCGACTTTTTGCCAAGCTGGTCCTGCATAGGCAAAAATCATTGTTCGCATAGCTAGCTGAAATATCCGCAGAGCCACTTTGCGGGCGCCGGAATGCGAGCCAGTAACGAAATCTCGCAGGACTGGACCGATTGGCTTGGAGAGCCAATCTGTGCTGTAGTTTGGGTCAGCGATATCTTCGAGGGGCGACGAAAATTGAAAAGCGTTGACACCTACCGATTCGGGGAGCATCGATAGCTTTTTTGCCCCGAATCCGTCAATGATGGAAACGCCAGCACGTGAGCAGTTTCCGCAGGTGGCGTCATGTGCTTTCGAGCCGCACGTCAAATCCGCTCGATAGGAGAAATCGCCGCAGTACAACACGTATGCGGCGGGTACTTCAAAGTGCGCAGCTGTTTGCATTAGGCGCGCAATCTGATGCCCGCCTCGATAGTTGAAGTCTACATACCATTTTCCTCGCTCACGCTTCAGGCTCTTCGCCTGCACCAACATCCCAAAGCAGTCACCAGATGGATCTATCCACCACCATAGCCAGTCGGCTCCAAGCTCACCCTCCTGGTTCTGTGTGAACTCGATCGGGCGAACATGGGGTGCGGAATGCTGAAACAGGGTGTGAGTCACGGTTCGCTCGTGCCAAAAATCCCCGTTGTTCCACATGAAATTCATGTGATCTTCTGCGGCCTGCCTTCCTCTCGCCAGAGAGGAAAACAATCCAGGATCATTCATTCGGCGTTCCAAGAGTTAAGGGCGCGAGGCTTCGAGGGCTGCGGTCACGGACGCCGGGTCACCGTCGTATAGCAGATGCGGTTCGTCTGCCTGCGGAGGGATGAAGCGGTTGCGGTACCGCTGTAGGTCGCTCTCTGAGAAGTAGATCGAGTTGGGATCATTCGCGTGGAACTCGTTGCGTTTGCTGATCCTCGCCCACAGGTCGTCATGGTTGGCCGCTAGGTAGACGAGTACAGGAGTGGCGCCGGCGTCGGTGGCGATCGCTCGCCACCTCGCTCGGTCCTCCGGGGTCCAAAAGCCGTGATCAACGACGACATCGTGCCCGGCCTTGAGCTGCTCTCGGAGGTCGACTGCCACGTCTTCGAGGACGGGGCGCTCAAGGGTGGGGAAGACTCCCCGGGGGAAGTCCACGCCATAGACGCCGTGCCGGCGGAACATCTCTTCGTCTGGGCACAGTCGTATGAACCCACGGGCGGTGAGGGCCCGGGAAAGAGTCGTCTTGCCGGAGCCGGGGAGCCCGGCCATAAGGACGCAGAACGGCGGGTGTGGGTGCATCGGTCTCGTTATGGTTCGGGAGATGGGGGCCATCTCCGCTTCGGCTGCGGGCGTGATTGTGCCAGCCCTGCGGGCGGTAAGCAGTGCTTCCAGGCGGTCTTCGAGCCCGCTAAGCGGTGTCATCCACGACTGTCACGGGGAGACGTCCGATTCTGTGCGCCATGTCCTGCCGGGGCCCCCTAGGTCCACGCCGTACTCCACGGTGTTGTTCTCGCTGTCCACGAACTTGGCTGTCATCACGACCACCGGGTCCGCAGGCGGGTTGTCAGGGTCCAGCTCCAAAAGTCGTGCGTACTCCGGCGTCAGCAGGCGCGCGGAAGCGGTGTCGATGCGGTGGCTGATCGGGTGGCCGGTCGCCTGGGCAATGAGCTGGAGCGACGTTCCCCCGGTCAGACGCTCGCTTGCTGCTAGCTGCGGGATCAGCTTCCCGTACCGCGCGGGAATCCATGACGTGCTGTGAGCGACGATGCCGTGCCGGTCCCGGTAGACGCGGCTTCGGCGTACCACGTCGGAGCCGGGCTGAATGTCCAGCGCTTGCGCCACTTCATCGGGCGCGGGTACCACGGCCGCCTGGTGCGAGTCGGAGCGCTCGCCTGTCCCCCAGCTAGACCCGGTACGACGTCCCCGGTCTTGCCGTTGTGCCCCGGACGACATGGGAGCCGGCTGGTCCAGCACTTCGGTACCGATGCCGTGGATGCCACGGACAAGCCCCTCATTGCGCAGCTTGCGCAGGGCCTTCTCGGCAGTCGCCGTACTCACCTTCCACTCTTCCGAGAGGTTCTTGATGCTCGGCAAGAGGGTCCCTGGCTGTAGCTGACCAGACGTAATCAGCTCTGTGTAGTGGGCGGCGATCCTCGCGTAGGGCGCCCGATTGTCGGCCTGGCCTGCCATTTCTTCCGCTCCTTGTCGTCACATCCCTGAGGTTCCCTAGCTTACCGCTTGACACCGCAGAGAACCCTAGGGAACCCTATGGATGTGCCCGCCGGTCGGTTCGGCCGAACAGCGGGTGCCGGACCTCAATGCGCCTTGCTTCGGGGCGCATTGAGGTCAAGGGGCCCGGGATAGAGCGGGCCGAGGGCGCCCCCGACCCTGGTCATTCGGGAGGGCTTAGACCGAAAGGTCGCGTCTCCATACGCCTACAACGGGGTCATGCCGCGCTACCTGATACGGGCGCGGCACCCCCGAAGGAGACACGCACGTCGCCCCGGCATTCAGTCGTGAGGGCGCGAGATCGAATCTCGCCCGGGGCACTCCGGCCACGCGTAGTGGCCGTGCCGCGCATCTGGCGCGGCTGTCACTCACAACGGCAAGCGCCCCCGGTGCTGGAACACCGGGGGCGCGGTTCGGGCCGTTCCCTTGCTGAGAGGAACCACGACCCATGAGCCACATCGTCACTGTTCAGGACGCTGTTACCGCGTTCGCCGACTGGCTTGAGCCGACGGATGCGGAGCTGGACGCGATCGAGGGCGAGATGCCCGTGATCCTGGCGGACGTCGACCTGCTCGACGCGCAGATCGCCACCCTCGACCGCACGCCGACCGAGCTGGACGTCCGCCGTATCCGTCGGGCCCGCCGCCGGGCGCTCACCGCCCGCGTGGCGCTGCTCAACCGCACGGCCGGCGCGATGCTTCCCGGTGGTGCGGCATGAACCTGCACCGCAAGGGCCGCGCCGCCCTCGTGCTGGCCTTGGTCGCGGTTGTCGCCATGGCGTTCCGTGTCTCGTGGAACGCGCTGCGGGACATCGCGAACGCGGTTGGCGCGGACGACACCGCCGCCACGCTGTACCCGTTCGTCGTCGACGGCCTGATGGCGCTCGCCCTAGTCGCCACCCTCGTACTGACCGACGACGCCAGGAAGTTCGCCCTGCGGGTGCTGGGCACCTACACCCTCGCCTCGCTGGCCCTGAACTACGTTCACGGCCTGGTGCCCGAACTGCACGACCGTGAGGTCGACTGGGCGCGCCTGGCGGAGTGGGGTCCGGCGAACTGGGCCCTGGTACTGCTCGCCACGTCGCTACCGGTCGGGTCGATCTACTTCGGATCGGACCTGGTCGCCAAGGTCCTGCACCACCGCCCCACCCCGATCCCTACTCCGGACACGAATGCGGAGGAATCTACCGAGACCAAGAGGAATCGGTCTACGGCTGACCTGCCCGAATCGACCCCCGCGCCGATCACGGCGCAGATGGAGCGGGTGCCCGACGTCGTAACCGCCGAATCGGCTGAGGTCGTCTCGATCGAGCGGCGTGCGCTGGCCTCGGAGTCGACCCCGCCGCGCCGGGCAACTGGCCGTGTCCCGGAGTCGGCAAAGTCGACTCGCCCTCGGCGGACCGAGGCCCAGTTGCTCGATGAGGCGCGTGGCGCGACGGCCGATTGGCCGGACGCCAAGGTGACCGCTGAGGGCATCCGCCGTGCGATCCGTACGTCCCCGGCGAACGCGCGGATGCTGCGGGATGCCTTGCTCGCTGAGCGGGCCGGCACGGTCACGGTGGGGGTGGCGCAGTGACCACACCGACTACGGCTGTGGTGAAGTCGTTCAGCTTTGGCGGGGGTGTGCAGTCGATGGCCGCGATGGTTCTCGCGGCCAGGGGTGAGCTGGACTACCGCACGTTCTTGATGGCGAACGTCGGGGATGACTCCGAGCACCCCGGCACCCTGGCCTACCTGCGTCAGTACGCCATCCCCTACGCCCACGCCAACGGCCTTGAGCTGGTCGTGTTGGACAGGGTGATGAAGCGTACGGGTGAGGTCCGCACGCTGTATCAGGACCTGACCCGGGAGGGGTCGCGGTCGCTGAAGATCCCCATTCGGATGTCGAACGGGGCCCCCGGCACCCGCTCGTGCACGGCTCAGTTCAAAATCAAGGTCGTTGGCGACGAACTCAAACGCCGCGGCGCCACCAAGGAGGCGCCTGCCACGGTCGGGATCGGCATCAGCCTCGATGAGATCGGCCGGGCGAACAAGCGGCGCTGCGAGCCGCACGAGGTCATCGAATACCCGCTGCTGGAACGCGGGATCCGCCGCATCGACTGCATGCGGATCATCCGCAGCGCCGGGTTGCCGGTGCCGCCGAAGTCGTCGTGCTGGTTCTGCCCGTTCCACCGGCCGGAGACCTGGCACGACATGCGCCGCAACGAACCCGAGCTGTTCGAGAAGGCGTGCCGGCTCGAAGAACTCCTCAACCGCCGCCGCGACGAACTCGGCAAGGACCACGTGTGGCTGACCCGGTTCAACCGGCCGCTGCGTGCGGCGATCCCGGACGGCGTGGACACGTTGCCGTTCGACGACGTCGACCCCGGCTGTGACTCCGGCTGGTGCATGACCTGACCGGCTACAGGCCGTCAAAGATCCGCGCGAGGGCCGCCCAGAAGCGAAACCAGCGCCGGTGCCGCTTGCTGCAATACCGCCGCCTGCGCCACCAACCCCGCGGCTGCGGCACCGGCACATCACACCACCTGCACGGCCGCGTAGAGGCCGCGGATTCCCCACCCATGCCGCACACCGTAACGACCCATCGCTACCCCGCCTTCTGAAGGGATCACGAGATGGGCAACGCCGACATCCGCCGCCTGGACAAGGAAATCGACAAAACCCGCCGCAAGCTGGATGCCGTTCGCAAGGGCGAGTGGTGGCCGCTGACCAGCCGCGAACGCCTCGACATGAGCCGCGCCCTGGCGGGCGGTGCCTACCGCGTCTCCCGGGGCCGTAGCGCCGGGCGTGCCGAGGACCGGATGGAGTCCATCGGCACCAGCGTCGAGGCCCGCCTCACTGCAGAGCTGACCGCCCTGTACGGCGAGCGCCAGCGCCTGATCACCGAGGGCGCCCGCGCCAAGGCCGCGAAGAAGTCTTCCCGCTGGTTCTGACCAGCCACGCCTTCCTTCAACTCCCGCCCCTGAAGGGGTAGTCAGGAGCACTGCCAGCATGACCGAGAACGTCATTCACCTCCACAAGCCCACCGACGAGAACGCCCCGACCTCGCTCACGGTCGTCCCCGATGCCCCGCCGACGCGGCCCATACCGCTGTGGGTGCGCTCCGGGCGCGCAGTGAAGCGGATCGCCACTCATGAGCGGACCACGACCACGGTCCGCACTATCGCCCGGCACAGTCTCTACACCTGGAACGGGGGCCGGATCGTGGCCCGCCGCACCTGGGACGGCCGCACCGGCGCCCGCTACGAACGCATGCTCCGCGCCGCCGAAGCCGCCGGGAACTTCGAAGTGGCCGAGGAATGGGAGGACCGCCTTCAGCGCTTCCGCGAGGCACGCCACCGCCGCCGCATGGACCTGCTGCACTCACCCGTCGAGGCCGCGAAGGGCATCGGGGTCGGCGTGGGTGTCGGGGTCGGCGCGCTGGTCGCCCTCGGGATCGTGATGGCCATCAACAACAAGGACGCCACCGACGTCATCACCCCACTCGCGGCCACGATCGACTTCATCGCCGCGCTGATCCGGATCGTGCAGATCGTCTGGGGTCCCGCGCTCACCATCGGCCCGTTCCTCGCCCTGCTCGCGCTGTGGTCGGTCGGCCGGAAACAACAGGCCGCACCCCAGTGGGCGCTCCCCGCGAACGTACGGTCGGGCGAGGGTGAGCCGATCACCCCGTCGATCGTGGTGAAGGCCCTGCGCGATCTGGGCATCGCTCCGCTCAAGGCAGCCATCAAGGAGATGGGTGACGCCGGAGCGTCCATGCTCGGGCCGATCACCATCGCCGGATGCGGTGTGGAAGTCGACGTCACCCTGCCGTCGGGTGTGGCGACGGATGAGGTGCAGAAGCGGCGCAGGAAGCTCGCGGAGAACCTGACCCGGCATGAGCACGAGGTGTTCATCACGATCCCGCAGGCGGCCCGCACGGTGCGGCTGTGGATCGCCGACTCGGGGGCGCTGGATGAGCCGATCGGTCCGTCCCCGCTGGTCACCGACGAGACCATGGCGGCCGACTACAAGAAGGGCAAGGCGCCGTGGGGGCAGGACCTGCGCGGCGACGCCGCCACGCTCAGCCTGTATCAGCGGCACCTGCTGGTCACTGGCCTGTCCAATCAGGGCAAGACCGCCGCACTGCGCGCGCTCGCCCTGTGGCTGGCCCTGGACAGGTCAGTGCAGTTCTGGATCGCTGACCTCAAGGGCATCGGTGACTGGGCGATGTTCGAGGGCATCGCGCAGGTGCTGATCGAAGGTCCCTCCGACGATCACGTCATCCAGGCGACCGAGATGGTCGAGGACGCGGTAGCGGAGATGAACCGGCGGATCGAGGAGCGCCGCCGCGATCCAAGCATCGTGTTCGAGCCGCTGATCGTGGTGGTGGACGAGGCGCAGTTGGCGTTCATGTGCCCGGTCGTCGGCGACGACAAGCGCCCGTATGGCGGCTCCAAGGCCACGTCCCGGTACTTCATGGCCGTCCGCAAGGTGCACAACCAGGGCCGTGCGGTCGACGTGCTGATGTGGCAGGGCACGCAGGATCCCACCGACCAGAACCTTCCCAAACTGGTCCGCGAGGGCGCGCACACGCGTGCGTCCCTGGTGCTGGGCACGGAATCGCAGGCCCGCATGGCACTCGGGGATAAGGCCGTCGACGGTGGGGCTGCCCCGCACCTGCTGCGCCAGGGGTTGGACAAGGGCACCCTCGTGGTCGCGTCCGACGGCATCACGATCCCCGCCGGCCAGGCGTCCATCACGGTGCGGACGCACTTCATCGACGACGAGCCGGCCGTCGAGATCGCCGACCGTGCCAAGGCTCTGCGCGACGGCGTGACGACGCTGCGGGTGATCGAGCGGGGCGAGAAGCGCGATGCGCTCGCCGACATCGCCGCCGCCATCGGCGAGGCCTCGCGACTGCCCACGACCGACGTCCTCAAGCGGCTCGCGATGCTCGACACGGACGCCTACGGCGACTGGACCAACGGCGACCTCAAGCGCGTGCTGGAGGCCGAGGGCGAGGAGCCGAAGAAGTCCCACGGCCGCATGGTCGTCCACCGCGATCACGTCCTGCGCGCCCTCGCCAACCGCGACTCCGACGGTTCCGCTTCCACCTCCCAGTAGCGGGGAGGCAGACCCGTCCGCGCCGGGGAGGCGGGGAGAACTCCCCAACCGCCTCCCCAACCCGCCTCCCCCGCGTTGATCAGCGAAAACAGCGTTTCGGGGAGGCGGGGAGGCGCGCAGGTCAGCACCCCCGTAACCCCCTCCACACGCCCCCGGCAAGGGGGTGTCCCTGCCTCCCCGAGTCAGCACCGGAAGGGATTCCGCATGCACTCCCAGACGCCCGGCAACCCGCCGGGAATCCTCGCCCCGCACATCCCCGCCGACGCCTACCGCCGCGCCGAAGACACCGGCGCCCCGGTCGTGATCGTCGTCCACACAATCGCCCCGAGCGGCGTGCCGTGGCGCCGCGTCGTAATCGCGCTCGGTGCCGCTGGCGCCGCCGCCATGGGCGGCTGGGGACTGGTCGTCGCGCTCTGCGCACTGCTCGACGCCACCGCCCATGCCATCACGGTCATCGCCACCGCCGGACCCATCGGCATCGGCGGCATCACCCTCCGACTCGCCCGTCCCAAGCACTGACACAGGAGGCCAGCCACTCATGATCCGGCTCCGGCTCACTATCCTGGGCTGTCCCCGCCCGGCGCTCGGCTTGACCGACACGCCCCATCCCGACTGCCCCGACTGCAACGGGGTGGGCAGCATCGAGTCCTTCTACGGCGACGACACCGGCGAGTACGCCGGTAGCGACTTCGACTTTTGCCCGTGCTGGACGGGGTGGGCAATGCCCCTGCTGCCCCTGCCCCGGTGGTTGAGGCGCCAGCGCTCCTACAGCGCCGAACCGCCCTTCTAGCTACGCCAAGGGCGGCCCCCTCGTCTCGCCAAAGATTCGGGGCCGCCCTTGCTCGCCAGCATCCGACCAGGGAACTGGAGACCTTCAGCATGACGCAACCCACCGACATCCGGCGAGTGCTCGCTTATGTCGCCCCGGCTCGGGGGGTGGCCGGATGACCGCGCTTCCCGAGACCCTGCGCATCGCCCTCGACCTCGCGGAAATGGGTATCCCGCCGCTACCCCTGCGGCACGGCAAGGTCCCCTTCGGCAACTGCCGCGCCTGCGCTCAAAACGCCTGCGGCGGGCGGCCGAACATGAAACAGGCTGGACCCTGCTACTGCCTCGCCCCTTGCCACGCATGGGCCGCCGCCACGACCGACCCCGAGGTCCTCACCTCGCGCCCGTGGTTGCGCGCCTGGCGCCGCGCCGAGGCTGTCGCCTACCACCCCGGCGGCGCCGGATGGACCGTCGTAGACCTCGACAACGATGCGGCCGTCGAATGGGCCCGCAACGCCTTGCCCGCTACCCGCACCGTGCGCACCACCAGGGGCGAACACTGGATCTACCAGGGCACCATGCGGTCCGCGAACGCCGTTCGAGAGGGCATCGATATCAAGTCCTCAATGCAGTACGCCCGGTGGCTCGGCATAGGGACTGGCACCATCACGGCGCTACCGGCCATCGTCCGCGAGCTGGCCGTGAAGACCCCCTCCATTGTCCGTCCGGAGGCACAGGCTCTCACCGCGCCCGCACTGTCCGGTGGCGGGGAGTGCCCGCACCGCACACCCGCTTACCTGGAACGTGGCATCGCCATGGCGGAGCAGCGCATCACCGAGGCCCGCAATGCGATCCACACGACCGTGTACCGGACCTTCCTCGCGGTGCTGTCGACGCACGGCCGGTGCGGCTGCCTCACCGAGGCGCACATCGCACGGCTGTTCACCGCCGCGCAGGCTAAGGGTGAGTCACCCCGGCACTGCACCGACGCGTGGACCAACGCCCTGACCACGTTGGGACTGTGACCATGGCCGACGACGAGAAGGACCCGGCCCGCAAGGTCATCACCGACTACGCGCAAGCCCACTTCCGGTACTTCCGCACCGTGGACGGGACCGTGTACGCGCAGCGCACCGGCCACCCCGTGGCCCGCCCCATCCGCTCCCAGGGCACGACCGGGAGCCACAGGCAGGAACTCATGGTCGGCCTGTTCAGGGACGGACTGGGTGTCTTCAACGGGACGGCTCTGAAGGAGGCGTTGGACCTGATCGAAGCACTCGCACTCACCGAGGACGTACAGCCCACCTACATCCGCGTGGCGCCCGGCTTCGACGGCGCGACCTGGCTCGACCTGGGCCGGGACGACGGCACGTCCGTCCGGATCCATCCGGGCCGCTGGGACATTGCAGTCCCCGATCCGCAGGAAGTGTGCTGGCGGCGCACCCAGCTCACCGGCGAACTGCCCCTGCCCGCCAAGGACACCAACGGCAAGGGCATTGATCTCCTGCTGCGGCTGTGCAACTTCGCCAGCGCCGAGACGGAGTGCCTGGCTATCGCGTGGCTGATCGGCTGCCTGGAGCCGTCCGTGCCCGTCCCCGCCCCGTTCCTCACCGGCCCCCAAGGAGCCGGCAAGTCCACCGGCGGCCGGATGCTGGTGCGGATCATCGAGGGGATGAGCGGCGATCTGCGGCGGGCGCCGAAGGACGAAGAGAACATGATCACGGCCGTCGCTGCCGGCTGGGTGACCGCCCTGGACAACCTCTCCCACCTGTCCCCGGACCTGTCCGACCTCATGTGCTGCATCGTCACCGGAGCCGAGAGCATCAAGCGCGCGCTGTTCACCGACGGAGATGTCGTCCGGTCCCGCTACCGGCGCCCCATGCTGCTGACCGGTATCGACGTCGGCGTCATCCGCCCCGACCTCGCCGAACGCCTCCTCCCACTCCGACTCGTCAGGCCCCAGGTGCGGCGCACCGAGGCGGAACTATGGACGGAGTACGCGGAGATCCTTCCGGTCGTTCTCGGCTCCCTGCTGGACCTGACCGTGAAGGTGCGCGCCGCGCAGGCGGAGACACCGACCGACCTGCGCATGGCGGACTTCGCCCACCTGTGCGCGCAGCTCGACGCGGCTACCGGCCTCGGGGCCCTGTCCGCCTACCGGGCCAGCCTGGACGACCTCAACGACGACGTCATTGAGGGCGACCTTCTGGCGCAGACCGTGTTGCAGCATGCAGCCGGCCTGAAGGTGGGAGCCGAGCAGCAGATGACGTCCACGCAGTGGCTGCACTGCCTCAGCGGCGTCTACAGCGGGGACGACTTGCGCCCCCTGCCCAAAGGCTGGCCGACCACCGGCAAAGTGCTCTCTGACCGCCTCAAGCGGCTTCAGCCGACACTCGCGGCCCGTGGCGTCCTCATCGACTTCGGACGCACCCGAGAGGGCCGCTACACCGTCATGACCCGCCAAGCAGCCCCACCTGCGCACGAACAGCAGCGCTTTTCTGGCTCCTGACCCGCACAAGCAAGAGGAGCACGCCGGGGCAGGGGTGCTCCTCTTGGTGTTCGGCGGGGCGCCGCCCTGCGTTGGACGTGCCGCGCAGCGGCTCCTTCTTCACGCCTTGAGCCGCACCTGAAACCACCACCAGAACCCCTCCCTTTTCCTAAGTAGGGAAGCGCTGCGTCACAGCGTCACACGATCATGGAAACCGCACCGTGACCTGCACAGACGGGCGTGACGCAGACGGCGATTTCTGCGTCACACCTGCGTCACCGCGTCACGCGGGACGGACAGCCTGCGTCACCCGTGACGCACCCCCAGCGCCCTGCGTCACGCAAAACCGCAGGTCAGGCGGCTGAATGACGCAGGTGACGCTGTGACGCAGAAATCCGAACCTCGGACACACGCGGCCACGCCCGCCCCCGTTTGGAGTCCCTATGGCACAGCGAACAGACCCCGACCCTCGAGCCATCCTCCGGCGCGGCCTCCCCGACCGGTACCTCACCCCCGATGACATCGCCGCGATGTTCGAGGTTCCCCGCGAAACCGTCTACCAGTGGCGCAAGAAGCGGACCGGCCCACCCGGCTTCCGGATAGGCAAACACCTCCGCTACGACCCCGCCGACGTACGCGCATACGTCACCCAACGAAAGAACCTCGACCGCAACGCCGCCTAACCCCACATCGGCCAGACGCAGCAGGGAGAGCCGCTACCAGCGGCTCTCCCTGCTGCATAAGAAAGGACCTCTGCCTCATGGCAGGCCACATCCAAGACCGCTGGTACAAGACCGAGACATCCAACGGCAAGCTAACCAAGGCAAAGACAGATCGGTACGGGACGGGCTTGCGCTACCGGGCCCGCTACGTCGCGCCGGACGGGACCGAACGCAGCAAGTCTTTCCCGGACAGGCAGAAGCGACTTGCGGAAGCTTGGCTGACTCAGATCGCGGCTGACATGACCCGTGGTCAGTACGTCGACCCATCGTCCGGCAAGGTCACGTTCAAGGAGTTCGCCACTCAGTGGCTGGCGTCTCAGACCACGGACCCTTCCACCATCGTGAACATGGAGCTGAGGTTCCGGCTGCACGCCTTCCCCTACATCGGCGCTCGCTCGCTGAGCGCGTTCCAACCCGCACACGTCCGTGCTTGGGCACGGGCCCTCGCAGACTCCGGGATGGCAGCTTCGTATCAGCGGACGGTCTTCGCGAACGTCTCTGCCGTGTTCGGCGCCGCCGTTGATGACGGCATTCTGGCCCGGAACCCCTGCCGAGCGGGTTCTGTGCGGGTACCGAAGCTGGATCCGCGGAAGATCAAGCCGTGGACGCGTGACCGGGTGATGGCAGTCCGGGACGGACTTCCGAGCCAGTACGCGCCGACGGTCGACGTCGGTGCCGGGTGCGGTTTGCGACAAGGCGAGATTTTCGGGCTCGCTGTCGACGAAGTCGACTTCGCCGGGGGAGCGGTACACGTCGTGCGGCAGGTCAAGATGGTTGGCCCGCAGATGGTGTTTGCCCCGCCCAAGGGCGGCAAACTGCGCGACGTACCGCTGCCCGACGTGGTTTCAGATGCGCTCGCCACGCACATCACCCGTCAACCCCCCATCGATGTCACCTTGCCGTGGAGGACCCCGGATGGCCCGCCGTTCACGGCCAAATTGCTGTTCTACTCGCGGGAACGAAAGGCGCTCAACAGGAACTACTTCAACATGTACTTGTGGAAACCGGCACTGGTCACCGCTGGCGTTATCCCGAAGCGGCCGCCTGGAGAGAAGTTTCGTCCGTCGCGCGAGCACGGCATGCATGCCCTGCGGCACTACTACGCGTCTGTACTGCTGGATGCTGGAGAGAACGTCAAAGCGTTAGCCGAGTACCTGGGGCACTCTGACCCCGGCTTCACTCTGCGTACGTACACGCACATGATGCCAAACAGTCGGGATCGGGCCCGTAAGGCCATCGACCAGATGTTTCAGGGTGCCGATCACGATAAGGGGTGAGGGTGCGTCCGGTGTGGCCAGACGCACCCTCACAGGGTCACGCGTGCTACTTCCGGGCTGTCTGCCTACGACTGACAGCCCGGGAGACCGGCGCTGGGACCACCTTCTGGAGGTACATCAAAAATGGCGATGTAAACGCCGAAGCCTCCAAGGGTGTCGTTTTGCCGGACAGAACGAGCGCTACACCGGCTGCGAGTGCACCTGCGTACATCAGGGCTCGCATGAGTGGGGCTTCGCGCCCCTCCGGTTCATCGGACATACTTGACCTGCTTCTGTCTCTTTCAGTGGGACTGTGAGCAGGGGCCACCCGCATCGTTACCAGGCGCCGCGGGTGGCCTGCTCCCTCTCGGACACCACTCCTGTGGTGTGCGGTCAAGCCGGCTCGGGGTGGCGACAGTACCCGTCTCCTTCCTGCCAGACGACGACGATCTGTAGCTGAGCGCACAGATCGAGCAGGTCGGGTTCGGGGCGCGACGGCACAAGAACGGCTAGCTCCGGCTGAGGCAGAAAGCGCGCGTAGTCGAGGAGCTGGCCGATCGCCATGCGAATCGCCTCGCGAGAGACCGAACCCTT
The DNA here is from genome assembly GCF_056436565.1 of Streptomyces sp. NPDC043726. NCBI lineage: Bacteria > Bacillati > Actinomycetota > Actinomycetes > Kitasatosporales > Streptomycetaceae > Streptomyces > Streptomyces sp. NPDC043726. Next base: position 14,346 of record NZ_JBWKCI010000025.1, read on the forward strand.
GGCTTCGTACAAGCGGTTGGCCGTGACGTCGTACAGGTCTGTCAGTAGTTGTTTCGCGACGCCGGCTGGGGCGATCCGGTGCCGATTGACGATGTGCCTCTGTAGCCGCAGGTGATTTGCGTATGCCCGAACCAGCTTCGCCTCCGTGCGCTCAGCTTCGTATGGCTTGCGCGACGGGTCTACCAGCATCCGCTCAGTGTGTTGAGCCTCGACGTCTATCGACTCAACCACAAGCTCATCAGTCGGCGTGTGGGGGAGCTGCGTTCCGGCCGGTGCCTCCGCTGAGACGGGCTGCAGTCGGAACATGATTACGCTGCGGATCGGCCCGCCGTTCGTCTCTGGCGCGTCGGTGCGGTACCAAGGACGCTCGTCGGGAAGCGTGAACTCGCCGAGGTACTCGCACATGCCGGAGGAGACGCCTCGGAAGAGACGCAGGGCGCGCCCTTCCCACTTGTGGTTCAGGATGGCCAGGTTTCCCTGGGTCATCTTCTGGTCGCCGATCTGGCCCTCGCCGGCGTAGTGATAGCAGTCGTCCTCGCCCCAGCCATCGAAGTAGCCGTGCCTGTGGCCCTTGACCGGGTCCGTGAAGAGGAGAACGTTGCGCGAAACGCGGGAAGGGCCGATGCCGCCTTGGCGGCGCCCCCCGTAGCGCTCGTGCACATCGACACGCTTCACGATGTCGCCGACAGCGATGTCCCACACCGTCGGATCTGCTGCGCTGGCTTCCATCCCCACCCTGCTTTAGGTCCACTTCGCTACCTAAAACTCTACCCTATGAGATGGGTGCACTGCCAACCTTGAAGCTCCCCGCAACATTTGGCGGCGGCGTATTGCAGCACCCAAAAGTGCCCCGAAATTGGTAAAGCCGTCGGCCGGCTCTCCTGAAGCGGAGAGCCGGCCGACGGCCCAGAGACGGCCCAGGGGAGCGGTTACCCGCTCTGACCTGGGGCAATATCACACGTCGAAGTACAGCTCGAACTCGTGCGGGTGCGGACGCAGCTGCAGCGGGGCGATCTCGTTCGCGCGCTTGAAGTCGATCCACGTCTCGATCAGGTCCGACGTGAAGACGTCGCCCTGGAGGAGGAACTCGTGGTCGCGCTCCAGCGAGTCGAGGACGGCCGGGAGGGAGGTCGGGACCTGGGCCACGTTGGCGTGCTCCTCGGGAGCCAGCTCGTAGAGGTCCTTGTCGATCGGCTCGGCCGGCTCGATCTTGTTCTTGATGCCGTCCAGGCCCGCGAGCAGCAGGGCCGAGAAGGCCAGGTACGGGTTGCCGGAGGAGTCGGGCGCGCGGAACTCGACGCGCTTGGCCTTCGGGTTCGAACCCGTGATCGGGATACGCATCGCGGCGGAGCGGTTGCGCTGCGAGTACACCAGGTTGATCGGCGCCTCGAAGCCCGGCACCAGGCGGTGGTAGGAGTTCACCGTCGGGTTGGTGAAGGCCAGCAGCGACGGGGCGTGCTTGAGGATGCCGCCGATGTAGTAGCGGGCCATGTCCGACAGGCCCGCGTAGCCGGCCTCGTCGTAGAACAGCGGGTCGCCGTTGCTCCACAGCGACTGGTGGACGTGCATGCCCGAGCCGTTGTCACCGAAGATCGGCTTCGGCATGAAGGTCGCGGTCTTGCCGTTGCGCCAGGCCACGTTCTTCACGATGTACTTGAAGAGCTGGAGGTCGTCGGCGGCGGCGAGCAGCGTGTTGAACTTGTAGTTGATCTCCGCCTGGCCCGCGGTGCCCACCTCGTGGTGCTGGCGCTCGACCTTCAGGCCCTGCTTGTCCAGCTCCAGGGAGATCTCGGCGCGCAGGTCGGCGAAGTGGTCGACCGGCGGGACCGGGAAGTAACCGCCCTTGTAGCGGACCTTGTAACCGCGGTTGTCCTCCAGCGCACCGGTGTTCCAGGCGCCCGCCTCGGAGTCGATGTGGTAGAAGGACTCGTTCGCCGAGGTGGCGAAACGCACACTGTCGAAGACGTAGAACTCGGCCTCGGGACCGAAGTACGCGGTGTCCGCGATACCGGTCGAGGCGAGGTAGGCCTCCGCCTTCTTCGCCACGTTGCGCGGGTCACGGGAGTACTGCTCGCCCGTGATCGGGTCGTGGATGAAGAAGTTGATGTTCAGCGTCTTGTCCCGGCGGAACGGGTCGACCCGGGCGGTCGACAGGTCCGCGCGCAGCGCCATGTCGGACTCGTGGATGGCCTGGAAACCGCGGATCGACGAACCGTCGAACGCGAGCTCCTCATCCGGGTCGAACGCCTCGACGGGCACAGTGAAGTGCTGCATGACGCCCGGCAGGTCGCAGAAGCGGACGTCGACGAACTTGACGTCCTTGTCCGCGATGAACTTCTTGGCCTCGTCGGCGTTCTGGAACATCCAGCTCCTCCTACTCCCGACCGTCCGTGCCGGGGTGGTAGTTCGTTCGTGCGGCCAGTGCGGTGGCACACGCTGACCTCGACCCTAGGGACGCGTGATTTCTCGGGCGTGACCCATTTGTTTCGCACAAGTTAACCGGCCCGGCTTCCACCGTAGCCCCGACGCACCCCGCCTGTCCTGGGTCATATGCGGGCGCAGTACCTTGGACGGGTGGACAACAGGCAAGCAATCGGATCGTGGCTGTCCGGGCCCCGCGCGGCCATGGAAGACGCCGGTGTCGACTTCGGATACCGGGGCGAGCAGCTGGGTCTGCCCGAGCACGGGCCGGGCTCGATCGCCCGCCCCGGCCGGCGGCTCGGCGCCCTGGCCGTGGACTGGGGCCTGTGCCTCTTGATCGCATACGGCCTGATCACCCAGGGCTACGACGCGGCGACCGGGAACTGGGCGCTGCTCATCCTGTTCCTGATGAACGCCCTGACCGTCGGCAGCGTCGGCTTCACCCCGGGCAAGCGGCTGTTCGGCATGCGGGTGGTGGCCCTGGAGACGGGTCGCGTCAATCCGCTGCGCGCCCTGCTCCGCTCGGTCCTGCTCTGCCTCGCCGTACCGGCCCTGATCTGGGACCGCGACGGCCGGGGCCTGCACGACCGGCTGGCCCGCACGGTGGAAGTGCGCATCTAGTCCGGCCGTAAGGCGATCGGCGTACGACGAAGGGGGCGCCCGGAGTGATCCGGGCGCCCCCTTCGTCGTACAGCGGGAGTCAGCGGGCCTTCGGGCCGCCCTTCGGCAGCTTCATGCCCTTCGGCATCGGGCCCTTCGGCAGCGGCATGTTGCTCATCAGGTCGCCCATGGCGCGCAGCCGGTCGTTGGTGGCGGTCACCTGGGGGCCGGAGAGCACGCGGGGCAGCTTCAGCATGGTCGTGCGCAGCTTCTTCAGCTCGACCTGGCCCTCGCCGACGCCGACGATCAGATCGTGCACCGGCACGTCCGCGACCACGCGGTTCATCTTCCGCTTCTCGGCGGCCAGCAGGGCCTTCACCCGGTTCGGGTTGCCCTCGGCGACCAGGACGATGCCGGCCTTGCCGACGGCCCGGTGCACCACGTCCTGGCTGCGGTTCATCGCCACCGCGGGGGTGGTCGTCCAGCCCCGGCCGATGTTGTCCAGTACGGCCGCCGCGGCGCCCGGCTGTCCCTCCATCTGCCCGAAGGCCGCCCGCTCGGCCCGGCGCCCGAACACGATCGCCGTCGCGAGGAAGGCGAGCACGAGGCCCAGGATGCCGAGATAGATGGGGTGACCGATCAAGAAACCGATCGCGAGGAAGACACCGAGGGTGACGATTCCGACAGCCGCGAGTACAAGACCGATCTTCTTGTCGGCCCTGCGGGTCATCTTGTAGGTCAGAGCGATCTGCTTGAGTCGCCCGGGGTTCGCAGCGTCCGCTGCCGTGTCCTTCCTCGCCATGGCACGAAGTCTACGTGTCCCCCCGGAGTGCCGACGACGGCAGTGCCTCAGGAACGAGGAATGAGCGTCTGCTCCAGGACGCGCTGGGCCTCGACCCGGTCCTTGGCCCGGCGGCGGTCCTCCAGGACGGAGGTCCAGGCGTTGCGGCGGGCGGTGCGCTGGCCGCCGCTCATGAGCAGCGATTCGACGGCACGGAGTGCAGTGGTGAACGACGGAATGGCATTGGCGCGAACCGGCGCGGCCTGCATGGTGGAGGTTCCCCCCTCGGGAATGGCGGCTTGGGTGAACGGTGTACGGGGTGTACAACCAGGGTCACTGATTGGTGTTACCAGGGCGTGACCGACCGGTCAAACACCAATGAAGCCTTGATGCGCGCCCCGAAAACGTTGACGCGGCCCTGACGGCGCCCCCATCTGCGGGGACGCCCAGGACCGCGTCAATCGGCCGCTACCGAGCGGTAGTTGCTTGTGCTCGGATTCACACGCGCCGGATGGCACTGCGTGCCAGGCAAGCTCAGAGGAACCTCAGACGGCCTGCGAGGCGACGTACGCGCCGCGCTTCTCGACGGCCATCTGGTAGAGCCGGCCGGCGCGGTAGGAGGAGCGCACCAGCGGGCCGGACATCACGCCGGAGAAGCCGATCTGCTCGGCCTCTTCCTTGAGCTCGACGAACTCCTGCGGCTTGACCCAGCGCTCGACGGGGTGGTGGCGCACGGAGGGGCGCAGGTACTGGGTGATGGTGATCAGCTCGCAGCCCGCCTCGTGCAGCTGCTGGAGGGCCTCGCTGATCTCCTCGCGGGTCTCGCCCATGCCGAGGATCAGGTTGGACTTCGTGACCAGACCGTAGTCCCGGGCCTCGGTGATGACCTTCAGGGAGCGCTCGTAGCGGAAGCCGGGGCGGATCCGCTTGAAGATCCGCGGGACGGTCTCGACGTTGTGCGCGAAGACCTCGGGCCGGGAGGCGAAGACCTGCTGGAGCAGTTCGGGGACGGCGTTGAAGTCGGGGGCGAGGAGTTCGACCTTGGTGCGGCCGGCCTCGCGGCCGGCGGTCTGCTGGTGGATCTGGCGGACGGTCTCGGCGTAGAGCCAGGCGCCGCCGTCCTCCAGGTCGTCGCGGGCGACGCCGGTGATGGTGGCGTAGTTGAGGTCCATGGTGACCACGGACTCGCCGACGCGGCGGGGCTCGTCGCGGTCGAGGGCCTCGGGCTTGCCGGTGTCGATCTGGCAGAAGTCGCAGCGCCGGGTGCACTGGTCGCCGCCGATGAGGAAGGTGGCCTCGCGGTCCTCCCAGCATTCGTAGATGTTGGGACAGCCGGCCTCCTGGCAGACCGTGTGCAGTCCCTCGCTCTTCACGAGCTTTTGCATCGCGGTGTACTCGGGACCCATTTTCGCCCGGGTCTTGATCCACTCGGGCTTGCGCTCGATGGGGGTCTGGGCGTTCCGGACCTCAAGGCGCAGCATCTTGCGTCCGTCGGGGGTGACTGCGGACACATCGGCTCCCTGCTGATTGACTGACGTAGTCTTCGATTCTTCGGCATACACCAGCGTACGCCCGTGTTTACTCAGCCCTGCTGTGAGGCCAACCCCATCGCCGCGGGGCTGATTCCCGGCGTCAGGCGGTCGCCTTCTCGATCTCCCGCGGCTTCAGCTCCGCGTTCTCCAGTACGTCCTTCAAGTGCCGTTCGATGACGGGCAGCACCTCGTCGATCGTGACGTCCCGGCCGAGCTCGGCGGCCAGGGAGGCGACTCCCGCGTCCCGGATGCCGCAGGGGATGATCCGGTCGAACCACTTCATGTCGGGGTTCACGTTGAACGAGAAGCCGTGCATCGTGACGCCCTTGGCCACCCGGATGCCGATCTGCGCGATCTTGCGGTCCTCGCGGCGCTGGCCCGCGTTGGACGGGGCGTACTCGGGGCCGTTCAGCCGCGGGTCGAACTCCTCGTCCTGGAGGCGGGGGTCGAAGTCGAGGGAGAGTCCGCCGAGCGAGGGGCGCTGCTCGACCGGGTCGCCGAGCACCCAGACGCCGCTGCGGCCCTCCACGCGCGTGGTCTCCAGGCCGAACTCCGCGCAGGTGCGGATCAGGGCCTCCTCGAGCCGTCGTACATGCGCCACGACGTCCACCGGGCGCGGGAGCTTCTGGATCGGGTAGCCGACCAGCTGGCCCGGGCCGTGCCAGGTGATCTTGCCGCCGCGGTCGACGTCGACGACGGGGGTGCCGTCGAGCGGGCGCTCGCTGTCCTCCGTGCGCCGCCCGGCCGTGTAGACCGGCGGGTGTTCGAGCAGCAGCACGGTGTCGGGGGTCTCGTCGGCGAACCGCGCCGCGTGCACCCGGCGCTGCTCGTCCCACGCCTCCTGGTACTCGACGGCGTTCGCTCCGAACCCCATACGGACGAACCGCAACTCACTCACGGCAAGCGCCTCCCTGGACGTCGTAAGGCACGAAGGGTGCCTACGCCACTGTACGACTGCCGGTCGAGCGTCAGCCGGGCGGCCAATCCTCACACGATCGGATGAACGGGTGAGGAAGTGTGCGATCACCTGCTCACTCTCCGCTACATTCGCGCCGTTCGCAGAGGCCATAAGGGCTGCTCACAGGCAATCCGGGCAAGTCAGAGGCCTGGAAGGCAGGAGACCGCACCGCAGATGACGGAACGACCCGCGCAGCGCACCCCCAACCGACAGCTCGCCGCGCTCATCGCAGAAGCGGGGTTCTCCAACGCGGGTCTCGCCCGTCGCGTGGACCAGCTCGGACTCGAACACGGTCTGGATCTGAGATACGACAAGACATCCGTGACCCGCTGGCTGCGCGGACAGCAGCCGCGCGGCACCACCCCCGCCCTCATCGCCGAGGTCTTCACCCGCCGCCTCGGCCGCCGGCTCACCGCCCAGGACCTCGGCCTGGACGCCTGCGCCCCCGTCTACGCGGGTCTGGAGTTCGCCGCCACCCCGGAGGAGGCCGTCGACATCGTCAGCGGCCTGTGGCGCAAGGATTCCGGCAGTCACGCCGAACTCCGCAAGATCGCCTTCACCCCGGCCGGGCTCGTGGTGCCCAGCCGGGACTGGCTGATCGGCCGGGCCGACGACAAGGTCGCGCACGGCGAGGCACCGGTCCGGGTGCCGGTGCAGGGGCGGCCCGCCGTGCCCCGGCAGCGCGCCCAGGCCGAGCGCGGCCCCGGCCAGAAGGTCACCGGCGGCGACATCAACGCCCTGCGCTCGGTCGGGGAGCTCTTCCGCACCCTGGACAACATGTACGGCGGCGGCCACGCCCGGCAGGCGCTCGTGCGGTACCTGGAGCACGAGTGCGAGCCGATGCTGCGCGGCACGTACGGCGAGACCACCGGCCGGCGCCTGTTCGCCGCGGCGGCTGACCTGACCCGGCTCGCGGGCTGGACGTCGTACGACATCGCCGCGCACGGGCTGGCGCAGCGGTACTACGTCCAGTCGCTCCGGCTGGCACAGGCGGCGGGGGACCGGGCGTACGGTTCCTACGTCCTGGTCACCATGAGCCGCCAGGCCGTGTACCTCGGCCACGGGCGGGAGGCGGTGCAGCTCGCGCGGGTGGCCCAGCAGGGCGTCGGCACGAACGCGCCGCCCACCGTCCAGGCGCTGCTGCACGCGGCCGAGGCGCGCGGGCACGGCGTGCTGGGGGAGGTACGGGCGTCCACGGCCTCGCTGGTCCGCGCCGAGCGGGCGCTGGAGGCGGCCCGGCCCGGCGACGAGGTCCCGCACTGGGCGCGCTTCTTCGACGAGGCGCAGCTGGCGGACGAGTTCGGCCACTGCCACCGCGACCTGCAGCAGTTCCGGGCGGCGGCGCAGCACGCGGAACGCTCCCTGCAGCTGCGGGCCCCGGCCTTCGCCCGCAGCCGCCTGTTCTGCCGGGTGGTGCTGGCCTCCGCCCGGCTGGGCCTCGGCGAGCTGGACCAGGCCTGCGCCCTTGGCGCGGAGGCCGCGGGCCAGGCGGCGGAGATGCGCTCGGTCCGGGCCGTGGAGTACATCAAGGACTTCGAGCGCAGGCTGGAGCCCTACAAGGACGCGGCACCGGTGAGGGGGTACCGGGACAAGGTGGCGGCGCTGAGCTGACCGGCACCCAGGAGCTAGGCCGCCCTCGGCACCGAGGGCACGGGGTCCGCCCTGTGCATCGAGCCCGTCGCGCCCAGGTCCGTCAGGATCGACCGGGCCGCGCGGTGGGCCGAGTGCAGGGCGCCCTGGACGGTACTGGTGTCCCGGTGGTCGCCACACACGTACAGGCCCGCCAGGAGGCGTACCGGGCGGTGCGGGTCGTGCGGCGGGCGCATCGACGGGACCGCGTCGGCGGTGTGGTGGACCGCCAGCGTCTCCCAGCGGGACGTGGAGGTGCCGTACAGGCGGGCCAGGTGGGTGCGGACCGCCGTGTCGAGGCCGGCCGGCGGGGCGCCCAGGACCGTGGACGACACCAGGGCCCGGCCCGCCGGGGCCCGGGTCGGGTCCACCGCGCTGAGCACCGCCGTGTGCGCCACCGGGCCGCCCCGGTCGGCGTCCAGCAGCAGGGCGCCGCCCGTCGCCGGCGGCTCGTCCGTCGTGTGGTGGACCACCGTCACCGGGTGGAACTCCGGCACCCGCAGGCCGGGCAGCAGTGCGGCGGCGGTGCGCGCCCCGGTCGCCAGCAGGACCGCCCGGCACCGGATCTCCCCGTGCTCCGCCGTGGTCACCGAGGTCGTGGAGACGGAGGTGACGCGCACCCCGGTGCGCACGGTCCCCGGCGGCAGCGAGCGCGCCAGCAGGTGCGGCAGCGCCTCGGCGCCGCCCTCCGGCACGCACAGCCGCCCGCTCGCGAAGGAGTGCAGCGCCAGATCGGCGCACCGGCTGGAGGCCGACAGCTCCGGATCGCAGAGGAGGGCGGAGAGCAGCGGCCGCAGGAAGCCGTCCACCGTCCGGGCCGAAAGACCGCGGGCAGCCAGTGCCCGGCTCGCCGGTGCCTCCGGGCGGGCCAGCAGCCGTTCGGCCGGCGTCCCGGCGATCCGGGACAGCGCGGCGGCGAGCCGCGCCTGGTCGACGGCCGTCCCCAGCGGCGCGCGCGGCGCCGACGGAGGCCGGGGGGCGCTCGCCAGGGCGCGCGCCACATGGAGTGCGCCCCTCGCGCCACCCTTCGCCCCTCTCTGGGACGCCACGGCACCGACGCGATGCCGGTGTCCGTCGCTGTGCAGCAGGGCACCCGGGGCGAAGGCGCACAGGACGAGCGCGTCGAGTCCCGGGGTCAGCCGTAGTTCGGGATACGACGTGGACATCAACTGCCCGACGCGGTCGAGCCGGAAGCCGTCGACCTTCTCGGTCGACATGCGGCCGCCCACGTCATGGGCGGCCTCCAGGACTGCGGTGGTCACTCCTGCGCTGGTCAGCCGATGCGCCGCCGCGAGGCCGGCGATCCCGGCTCCCACCACGACGACATCCGCCTGGTACGCGGGCTCAAGCACGTGCCCCTCCTCGAGGTTGCGCGGCCGGTGGAGACGTCATGCCCCCAACAGGCTCCGGGGATACCCGAGTTCGGGTCGAGGTTAGGGCTGTGATCGGTCAAGGGAAGTCGCGCATCGACAGGGCACGGTCGCACAACGGTCGCATACGGTCGGGCAGTCGGCCGTACGACGTCACAGCGCGGCCCGGATCGCCCCCTCGATGTCCGGGAACGTGAAGCTGAACCCCGACTCCAGCAGCCTCTTGGGCACCACCCGCGCACTGCCGAGCACATCCCCGGCCATCTCCCCGAGCGCCGTCCGCAGCACCGGCTCCGGGACCGTGAACAGCGTCGGCCGGTGCAGCACCCGGCCCATCGCCTCGGTGATCTCACGGTTCGTCAGCGGCTCGGGGGCGGTCACGTTGAAGGGGCCGGACAGACCGTCCGTGCGCAGCAGATGCCGGATCGCCGCCACCTCGTCGTACAGCGACACGAACGACCAGTACTGCCGCCCGTCGCCCATCCGCCCCCCGAGCCCCGCCTTGAACAGCGGGAACAGCCGCCCCCAGGCCCCGCCCTGTCGGGCCACCACCAGGCCGGTGCGCACGAACGCCGTCCGCACCCCCACCCGCTCCGCGGGCGCCGCGGCCGCCTCCCACTCCACGCACAGCTCGGGCAGGAAACCCGTCCCGGGCGGCGCGCTCTCGTCGACCGCCCGGTCGCCGGTCTCGCCGTAGTAGCCCATCGCGCTGCCGTTGACGAAGACCCGCGGCGGCGCGTCCATCGACGCCATCGCCTCCGCGAGCGCCGCCGTGCCATGCACCCGGCTGGACCGGATCCGTGCCTTGTACGCGCCCGTCCAGCGCCGCGAACCCACCCCGGCGCCCGCGAGGTTGACCACGGCGTCACAGCCGGCCAGCGAGTCCGCGTCGACGAACCGGGCCTCGGGGTCCCAGCGGATCTCGTCCCGCGCCCGCGGCGCGTGCCGCACCAGGCGCACCACCTCGTGCCCGTCCGCCTTCAGGGACTCCACCAGAGCGCCCCCGATGAGCCCGGAGGCACCGGCCACCGCGATTCTTGAAAGTTCCATGGCCCCATCCTGTGTCCGCCGTCATAAATGCCTGGTCAGCTGAGCCTGTCGTCGCCGTAGGGTGACGCCCATGCCCGAGTCACCCCACATACGCACCGCCCGACCCGGCGACGAGGAAGAGCTGGCGCGCCTCGACCGCGCCACCTGGTCGACGCTGCACGCCGTCACACCGCGCCCGCAACCGCCGTACGGCCCCTTCTTCGACGAGCGCCACCTCCCCGAGGACTATCTGGTCGCCGTGCTGGACGGCCGCGTCGTCGGCTACATCCGGCTCGCCTTCCCCACGCCGCTCGCCTCGAACGCGCATGTGCGCCAGATCCAGGGCCTCGCCGTCGCCGACGAGGCGCGCGGGCGGGGAGTCGGGCGGTGGCTGGTCCGGGCGGCCGTCGAGGAGGCCCGCCGCCGTGGCGCGCGCCGGCTGACCCTGCGCGTCCTCGGGCACAACGCCCCGGCCCGGAAGCTGTACGAGTCCGAGGGGTTCGTGGTGGAGGGCGTCATGCCGGAGGAGTTCTTCGTGGGCGGCGTCTACGTCGACGACGTCGTCATGGGGCGCAGTCTCTGACCTGGTCGGCCACGGCGGCCGCCCGCCGCTTCCGCACGGCGAGGAACAGGGCGGCACCCGCCACGAACAGCGAGATCAGGAAGAAGACGGCCACGGGAGCCTCCTTGAGGTGAGCGGGCTCCCATGATCGTCGAGGGGAACGCCCTACGACGTGACCAGCTCGCCCGTGTCCACCGGTGCCGTCGCGTCCGCCGCCCGCTCGGCCTCCTCGGCGACCTCCGCCGCGGTCAGGACGTAGCCGGTCTCGTCGTCGGAGGTGGAGCGGGCGAAGACCACGCCGTACACCCGGCCCTCGGTGGTCAGCAGCGGGCCGCCGGAGTTGCCCGGGCGGACGGTGGAGCGGATCGAGTAGATCTCGCGGGTGACGGTCTCGTCGTTGTAGATGTTCTGGCCCGTCGCCCGCACCCGGTTCGCGACCGTCGCCGCCTGGAGGTTCAGGTCGCCGTCCTGCGGATAACCGGCGACCACCGCCGAGTCGCCGCGCTCCGCGTCGTCGTCCCACCGCAGCACCGGCGCGCTCAGCTCCGGCACGTAGAGCACCGCCACGTCCTTGTCCGGCTCGAACAGCACCACCCGTGCCTCGTACGCCGGTCCCACCCCGCCGACCCGCACGCTCGGCTCGTCGATCCCGGCCACCACATGGGCGTTGGTCATCACATGCCGCGCCGCGTACACGAAGCCGCTGCCCTCGCGGCCCTGGGTGCCCGAGGAGCCCTCGATCTTGACCGTGCTCATCTTGGCGGCGTTCGTGGCGGCCACGGTGACGCTGTCGCCGGTGGGGCGCGCGACCTCGGCCGTCGACTCGTTCTCGAACGGGTTGAACACCTGCGGGAACCCCGCCTCGGTGAGCGCGGAGGTGGCCCCCGAGAACCAGGCGGGCGTGGTGTCCGGCATCGCGTCCTGCACGGTCCCCAGCAGCCGGGAGTCCCGGATCGCCGACGTCACCAGCGGCGAGGAGGACGCGGCCAGCACGCTCGCCGCGACCCAGGCCACGATCAGCACGGCCACCGAGTTCGCCACCGCGCCGCCGATCCCGTCGGCCACTCGCAAGGGCCCCTGATCGAGTTCCCGGCGCAGCCGCAGCGCGAGCCGCCCCGCCAGCTCGTGCCCGAGGGCCGCCGGCACCAGCACCGTCAGCACCGCGGTCACCGTCGCCGCGGTGGTCCCCGGCTCCACCAGGTCCATCACCCAGGGCAGCACCCACACACCGACGACAGCGCCGCCCACGAACCCGGCCAGCGCGACGCACCCGGCGACCAGACCGCGCCGGTAGCCGGAGGCCGCGTAGGCCACGATCGCCAGCACCAGCAGGATGTCGAGCAGGTCCACGCAAGCCGCCTTTCCCTCGGGCCCTCCAGTACGCACGGAACGGGTCCAGTGATCAGCCCGTACGCACCGAACGGCCCGGTGATCAGCCACGCGCGCGTGGCCGCCGGATTCCGCCACGCGTGCGTGTACCCCGGAAAACGCCCCAGACCATGACGATGGTTCCACCAGGTGGCAGAGCACACATCGCGGGCGGCGGGGATCCGTCGGACAGTGGGTCCATGCGTGTCTTCCGACCGGCCCTCCGAAGAACGCGGGGGGCACGGAGACCTCGAGCCGCCCGGATACCGGGCCCGGCCCTCGTGGCCCTCGGCTGTCTGCCGGGGCTCGCCGCCGTCACCGCCCTCGCCCTGTGCGCGAGCGGAGTGGAACGCACCGCCACGGCCGCCCTACGGCCCCTCTCGGCCCGGCCGGCCGCCGCGCACACCGCCACCCGGCCGCCCATCGTGCCGCGCTCGGAGTGGCTCGACGGGGACACCCGGCGCGAGCAGCCGCCGCCCCGCTACGACGACGAGGTCGTCGCCGTCTTCCTCCACCACACCGACTCGCCCAACGCCTACTCGTGCGCCGAGGCCCCCCGGATCATCCGCTACCTGTACGCGGGCCAGACGGGCGGGCGCGACTGGGACGACATCGGCTACAACTTCCTCGTCGACCGCTGCGGCACGATCTACGAGGGCCGTGCGGGCGGCGCCGACCGCGCCGTCACCGGCGCCCACACCCAGGGCTTCAACCACCGCACCGCAGGCATCGCCGCGCTCGGCACCTTCACCGAGGGCGCCGAGGTGCCCAAGGCCATGACCGACTCCATCGCCGCGCTGGCCGCCTGGAAGCTCGGTCTGTCCGGCACCGACCCGCGCGCGAAGGTCCGCCTGGTCTCCAGCAACAGCGGCAGCCGCTTCGCCCGGGGCACCGCCGCCACGCTGCCCGCCCTCGCCGCGCACAAGGACGGCTACATGACCAGCTGCCCCGGCGCGGCCCTCACCGCCGAGCTGCCGGAGATCCGCGCGCTGGCCGCCCGCCTCCAAGGCCGCCGATGACGCTCACAGGAAGGCCACAGCAGTCCCGCAGGGCGCTCAGATCCCGCCGCCCTACCGTCGTGCCCACAAGCCGACCGGAGGTGAAGATCATGAGCAGCAGCAGGAGCAGCAGTCGGGTGTGGACGGTGGTCTGCGCGGTCGCGACCGTCGTCCTGGGACCGGCCGCCGTCACGGCGTCGGCGCTGGACCAGGCCAACGCGGCGCCGCAGCACTACGCGATGAAGGCGGACCGGACGCAGGCGTACATCCCGTCCGACCCGAGCCGTCGGCGGTTCTAGCCCCGGGTCCGGCCCCCGCCGCTCACGGCTGGTCGCGGAAGCGTTCCCAGAGCTTGGGGTAACGATCCGCCAGCGCCTGCTCGTTCTCGAAGTCGACCGGCGCGCCCTCCGGCTCCGCGGCGGCGGGCGGGATGCCGAGGTCCGGGGCGACGGTGCCGGTGAGCTGCTCGTAGGCCTCGTCAGCGGCGTAGCCGAGCTCCTCGGCGTCGCCGTCGAACTCCTCGTCGAACTCGTCCAGCAGATCGGCGAGCGAGTCGGGGTCGTGCACCCCGCCCTCGTAGACCTCCCGGCCCTGGCCGATCAGCCAGCACCGGAAGAAGTCGAAGGCGTCGTCGCTGGCCCCGTCCAGCAGCACCCAGGCGGCGCCCCACAGATCCCAGGTGTAGGCGCGGTTGTAGCGGGCCTCGAAGTGACGGGCGAAGTCCAGGACCATCTCGGGGTCCAGTTGCAGGAGCCGGTCCACCAGCAGGTCGGCCTGCTCCTCCGGGTCGCCCTCGGCGGCCTCGCGGGCGGCGTCGACCAGCTCCCAGAACTCCGTCTCGTCCATCACGGGACAAGCATCGGCCCTGGACGGGTGGGGCGCACGTGGAGTGTGGCGGATTGTTATCGGCCGTCTTCCGCGCCGCCACGGCCGTCTCGGGCGCCGTACAGGGCCGCCAGGCGTCCCGCGTCGGCGGTGAAGCGGGACCGCAGGCTCTCGGGTGCCAGCACCTCGACCTCCGGTCCGAGGGAGGCGAGCTGGGAATGGGCGACCTCCTCGGACTCCACGGGCAGCGTCAGGGTCACCCACCCGTGCTCGTCCGGCGTCTCCGTCTCCGTCTCCGCGAGCGCCTCCCGGGCGGCCTGCGGATCGACGGCGTACGGCAGCCTGCGCACGCCGTCCGGGGACAGCCGTACGACGACCTCGGCGCGCAGGATCGACCGCGCGAACTGCTCGGCCCGCTCCTCCCAGAAGGCGGGCAGATCGAACTCGGGGTCGCGCTCGAACCGTACGTCGTCCTCGGTCTCCACGGCGGTGAACCGGTCGATGCGGTAGACCCGGTAGGCCCCGTGCCCGGCGACCCGGGCGCACAGGTACCAGACCCCGGCCTTCAGCACGAGCCCGTACGGCTCCAGCTCCCGCCGTACGTCCCCCTCGCCGCGCCGGTAGACCGCCGTGACCCGCCGGTCGTCCCACACGGCCTCCGCGACGGCGGGCAGCAGCGCGGGTGTCTCGGGCTCCCTGAACCAGCTGGGCGCGTCCAGATGAAACCGCTGGGACGCCGTCCGCGAGGCGTCCCGCAGCGACGGCAGCAGGGCGGCGGACACCTTCAGCCGCGCGGCGGAGGAGGCGTCCTCCAGACCCATCTCGCGCAGCGCCCCCGGCACGCCCGAGAGGAACAGCGCCTCCGCCTCGCTGCGATGCAGCCCCGTCAGCCGGGTCCGGTAGCCCCCGATCAGCCGGTAGCCTCCGGCCCGCCCCCGGTCCGCGTACACCGGCACCCCGGCCTCCGACAGCGCCTGCGCGTCCCGGGTGACGGTCCGCTCGGACACCTCCAGCTCCCGAGCCAGCTCGGCGGCGGTCATGGAGACCCGCCCCTGGAGCAGCAGCACCATCTTGATCAGCCGGGCAGCACGCATACGGCCATCATGCAGGAGGCCCCCACCGAAGTGGGGGCCTCCCTGACGTCCTGTCTTACAAGCCGCGGTTACAGCTCGTACTTCTCGCGGGCTTCCTTCACCGCCGCCGCCTTCGTCTCGCCGCGCTTGGCGAGCTGGGCGAGGGCCGCGACCACGATGGACTCGGCGTCGACGCCGAAGTGGCGGCGGGCCGCCTCACGGGTGTCCGAGAGGCCGAAGCCGTCGGCGCCCAGCGAGGACCAGTCCTGCTCCACCCACTGCGCGATCTGGTCGGGAACCTGGCGCATGTAGTCGGAGACCGCCAGCACCGGGCCCTCGGCACCCTGGAGCGCCTGCCGCACGTACGGCACCCGCTCCTCGCCGCGCAGCAGCGCCGCGTCCGCCTCCAGGGCGTCCCGCCGCAGCTCGGTCCAGGACGTCGCCGACCAGACGTCGGCCGCGACACCCCACTCCTCGGCGAGCATCCGCTGCGCCTTCAGCGCCCAGTGGATCGCCGTACCCGAGCCCAGCAGCTGGATGCGCGGGGCGTTGGCGACCGGGGACAGGCCCGCGGACTCGGCCGTGTTGAACCGGTACAGGCCCTTGACGATGCCCTCGTCGATACCGAGCCCGGCCGGCTTCGCGGGCTGCGGCAGCGGCTCGTTGTAGACGGTCAGGTAGTAGAAGACGTCCGGGTCCTCACCCGGGGCCGCCTGGCCGTACATCCGGCGCAGACCGTCCTTGACGATCGTCGCGACCTCGTACGCGAACGCCGGGTCGTACGTCAGCGCCGCCGGGTTCGTCGCCGCGATGACGGGGGAGTGGCCGTCGGCGTGCTGCAGGCCCTCGCCCGTCAGCGTCGTACGGCCGGCCGTCGCGCCGACGAGGAAGCCGCGGCCGAGCTGGTCGCCGAGCTGCCACATCTGGTCGGCCGTGCGCTGCCAGCCGAACATCGAGTAGAAGATGTAGAACGGGATCATCGTCTCGCCGTGCGTGGAGTACGCGGTGGACGCGGCGATGAAGTCGGCCATCGAACCGGCCTCGGTGATCCCCTCGTTGAGGATCTGGCCGTTCTTGGCCTCCTTGTAGTACATCAGCTGGTCACGGTCGACCGGCTCGTACGTCTGGCCCTTGGGCGAGTAGATGCCCAGGGACGGGAAGAGGCTCTCCATGCCGAAGGTGCGCGCCTCGTCGGGGACGATCGGCACCCAGCGCTTGCCCGTCTCCTTGTCGCGGACCAGGTCCTTGACGAGCCGGACGAAGGCCATGGTGGTGGCCACGTTCTGCGAGCCGGAGCCCTTGTCGAAGGAGGCGAACGCCTTCTCCGCGGGCGCGGGCAGCGGGGCGACGGGGTGCACCCGCCGCGCGGGGGCCGGACCGCCGAGGGCGGCGCGGCGCTCCTGGAGGTAGCGGACCTCGGGGGAGTCGGCGCCGGGGTGGCCGTAGGGCACGACCCCGTCGACGAACTGCGCGTCGGAGATCGGCAGCTCCAGCAGGTCACGCATCGTCTTGAACTCGTCCACCGTCAGCTTCTTCATCTGGTGGTTGGCGTTCTTCGACGCGAAGCCCTCGCCGAGGGTGTGGCCCTTGACCGTCTGGGCCAGGATCACGGTCGGCGCGCCCTTGTGCTCGACGGCGGCCTTGTAGGCGGCGTACACCTTGCGCGGCTCGTGACCACCGCGGGACAGGTGGAAGATCTCCAGGATCTTGTCGTCGCTGAGCAGCTTCGCTAGCTCGGCCAGCTCCGGGTCCTTGCCGAAGAAGTCCTGGCGGATGTAGGCGGCGTCACGGGTCTGGTACGTCTGGACCTGCGCGTCCGGTACCTCGCGCAGCCGGCGTACGAGCGCGCCCGTGGTGTCGAGCTGGAACAACTCGTCCCAGGCCGAACCCCACAGGGACTTGATCACGTTCCAGCCGGCGCCGCGGAACTGGGCCTCCAGCTCCTGCACGATCTTGAAGTTGGCGCGGACCGGGCCGTCGAGGCGCTGCAGGTTGCAGTTGATGACGAAGGTGAGGTTGTCGAGGCCCTCGCGGGAGGCGAGTGCGAGAGCCGCGGTCGACTCGGGCTCGTCCATCTCGCCGTCGCCGAGGAACGCCCACACGTGCGAGGCGGAGACGTCCTTGATGCCGCGGTTGGTGAGGTACCGGTTGAAGCGCGCCTGGTAGATGGCGGAGAGCGGACCGAGACCCATGGAGACGGTCGGGAACTCCCACAGCCAGGGCAGGCGGCGCGGGTGCGGGTACGACGGGAGGCCGTTGCCGCCGGCCTCCTGGCGGAAGTTGTCGAGGTGCTGCTCGCTGAGCCGGCCGTCGAGGAAGGCGCGGGCGTAGATGCCGGGGGAGGCGTGGCCCTGGATGTAGAGCTGGTCGCCGGACCCGTCGGCCTCCTTGCCCTTGAAGAAGTGGTTGAAGCCGGTCTCGTACAGCCAGGCCGCCGAGGCGAAGGTGGCGATGTGGCCGCCGACGCCGTACTTGCTGCCGCGGGTCACCATCGCGGCCGCGTTCCAGCGGTTCCAGGCGGTGATGCGCTGCTCCATCGCCTCGTCACCGGGAACAGCGGGCTCCGCGGCGGTGGGGATGGTGTTGACGTAGTCGGTCTCGAGCAGCTTGGGCAGCGCGACGCCGGTGCCCTCCGCGCGCTCCAGCGTACGGCGCATCAGGTAAGCCGCACGGTGCGGGCCGGCCGCCTTGGCGACAGCGTCCAGGGAGGCCTGCCATTCGGCGGTCTCCTCCGGGTCGCGGTCGGGGAGCTGGTCGAGCTCGCTCGGCTGGATGGCGTAGGGGTCGGTCATGTCGCCGCCTTCCTCAGTCGAAGGGGGTTCCCTCATCGGTAAGGGTTCGGGGGTGCCCTTGGTCTTTGGCAGGACAGGGCATGCGGACCTCGGTGGAGGTCCGTCGGCGACTGTAACTCCCTGATCGATGATCGATCAAAGGGTTGAGGGCCAAAACCTCTTGATCACGAGAAAGTCGGCACGCGGTGCCTTCGGCGATGGCACGGGGTGACTGTTCGGGAGGGGGTTTGTGCAGGTGAGCGCGGTAGGGCTCGGATGGAGGGGGCGCGTTGGCGAGTGCGGGTGCGCTGTGGCTGATCGCGCAGTTCCCCGCGCCCCTTCGGGCGCGTTCAGGCCCGGGGTGCGCAGCCCAGGACGTGGCTCTTGACCAGTTCGGCGATACGGGGATCCCGGCGCTGGAACGCGGCCACCAGCTCCTCGTGCTCCTCCGCGTACGACTGCTGCACGGTGCCGAGCCACCGGATGGACAGCGCCGTGAACACCTCGATGCCGAGGCCCTCCCAGGTGTGCAGCAGCACGGAGTTCCCGGCGGCGCGGACCATCTCGCGGTGGAAGGCGACGGTGTGCCGCACCTGGGCGGTGCCGTCCGCCTTGCTGTCGGCCTCGTAGAGGGCGGCGACGTGGGACTCGAGGGCCGTGCAGTCCTGCGCCAGCCGCTCGGCCGCCAGCTCGGCGGCGATGGCCTCCAGGCCGGCCCGCACGGGGTAGCTCTCCTCGAGATCGGCGGCGGTCAGATTCCGCACGCGGACGCCCTTGTTGGGAGCGGACTCGATCAGCCGCAGCGACTCCAGCTCCCGCAGCGCCTCCCGCACCGGCGTCTGGCTGACCTCCAGCTCCGTCGCGATCCGCCGCTCCACGATCCGCTCACCCGGCTGCCAGCGCCCGCTGATGATCCCTTCCAGGATGTGCTCGCGGATCTGTTCGCGCAGCGAGTGGACGACGGGCGCGGTCATGAGGGCTCCTTAGGGCGCGCGTTTGACGTTTAGACAATAAGGCCGCGGGCCCTTCCCGTAGGGGCGCACAGGGGCGCTTTCCCGCAGGTGAGACGAGACTTACACGCACCGACGACGGTGCCCCCGCCCGGACGACTCCGGACGGGGGCACCGTGGTGGGACCGCTGTGGCGTCAGAGGCCGAGCTCGACCTCGAACTCGCCCGCCTCCAGGATCGCCTTGACCGCCGTCAGGTAGCGGGCGGCATCGGCGCCGTCCACCAGGCGGTGGTCGTAGGAGAGGGTCAGGTAGGTCATGTCGCGGACGCCGATGACCGGGCCGTCCTCCGTCTCGATGACCGCCGGGCGCTTGACCGTGGCACCGATGCCGAGGATCGCGACCTGGCCCGGCGGCACGATGATCGTGTCGAAGAGAGCGCCGCGCGAACCGGTGTTGGAGATGGTGAAGGTCGCGCCCGACAGCTCGTCCGGCGTGATCTTGCTGGCCCGGACCTTGCCCGCCAGGTCGGCGGTGGCCTTGGCAATACCGGCGAGGTTGAGGTCGCCGGCGTTCTTGATGACCGGGGTCATCAGGCCCTTCTCGGAGTCCACCGCGATACCGATGTTCTCGGTGTCGAAGTAGGTGATGGTCCCCTCGGCCTCGTTGATCTTGGCGTTGATCGGCGCGTGGGCCTTCAGCGCCTGAGCCGCGGCCTTGACGAAGAACGGCATCGGGGAGAGCTTGACGCCCTCACGGGCCGCGAACGCGTCCTTGGCGCGGGCGCGCAGCTTCATCAGACGCGTGACGTCGACCTCGACGACCGACGACAGCTGGGCCTGCTCGTGCAGGGCCTTGACCATGTTGTCGCCGATGACCTTGCGGATGCGCGGCATCTTGACGGTCTGGCCGCGCAGGGGGGAGACCTCCAGCGCCGGGGCCTTCTTGGCGGCAGCCGGAGCGGCCGCGGCGGGAGCCGGAGCAGCGGCGGCGGCCTTGGCGGCCTCGGCGGCGGCCATGACGTCCTGCTTGCGGATCCGGCCGCCGACGCCGGTGCCCTTGACGGAGGCCAGGTCGACGCCGTTCTCGGCGGCGAGCTTGCGCACCAGCGGGGTCACGTAGGCACCCTCGTCGGTCGCCTGCGCGGCGGCGGGCGCCGGAGCGGCCGGGGCCGGGGTGACCGGAGCCGGAGCCGGAGCGGCAGGCGCGGGGGCCTGGGCGGCCGGAGCCGGAGCCTGGGCGGCCGGGGCGGGAGCCGGAGCCGGGGCGGCGGGCGCGGCCGGAGCCGGAGCCGGTGCCGCGGGGGCGGCCGGGGCGGGCGCGGGCTCGGCGGCCGGGGCCGGGGCGGCGGGGGCCTGGGCGGCGGCCGGAGCCGCACCCGGGGCGCCGATGACGGCGAGCTTGGCGCCGACCTCGGCGGTCTCGTCCTCGCCGACCGTGATCTCGAGCAGCACACCGGAGGTGGGCGCCGGGATCTCGGTGTCGACCTTGTCCGTGGAGACCTCGAGCAGCGGCTCGTCGGCCTCGACGGAGTCGCCGACCGACTTCAGCCAGCGGGTGACGGTGCCCTCGGTGACGGACTCGCCGAGCGCGGGCAGGACGACGTCCGTGCCCTCGGCGGAACCGCCGCCGGCGGCGGCCTCGGCGGTGGGAGCGGGCGCCGGGGCGGCCTGCTCGGTGGACGGGGCGGCAGCGGCCGGCTCCGGAGCCGCGGCGGGCTCCGGCTCGGGCTCGGCGGCCGGGGCGGGGGCGGCAGCCGGCGCACCGGTGCCGTCGTCGATGACGGCCAGCTCGGCGCCGACCTCAACGGTCTCGTCCTCGGCGACCTTGATGGACGCCAGGACGCCGGCGGCGGGCGAGGGGATCTCGGTGTCGACCTTGTCGGTCGACACCTCGAGCAGCGGCTCGTCGGCCTCGACGCGCTCGCCCTCGGCCTTCAGCCAGCGGGTGACAGTGCCCTCGGTGACGCTCTCGCCGAGCGCCGGAAGGGTTACGGAAACCGCCATGGTTTCGGTTGCTCCTAACGGATTGCGGAAGTCTGTGTCGTCGCGTTCTTCGACCGAGGGGTCAGTCGTGCGCGTGGAGCGGCTTGCCCGCCAGGGCCAGGTGGGCCTCGCCGAGCGCCTCGTTCTGCGTCGGGTGGGCGTGGATGAGCTGGGCGACCTCGGCCGGCAGCGCCTCCCAGTTGTAGATCAGCTGGGCCTCGCCGACCTGCTCGCCCATGCGGTCGCCGACCATGTGGACGCCGACCACGGCACCGTCCTTCACCTGGACGAGCTTGATCTCGCCCGCGGTGTTCAGGATCTTGCTCTTGCCGTTGCCCGCCAGGTTGTACTTCAGAGCGACGACCTTGTCCGCACCGTAGATCTCCTTGGCCTTGGCCTCGGTGATACCGACGGAGGCGACCTCCGGGTGGCAGTAGGTCACGCGGGGGACACCGTCGTAGTCGATCGGAACGGTCTTGAGACCGGCCAGACGCTCCGCCACCAGGATGCCCTCGGCGAAGCCGACGTGCGCGAGCTGGAGGGTCGGGACGAGGTCACCGACGGCGGAGATGGTCGGAACGTTGGTGCGCATGTACTCGTCGACGAGGACGTAGCCGCGGTCCATCGCGACGCCCTGCTCCTCGTAGCCGAGACCGGCGGAGACCGGGCCACGGCCGACGGCGACGAGGAGGACCTCGGCCTCGAACTCCTTGCCGTCGGCGAGGGTGACCTTCACGCCGTCCTGGGTGTACTCGGCCTTCTGGAAGAAGGTGCCCAGGTTGAACTTGATGCCGCGCTTGCGGAACGCGCGCTCGAGCAGCTTCGAGGAGTTCTCGTCCTCGACCGGCACGAGGTGCTTCAGGCCCTCGATGACGGTGACCTCGGAGCCGAAGGACTTCCAGGCGGAGGCGAACTCGACGCCGATGACGCCGCCGCCCAGGATGATCGCGGACTTGGGCACGCGGTCCAGGACGAGGGCGTGGTCCGAGGAGATGATGCGGTTGCCGTCGATCTCCAGGCCGGGCAGCGACTTCGGCACGGAGCCGGTCGCCAGCAGGACGTGGCGGCCCTGGACGCGCTGACCGTTCACGTCGACGGAGGTCGGGGAGGACAGCCGGCCCTCACCCTCGATGTACGTCACCTTGCGGGAGGCGACGAGACCCTGCAGGCCCTTGTACAGACCGGCGATCACGCCGTCCTTGTACTTGTGGACCCCGGCGATGTCGATGCCCTCGAAAGTGGCCTTCACACCGAACTGCTCGCTCTCGCGGGCCTGGTCGGCGATCTCGCCCGCGTGCAGCAGGGCCTTGGTGGGGATGCAACCCCGGTGCAGGCAGGTGCCGCCGACCTTGTCCTTCTCGATCAGGGCGACGTCCAGGCCCAGCTGCGCCCCGCGCAGGGCCGCGGCGTAACCGCCACTACCACCGCCGAGGATCACTAGGTCGAAAACGGTGCTGGCGTCGTTCGCCACGTCACGTCCTCCATGCATGTGCGCCACGCCGGTCTCCAGTGACCGGTCGGCGGCTGGTGTCCGGCCGCTCTTGCTTTCGGCCCTTCGGTGGGGGCCCTGTCCTGCCGAGCCCCATCTTCGCACTTGTCGCCACCGGACGAGACGCCGGGCCGACGTGTGAGACACCACACGCTCACAAGGGAGGGCAGGCCAAAAAGGTGCCGGGGCCTCGCTCCAGTGATGTGCGAGGCCCCGTCGAGGAGATCAGCCCAGTTCGCCGGCGGCCGTCAGCTCCGCGAGCCGCACCAGCGTCCGCACACCCGACCCCGTACCGCCCTTCGGGGTGTAGCCGAACGGCCCCTGCTCGTTGAAGGCCGGGCCCGCGATGTCGAGGTGCGCCCAGGTGATGCCCTCGCCCACGAACTCGCGCAGGAACAGACCGGCGACCAGGCCGCCGCCCATCCGCTCGCCCATGTTCGCGATGTCGGCGGTGGGAGAGTCCATTCCCTTGCGCAGGTGCTCCGGCAGCGGCATCGGCCACGAGGCCTCGCCGACCTCCTCCGCGGCCTCCACCAGCGCAGAGCGGAACGCGTCGTCGTTGGCCATGACACCGAACGTCCGGTTGCCCAGCGCCAGCACCATCGCGCCGGTCAGCGTGGCCACGTCCACGATCGCGTCCGGCTTCTCCAGGGAGGCGGCCCACAGCGCGTCCGCCAGCACCAGCCGGCCCTCGGCGTCGGTGTTGAGCACCTCGACGGTCTTGCCGCTGTACATGCGCAGGACGTCACCCGGGCGGGTGGCGGAGCCGGACGGCATGTTCTCGGCGAGCGCCAGCCAGCCCGTCACGTTGACCTCGAGCTTGAGCCGCGCCGCCGCGACGACGGCCGCGAACACCGCCGCCGCACCGCTCATGTCGCACTTCATGGTCTCGTTGTGGCCCGCCGGCTTCAGCGAGATGCCGCCCGAGTCGTAGGTGATGCCCTTGCCGACGAACGCGAGGTGCTTCTTCGCCTTCGAGTGGGTGTACGACAGCTTCACCAGCCGCGGACCCGCCGCGGACCCGGCGCCGACGCCGAGGATGCCGCCGTAGCCGCCCTTCTGCAGGGCCTTCTCGTCGAGCACCTGCACCTTGATGCCGTGCTCCTTGGCCGCCACCTGGGCGACCGCGGCGAACGACTCCGGGTTGAGGTCGTTCGGCGGGGTGTTGACCAGGTCACGGGCGCGGTTGAGCTCCTCGGTGACGGCGGTGGCGCGCTCGAGGGCGGCCTTGAACGCCTTGTCCCGCGGCTTCCCGCCGAGCAGGGCGATCTCGGCGAGCGGCGCCTTGCCGTTGCCCTTGCCGTTCTTGCCGTTGTCCTTGTAGGCGTCGAAGGAGTAGGCCCCGAGCAGCGCGCCCTCCGCGACCGCGCCGGCGTCGGCGGCGTCCGCGAGGGGCAGGGCGAAGGCGGCCTTCTTGGACCCGGCGAGCGCGCGGGCGGCGGCACCGGCGGCCTTGCGCAGCGCCTCCGCGCCGAACTCGGCGTCCTTCTCGGGCTCCGCGCCGAGGCCCACGGCCACCACGAGGGGAGCCTTGAAGCCGGCCGGGGCCGGGAGCTTCGTCACCTCGCCCTCGCCGCCGGAGGCACCGAGGGTCTCCAGGACGCCGGCGAGCCGGCCGTCGTAGGCCTTGTCCAGGGCTTCGGCGCCCGGGGCGACCACGGGGCCCTTGGCGCCCTTGGCGACACCGATCACGATCGCGTCGGCCCGCAGGCCGGGCGCCGCGGCGGTGCTGAGAGTGAGAGCAGTCACGGTGGTGAAATCTCGCTTCCGATGTGAAGTTGCAGTGGCCGAAAGGTGTGGGTCGACCGGGCCCGACGGCCGACCCTAGTTCCGACCTCAGGGTCCTGGCTCAGCCGGGGCCTTCCCCGGTGCGGCTGACACTCGGGACGAGCCTACGCGCGTGTGTCCCGTTCGCTCATTCCTACGGGCGTTCACCTGTCGGTGGCGTCGTGGCCACTTCCCAACTCTCACTCCCCGTGACCTGAGACACACTCATCGCGTTCCGGTGAGCCCGTGGTTCACCGCTTCGCATGATTTCCAAGGATCCTCCCCGGGTGTGGCACAGGGGGATCTTCTGGGGGGAGGACGACACATGGCGCACCGTGCGCATCGACGCAGAGGGACCGCTCTGCGCAACACCGCTCTGCGAAACACCGCCGCCACTTTGACGGCCGCGGGACTGCTGACCCTGGGGCTGGGGGCCCCGCAGGCGTCGGCCGCCGTCGACCCGCGCATCGACCTCAGGGTCCTGGTGGTGGACGACGGCGGCAGCGCCGTACGGGCCATCGCGGCCCAGCTGCGCGGCGCGGGCGTCCCGTACACCACGATCGACCTGAACGATTCCGCCCGTCCGGCGGTGACCGGGGCGTTCCTGAGCGACACGGTGAACGGGCGGCCGCGGGCGAAGTTCCAGGGCGTGGTCCTGCCGAACGAGGCCCCCTTCGGCGCCGGCTCCGCCGAGCAGACCGCGCTGGAGACCTACGAGCGGACCTACGGCATCCCGCAGGTCGACGCCTACACCTGGGCCCACCCGGGCGTCGGCCTCGACTACACCACCGAGGGCGGCTGGTCCGGCAGCCTCGACGGACGCCAGGCCTCCGTCACCGACGCCGGACGCGCGGGGGCCTTCGGCTACCTCGACGGCGCCTTCGCCTTCGAGGACAACGCCCCCTCCATCCAGGAGAGTTACGGCTACGTCGCCCGCCCCCGGGCCGGCTTCACCAGCTACGTCGACCTCCCCGTCCCCGAGGGCTCCGGGCGCGGCAGCCTGGTCGGGGAGTACGCCCACGACGGGCGCCGCGAGTTGGTCGTCACCTTCGCCTACAACCAGCACCAGCGGCAGTTCCGGCTGCTCGCCCGGGGCATCGTGGAGTGGCTGACCCAGGGTGTCCACCTGGGCCAGGACCGCAACTACTTCGCCGTGCACATCGACGACGTCTTCGCGCCCGACGCCCGCTGGGACATGGAGCGCAACTGCACGCCCGGCGACATCGACTGCGTGGGCGGGGGCGAGGAGACGAACCCGATCCGCATGACGGCCGAGGACGCCGTCCACGCCGCCCAGTGGCAGCGGACGCGGGGCTTCACGATGGACATGGTCTACAACGCCGGTTCCGGCGAGGAGTGGAAGGCCGAGCACGGCGGCACCGACGCGCTGACCGCCCGGCTGCTCGCGGACAAGGCGCAGTACCGCTGGATCAACCACACCTACACGCACCCCTTCCTCGGCTGCGTTCAGGACACCTCGACGGTGCCGTGGACCTGCGCGAAGAACGCCGACGGCTCGACGAAGTACATGAGCCGCGCCGAGATCGCCGGGCAGATCCGCGACAACCACAACTGGGCCGTCGGCAAGGGCCTCCCGGTCGACCGCACCGAACTGGTCACCGGTGAGCACTCGGGCCTCAGGACGCTGCCGCAACAGCCGAACGACAACCCGAACCTGGCCGGCGCCCTCGCCGACACCGGCGTCAGATGGGTCGCCTCGGACAACTCCCGCGAGCCCGAACAGCGCGCGGTGGGCGCCGCCCAGACCGTGCCCCGGCATCCGATGAACGTGTACTACAACGTCGGCACGAAGGCCGAGATGGCCGACGAGTACAACTGGATCTACACCTCCGCCGAGGACGGCGGCAGCGGCATCTGCACGACCAACCCGGCCTCCACCTGCCTGGACGAACCCCTCGACCCGGCCACCGGCTACGACGACTACATCGTCCCGCAGGAGGCCCGCATCGCCCTGAGCCACGTCGTCAACAACGACCCGCGCCCGCACTACGTGCACCAGTCCAACCTGGCCGAGGACCGCATCCTCTACCCGGTCCTGGACAAGGTCCTTGCCGACTACCGGGGCCTGTTCGCCGACAACACCCCGGTGGAGAACCTCTCCCAGAAGGCCATCGGCACCGAACTCCAGCGCCGCACGGCCTGGCGTACGGCGGTGGCGAACAACCGCGTCACCGCGTACCGCATCGGCACGACCGTGACGGTGACCGGTCCGTCCGGGACCCAGATCCCGGTGACGGCACCGGAGGGCACCAGGCAGCAGCAGCTGCTGGGCACGACCGTCTTCGGCACGGCGTACGCGGGCAAGCGCTCGGCGTGGGCGGCACCGGGTGCGCTCCAGTCGGCGCTGACGCTGAAACTTCCGTCGGCCTGAGGCGAGTCGCCGGCACGCGCACCCCGGATCCTGACCGGCCGGGGTGCGCTGCCGGGCCGTAAGACCTGTTCCGCAGGGGGGAACCACGCATGAGGCGATCGGGCCGTCATGTCACCATGCTCACCGAAGGCACCTATCCGCACGTCCACGGCGGCGTCAGCACCTGGTGCGACCAGCTCGTCAAGGGCATGCCGGAGGTCGACTTCCACGTCGTCTCGCTCACCGGCACCGGCAGGGAGCCGGTGACCTGGGAACTGCCGTCCAACGTCTACCGGCACACCTCCGTGCCGACCTGGGGCCCGCGTCCCGGAAGCGGGCGCGCGCCCTTCGGCCGGGCCCGCCGGCGGTTCCTCGACTCCTACGAGCGGTTCCTGCTCGCCTTCCTCGACCCTGGGGCCCGGGCCGACTTCGGCGAGGCCCTGTACGAGCTGGCCGAACTGGCCCGCGCCGGACGCCTCTCGGCGGCCCTGCGCACGGAGGCCGCGCTCCGCTCGCTGATGTGGATCTGGACGATGCCGCACCTGCCGACGGCCGCAGCCGAGCCGACCGTGCACGACGCGCTCACCGCGACCGACCTGCTGGAACACGCCCTGCGCCCCCTCGGCGTGCGGATCCCCGAGGACTCGGTCGCGCACGCGGTGAGCAGCGGACTCGCCACGCTGCCCGCGCTCGCGGCCCGCAAGCTGGACGGCGTACCGTTCCTGCTCACCGAACACGGCATCTATCTGCGCGAGCGCTACCTCGGCTACCGCAGCGCCGAACAGCGGTGGCCCGTTAAGGCGTTCATGCTCGGCTTCTACCGTGAACTGAATTCACACGGGTACCGGACGGCCGACCTGATCACGCCGTGCAACCAGTACAACCGCCGGTGGGAGGAGCGCGGCGGCGCCGACGCCGACAAGATCCGCACGGTGTACAACGGCGTCGACCCGCATGCCTTCCCGCACGCGGGCCCCGAACCCGAGGTCCCCACGCTCACCTGGTGCGGCCGGGTCGACCCGATCAAGGACCTGGAGACCCTGCTCCGGGCGTACGCCATGGTCCGCGCCGAACTCCCCGAGACCCGGCTGCGGTTGTTCGGCCCGGTGCCGCCGGGCGGGGAGGCGTACCGGACGAGGCTGGAGAAGCTGGCCGCCGAACTGGGTGTGACCGACGGCCTGACCTTCGAGGGCCGGATCAGCGAGGTCTGGCGCGCCTACGCGGCCGGCCATGTCGTCATGCTCTCCTCCATCTCCGAGGGCTTCCCGTTCTCGATCATCGAGGCGATGTCCTGCGGCCGTACGACGGTCTCGACGGACGTCGGGGGAGTGCGCGAGGCGGTCGGCGACACGGGCCTGGTGGTCCCGCCGCGGGAGCCGGAGAAGATGGCGGCGGCGGCCCTCACCCTCCTCACCGACGACGAAAGACGCCTAAAGCTCGGCGAGTTGTCCCGTCAGCGGGTGATCGACCGGTTCACGCTCCGCCGTTCCGTGGACGCCTTCCGGACGATCTACCAGGAGCTGGCGGGCCTGCCCGAGGTGTACGAGCCGACGGTCGAGACGGTCGCCGACTGGACCCTGGAACTGCGGGACCCCTGGTACGAGAAGGTGGCGACGGACGGGACCGACTGGTGAGCGGCGGCCTCTGGATCCCGCCCGGCACCCGCGCCGAGGCCCTCCCGTCGATCCCCCGCCAGCGCACCCCCAGCTGGGCGCGGCCCGACCCGGTGGACGAACTCGCCGAACGCCTGGCCGACTTCACGGCGGCCGCCGTCCACCCCGACGAGATCGCGGCCCTGCTGGAGTCCGACGGCCTCTCGGACGACCAGATACGCGAGCGCTACGGCGTGAGGAACTCCTTCGCGCTGGCCGAGGAACTGTACGACCGGGTGCCCCGCGCCTATCCCGAGCCGCCCGGCCCGGCCGGCGACCCCTGGCAGGTGGGCCTGGCGGCCTGCCTCCTGCGCGGGGTGGTCTTCGCCCTCCCCGGCCTCGCGTACGTCCTGGGCGCGCCCTTCCTCGCGGGCCCGAAGGGCGACTTCGGCCTCCCGGCAGGAACGGTCCCCCTCCTGTCCGCGGCCCTGTTCGGCTGGACCTGGAACCAGGGCCTGGCGCACCGGGCGTACACCTGGCTGGGCATGGGGGACCGCACGGCGGCCCGCCGCGCGCTCCTCGTGGGCGGCCCGGTGGGGGCGTTCCTGGGCACGCTGGTGGCCATTGCGGCGGCAGGCACGGCACCCGCGACGGCGGTCGCGTTCGCGGCAGGCCAGTCCTGCTACTTGGCGGCGGCGACGGTCCTGCTGGTACTGGGCAGAGAACGAGCCCTGCTGGCCGCACTCCTGCCGATGACGGCGGCCGCGACCCTGAGCCCGCTCCACCCCGTCCCGGACCCGGCAAGACTCGCGGTCCTGCTGGGCTCACTGGCGGCGGTGGTGGTACTGGCCCTGGTGGATCCGTCCAACCGGCCAAGCCTGCGGGCAGTCCTGCCGCTGGGGCGGCACGGATGGGCGCGGGCGGCACTCCGCAAGCGCGGGCGAGCGAAACCCACCCCCACGGCGACCCCCACCCCCACGGCAACCCCCACCCCGGGCTCCCTCACCGGCTCCCTCCCGTACGCCCTCTTCGGCCTGGCCACCGGTGTCCTCGTAGTACACGCAGCCCTCGAATCCGCCCCCTCCGCAGTCGCCCTCACCCTCAGCATGGGCCCCGCCGAATGGCTGCTGCACCGCTTCCGCGGCCGCACCGCCACCGCCCTCCGCGACAGCCGCACCACCACGACCTTCCGCCGCACCACCGTCCGCACAGTCGCCGCCTGCCTCACCGCCTACCTGACCATCCTCGCCGCGCTCACCCTCACCACCGCCGCCCTGTGGCCGCACACCCCCACCCCCACCGTCGCCCACCTCGCCGCCCTCCTCCTGCTCGGCGTCGTGCTGTGGACCGGCCTGCTGCTCCAGTCCTTCGGCGCGGTGCTCGGCGCGGCCGCGATCTGCTGCGCGGCGGCCGTGGCCCAGACGCTCGCCCTGGTGACCCACACGGGCAGCCCGCACGGGACCGGCCTGATCGTCCACGGCACCGCGGCGGTCGCCCAAGCCGCGCTGGTCTGCGCCCTGCTGGGAAGAGTGACGGCCCACCGATGAACGACCTGCTGATCCCCTACTACGAGCACCCGTCCGTCCGCCCCGCCGAATGGGCGGCGATCATCGCGGCCGCACCCCGTCTCCACGGGGTCGTCCTGAACCCGGCCAGCGGCCCCGGCGAGACACCCGACCCGGCGTTCGCCGAGGTCGCGGCCCGACTGCGGAAAGCGGACGTCCGGGTGCTCGGCTACGTCGACACCGCCTACGGCCGCCGACCGCACGCCCACGTCGCCCGCGACCTCGCACGGCACCGGGACTGGTACGACGCGGACGGCGTGTTCCTGGACCAAGTCGCCGCGGCCCGCGAGGAGTTCCCGTACTACCAGGACCTCGCGACCGCGGCCTGGCGCGCCGGTTTCGGCACCCTCGCCCTGAACCACGGCACCCCACCGCACCCGTCGTACGCCAGGATCGCCGACCTCCTGATCACCTTCGAGGGCACCTGGACGACGTACCGCGAACAGCCCCCGCCGCAAGGGACGTACGGCCCCGGGGTCCGGGTGGGCCATCTGCTGTACGGCGTCCCTCCCGGCGCCGGCGCGGAGGCCCTGGCCCGGGCGCGCGGGGCCGCGGTGCACTGCGCGGTGCCCGGAGCGGGGGATCACCCCTGGGGGACCTTGCCGCACGGGCTGGAGGCCGGGTCAGCCCAGTGACAGCACCACGAGCGCGGTCGTCGCCGCCGTCTCCGCGAGGCCGCCGAACACGTCCCCGGTGACCCCGCCGAAGCGGCGGACACAGCGGCGCAGGAGGAGTTCGGCGAGGCCGAGGGCGACGAGGACCGCGAGGGCGGTGCGTACGGCGTCGTCGGCGCCGAGAAGCGCACCGGCGGCACCGGCGGCCAGCACGACACCGACGGCCACGGTCGTCGCCCACCGCACCGGCACCACTCCGGCGACCGCCGCGCCGAGCCCCTCCGGCCGGGCCGCGGGCACTCCCGCGCGGGCGGCGAGCGTGAGGGCGAGCCGGGCGGCGACGGCGGAGACGAGGGCGGCGAGGGCGCCTCGGGCCCAGGAGTCGTCGTACACCTGAGCGAGCGCGGCGACCTGGGCGAGCAGCGCGAACAGCAGGGTGATCACGCCGAACGGCCCGATGTCCGACTGCTTCATGATCCGCAGCGCGTCCTCGGCGGGCTTGCCGCTCCCGAGCCCGTCCGCCGTGTCGGCGAGACCGTCCAGATGCAGCCCGCGCGTGAGCACGGCGGGTACGGCCGCGGTGGCGACGGCGGCGAGCAGCGGGCCGGCGCCCAGGAACAGCAGCGCGAGGCCGAGGGCGGCGGCGCAGCCGCCGACGACGAGGCCGACCACGGGAGCGCTCAGCATCCCGCCCCGTGCTGCCTCCCGGTCCCATCGCTCCACCTTGACCGGAAGGACGGTGAGGGTGCCGAAGGCGAAACGGAGACCGTGCGGGAGAGGGCTGGTGAACACGCCGGAAGGGTACGTGAGCCCCCCTTCGGCCGTATCTCGGGGGCGGGCGACGGAACCCCCGGTCAAACTGGGGCGCATGGGGCACTGGCTGGAGCGCAACATCATCGAACCGGGCAAGCTGCCCCTGCTGCTCGCGCTGAGCGCGTTCATCATCACGTTCGTCGTCACCCGGGTCGTCACACGCCTCATCCGCGCGGGCAAAGGCCCCTTCGGCAACGTCGAGGCGGGCGGGGTGCACATCCACCACGTCGTCCCGGGCGTGGTCCTCACCATCGTCGGCGGCTTCGGCGCGGTCGCGACCGGCGGGCGCGGCTTCGGATCCGGCGCCTGCGCCGTGGTCTTCGGGATCGGCGCCGGTCTCGTCCTCGACGAGTTCGCGATGATCCTGCACTTGGACGACGTCTACTGGACCGAGGCCGGCCGCCGCAGCGTCGAGGTCGTCGTCCTCACCGCCGCACTCGTCGGGCTGGTCCTCGTGGGCTTCGTGCCCTTCGGCGTCAACGACCTCAGCCAGGAGGAGGTCCAGGACCGCGGCACCCTCGCCTGGACGGTCGCGACGAACTTCCTCATCGCCCTTGTCGCCCTGTTCAAGGGCAAGCCCCTGATGGCCGTCTTCGGCGTGATCATCCCGGTCATCGCGCTCGTCGGCGCGATCCGCCTGGCGCGCCCCGGCTCCTTCTGGTTCCGCCGCTTCTACGGCCGCCGCCCGCGCGCCCGCGCCAAGTCCGAGCTGCGCGCCGACCGCCACGACAAGCGCTGGGCGGGGCCCAGCCGCGCCGTCCAGGACTGGATCGGCGGCAAACCGGACCCGGAACGCCCCTGACGCGCCTTCAGCGCCCCGCGCGGGGCCGGAACCCCGGCGACGGCGTCTTCACCGGCGGTCTCCAGAACTACTGTGAGGGTGCGGCCTCGCCGGACTCGTCGTCCTTCTCCTCCGACTCCGACTCCGACTCCGCCTTCTCCTCGGGCTCCGGCTTCTCCGGCAGCTCCGCCGCCAGTGCCGCCGCGGCCTGGACCAGCGGGAGCGCCAGCAGGGCTCCGGCGCCTTCCCCGACGGTCACGCCCTGGGTGAGGACGGGCTCCAGAGCCATCCGGTCCAGCGCCTTCGCCTGGCCCGGCTCCCCGCTGTCGTGCGCCGCCAGCCACCAGTCCGGCGCCCGGAACGCGACCCGCTGGCCCACCAGCGCGCACGCGGCCACGACCACGCCGTCGAGGATCACCGGCATCTTCCGCACCGCGCTCTGCAGCAGGAACCCGGTGATCGCCGCGAGGTCGGCGCCGCCGACGGTCGCCAGCAGCCGCAACTGGTCCCCGAGCACGGGCCGGGCCCGCCGCAGGGCGTCCCGGATCGCCGCGCACTTGCGCATCCAGGCCAGGTCGTCGATGGCGAGCCCGCCCCGCCCGGTCACCACGGACGCGTCCGTCCCGCACAGCGCGGCCACCAGCACGCCCGCCGCGGTGGTGCCGCCGACGCTCACATCGCCGAGCACGACCAGATCCGTACCGGAGTCCGCCTCCTCGTCGGCCACCGCGACCCCGGCGCGGAACGCGGCCTCCGCCTCCTCGAGCGTCAGCGCGTCCTCGATGTCGATCCGCCCGCTGCCGCGCCGCACCCGGTGCCGTACGACGTCCTCGGGCAGGGTCTCGGGGTCGCAGTCCAGGCCCATGTCGACGATCCGCACCGGAACGCCGAGGCGCCGCGCGAGCACGGACACCGGCCGGCCGCCCTCCAGGACGTCCCGCACCAACTGCCCCGCGCTGCCCGCGGGCCGCGCCGAGACGCCCAGTTCGGCGATCCCATGGTCACCGGCGAACAGCACCACCCGCGGCCGTTCCACCGGCCGCACCGGTACGGCGCCCTGCGCCGCGGCCAGCCACTCACCCAGGTCGTCGAGGCGGCCCAGCGACCCGGGCGGCACGATCTGACGCTCCCGGCGCGCCTCCGCGTCGCGGCGCACCCCACCGTCGGGGCGCTCGATCAGATCGGTGAAGTCGTCGAGATTAAGCGAGCTCATTCGCCGAACAGTACCGGCACCGGTCGAACGGAACATCGCCACATGGCCACCACTCGCCCCGCCACGTCACCCCCGCTCCGGCGCGACGTCGTTGCACCCAAGATCGCGATCCCATACGTTCCGTTTTGCAGCGGATTGTCGTACGCCCCTCGCGCCCGGAGTCGCCCATGTCCGCACCCACCGAACTCGCCCCCGCGACGGACGGTTTCCTCGCACCGCGCCGCGACGACTGCCCCTGGTGCGGCTCACACCGCCTGCGCACCCGGCTCAGCGCCGAGGGCTACACGCTCGACGCATGCCACGACTGCGCCCACGCCTTCCAGAACCCCGGCCCCACGCGCCACCGGTGCGAGCGCGCGTACGGCCGCCGGCGGCTGCTCGCGACCGCCCGCGCGATGCTGCCGTATGGCGAACCGGAGAGCTGGCTGGACGTCGGCACGGGCGACGCGGAGTTCCCGGCGGTGGCGAAGGAGGTCTTCCCGTACACGTCCTTCGACGGCGTGGACCCCACCGGCAGGGTGGAACGGGCCCGGGCGGCGGACCGCGTGGAGGAGGGCTACGCGGGCGACCTGACCAACCCTCACCTCATGGCCCATCTGCGCGGCCGCTACGACGTCGTCAGCGTCCTGCGCCACCTGCCACAGGCCAAGGACCCCCGCGCACTCCTGCGCGCGGCGGTGGCGGCACTGCGCCCCGGAGGCCACCTCCTGCTGGAACTCCCCGACCCCCACACCCCGCTCGCACAGCTCCTGGGCCGCTGGACCCACCCGCGCACCCGCCCCCGCCACCTCATCCCCCCGGACAACGTCCGCGCGGAACTGGACGCCCTGCACTGCGAGATCGTGACCGCCCGCCGGATCCCCGTCGGCACCGGCGGCCATCGCCTCGTCGCCCGCCTCGTCACCCGCGCAGAGTGACCGCCTGCCCCGCCACCACCAGCAGCACGTGCTCGCACTCGTTCGCGAACGCCGCGTTCAGCCGCCCCAGTTCGTCCCGGTAGCGCCGACCCGAGGCCGTGGCCGGCACGATTCCGGAGCCGACCTCGTTGGACACCGCCACCACGGTACGGCGAGTGGAGCGCACCGCCTCCGTCAGCTCCCGCACCCGTTCCCGCAGCGCCCGCTCGCCCCCGTCCGCCCACACCGCGTCGTCCCACGCCCCGGCCGAGTCCATCGCGTCCGTCAGCCACAGCGACAGGCAGTCGATCAGCAGCGGCGTCCCGTCCTCCGCCAGCAACGGCACCAGGTCGCACGTCTCCGTCGTACGCCACGACCCCGGCCGCCGCTCCCGGTGCGCCGCCACCCGGGCCGCCCACTCGGTGTCCCCGCCCCGCAGCCCCCCGGTCGCGACATACAAGACGTCGGGGAAGGCTTCGAGCCGCCGCTCCGCCTCCACCGACTTCCCGGACCGGGCCCC
Source organism: Streptomyces sp. NPDC043726 (assembly GCF_056436565.1). Classification (NCBI taxonomy): domain Bacteria; kingdom Bacillati; phylum Actinomycetota; class Actinomycetes; order Kitasatosporales; family Streptomycetaceae; genus Streptomyces; species Streptomyces sp. NPDC043726. The sequence goes on from NZ_JBWKCI010000025.1 coordinate 48,818, forward strand.
GCCCAGCACCAAGGTCCGTCGCGGCACGTCCGGCACCTCCTCGTACGCCCCGACCACCAGGGTCGTCCCGTCCGCCACCGCCCGCGCCCCCAAGGACGCCAGCCGCCGCCGCAACTCGCCCCCCGGCGGCACGTCATGGTCCAGATGTACGGCGATGACGTCCGTCGTCGGCCTGATCGCCCCCACCGCCCGCAGCCGCGCCAGCGCGTCCGGCCGCCCGGTCACGTCCGCGACGACCATGTCGTACGTTCCCACGTCCGCGTCCTCGATCCCCGCCGGCGCGCTCCCGGGCGGCAGATACAGCAGCCGCTGACCGCCGGGCCCGGTCACCGCGTACCCCGTACCCCCGGCGTCCATGGCCATGGCCCGCACCCGATGGCCCGTCAGCAGCGCGAGCTCCCGGCCGTCCGGCACCCGGGCCGGGGCGGGCAGCCCGGCGGGCACCTCGACGGCCGGCCCGTCGTGCGGGTGCGACAACAGCACCTGCCGCACCCCGGCCAGCGACTTCCCGGCCCGGGCCGCCGCGAAAGCCGCCCCCGGCGTCAGATCCAGCAGCAGTGCCCCGTCGAGGAGCAGCGCGGTCGCCGCCCGTACCTCCGCCCCGAGGGCGGTGGCGCAGGCGGCACAGGGACAGTCGGGGCGGGGGAGGCCGGTGGGGGCTCCGGTGCCGAGCAGCGTCAGTTCCACGTCCCGATTTTCGCCGGTGCCCCGATGACATGCTCACTCGAGACCCCCTATAGGGGCGCCGATCTTGTTCGCCGCGTCCGTCCCAACGCATAGGGTGACCACACCAAGCTCACCGAGGAGGCCTGCATGGCAGCATGGATCTGGCGCTTCGAGAAGGCCGACGGGTCGGAGACGGCACCCCCCGTGGAGCCGGAGGAGTTCACCACCCAGGGAGACGCCGAGTCCTGGATCGGCGAGGTCTGGAAGGACCTCCTCGCCGGCGGAGTGGACCAGGTGCGCCTGTTCGAGGACACCACGGAGATCTACGGGCCGATGAGCCTGCACGCCGAGGAGGCGTAGGAGCGAGCGCAGGGGCGGTCGTGGAGCCGTAGAGGCGACAGCGGCCGCCCCCTCCGCACTGCTCGTCAGCCCCGCACGCCGCACAGATGCAGCAGCGCCGCGACCCCGCGGTACGGGTCCGTGCGCCCCGCCCGCTCCTCGGTCGCCAGCAGCGTCTCCACGTCGGCGGGGATCTCGGCGTCGTCCGCGGCGGTGTCCGTGAAGACCCGTACGCCGTACCAGCTGTGCAGCGGGGCGCCGATGCCGGCGAGCGTCGCCGTCAGGGTGGCCAGGCGGTCCGCCCGGACGTCCAGGCCCAGCCGGTTGCGGTAGGCGGTGGTGTCGAAGGAGGCCAGGGCTCCGGTCCAGTCGCCGGACAGGCCAGGGCGCATCGCCAGCGCGTCGGCGTTGCGGACCAGCAGGGAGAGCAGTCCGCCGGGGGCGAGCACCCGGGCGAGGCCCGCCAGCAGCGGGTCGGGCTCCTCGACGTACATGAGGACGCCGTGGCAGAGCACCACGTCGAAGCTGCCCGGCAGGAAGTGCACGCCGGTGTCCCGGCCGTCGCCCTCGATGATCGACATCCGCTCGCGGATCCCGTCCGGCTCGCCCGCCAGCGACTGCCGCGCCGCGGCGATCATCCGCGCGTCCTGCTCCAGGCCGGTCACCTGATGACCGGCCCGCGCGAGCCGCAGGGCCTGGGTGCCCTGGCCCATGCCGACGTCGAGGATCCTCAGTCGCTGCCCGACCGGGTAGCGCCCGGCTATCTGCTCATCGAGCTGCCGGGCCACCAGCTCCTGTCGTACGACGTCCCGCAGTCCGCCCAGCTTGCTCAGCCAGGCATCCGCCGCGCCCCCGGAGAACGGCGTCGTGCTCAGGGCCGCGCCCCGCGCTTGACCTGCGGCTTCGGCAGCCGGAGCCGGCGCATCTGGAGGGAGCGCATCAGGGCGTAGGCGACGGCGCCGCGCTTGTTCTCGTCCGGGTAGCGCTCGTTCAGCTGCTTCTTGAGACGGAAGCCGGTGACGATCGAGTCCAGCACGATCAGCACGATCACGACGAGCCACAGCAGCAGCGCGATGCTCTGCAGGGCGCCCACCCGGACCATGCTCAGCACGAGGATGACCACGGCCATCGGGAGGAAGAACTCCGCGACGTTGAAGCGCGAGTCGACGAAGTCGCGGGCGAAGCGGCGCACCGGCCCCTTGTCACGGGCGGGCAGATACCGCTCGTCGCCGCTCGCCAGCGCCTCGCGCTGCTTGGCCAGCGCCTGCCGGCGCTCCTCGCGCGAACGCCTGGCCGCCTCCTTGCGCGTGGTCGGCGTATTGGCGACGCTGCGGCGCTGGGACTGGGCCTCACTGCGCTTGGGCGTGGGCCTGCCCTTCGGGGCCTGCGGGTCGCGGGGCTGATTGGAGTCGGTCAGGGGCGCCTTGTCGGCGACCGATGCCTTCTCATCCTTGGCACGGCTACGGAACACAAAACCCAAGGGTACGGGGTCCCCGCGCATGGACCCCAGTCCGGTGGGGAACGAATCGGCAACACCAGTCGTCATGTAGGGGACAGAGGGGACGTCGTGCACGTTTCCGGGAACCCCGGGGAGCACCTACTCCTCACGCCGGAGCTGGAGCGAACGCAGTCGTCCTTGGGGATGAGCGCATCCGTCCCCGAACAGTGCGTCAATGGATGCAGGGCCCGTACTGTGGGTTCTGTCGCAGAGCTGGAGCTGGACGTCAGAAGGGGGCGCGCGAAGCCCATGAGCGGTGTCATGAAGCGTATGGGGATGATCTTCCGCGCGAAGGCGAACAAGGCCCTTGACCGGGCCGAGGACCCGCGCGAAACCCTCGATTACTCGTACCAGAAGCAGCTGGAACTGCTCCAGAAGGTGCGCCGCGGCGTGGCCGACGTGGCCACCTCGCGCAAGCGCCTGGAGTTGCAGCTCAACCAGCTCCAGTCCCAGTCTTCCAAGCTGGAGGACCAGGGCCGCAAGGCGCTCGCGCTGGGCCGTGAGGACCTGGCCCGCGAGGCGCTGTCCCGGCGCGCGGCGCTCCAGCAGCAGGTGACCGACCTGGAGACGCAGCACGCCACGCTCCAGGGCGAGGAGGAGAAGCTCACCCTCGCGGCCCAGCGGCTCCAGGCCAAGGTGGACGCCTTCCGTACGAAGAAGGAGACCATCAAGGCGACCTACACCGCCGCCCAGGCACAGACCCGGATCGGCGAGGCCTTCTCCGGCATCTCCGAGGAGATGGGCGACGTCGGCCTGGCCATCCAGCGCGCCGAGGACAAGACCGCCCAGCTCCAGGCGCGGGCCGGCGCCATCGACGAGCTGCTCGCCTCCGGTGCCCTCGACGACCCCACCGGCATGCACAAGGACGACATCCAGGCCGAGCTGGACCGGCTCTCCGGTGGTACGGATGTAGAGCTGGAACTGCAGCGCATGAAGGCGGAGCTGGCGGGCGGCACCTCGGCACAGCAGCAGGCCATCGAGGGCGGCAACGGCCAGTCCCAGCCCCAGCAGCAGCCGCAGGACACCCCGCGCTTCGACAAGCAGTAGGGCCCACGCCTAGGAGGGCGACATGATCGTACGGATCATGGGGGAGGGGCAGGTGAGGCTGGCCGACAGCCACCTCACCGCACTCAACAAGCTGGACGACGAGCTGCTGGCCGAAATGGAGAACGGCGACGGCCCCGGCTTCCGCCGCACCCTCCAAGCCCTCCTGACGAAGGTCCGCGAACTCGGCGACCCCCTGCCCGACGACTCCCTCGAACCCTCGGAACTCATCCTCCCGTCCCCGGACGCGACGCTGGAGGAAGTACGGGAACTGTTGAGCGACGATGGCCTGATCCCGGGTTGAGGATGTCTCCGGTGCGGTGTCGCGCCCCTTCAGGGGCGCGGGGATCTGCGTCAGGGGCGCGGGGACCTGCGCGACCAGCCCTCACCGGCCCGCGGATTCGACACGGTGCTTCCGCCGGAGGCACGCCCGGCTACCGTAATCAGCCGTGAACACCCTCGACCGCGCCAGAGCCCACCTCAAAGCGCACCCCCTCGCACTGGACGCGGCCATCGCGGCCGGCGCCCTGATCTGCATGGTGGCCGGCTCGTTCGTGGACCCGCACGGCAAGGACGGCGTCACCTGGGGCATCCGCAGCCCCGACGTCCCCAGCCTGCTCCTGATCACGATCGGCGCCATCGCCCTCGTCTTCCGCCGCCGCGCCCCCAGAACAGTCCTCGCCGTCACCGGTGCCGTCGCCGTCGTAGAGAGCGTCACCGGCGACCCCCGCGCCCCGGTCGCCATGTCCGCGGTCATCGCGCTCTACACCGTCGCCTCCACCACCGACCGCCACACCACCTGGCGCCTCGGCCTGCTCACCATGACCGTCCTCACCGGCGCCGCCATGCTCGCGGGCCCCCTCCCCTGGTACGCCCAGGAGAACCTCGCGATCTTCGCCTGGACCGGCATCGGCGCCACCGCCGGCGACGCCATCCGCAGCCGCCGCGCCTTCGTCGACGCCATCCAGGAACGCGCCGAACGCGCCGAACGCACCCGGGAGGAGGAGGCCCGCCGCCGGGTCGCCGAGGAACGCCTGCGGATCGCCCGCGACCTGCACGACGTCGTCGCCCACCACATCGCCCTGGTCAACGTGCAGGCCGGAGTCGCCGCGCACGTCATGGACAAGCGCCCCGACCAGGCCAAGGAGGCGCTCGCCCACGTCCGCGAGGCCAGCCGCTCCGCGCTCAACGAACTCCGCGCCACCGTCGGTCTGCTGCGACAGTCCGGCGACCCCGAGGCTCCCACCGAACCCGCGCCCGGCCTGGACCGGCTCGACGAACTCGTCGGCACCTTCCGCAGCGCCGGACTCCAGGTCGAGGTCGCCCGCGCCGACCAGGGCACCACCCTCCCCGCCGCGGTCGACCTCGCCGCCTACCGGGTCATCCAGGAAGCCCTCACCAACGTCCAGAAGCACGCGGGCAACGAGGCCAAGGCCGAGGTCAGCGTCGTCCGCGTGGGACCCCATGTGGAGATCACGGTCCTCGACGACGGCGTCCACGACCCAGACGCCCCCGTCGAGGGCGGCGGCCACGGACTGCTCGGGATGCGCGAGCGCGTCACGGCCCTGCGCGGCACCCTGACCACCGGTCCCCGCTACGGCGGCGGCTTCCGCGTCCATGCGATCCTGCCTGTCAAGACCCGTACGGCCACGACAGGCGAGCCAGGCGCGCCGGTGTGACCGTCGAGACCCGTACCGCCACCACGGGAGAGCCGGGGGAGACCGCATGACCATCCGTGTCCTGCTCGCCGACGACCAGGCCCTGCTGCGCAGCGCCTTCCGCGTCCTGGTGGACTCCGAGCCCGACATGGAGGTCGTCGGCGAGGCGTCCGACGGTGCCGAGGCCGTGGCGCTGGCCAGGGAACAGCGCGCCGACGTCGTCCTGATGGACATCCGGATGCCCGGCACCGACGGCCTCGCCGCCACCCGCCTGATCAGCGCGGACCCCTCCCTCGCCCACGTCCGGGTGGTCATACTGACCACCTTCGAGGTCGACGACTACGTCGTGCAGTCGCTGCGGGCCGGCGCCTCCGGCTTCCTCGGCAAGGGGTCCGAGCCCGACGAACTGCTCAACGCCATCCGCGTCGCCGCCGGCGGCGAGGCCCTGCTCTCCCCGGCCGCCACCAAGGGCCTGATCGCCCGCTTCCTCGCGCAGGGCGACGGGGGCGACGAGGACCGTGACCCGTCCCGCGCCGAACGGCTCGACGCGCTCACCGTCCGGGAGCGCGAGGTGCTGGTGCAGGTCGCCGGGGGCCACTCCAACGACGAGATCGCCGAGCGGCTCGTGGTCAGCCCGCTGACGGTGAAGACCCACGTCAACCGGGCCATGGCGAAGCTGGGCGCCCGGGACCGGGCCCAGCTCGTGGTGATCGCCTACGAGTCCGGGCTGGTACGCCCAAGGGTGGACTGACGTCGGCCCGGCGTACTGCGCCCGGAGTATGCGCCGTATAAGGAACGGGACCTCGGGGCTACGAATGAGGGGTTCCGGATGGCTCAGGGTGTAGGAGCCGCTCTGCTCGACAGAAGAGAGACCCTGATCCCATGTCCTGGCTGTCCAGGTTCAGCCTCGCGCAAAGAGCCCTGATCGGGCTTGTTTCGATCATCGCGCTCGCCTTCGGGGCGATCGCGATACCCCAGCTCAAGCAGCAACTGCTGCCGTCCATCGAACTGCCCATGGTGTCCGTCCTCGCCCCCTACCAGGGCGCGTCCCCGGACGTGGTGGAGAACCAGGTCGTCGAGCCCATCGAGGACAGCCTCGAAGGTGTCGACGGCATCACCGGCGTCACCTCGACCGCCAGCGAGGGCAACGCCCTGATCATGGCGTCCTTCGAGTACGGCAACGACACCCAGCAGCTCGTCGCCGATGTGCAGCAGGCCGTCAACCGGGCCCGGGTCCAGCTCCCGGACGACGTCGACCCGCAGGTCGTCGCCGGTTCCACGGACGACATGCCGACCGTCGTGCTCGCCGTCACCGCCGACCAGGACCAGCAGGCCCTGGCCGACCGGCTCGACCGGACGGTCGTACCGGACCTGAAGGACATCGACGGCGTCGGTCAGGTCACCGTCGACGGTGTGCGCGACCTCCAGGTCGGCGTCACCCCGGACGACGCGAAGCTCGCGAAGGCCGGGCTGACCCTCCAGTCCCTCACCCAGGCCCTCCAGGCGGGCGGCGCCACCGTGCCGGCCGGCTCCTTCGACGAGGACGGCGCCAACCGGACCGTCCAGGTCGGCGGCGGCTTCACCTCGCTGGAGCAGATCGAGAACCTGCGGATCAAGGGCGAGGGCAAGCCGGTCCGCCTCGCCGACGTCGCCGAGGTCGAGCAGGAGCAGGCCCCGGCCGACTCCCTGACCCGCACCAACGGCGAGCCGAGCCTCGCGGTCATGGTCACCATGGACCGCGACGGCAGCGCGGTCGCCATCTCGGACGCGGTGGACGACAAGCTCGCGCAGATGCGCGCGGACCTCGGCGCCGGCGCGACCGTCACGGTCGTCAGCGACCAGGGCCCGGCGGTCGCCAAGGCCATCGACGGCCTGACCACCGAGGGCGCCCTCGGTCTGCTCTTCGCCGTCCTCGTCATCCTGGTCTTCCTCGCGTCGGTGCGCTCGACGCTGGTGACGGCGGTGTCCATCCCGCTCTCGGTCGTGCTCGCGCTGATCGTGCTGTGGACGCGGGACCTGTCCCTCAACATGCTCACGCTCGGCGCCCTGACCATCGCCATCGGCCGGGTCGTGGACGACTCGATCGTGGTCCTGGAGAACATCAAGCGGCACCTGGGCTACGGCGAGGAGCGCGAGGAGGCCATCCTCAAGGCGGTCCGCGAGGTCGCGGGCGCGGTGACGTCCTCGACGCTCACCACGGTCGCCGTCTTCCTGCCGATCGGCCTGGTCGGCGGCATGGTGGGTGAGCTGTTCGGCTCGTTCAGCCTGACCGTGACGGCGGCCCTGCTGGCCTCCCTCCTCGTCTCGCTGACGGTCGTACCGGTGCTGTCGTACTGGTTCCTGCGCGCCCCGAAGGGCACCCCCGAGGACGCCGACGAAGCCCGCCGCGCGGCCGAGGAGAAGGAGGCGAAGAGCCGTCTGCAGCGCCTGTACGTCCCGGTCCTGCGGTTCGCGACGCGCCGCCGGCTGACCAGCGTGGCCATCGCCGTGGTGGTGCTCATCGGCACCTTCGGCATGGCGCCGCTGCTGAAGACGAACTTCTTCGACCAGGGCGAGCAGGAAGTCCTCACCGTCAAGCAGGAGTTGAAGCCCGGCACCAGCCTGGCGGCGACCGACGCGCAGGCGAAGAAGGTCGAGCGGCTGCTCGGCGACACCGAGGGCGTCAAGGACTACCAGGTCACCATCGGCTCGTCCGGCTTCATGGCGGCCTTCGGCGGCGGTACGGACACCAACCAGGCGTCCTACTCGGTGATGCTGGAGGACTCCGCTTCCTCCGCCGACGTCACCGACCGCATCGAGGCCGGCCTGAAGAAGCTCGACGGCATCGGCACGACCACCGTCGCCGCCGGTGACGGCTTCGGCAGCCAGGACCTCAGCGTGGTCGTCAAGGCGGCCGACGGGACCGTCCTGCGCGAGGCCGCGGAGGAGGTCCGCAAGGCCGTGGCCGGCCTGGACGACGTCACCGACGTCACCAGCGACCTGTCCCAGAGCGTCCCGCGCATCTCGGTGAAGGCCAATGACAAGGCGGCCGCCGCCGGGTTCGACGACCAGACCCTGGGCATGGCGGTCGCCCAGGCGGTCCGCGGCACCACGGCCGCCCAGGCCACCCTGGACGACACCGAGCGGGACATCGTCATCAAGTCGGCCAAGCCGGCCACGACGCTGAAGCAGCTCCAGGCCCTGCGCCTCGGCCCGGTGAAGCTGGGCGACATCGCCGACGTGAAGCTGGTCGACGGCCCGGTGTCGATGACCCGCATCGACGGCCAGCGCGCCGCGACCATCACGGCGAAGCCGACCGGTGAGAACACCGGCGCGGTGAGCGCGGACCTCCAGTCGAAGATCAACGGCCTGGACCTGCCCGCGGGCGCCACGGCCGAGATCGGCGGCGTCTCCGAGGACCAGGACGAGGCGTTCGCCAACCTGGGCCTGGCGATGCTGGCGGCCATCGCGATCGTCTTCATGCTGCTGGTCGCGACCTTCCGCTCGCTCGCCCAGCCGCTGATCCTGCTGGTCTCGATCCCCTTCGCGGCCACCGGCGCGATCGGCCTGCTGATCGTCACCGGCACCCCGATGGGCGTCCCCGCGATGATCGGCATGCTGATGCTGATCGGCATCGTGGTGACGAACGCGATCGTGCTGATCGACCTGATCAACCAGTACCGAAAGCAGGGTTACGGCGTCGTCGAGGCCGTCGTGGAGGGCGGCCGCCACCGGCTGCGCCCGATCCTCATGACGGCCCTGGCGACGATCTTCGCGCTGCTGCCGATGGCGCTGGGCGTCACCGGCGAGGGCGGCTTCATCGCCCAGCCGCTCGCGGTGGTCGTGATCGGCGGCCTGATCACCTCGACCCTCCTCACCCTCCTCCTCGTCCCGACGCTCTACGCGATGCTGGAACTCCGCAAGGAGCGCCGAGCGAAGAAGCGCGCGGCGAAGCGAGAGCGGAAGGCAGAGGTCCCGGCCCAGCCGGAGCCCGCCGGAGTGTGACCGGAGCGGCCGGGTCCGGTGGCTGCCGCCACCGGACCCGGCCGTATCCTTTCCTCCCAACAGCCACTCGGGGGAGAGGGATCGGGGCGTGCCGCTGCACAAGGACGATCCGAAGTCGGTCGGCGGATACAGGCTGGTGGACCGACTGGGCGCCGGCGGCATGGGCATCGTCTACCGGGCCAGATCGCGCTCGGGCCGCGAGGTCGCGGTCAAGATCGTGCACGCCCAGTACGCCGAGGACCCGGTCTTCCGGGCCCGCTTCCGCCAGGAGATCGAGGCCGTCCGCAAGGTGAGCGGCGCCTTCACCGCGCCGGTCGTGGACGCCGATCCGGAGGCGGTACGGCCGTGGATGGCGACCCAGTACGTGCCGGGCCGCTCGCTGGCCGCGCGCATTCGTGACGTGGGCCCGCTGCGGGAACCGGAACTGCGGCGCCTCGCGCTGGGGTTGGTGGAGGCGCTGCGGGACATCCACCGGGCGGGAGTCGTCCACCGCGACCTCAAACCCGCCAACGTCCTGCTGGCCGACGACGGCCCCCGGGTCATCGACTTCGGCATCTCCCGCGCGGCGGAGAACAACACCCTCACCGAGACCGGCCAGATGATCGGCACCCCGCCCTTCATGTCCCCGGAACAGCTGACGGACGCCCGGTCGGTCAACTTCTCCTCGGACGTCTTCTCGCTCGGCGCCCTTCTCGTCTACACGGTCACGGGCCGGGGCCCCTTCGACGCGGACAGCCCCTACCTCACGGCGTACCGAGTGGTCCACGACGCACCCGTTCTGGACGGCGTACGACCGCCGCTGCGGGCGATCCTGGAGCGTTGCCTGGCGAAAGAGGCGGCGGACCGGCCCGGACTGGACGACCTGGCCGGGGAGTTCGCGCGGGTGCTGCCGGAGGCGTCCGCGGACGACTCGGCGACGGTGACCCTGCGCTCGGACGAGGTCGCGATGGTGCGGGTCCGCACCGAGACGGCCGCCGACGGCCCCCGGGGCCGGCGCGGCCGCGGCCGCAGGCTCTGGGCCATGACCGGAGCGGCGGGCGCCCTCGCCCTCACGGCGTACCTGCTGATCGGCCCCGAAGGCGGGGACGACGGCACCCGAGCCGCGGGCTCCGCCAAATCCTCCCGCTGGACCGCGCTGCCGGCCGGCTGGAAGCCCTGGCAGACGACGGTGAACGCCACCGCGGCGACCGGGGTGAAGAAGGGCGGGTCAGTTTCCCCCACCACTTTCCAGAGCGGCGGCCCGGACTGTCGGCTCCACGAGGGCGCCGTCTACTGCGCGGGCGACGGCGTGCTGCCCGTGCGCCTCGACGGGCTCACCGGACGGACCGACTGGCGCGCCGAAGTGGTGCCGTCGGACACGGCGGGCAAGGGGACCTACACCTATGCGGTCCTCGGGGTCGCGGACGACGCGTTGGTGGTTCAGCAGGAGTACCAGCCCGAGGACCAAGGCGATCCCGTGACCTCGGTCGCAGCCCTCGACACCGGTACCGGTGAGCGGCTTTGGTATCGCACGGTGAACGACCGTCAGGTCGACGGCCCGTATCTCTCCGGTGACCTGGTGATCGTCCCGGACGACAGCGGCCGTTCGGTGACCGCCCGCTTGCCGCGAACCGGCGCCGAGCGCTGGACGGCAGCCCTGCCGACGGGCCGGTACTGCGGGCTCGAGAGCATCGGCGACGAGATCTATCTGTCGTGCGGCTCGGGCGATGCGGTCACCAAGGACATCCTGCTCCTGCGGCTCGACCGGGCCGACGGCTCGGAGTGGCGTCTGTCGGTGCCCGATCGCGGACACCTCGTCGGGATGTTCGACGGACGGCTGCTCTTCCTGGACCCCACCGAGGACCAGGAGGGGAACACCCTGTTGGTCGTCGACGGGGACATGCCGTACTCACGGATCCGGCTGGTGCATCCGGAGACCGGTGCCGAGACCACGACCGAGCTGGCGGAGGAGTTCGCGGGCGAGGTGACGCTGGCGGACGGCAAGCTGTGGTTCGCCACGTCCGGCGGCCAGGTGACCGCCGTATCGCCCCGGACGGGCGAGCGCCTGTGGCAGACCCGGACGAGCCTGGAGCAGCCGAGTGGCGTCACCCACGACCCGCGCACCCGTGTGGTCTATCTGTCCAGCGCCAGCGGCCGGGTCGCCGCCCTCGACGCCAGGAAGGGCACGCCGTTGTGGGAGAGCCTGCCGCGCGCCCAGCAGGTGACGGACCAGACCTGGGAGCTGCCCAAGGTGCTGCTCCACCGGGGCGCCCTCGTCGTCACCACACCCGAGGGTGACGTCTTCACCCTCGACCCCGCTCACCCCGACCGGAAACCCGTACCGGGGTGAGCGTGTGCCCCTCGCGGGCTACGGCAGCGCCAGCATCCGCTCCAGTGCCAGCTTCGCGAACGCCTCGGTCTCCTTGTCGACCTCGATGCGGTTGACGAGGTTGCCCTCGGCCAGGGACTCCAGAGCCCAGACCAGGTGGGGCAGGTCGATGCGGTTCATGGTCGAGCAGAAGCAGACCGTCTTGTCGAGGAAGACGATCTCCTTGCCCTCCGGCGCGAAACGGTTCGCGAGGCGGCGGACCAGGTTCAGCTCCGTGCCGATGGCCCACTTGGAGCCGGCCGGGGCGGCCTCCAGCGCCTTGATGATGTACTCGGTCGACCCGACGTAGTCCGCGGCGGCCACGACCTCGTGCTTGCACTCGGGGTGGACCAGGACGTTCACGCCCGGGATGCGCTCGCGGACGTCGTTGACCGAGTCCAGCGAGAAGCGGCCGTGCACCGAGCAGTGCCCGCGCCACAGGATCATCTTCGCGGCGCGCAGCTCCTCGGCGGTGAGGCCGCCGTTCGGCTTGTGCGGGTTGTAGACCACGCAGTCGTCCAGCGACATGCCCATGTCCCGCACCGCCGTGTTGCGGCCGAGGTGCTGGTCGGGCAGGAACAGGACCTTTGTTGAATTGGGCTCGCCCTGTTCGAAGGCCCAGTCCAGGGCCCGCTTGGCGTTGGACGACGTACAGATCAGGCCGCCGTGCTTGCCGGTGAACGCCTTGATGTCCGCCGACGAGTTCATGTACGACACGGGCACGACCTGCTCGGCTATCCCGGCCTCGGTCAGCACGTCCCAGCACTCGGCGACCTGCTCGGCCGTGGCCATGTCGGCCATGGAGCAGCCGGCCGCGAGGTCGGGCAGCACGACCTTCTGGTCGTCGGAGGTCAGGATGTCCGCGGACTCCGCCATGAAGTGCACACCGCAGAACACGATGTACTCGGCCTCGGGCCGCGCGGCCGCGTCCCGGGCCAGCTTGAAGGAGTCGCCGGTGACGTCCGCGAACTGGATGACCTCGTCGCGCTGGTAGTGATGGCCGAGCACGAAGACCTTGTCGCCGAGCTTCTCCTTGGCCGCGCGGGCGCGCTCGACCAGGTCCGGGTCGGACGGCGAGGGCAGGTCACCGGGGCACTCCACACCACGCTCGCTCCTCGGGTCGGCCTCACGGCCGAGGAGGAGCAGGGCGAGGGGCGTCGGCGTTACGTCGAGCTCCTGGGTCTGGGCGGTGGTCACGACACGCACCCTTTCTGTTCTGCGGCTCGCCGGCCCGGATTCACCGGGTCGGCGGGGTCACCAACTGGCTTTTCGTCGAAATGACGCTATCTATCATAACCGGTTCACGTCAGTTTGACGATGGGCATAGCGTCTATGTGACGTGAATCCCTGTGGGCCTCGTTTCATTCCCGAAAGGGCCGTTTTCCGCTCACCGGCGCGTGTGCGAGCATGAAGAAGGAACCGCACGAACCGGTAAGACACGCGCCCGGCCCGGAATGAATCCGCGGCCCCGCCGGTTGCAACCGTCGGCAAGCAGTCTCCGTACAACCCGGGAGAGATGTAGATGTCCGTATCGGACGAGACCAGCACCGTCACCGACGGCATCGTCCTGACCGACGCCGCCGCGTCCAAGGTCAAGGCCCTGCTCGACCAGGAAGGCCGTGAAGACCTCGCCCTGCGCGTCGCCGTCCAGCCCGGCGGCTGCTCCGGCCTGCGCTACCAGCTCTTCTTCGACGAGCGCTCCCTCGACGGCGACGTGGAGAAGGACTTCGACGGCGTCAAGGTGGTCACCGACCGTATGAGCGCCCCTTACCTGGGCGGCGCCACCATCGACTTCGTCGACACGATCGAGAAGCAGGGCTTCACGATCGACAACCCGAACGCCACGGGCTCCTGCGCCTGCGGCGACTCCTTCAGCTGAGCCGTCCGCGGCCAAGGCGAAGGCTCGATAAGTACGACGAAGGCGGCGACCCCCTCCGACGGGGCCGCCGCCTTCGCGTGTCCGCGGGTCCCTACCGGGCCCCGGACGTCTCCGGCAGCCGTGCGCCTTCCTTCTCCAGCGGCACCGCCTTGCCGTCCGAGCCCACGACCTCGCGGTCACCGAGCGGCTCGTCCAGCTGGACCGTGCGGTGGTAGCCCTTGGCGATCATGATGCAGACCTTGTCGGGCCAGGGCCGTTCGGTCACCGTGACCGTCACCGCGTCCTCGGTCTCGCTCACCGCGGCGTCGTAGTCGGCGCAGACACCGCCGGTGAAGGCGACGGTCAGCTCCTCGCCCTCGGTGGTGTAGCCCTCGACGGTCACATCCCGCGTGGGGACCTCGTCGCTCGGCCCGGTCGGCCGCGGGCTGGGCTGCCCGGTCGCGGGGTCCGACGGCGCCGTCGACGTCAGGAACTTCGGGTCGATCGCCGGATGCGTCACCGTGAAGCTGTCCTGCGCGCCCGGCGCCCGCACCTGGAACAGCCAGGACGGCACCAGCGCCTGCCGTGCGTCCACGTAGTGCGCGGCCAGCCCGAACACGGCCTTCTCGACCTTGATCGTGTCCTGCTCGGCCGACTTCGCCGGCTTCTCCGGCTCCGAGCACGGCTCCGTCCCGTCCAGTGGTACGGGGCTGGCGCAGCCGCCGATCCCGGCCCGCGGGTCCTCCGCCGGCGCCGCGTTCATCAGCGCGAGCGTCCTCTCGGCGCTCAGCACCGGATAGGTGTCGCTCTTCACCGGCGCCTTCAACTGGCCGCTGCCGACGACGACCTCGCCCCGTGCGCTCACCGTCACCCCGGTGGTCCAGCCGTAGGTGGGAAGACCGCCGACCACCGGATCGGCGTTCACCACCCGGTCGCCGCCCATCACCTGGCTCGTGTCGAGCTTCGCGTCGTCCTGGCCGACCGCCTTCAGCACCGGGGCGGCGGCCTTCTTCGCGGCCTCCGGGCTCACCGGCCCGACGCTCTGGTCGCTGGACTGGCCGCCGGGCTTCTCGGTGCAGACCGTGGTGCTCTCGCAGTTGTCCGTGCCGCCCGCGTACCGCTGGAAGGTCCAGGTGCCCGGCGCCCGCTGGTTCACCTGGAGAGAGGGCCCCGACCCGTCCTTGGCGCCGATCCGCCAGGCCTGCCCCTGGAGCACGGGCTTCCCCGGGACCCCGAGAGCCGTGGCGAGCCGGGACACCTCGTCCGCGCCGACCTCACCCCGGGTCCGGTACACGGCAGCCGAACCGGGCCCGTCCGGAAGCGTCCCGTCCGCCTGGAACGTGGCGCCGTACGGATTCGGCTCACCGGGCGCGATGCCTCCGGTGGAGCCCGTCGAACCCTCGGTGTACCCGTCCAGCGCGAGCGGCGGGGGCGTGTCGTCGCCGGGCGCCCCCGAGGACGTACCGCCGTCGGAGTCGTCGGAGGCACTGGCGGCGAGGTAGGCCCCGCCACCGCCCGCGAGGAGCACCGCGGCGGCGACGGAGGCGATGATCACGGGGGAGCGGCGCCGGCCGGAACCGGACTCGGCGTCCCGTGGGGTGCCGGTGGGGTCGACGGCGCCGGGCTCGGCCGCGTCGTCGTTGCCGGGTCGCTCGGTGTTCACCGCATCGCTCCTAGGGTCGTATCCCGCATCCCCTTTCCGGGGGACAGCGATGGGACGCGGCACACGAGCGCACGGTTCCCGCGAACGCGCCGATTCAGTCGCCGTAGTCCGACATGGCGTCCAGCAGCCGTGCGGACTCGCTCGGCACCTTCACGCCGTGGATCAGCGAGGGGGAGACCGGGAGTGGGGCGACCCGGTCGGGAGCCGCCCAGTGGGGAGCCATCCGGGCGCAGTCGCCGCGCAGCGCCGCCAGATCGCCGTCGACGTCGACCGGAACGGGCGCCGGAGCCTTGAGTTTCGTCATAGCGGAACCGTAGGCACGCCATGGCCTGCGAAGAAAGATCTACTATCGGGTAGTTTTGGACGCTTCTGAGTCACCAACGGACCCGGTAGCGTTAACTGTCAATCCGCCTCCGCATCCGCAGGAGAATCCCAGCCGTGCGCATCGCAGTCACCGGCTCCATCGCCACCGACCACCTCATGACCTTCCCCGGCCGCTTCGCCGACCAGTTCGTCGCGGACCAGCTGCACACGGTCTCGCTGTCCTTCCTGGTCGACAACCTGGACGTCCGCCGGGGCGGCGTCGGCGCGAACATCGCCTTCGGCATGGGTCAGCTGGGCACCCGGCCGCTCCTCGTCGGCGCCGCGGGCTTCGACTTCGACGAGTACCGGGCCTGGCTCGACCGGCACGGCGTCGACACCGAGTCGGTGCGCATCTCCGAGACCCTGCACACCGCGCGTTTCGTGTGCACCACCGACTCCGACCACAACCAGATCGGCTCCTTCTACACCGGCGCGATGAGCGAGGCCCGGCTCATCGAGCTGAAGACCGTCGCGGACCGCGTCGGCGGCCTCGACCTGGTCCTCATCGGCGCCGACGACCCCGAGGGCATGCTCCGCCACACCGAGGAGTGCCGGTCCCGCGGCATCCCCTTCGCCGCGGACTTCTCCCAGCAGATCGCCCGGATGAACGGCGACGAGATCCGGATACTGCTGGACGGGGCGACGTACCTCTTCTCCAACGAGTACGAGAAGGGCCTCATCGAGACGAAGACCGGCTGGTCCGACGCCGAGATCCTCGCCAAGGTCGGCTGCCGCGTCACGACGCTGGGCTCCCGCGGTGTCCGCATCGAGCGGGCCGGCGAGGACCCGATCGAGGTCGGCTGCCCCGACGAGGAGCGCAAGGCCGACCCGACGGGCGTCGGCGACGCCTTCCGCGCCGGGTTCCTTTCGGGCCTGGCCTGGGGCGTCTCCCTGGAGCGCGCGGCCCAGGTCGGCTGCATGCTGGCGACGCTCGTCATCGAGACGGTGGGCACGCAGGAGTACCAGCTGCGCCGCGGCCACTTCATGGAGCGGTTCACCAAGGCCTACGGCGACACCGCGGCCGAAGAGGTCCGCAAGCACCTGGCCTGACTAGTCGAGCCGGCGGACCAGGTACGCCGTACCCACCTCCGCCGGCTCCTCTCCCACGTACTCCTGGCCCCGCATCTCGCACCACGCCGGGATGTCCAGGCGGGCCGCCTCGTCGTCCGAGAGCACCCGGACCAGGCCGCCCACCGGCACCTCGCCGATGACCTTCGCCAGCTCGATGACCGGGATCGGGCAGCGCTTGCCGAGCGAGTCCACGACCAGGACGTCGTCGCGTACGACGGTCTCGGCGACCGGCGCCCCCAGCTTCTCCCGCACCCCGGTCACCGCCCCCGGCAGCACGTCGAGGAACCGCTCCACGTCCTCCGCCGCCGCCCCCGCCGGCAACGACACCCGCACATTCCCCTCACTCAGCACACCCATCGCCCTCAGCACATGGCTGGGCGTCAGCGTGCTGCTCGTACAGGACGATCCGGACGAGACGGAGAAACCGGCGCGGTCCAGCTCGTGCAGCAAGGCCTCTCCGTCGACATAGAGACAGGAGAAGGTGACGATCCCGGGCAGCCGGCGCTCCGGATCCCCCACCACCTCCACATCCGGCACCAGTTCCGGCACCCGGGCCCGGATCCGCTCCGTCAGCTCCCGCAGCCGTACCGCCTCCTGCGCCGCCTCGGCCCGCACCGCCCGCAGCGAGGCCGCCGCCGCGACGATGGCCGGCAGGTTCTCGAACCCGGCCGCCCGCCCGGACTCCCGCTCGTCCAGTGGCCCTTGCGGAGCGAACCGCACCCCCTTGCGCACGACGAGCAGCCCGACCCCCGAGGGCCCGCCCCACTTGTGCGCACTCGCCGTCAACAGCGACCAGTCCCCTTCGACGGGCCCCCAGCCCAACGACTGCGCCGCGTCCACCAGCAACGGCACCCCCGCCTCCCGGCACACCCCGGCCACCTCACCCACCGGCTGCACGGTCCCCACCTCATGATTGGCCGCCTGCAGACAGGCCAACGCGGTGTCCGCCCGCAGGGCGGCACCGAAGACAGCCGGCTCCACGGCTCCCGTTCGGCGGACGGCGACCTGGGTGACCGAGCCGCCGTCCCGCTCGTGCACCTCGGCCGAATGGAGCACGGAGGAATGTTCAACGGCTGACACGATCAGGTGACGTCCGACGCGTCTACGACCGGCCAAGGCTCCCGCGACACCGGCGTGTACGGCCCGGGTTCCGGACGAGGTGAAGACCAGTTCGTCCGGTCGACAGCCCACCGCGTCGGCCGTAGCCTCGCGGGCCGCGTCCAGCAGCATGCGGGCCCGCCGCCCTTCTCGGTACAGCCGAGCGGGGTCGGCCCACCCCTCGTCCAGGGAGGCCAACAAGGCCTGACGGGCGACGGGATGAAGAGGGGCGGCGGAGGCCGCGTCGAAGTAGGACACACCTCAACGCTAAAACCTCCGCCAGGGCAGCGGACGCAAGGGGCGCGGGGAACTGCGCGACAAGCCGTATTCAACCCGCACCCGCCAAACAAGCGAACCACCCGAGTTACTAGGCACCCCTCCTCGCGCGACCCGAAATCGCGTCGGCTAGGGTTTGGTCCGCATAAACATCCAAACCCCTGCCCGACGCAGGGCGGCGACCGACCAGCGAGAAGGCAGGCCGCAGCCAATCCGCGCGGGCGAGACTCTCGGGAAGGCGCTACGTGAGTCCCAACGGCTCCGACCGCTCGCCGCGGCGCCCGATGCGGCGGAAGCTGCTGCAGGCACTGACCGCGGGCCTGGTCCTGGCGACCGCCACAGGTTGCACATACGAGGACTTCCCCCGCCTTGGTATGCCCACCCCGACCACGGAAGAGGCTCCGCGGATCCTCTCCCTGTGGCAGGGATCCTGGGCTGCCGCGCTCGCCGTCGGCGCGCTGGTGATCGGCCTGATTCTGTGGAGTTCCTTCTTCCACCGGCGCAGCCGCACCAAGGTCGAGGTCCCTCCGCAGACCCGGTACAACATGCCGATCGAGGCGCTGTACACGGTGGTCCCGCTGATCATCGTCTCGGTGCTCTTCTACTTCACGGCCCGGGACGAGTCGAAGCTCCTCGAGCTCAAGGACAAGCCCGACGTCACCATCAACGTCGTCGGCTTCCAGTGGAGCTGGTGCTTCAACTACGTCGAGGGCGTCGACGGTTCCACCGGTGACGCCACCAAGTCCAAGGAACTGGACGCGATCCCGGACCGCTACAAGGAGGACTTCCCGGCCAACGCCGGCGGCGTCTACGACTGCGGCACTCCGGGCACGCGCAACCCCCAGACCGGCAACCCGGGTCCGACCCTGTGGCTGCCCGAGGGCAAGCGCGTCCGCTTCGTCCTCACCTCGCGGGACGTCATCCACTCCTTCTGGGTCGTGCCGTTCCTGATGAAGCAGGACGTCATCCCGGGCCACACCAACGCCTTCGAGGTGACTCCCAACCAGGAGGGCACCTTCCTGGGCAAGTGCGCCGAGCTCTGCGGCGTCGACCACTCCCGCATGCTGTTCAACGTGAAGGTCGTCTCTCAGGAGCGCTACGAGCAGCACCTCCAGGACCTCGTGAAGAAGGGGCAGACCGGTTACGTTCCCGCCGGCATCGCGCAGACGAGCCACGAGAAGAACCGGGAGACGAACAACCTGTGAGCATCCTCAACGAACCCCAGGGTGCCGCGGCGGCGGAGTCCCACTACAAGGACGAGCTGCCGGTCAGGCGCAAGCAGCCCGGCAACGTCGTGATCAAGTGGCTCACCACCACTGACCACAAGACGATCGGAACGCTGTACCTCGCCACGTCGTTCGCGTTCTTCGTGATCGGTGGCGTGCTGGCGCTGTTCATGCGCGCCGAACTGGCCCGGCCTGGTCTGCAGATCATGTCGAACGAGCAGTTCAACCAGGCGTTCACGATGCACGGCACGATCATGCTGCTGATGTTCGCGACGCC
>NZ_JBWKCI010000026.1:0-61142 GCF_056436565.1 Streptomyces sp. NPDC043726
ATCATCCCGGCGCTGTTCGCGGCCGTCTACCCGGGCCTGGACAAGCTCAACATCATGAACCTGTCCTCGCCGGACTCCGCGATCCTGTCCGCGGTCGTCTTCAACGCGCTGATCATCATCGCGCTGGTACCGCTCGCCCTGAAGGGCGTGCAGTACCGGCCGGGCAGTGCCGACAAGATGCTGCGCCGCAACCTGACGATCTACGGCCTCGGCGGACTGATCGCGCCCTTCATCGGCATCAAGCTCATCGACATGATCATCTCTCTCATCCCCGGGATCGGCTGAAGGCCATGAACAACTCGGTTACGAACACCGCCCGGTTGCTCGGGGCGGGCCTGCGTGCCCTGCTCGTGCTGACCCTGGTGACGGGCGTCATCTACCCGCTGGTCGTCACCGGCATCGCCCAGGGGCTGTTCAACGACAAGGCGAACGGCTCCGAGATCAAGGACGAGACCGGCAAGGTCGTTGGCTCCTCGCTGATCGGCCAGTCGTACAACCTGCCGCTGAAGGAGGGGCAGGAGACGCCGGAGCCCGACCTGAAGTGGTTCCAGGGCCGCCCGCAGAACGGCCTCGGCGCCAACAGCGTCAACACCCAGTACCAGCTCATCCTGTCCGGCGCGACCAACCGGTCCGGCGACAACGAAGAGCTCATCCAGTGGGTGAAGGACGCGAAGGCCGCCGTGGTGAAGGACAATTCGACCGCGGACTACAAGGTCAAGGCGTCCGAGGTCCCCGCCGAGGCGGTGACGTCCTCCGGCTCCGGCCTCGACCCGGACATCTCCCCGGCCTACGCGGAGATCCAGGTCCACCGGGTCGCCGAGAAGAACGGCCTGTCCGCCGCCCAGGTGGAGAAGCTGGTCGAGGACCACACCGAAGGCCGCACGCTCGGCTTCATGGGCGAGCCCCGGGTGAACGTCCTGGAGCTCAACATCGCGCTCAAGGAACTCCTGGCCAAGAGCTGATGGGGTTACGCGACTCACAGCGGAGTTGGCGGTCCGGGAACGATCCGGGGCCGCCAACTTCCGCAGTCATGAAGCCGGTACGGCCCGACGACGTATGGACGTATGACAGGAAGGCACACCCCATGACACGGGTGCTGGTGGTGGAGGACGACCCACAGCTGGTACGGGCCCTCATCATCAATCTCCAGGCACGCCGGTACGGGGTCGACGCGGCCCCCGACGGTGCCACCGCGCTGCGGCTTGCGGCCGCCCTGCAGCCCGACGTGGTCCTGCTCGACCTCGGGCTGCCCGACATGGACGGCGTCGACGTCATCAAGGGCCTGCGCGGCTGGACCCGGGTGCCGATCCTGGTGCTGTCCGCTCGGCAGGCGTCCGACGAGAAGGTCGCCGCGCTCGACGCCGGCGCCGACGACTACGTCACCAAGCCGTTCAGCATGGACGAACTCCTCGCCCGGCTGCGGGCCGCTGTCCGCCGCACCGAGGACGTGCCGCTCGTACCCGGGACGACGCTGGTCCAGACGGCCGATTTCACCATCGACCTGTTGGCCAGGAAAGTGCACAAGGACGGCCGCGACATACGCCTCACACCCACAGAATGGCATCTGCTGGAGATCCTCGTCACCAACCCCGGGCGGCTGATCACGCAGAAGCACCTGCTCCAGGAAATCTGGGGCGTCACGCAGGGCAACAAGACCAACTACCTGCGGGTCTACATGGCCCAGTTGCGGCGCAAACTGGAAGCGGACCCCGCCCAGCCCCGCTATCTCATCACAGAGCCCGGCATGGGCTACCGCTTCGAAGGATGACCATGGCTCGCGGCAAACTCCGGATCTATCTCGGCGCGGCCCCCGGCGTCGGCAAGACCTACGCGATGCTGTCCGAGGCACACCGCCGAGTGGAGCGGGGCACCGACTGCGTGGTCGCCTTCGTGGAGCACCACCGCCGGCCGCGCACCGAGGTGATGCTGCACGGCCTCGAGCAGATCCCGCGCAAGGAACTGGCCTACCGTGACAGTGCCTTCACGGAGATGGACGTCGACGCCGTCCTCGCGCGCCTTCCGCAAGTAGCGCTCGTCGACGAACTCGCCCACACCAACGTCCCCGGCTCACGCAACGAAAAGCGCTGGCAGGACGTAGAGGAACTGCTCGCCGCCGGGATCAACGTCATCTCCACGGTGAACATCCAGCACCTCGAGTCGCTCGGCGATGTCGTCGAGTCGATCACGGGCGTACGGCAGCGGGAGACGGTGCCGGACGAGGTCGTACGCCGCGCCGACCAGATCGAGCTGGTCGACATGTCCCCGGAGGCGCTGCGCCGCCGTATGGCGCACGGCAACATCTACAAGCCCGACAAGATCGACGCGGCCCTGTCGAACTACTTCCGCCCCGGCAACCTCACCGCCCTGCGAGAGCTGGCGCTGCTGTGGGTGGCCGACCGTGTCGACGCCTACCTCACCGAGTACCGCAGCGAGCACAGGGTCTCCGCCATCTGGGGTTCGCGCGAGCGGATCGTCGTCGGCCTGACCGGCGGTCCGGAGGGACGGACGCTGATACGGCGGGCCGCCCGGCTCGCGGAGAAGGGCGCCGGCGGCGAGGTGCTCGCCGTCTACATCTCCCGCAGCGACGGTCTCACCGCCGCCTCCCCGAAAGAACTCGCCGTCCAGCGCAGCCTCGTCGAGGACCTCGGCGGCACCTTCCATCAGGTCATCGGCGAGGACATACCGGAGGCGCTGCTGGACTTCTCACGAGGAGTCAACGCCACCCAGATCGTGCTAGGCGTCTCCCGCCGCAAGAGCTGGCAGTACGTCTTCGGCCCCGGCGTCGGCGCCACGGTCGCCCGCGAATCCGGCCCCGACCTCGACGTCCACCTCATCACCCACGACGAGGCGGGCAAGGGCCGCGGACTCCCGGTCAACCGGAGCGCCCGCCTCGGCCGGACCCGGCTCATCTGGGGCTGGCTGGTCGGCCTTGGCGGCCCGGTGCTGCTGACCTGGCTGCTGAGCAGCGTCGGGCCGGACGTGGGCCTCGCCAACGACATGCTGATCTTCCTGACGGCGACCGTTGCGGCGGCCCTGCTCGGCGGGCTGCTGCCCGCCCTGGCCTCTGCGGCGGCCGGCTCCCTGCTCCTGAACTGGTACTTCACCCCACCCGTCCACACCCTCACGATCGCGGACCCGAAGAACATCGTCGCCATCGCGATCTTCGTGGGTGTGGGCGTGTCCGTCGCCTCCGTCGTGGACCTCGCCGCCCGCCGCACCCACCAGGCCGCCCGTCTGAGGGCCGAGTCGGAGATCCTCTCCTTCCTCGCCGGGAACGTGCTGCGCGGCGAGACCAGCCTTGAGGAACTGCTTGAACGGGTCCGCGAGACCTTTGCCATGGAGTCGGCCGCCCTGCTGGAGCGGGAGAGCGACACAGCGCCCTGGACCTGCGCCGGCAGCGTGGGCCCGCGGCCGTGTGCCACTCCCGACGACGCGGACGTCGACGCGCCGGTCGGTGATCACATGGCGCTCGCGCTGACGGGACGGGTGCTACCGGCCGAGGACCGCCGGGTCCTCGCGGCCTTCGCCGCACAGTCCGCCGTGGTCCTGGACCGTCAACGTCTCCAGCACGAGGCCGACCAGGCGAAGGAGCTGGCCGAGGGCAACCGCATTCGCACGGCGCTCCTGGCCGCCGTATCGCATGACCTGCGCACTCCGCTGGCCGGCATCAAGGCCGCGGTCACGTCTCTGCGTTCGGACGACGTCGAGTGGTCGGAGGAGGACCAGGCGGAGCTGCTGGAGGCCATCGAGGAGGGCGCCGACCGCCTCGATGGCCTCGTCGGCAACCTCCTCGACATGTCCCGACTCCACACCGGCACCGTCACCCCGATCATCCGCGAGACCGACCTCGACGAGGTCATCCCGATGGCGCTCGGCGGCGTCCCCGAAGGCAGCGTCGACCTCGACATCCCTGAGACCCTGCCCATGGTCGACGTCGACCGGGGGTTGCTGGAACGGGCGGTCGCCAACATCGTCGAGAACGCCGTCAAGCACAGCCCGCCGGGCGGGACGGTCCTGGTGTCCGCGAGCGCCCTCGCTGACCGCGTCGAGGTGCGCGTGGTCGACCGCGGGCCGGGCGTCCCCGACGAGGCCAAGGACCGCATCTTCGAACCCTTCCAGCGCTACGGCGACTCCCCACGCGGCTCCGGCGTCGGACTCGGCCTCGCGGTCGCCCGCGGCTTCACCGAGGCGATGGCCGGCACGATCCACGCCGAGGACACCCCGGGCGGCGGCCTCACCATGGTCCTGTCCCTACGCACGGCACCCCAGCGCCGACCCGACCAGCCGGATGTGTCGTCGGCGGCGACGTTTTGAGAGCTGATGTGGCATGTGGCCACGTCGTGGGAGCAGCAGTGTCCTGAGCGCGGTCATGTCCTTACTGTGGCCATGCTTTGACCGCCGTCTCGTGGTGACGTCCTGATCGAGGCCGAGGCGGGTTGAAGCGACGTCAGGGGCTGCCGCCGAGTCCCGGGAGTCGCACCGCCACACCGAGCCGCGGGCGGTGGCCGCTCTGCCACGTACCGTTCCCAGTCTTCGATCAGTACGGCGGCGGCCGCGGACCGACGGGCGGCGAGCTCCCCACCGGGCGGCTCCCAGGCCAGTACCGGCCAGAGCATGGCACTCCGGCGCCGGGCCTCGACGGTCGCGCAGCGCAACGCTGCGAGGCTCCCGGGAGAGCCGCTCACCCCCACGACCACACGGGCGGCGGCTGAGGACGGATCGGACTCGGACATCGCTTCCACGGCCCCATCACACCTCCGCGCCGTGGCTTTCGCACAGCCCCGCGCCATTCCCTGACACGCCTCTGACGACTCGTTCCGGGCCCATCACCCCGGTGCGTCAACGTCCCGTCAAAGCCGTCCAGCTGATCATCAGCGTCTCGTCAGGACACATCGACCCACGGGCATCCCGGGCATAACGTCAATCGCGAGCCCCGGGCCGCCTCCCCGCGTCCGGGGCGTTTCGGACCACCCGACCAGCGCCTCCAGGAGGCACTCCATGGCGGAACTCCTCTACGACGACGACCCCGAGCCCGCCGATCTGTCCCCGGCCGGACCTTTGTACGTCCCGGTCCGGCCGGGCCCTTCCGGCTGCGCGACGCGGCTCTTCCGCACCCCGCTCGGCGACCGTACGGCCGTCGGCTTCACCTCCGAACGCCGGCTGACCGGTACCCTCGGCCCCGACCAGCCGTGGATCCGCCTCGCCGAGCCCGCCCTGCGCGCACTGACCGCCCCGCTCGGCGTCACGACCCTCACCGTGGACCCGAGGTTCACCGCCCCGGCCCCGGCCCCGTTCGCCCAGGTACCGTCCGAGCCGTCCGCGCTGCGAACCGTCTGAAGGGGAAGTGGGGAAGAAGACGATGACCACGGTTCACGAACCCACCGCGCTGGCCGAGTTGTCGGTGTGGCCGGCCTTGACCACCGAATCCGCACCGGGCGACCTGGCCGTCGGTGGTGTACCGCTCGCCGAGCTCGCCGACCGCTACCGGGACTAATCGCAGTGCTCCCCCGTTTGTGGGGGAGGTGAAGCGATGCTGTGAAGCTCTCCCTTGATCGTGGACACCTGGAGACTGGGACCTGAGGTTCCAGAGGAAGTAGCACCAGGTGGGAAGCAGGTACACGAAGCGGTACACCGAGGAGTTCAAGCGGGACGCGATCGCGCTCGTCGACTCGTCGGGCAAGACGGTCACCGCGGTGGCCCGGGAACTCGGCATCAGCTCGGAGTCCCTGCGCGGCTGGTACCGCAAGGCCAAGGCCGACCAGGGCGAGGGCCAGAGCGGCGAGCTGACCAGCGCCGAGCGCGAGGAACTGCGGCGACTGCGCAAGGAGAACCGCGAACAGCAGCAGACGATCGAGATCCTGAAAAAAGCGACCGCCTTCTTCGTGAAGGAGGACGACCGGTGAGCGAGTTGCACCGGTTCATCCATGCGGAGAAGGCGAACTACCCGATCACCCTGCTGTGCCGGGTGCTGCATGTGGCCCGCTCCTCCTACTACACCTGGTGCGAGGGCGAAACCGCCCGTCGCAGGCGCCAAGCCGCCGACGACGCACTCGCGCACGAGATCACCGTGCTGCACCTCGCCTCCCGCCGTACCTACGGTGTCCCGCGCATCCACGCCGAGCTGCGCCGCCTCGGGCGGCGGGTGAACCGCAAGCGCATAGCCCGCGTGATGCGCGAGCGCGACATCCGCGGCGTCACCCGCCGAAAGCACCGCTCACTGACCCGGCCGGACAAGAAGGCGAAGCCGGCCCCGGACCTGATCGGCCGCGACTTCCACGCCGATACGCCCGGAACCTAACTGGTCGGCGACATCACCTACCTGCCCACCGCCGAGGGCTGGCTCTACCTCGCCTGCTGGCTGGACCTGGCCACCCGCGAGGTGGTCGGCTCTGCCATGGCTGACCACCACCGCGCCGAACCCGTCGTCGACGCCTTGGACATGGCCCACGGCCGGAGCCACCTGCAGCCCGGCTGCGTGATCCACAGTGATCGCGGAAGCGAGTACACATCGACCCAATTCCGGCACCGAATACGGGAGTTGGGACTGCGGCAGAGCTGCGGGCGCACCGGATCCAGCTTCGACAACGCCGCCGCGGAGAGTATCTGGGCCCTGCTCAAAAAGGAGATCGGCACCCGGACCTGGCCCGACCGGGCTGCCGCCCGCGCCGAGGTCTTCAACTTCATCGAGACCTTCTACAACCGCCGCCGCCTGCGCAAGCACAAGATCTTCGGCTACCTCACCCCAGCTGAGACCAGGCAGCGGCAACAGCACGCCCTCGCCGCAAAACCATCGAGTGTCCAAGATTACGGGGAAACTTCACCCCCAAGCTGACCCTCGTCTACAACCGCAAGCCGAAACGAGCACAACACCGTCCATCGTCATCGTGACGGCGCAGCCACTGGCTGAACGTCAAGCTGAGTGAGTGTTGGGGAGCTTGGCGTGCTGTTTCGCGCGCTGCTCCCGGGTGGGGCTTGTGTGCGCTGTGACCCTGTCAACTGGGCCCAACTATGGGGACGAAGGCGAAGGGGATGGCGGTCAGTTCACAGTGACAGACCGCGCGGGGAACACGCCTGCAGCAAGCCATCCTCTCACCGCGCGTCAACGTGAGCAGAGAAGGCAGGTGGAGACACCCGAACAGGCCCGGAAGCCGTATCGATTACCTGGACAGCCTCCAGCGGAGGGACTCGTCCGGCGGCTGAGCGTGTGGCGAGGGCGGAGGGTTTCCCAGCGAATGAGTCTTTTCCAACCTGTCTTTGCAGTAGGGCAGTTGGGCTGGCAACGTGATGAAGCCCTGGTAGATGGGTTCTCGGCCAAGGAGAGCCGTCCTCACCAGAGGCTCCACGTGCTTGTTCACCCGTCGGGCGTCGACGTGTCCAGCTCTGCCTTCCGCTTCCTTGCGCAGCGGTTGCGGCGGCACCGCCGTGGGCTTGGCTCCCGTTGGCGGCGCCTGAGCGTCGGCCGCCAGGCTTTGCTCACGCTCGCCCACCTGTGGGCGGGGCGCGCGTATGCCCAGCTCGCGGCCGGGTTCGGTGTCGGAACCACGACGGCCTACGGCCATGTCACCGAGGGTGTCGAGCTCCTGGCCGCACTCGCCCCCCGGCCTTCACCGGCGTGGTGCGGACCGCGTCGGTGAAGGCGTATCTGGTCCTGGACGGCATGCTCCTGCCGATCGACCGCATGGCCGCGGACTGGCCGTTCTACTCCGGCAAACGCAAGAAGCGCGGGATGAACGTGCAGGTGATCGCAGACCCCTTCGGCCGACTGCTGTGGGCCTCACCGGCCCTGCCCGGCGCCGTCCACGACATCCGCGCGGCCCGCGAACACGGCATCGTCGACAACCTCGCCCGAGGCCGGCATCAAGTTCTGGGCGGACAAGGGCTACCGGGGCGCCGGCGGCACGGTCCGCATCCCGTGCCAGGGACGGCGGGAGATCCCTCCCGCGGGCCAGAAGGCGGTGACCCGATCCCACGCAATGATCCGGGCCCCTCGTTGAGCGGGCTGTCGCCACCCTCAAGTCCCGGCGGCTCCTGCGCAAACTGTGGTGGTTGACCACTTGGATCACCAGCCTCGTCCAGCCCGTCCTCACTCTTCATCTGACAGCTCAGAGTGATGGTGGAAAGCGCCGTCCTCCGGGTCTCACAGATGCAGAGTGGGCGGCCCGTCGCTGTCGCTGGTGGCGTCGATGGGGGCCGGGGAGAAGGCGGCGTGGGTCGGGCGGAGATGACGTCGGGGCAGCCTGGTTGACGGAATCCGTTCGCCTCACGGTAGGTTGCCGGTGGCTTGATCACAGCGGTGCCGGGGGGCATCTCAACGGGGGGCAAGGCGATGGTCGCTTCACAGATACTGGTCGGCGAAGACGGTGCGGAGGCTGTGCTCGACGACGACGGACTGCGGCTCGTCGACCGTCGCACCCGCACGCAAGTGCCCCTCGCAGTGGTGCAGGAAGCCCGCGCCGATGGCGGGCGGTACGTCGAGATCGTACTGACCGACGGTGTTCTGCACCGTGTGGACGGCGGCAACCCGACGGCGGCCACCGCCTTCGCGACCGCTCTCGTCGAAGCGCTCCCCGCAGAGCGCGACCCCGCCGGCAGCGCTGCGGTCGTGGTCACCGATCTGACGCCACCGCAGGAGCCGGAGCAGCCGGTTTACCACCCGAAGTACCGTCGGCGGCAGCTGATCCTCCTTGCGCTCGTCCTTGCCTACGCCGCCTACACGACCGGCGTCGGTGTCGCACTCGGAGCAGAGAAGATTCCCGCCCCTCTTGGCGCGGTGATCCCCCTCGCCCTGGGCGGAGCCCTGCTCATTCTTGCTCTGGACGTGACGCTCGTCTATTTCGCACTCAAGAAGCGTGGAATCAGGGTGAATGCCACCTTCGACTTCAGGACCAAAGACAAAGCAGCCTGGTACAAATTCACCAGCCTCGACGGCGTTGAGTACAGCGGACGGGGCAAGGACCGTGGACCGGTGGCCCGCGTTGCCTACGACCCGGAGAACCCCCGCGACTACTCCTTCGACCGGTCCGGCATGGACACCCTCCGCCGGATCTGTCCTCCTGCCTTCGCCGCGCTGCCGCTGCTGGGTATTGGCATCTTCCTCGCCCTGGCTCCGTTCCTGGTGGACTGAGGCTTGCACGCAGGCGGCTCGGCCTGCGCGCACTGAAGGCCTGTCGGTTATGTGTCGGGGGGAGCTGGCGTGGTGATCATCCCTTCTGTCGCCGTCGGGGCTGGTCTCGGCCTCGTCGGGGCCGTGTTCCGGTCCTGGTTCACCGCGCGCAGGCAGGACCGCAGGTGGCTGCGGGAGCAGCAGCTGAAAGCCGGCGTCGGCTTCAACTCGGCTGTGGTCCAGCTGATCGACTCTCTCCGTGACGCACGGCTCAGCGCCGATGGTGGCGGCGCCCACGAACTGGCGGGCCGCATACAGGAAGCACGGTCAGCCCTCTACCTCCTGTGTGCCGACGACACCGTGGATCTCGCCGACGCGCTCGCCCGCCGGGTCTGGACCTCCCGGCCCAGAGAGGGCAGAGCCGACCGCATGTCGGAGCACAGGGAGACGGAGGAACTGCTCCGCTGCTTCACCCATCTGCTCCGACGAGAGATAGCCCGGACGCAGTCGACGGGCCGGCCACCACGGTGCCAGCAGGGCCGACCGGCCGCCGGTGGAGTTCCTTCCTACCTGACGGGCTCGGGGCGGGATGATCCGCTGCCAGTGAGGGTTTCAGCGGTAGCGCTCCAGGGTGAGGACGGCCTTGGTGATTGACGTCATGCGGTTCGGGCTGCATCGTGCTCGGCGGAAGATTCGCCAGGATTTCAGGCGGGCGATTGCTCGTTCGACGGGTACCCGGGCGGCGGACAAGGCCCGGTTGATCGTCTGCTGGGTCGGGGTGAGTTCGCCGTGGGGCGGCCGGCGTTTGGGGGTGGTGACCCACTCGCCCGCGCCGATGTAGGCCATGTCGGCGAGGACGGGGACGTCCTGGCGCTCGCAGATCCTGATGATCTTGTGTGTGCGGGCGGCGGTCAGGTCGTGAGTGCGGCCGGGCAGGGCGGGCGAGAGCCACAGCGTACGACCGGCCGGGTCCGCGATGACCTGCACGTTCACACCGTGCCGCTTGTGCTTCGTCGAATAGTCCGCGCGCCCGTCGCCGACCCGGTCGTACTCGGCAGGCGTGCCGTCCACGAGAACGTAATCGGGGTCTGTCTCGCGCAGGACCTTCAGCAGGCCCGGCGCCTTGTCGGCCAGGTGCTCGACGACGGTGGTGACGTACGCGTGGGCGGTGCCGACGGAAATACGGAAACCCGCGGCGAGTTGGGCCAGGGGGTCGTGCCGGCGCAGGTATGCCAGAGCGATCACCGCACGCTCGGACGGCCGGAGTTTGCAGCGTCGGTCACCCTCACGGGTGACGATCAGCATCGTCACCCACTCCACGAGTGCGTGCGGCAGGTCGAGTGCGGCAGGATGCGAGACCAACAGGGCTCCTGAGTTGGAGAGTTGAGACCTAGACACCTCTCTCAACGGCACGGGAGCCCTGTCCGTTGCCTACAGTCCCGCCGTCACCCGTCCGGGGGCCACCCTGAAAACCCTCAGTGGGCCCTTCTGCCCTCGGCCAGTGAACATCGAAGATCTCACATGGCAGGCGCGGACGCTCGGCGGAGGGCAGCCTCGGTCCTGTGGTGTGGCCGTGCTGGCGGGGCGGCTGGGGATGGGGTCAGCCGTGCGCAGGCAGGTCGTGCGTGGCAGCCGCCCGTTCTTTCGGTTCCCTCGCGCTCAGCCGGGCGCGGCTTTCTGACGGCATACGGGTCAGCTTGCTTCGGTCATGAAGCCGTCTGTGCCCGGCATGCCCGCAGCCGGCCGCTGATCCCTCATGCGGTCTGTCATGCCGTGAAGGCGCTGGGCGGGATGAGTTCGTAGCATCGCCCAGCGCGGGGGAGTGGCCAGAGGGCGTTGACGCGGAGGCGTGCCAGGGTGGGTACGGCGGTGGCGGTTGATGTCCTGGGGGTCGGGCTGTACCGGGATCTGCCGAAGATCTGCCAGGGCTTCAGGCGGGCAATGCCGTGGTCGGCTGGTGCTCGTTTCGCAGCCAGGGGTCTGGTTGAGGGTCTTCTTGGTGGGTGGTGCGTTCTTGTAGCGGCCTGCGTTGGATGCTCGTGGTCAGTCGTGGGCTGTCGTCCTGGTTGGGGCGGTTGGCCAGGGTGGGCGCGCTATGGCGCTGGCGGCTGTAGATGATCCGTGGGTGTGGGCAGCGCTCTGGTCATGAATGTGTCCCTGGGAGCGCGGTGGCTGGGGGCTGCAGGCGGTGGCTGTGTGTGGGTAAGACGTTGTCTCATTTGGTGAGTCTGCGGTAGCAGATGAGGCTGCAGGCGAGAGCGGTGAAGGCCAGGAAGTGCTCGGCCTTGCGTTCGTAGCGGCGGTGCAAACGGCGGCAGCCGGCCAGCCAGGACATCGTGCGCTCGATCGTCCAGCGATACCGGCCCAGCCGGGTGGAGGACTCGATGCCCTTGCGGGCGATGCGGTGCCGGATGCCTCGCCTGCTCAGCCATCTGCGCAGGTGGTCGTAGTCGTAGCCCTTGTCCGCGTGCAGCTTGGCGGGGCGTCGTCTGCGCGGGCCGCGGCGGGAGCGGATCGGTGGGATGCCGCGCACGAGCGGCTCGAGGGCCTGGCTGTCGTGCAGGTTCGCGCCGGAGATCCCGATGGAGAGGGGTAAACCGGTCCGCTCGGTGATCAAGTGGATCTTCGATCCTTTCTTGCCCCGGTCTACAGGATTCGGACCTGTCAGGTCCCCCCTTTCAGGGCCCGCATGTTCACCGAGTCGATAGCGCAGCGCGACCAGTCCAACTCTCCGCGCGAACCCAGCTCGTCGAGGATGAGGCGGTGCAGCTTGGCCCAGACCCGGGCGGCACTCCACTCGGTGAAGCGCCGGTGTGCGGTCGGCCCCGACGGGCCGAAGACTGGCGGCAGTTGCCGCCAGGTGCAGCCTGTCGTGGCCACAAAGATGATCGCGGCCAGCACCTCTCGGTCCCCGTATCGGCGCCGCCCGCCGCCCTGCGGCCGCGATGGAGCAGGTGGGACCACCCTCTGGAACAGCTGCCACAACTCATCCGGCACCATGCGCTCGACCATCACCACACTGGACAGATTACCCAGCAGTCCAAATGAGACGACTTCTTAGGGCTCGGCGGGGAAGCGGTGGAACGCCAAGCAGCTCGTCCACGGCGTCGGTGATCTTCTTGACGGCCTTGGGTCACTTCGCGCCGTGCGTCTTCTCGAATGCAGCCACCGCCTTCAGCGCACCTCATGGAACTGCCCTGCGAGACCGGGCGTTCGTCGGCGGCATCGTCCCCAACCTCCCGCCAGCCGAAGAACTCGCAATCGCCGCCATCCCCGCTGAGGACCCGGCAGGCACGATCGATCCCGTGAAAGCTGAACTCGGTATACCGCTATCCGCTCAGCGGTGAAGCGGAAAACCACAATGGTGCTCAAACCAGTCCGGCAGGATGCTTCGGCCGAACGATGAGCTCATCCTGTTGATCCATCCGGTGGAGCGCGATGGAACAGTGTGTGCGGCCATCTTGCACGCTGGGACACGGAGGCGGATTCTGTTTTTAATATGGGGGGAGTTGGCGTTGGAAGCAGATCTGATCGCCGCCCTGGCGACCTCCGGCGCTACAGCGCTGGTCGCGGCGGCGGCCACCGACACGTGGCAGTCCACGCGAGATGCGTTCGCGCGTGTCTTCCAGCGGGCAGGGCGAGACGACGTGGTGACCGGAGAACTCGACCATGTCGTCGCTCGGCTAGAGCGCGCAGATGCCACCGACGGACAGCACGCAACACCGGACGAACTGACCACCCTGTGGGCGGCGCGGCTGCGCGAAGTACTCCAGGAATATCCCGAAGTGTCGGTTGACATCCGGGCCGCAATCGACCTGGCACAGCGCGCCGCAGCTGTAACTCCCCGAGAGGGGGCACTGGGCGATCTGTCCGTCCGGTCCGCCCGGGACGTCTATGTCTCGGGCCGTGACCAGACCATCACCCATCACCACTCACCCGTCGACCCCGACCACCATGCCGGATAGCCATCGACCCCGGCCAAGGAACGCAGGACCGAAAACTCCGCAGCAGGTCGACTCCGCCAACGACGTGTATATCGCGCACCGCGACCAGTTCATCACCCACTTCCACCAGCAAATGCCCGCGCTCGCCGGCACGGTATCCATCACCCCGAGCCTGACCGGGTTCCCGGTCCGTGGACGTTCCGCGCTGCTGGAGTCCATCCTCGGCAGTGAGCCGGGGTCCGTTCACGTGGTCCACGCCGCCGGCGGGTACGGCAAGACGACCGCAGCCCTCGACCTCGCCGCCCAAGCGCGCGCCCGAGGTTACGACGTGTGGTGGATCTCCGCCGCGGACTACTCGGCGCTCAGCACGGGCATGCGCGCGCTGGCCCTGCGGCTGGGAGCCTCCCCCGAGCGGGTCCGGCTGGCCTGGACCAGCGCGGACGGTGACGCTCCCGATCTGGTCTGGGAATTCCTCGATGCCCATCCGCGCCCCTGGTTCGTCGTGATCGACGGTGCCGACGACACGAGGATCTTGGCTCTGCCGGGCGGATCCGTGGCGGACGGGAACGGCTGGATAAGAGCCCCTCGACCACAGGGGAGGGTTCTGGTGACGAGCCGAAATGGCAACCCGGCGACGTGGGGCGCGTGGCAGCGGCACGCCCTGCGCGAACTGTCGACCCGCGAGGCGGCGCAGATGCTGCTCGACCGAGCTGGTCCAGGGGCGGGCACTCACAAGGATGCCGAGCGGCTGGCCGACCGCCTAGGGCGTATGCCGCTCGTCCTGCACCAAGCAGGTCTGTACCTTGCCCGGGTCCGGGCATCGCCCCCCTGGCCCGGCGTCTTCGCCCCACGCACCTTCGAGGAGTACCGGACGGGCCTGAACAATCAGTTCGGCGAGCTGCTGGACAGCCCCGTCGGCACCGGGATCGCGCAGCGCAGCGTGCGTGTGACCACCACCTGGGAAATCAGCCTGGATCTCCTCAGCGATCAGGGAGTCACGCAGGCTCGCCCCCTCATGCGCCTCTTCTCGCACTTCGCCGACGTGGACATCCCCTACGTGCTAGTGCTCGACCCGGACGCACTGGAACGTTCACCGCTGTTCGCCTTCGAGTCGACCGACGACATCCAACGAACCATCGACAGCCTCGCCGACTTCGGCCTAATCCTGAAGAACTCCCCGGACCTGGCTTCGTCGGCGTCGGAGTACTCGCTGATGGTCCACGCGGTGATCAGCGAGACGATGCGTGCGTCAGTGGACGCGCGCGGCGAATGCGGCTCCTATCTGGCGTTGGCTGTGCACGGCCTGGCCTCGGCCGTCCGTGGACGCGATTCGCGGAACACCGACGACTGGCGGATCCGGAGCGTGTTCCTGTCGCACACGCTGCGTCTGAGCACTCTCGCCTACACGCTCAGTGACGGTCTGGACGAGGAGACGGCATCCGACCTGTTCGAGGCAGTCGCCGCCTCGATGGACTACGCCCTATCGACCGGGAGCCTCGAACACGCCAGGTGGCTCAGGAAGGCCGCCGAACCTCTGCGTGAGAAATTGTCCTCGATGCATCCATGCGTTCTTCAATTCCGTTACCAGGTCGCCAGGTTGCAGGACCGGGGCGGAAATCCGGGCGCTGGTGAGGAGGAGTACCGGCTAGTCCTTGGCGACCGGGCGCGCGTACTCGGCCCCTTACACCCCGAGACCCTGCGCACGCGGCACGCACTGGCCTGGCTGCTGGCACAGAAGGGTGACCTGCCGGCTGCCGAGGCGGAGTATCGGTCCGTTCTGGACGAGCGGAGCCGGGTCTTGGGTGCGAGCCACCCCCACACCTTGTGGACGCGTCACGATCTAGCGCTGATCCTCGTTCGGCTGGGACGCCTCACGGGTGAAGAGGCGGAGGCAGAGTACCGGGCCGTACTCGCTGAGCGGAGCCGCGCACTTGGGGCGAGCCATCCGCACACCCTCTGGACGCGCCACGATCTGGCATGGGTCCTCGCCCAACAGGGCAAACCGGCCGCCGCCGAGGCCGAGTACCGCGCGGTGCTGGACGAGCGCACCCGCGTCCTGGGCGCCTCCCATCCAGACACGCTGAGCGCGCGGCACGCGTTGCTGCGGATCCGCGTAGAGCGGGGCGGTATCCCCAGCGACGAGGTGGAGGCGGAGTACCGGACCGTACTGACCGAACGGAGCCATGTGTTGGGCGCAAGTCATCCGCAGACGCTCTGGACGCGTCACGATCTGGCATGGGTCCTTGCCCGGCGGGGCGATCCAACTACCGCGGAGGCCGAGTACCGCGCGGTACTGAAGGAGCGCGCCCGGATCCTGGGCGAATCCCACCCCGAGACCGAAAAAACCCGCAACCGACTCATCGCCCTGACGGCGGCCCCTGAGGACAGCACACATGGATGACGACGCCATACGGCTGCCGTTCTCATCACCTCCATTACTCGCGTTGCGCGACGATGGAGAAACTCAACGGCACCGGACAAGTCTCCTTCTTCCACAGCCGGTGCCCGGACTCCATCATGTCCGAGTACGCCTGCCAGCTCAGCGAGTCGTATTCTTTATATTCGATAAGACGGAACCCGGCGATAACTGCACCCAGAATCTCCGCCATGGTGTGCCGCGCTTCGATAACTGTCCTGTACCGCACGGGAGCCGTGCGTTCGGCGTAGTCCTTTCGCTCGACCGCAATCTTCCGGTCACCGAAATAGTGTTCGGTCGGCGCCATGACGGACGGAGGGTCACCGCGCCGGAACGTCAGGGAGGCAGGGTGCTGGTCGACGAGGACGAGATACCCGCCGGGCTGCATGACCCGCTGCAGCTCGCGCAGAACGGACGGCAGGTCGAAGATCCAGACCAGGGAGCCCCAATTGAGAAAAACCACATCGAAGGAGGAAGACCTTACCGGAATGCGGGTGACGTCTCCCACCATAAAATGACAGTGGGGCGACTCGGTTCGATCGGAGATCCGTTGCGCTATGCGCACGGCTCTCTCCGAGTAGTCAAAACCAACCACCTGGGAGAATTTTCGGGCAAGGCTCACTGTGTCGGTCCCGATATGACACATCGGGTGCAGGCACCGGCCAGCGAAATCCGCCAGAAGGGCGCTGTCGATGGATGAAAGACTCGATTCCCCCGATATCACGTCAGGGACGGCGTAAAAGGGGGATTCCAGATGCAGAGCGGCGACCTCATCCCAGCGGAGCTGGTTGACGACGTCTTCGTCCGAGTGTGACATATACACCAATCACTTCGATGTCGCAGCATTCTGGCAAGGGTAGGCCCACATTTTCGGAACAGTCAAGCGGAGGTTGCCGGGTGCCGGAAGAAATCGGATGGCGAGAACTCGGCGAAACATCGGCTGACGCGGAATTCCTGTACCAGGACGACTGCGAGCCTCGGCGTCGATACCTGGAGGAGTACGCAACCTGTGCGTGGCGGGTGTACGGCCTCACGTCCGCGGACGAGGAGACCTGTCACGCCCATTTCGCGGAGGGATACTGGTCCTCTGCCCGTCGAAGAAGCGGGACCGGCGCCGCCGTCGAGGCATGGGCCCGGAACCCTGCGGTGCAGACGACGGTAGAGAGCCTGCGCAGGTGCCGCGACATTGTGGCGCTGTCCGCCGCATTCGAGGGGCGTGGCGAGGCCCTGCTGCTCGCAGGTTCCATGTCGTACGGACGGTTCTTCTCTGTCCGTCAACAACGCGCCGGTCTGCGCCCCTCGGATCTGGACATCATCGCGGTCGTGCGGGACCGGAGCGATTTCTCCGGGGTCCTCTCCCAACTGGCCGATGTCGCTTTCTTGGAGACCGCGGACGACCCGTCCATGATCCGGCTGGAGGATGCCGTCAAGCTGGCCGGAGACGGTCGTACGGTCGACCTCATGGTCGTCACGTCACGCACACAACAAGAAGATCCCATATCTGCTGACTGGGGATGCAGCGGAGGTTACGACGTCAGTGTCCACTTGTGCGCGATCGCGGACCTCAGACATCTGCTTCTGCCATTCGGCTCGGACGCGCAAAATCTCGCTGTGACCATACGCTCCACATCGGCCGACGCCAGGGGGCCGGGAAAGCTACGTGACGAGCGATGGATTTCCTTTTCTGGCGCCAGCCTGGCGAGGGACGTTCAGAAAACCCGGGTCGGGGAATTGGAAGCTGACCTGCGAGAACCCTTCCGCAGCCGCGGGGGCAGTGTGTATCTGGGCCGCTTCGTCCGTTCCCTTCTGCCCCGGATAGAGGTTCTGCAAGCGTCCCCAACGGTGACATCGATTCTGTGTGAATGTGCCGCCCAGATGAACGCGATCCTGGCCGGAGAGGCCCGGGGATACGATCTGTCCTCGCCCCTTGAAACCTTGCATCCGCACCGGCAGGACTTCTCTCCACATGTCAGAAATGACTGCCGCGAGGCGCCGAGTTTCGGTCCCACCCTTTCTGAAATCCTGGCACGCCGCCGTCCGGTGCAACGCGTGTGACGGCCACGCACTGTCGCCTTTCTGCAAGTGGAGCCATCGAACGCAGACAGAGCCAACAGGTAGCGACAGGGAAAGGCGATCCATCCGTAAAGTTCGGCGAGGGCCGCAGTGGCGAGGCGGACGACGGCGGGCTGGTTCGGGAAGACCTGGACCCCGCCGCGCCGTGACGCAAGGCCAAGGTTGACCCCTTCCGCAAGATCCACGACATGGTCCGTCAGGCACGCCCCGAGGGTGGCAACGTTCACGGGCTGTCGCGCTGTTGTCCAGGAAACGGTCCACTGCCGGGAGAGATGCCAGGGGCGGAGAGGGCATGTCAGGCTGGCGAGTTTGGACTACTGGAAGTCGTCGAACACGTTGTAACTGGCTGTTCTCTATCCGGCTGTGTGATCGGCGGGGTTCGAACAGGAGCCTGGTTCGGGTGAGTTGTTCGGTGTGGAGGCATGGAAGAAGGGCCTCTTGGTAGCTCGCGGATGTCGAGTCCAGCGAGAACCAAGAGGCCCTGTTGTCAAAGTGTCGCGTGATCGTGGTTACCGAGTCCAGTTCGTCCACTCGTGGGTGTGACTGCCTCGCGCACAGGTTCGGGAACGCTGTCGACCGGCCGGATCGCCGGCCCCGGTACGGCTCGGACATGAGTGATGCCGAGTGGGCCCTGGTGCGGGATCTGCTGCCGGTTCCGGGCTGGCTGGCGGGCCGGGGCGGGCGTCCGGAGGGCTACTGCCACCGGCAGATGATCGACGCGGTGCGCTACCTGGTCGACAACGGCATCAAGTGGCGGGCGATGCCGTCCGACTTCCCGCCCTGGCCGCGTGTCTACGCCTTCTTCACCCGCTGGCGGGACGCCGGCCTCGTGACCGAGTTGCACGAACGGCTCCGCGAAGCCGTCCGCACCGGTGAGGGCCGCAGCCCGGAACCCAGTGCCGGGATCGTGGACTCGCAGTCGGTGAAGGCGGACACCACCGTCGCCCACGCCTCACGCGGGTTCGACGCAGGCAAGAAGACATCCGATGCGGAAGAGTCGTCAAGCAGCGAGGGCCAGACGGGGTTCTCGCGGGGTCGGGAAGGCTACGGCCTCGTTGAACGGGACCTGGTGCGTCAAACAGTGGTGGAGGCAGCCGATCATCCGGTTGAAGAGGTTCCTCCGAGCGGCCGTGTGCCGGTCTCCGGCCTCGCGTCGGCGGTCGTAGTGGGCCCGCGCTCCGTCTGAATGGGCCATTGCTGAGAAGGCCCACATATAGCCAACGCCGGCCAGCCGCTGGTTCTTCACCCTGCGGGCCGCGACAGACACGCTCTTGCCGGAAGCCCTGGTGACCGGGGCGGAACCGGCGTACGCCTTCAGACCTCGGGCGTCGGCGAACCGGGTCCTGTCGTCGCCGATCTCGGCCAGAACCCGAGCTCCGCTGAGCGGACCCAGTCCTGGGAAACTGGTGATGATCTCGGCGTCAGGGTGTGCCTCGAACGCCTTCACCGCGGCCTCGGCAAGATCATCGGCGCTGGCGCACGCGGCTTCCAACTGCCGTAGCAGCGCGAGCGCCTGGCGCCCCATGGCCTCCTCGACCAGGGGAAGATGGCGCATCTGCGAGGCGCGAAGTGCGCTGTGCAGACGCTCGACCTCCCTGTCGATGGTGTTCTTGCGCCCAGCCTTCTTCAGCACGGCCCGCAGCTGCGGTCGGGTCAGCTTGGCCGCCTGGCGCGGGGTCGGTGCCGCGGCCAGGAGGGCCCGAGCTATGGGGTGGTAGATGCCCTCGCGGCGGCTTCCGACGGCGATCAGGTAGTTGGGAAAGTACTCGCGCAGGTGGGAGGTCAGCTTGTTGCCGGCTTGGGTTCGGTCCCATACGGCGTCCTGCTGAGCACGGGCAAGGACCGCGACAGCCTGGGCCACCTCGGAGTCGGCGGGAAGCGCGCGGTGCGCGGCGGCGTCCGTGCGGAGGATGTTCGCCAGCACCATGGCGTCCAGGTGGTCGGACTTCTTCCGGGAGACCGTGTGGCGGTCCCGGTAGCGGGCGGCGGCCATCGGGTTGATGGCGTAGACGGGGCGGCCGGTCGCCCGGAGGCAGGCGACCAGAAGACCGCGAGAGGTCTCGATGGCCACCGGAATGACGTTCTGCGGACTATCGCCATGCTCAGCGAGCATCTGAAGCAGCTGGTCGAGCCCTTCCGCGGAGTCATCGATGCGAGCGCGAGCCAACAGCGATCCGGTTTCGTCGACGATGGCTATGTCGTGGTGGTCGCTGGCCCAGTCGATGCCGCAGAACGTTCTCACTCGCCTCACGCTTTCTCATCGAACCTGTATTACGGCTGGTCACAGCCGTGCAGGGCATGCGTCTCTCTAATGGAAGGGCTCGACGGCCCGACATCCGATTAGCCGTTCATGACCCCAGCGACCTACGGGCCCTCGGCCTTGATCGGAGCTGGTGGCTCCCGAGCACGTAAGAGGTAGTCCCCGCAGGGGGCTTGGACCACGATCATCATCGGTGATCAAGTGATCGTTCTCGATGCCGACGGCGAGCGCCAGCACGCGTCAGTCTTCTTTGAGGGCTCAAGGCCCGGATCAACGGAGGACGTCGTACTGACGCCGGCGATCGGCATCGAGGAGGTGCTTCAAGGAGCTCAGCTCTCGCCCATTAGATCAATGGCCGGAAGCGACATATCACCGTGGACACGCTCGGCCTTCCCGTGATGATCACGGTGACGCCCGCCGACATCCAGGACCGCGACGCCGCCCGCGACGTGTTCTGGCGCCTGCGCCTCACCCAGCCGCAGATCACCCAGGTCTGGGCCGACCGCGGCTACGCCGGCGACCTCGTGGACTGGGCCCGCAAACGCCTCTGGCTCACCCTGCGCATCGTCTCCCGCCCCAAGGGCACCAAGGGATTCGTCGTCCTGCCCCGCCGCTGGACAGCCGAGCGCACGATCGGCTGGTGCATGAACGCCCGCCGCAACGCACGCGACTACGAACGTCTGCCCCAGCACTCCGAGGCCCACCTGAACTGGGCGCTCATCACCATGATGACCCGACGCCTCACCCGCAAGAGCCCCCGCAACAGCCAATGGGCCAAGAAGCCCGTGGTGACCCGCTGACCTGTGATGTCCCATACCGTGAAAGGGATGCGAACATCCGACAAGACATGCGCCTTCGTCACTCATCGGCTTCGAGAGCGTGGCGCGCAGCAACTCGGAACTCGGCGAGCGCCTTGGCGAAGTCAGGGTGAATCTCGTCCAGAGTCCTCTCATGTCTGGGCTCAGCGAAGTCCTGGGCAGCGCGGATGATCTCCCAGGAGAGCGCAACAACTGGGTGAAGAGCCTCAGAAAGAGGCTCGGGACCTTCGAACCCCACCAACTGTGCGGCCTGAAGCAGATCTGATCGCGCTCGAGACGCTGCGGAAAGGACCTCTGCGCGTTCGTCGCCGGTGAGTTCGTCCCTCAGCCTTCCGGCGTTCCAGGACATAGTGCGACCAGCCGACATGAAGCCGATGTAAGCATCTCGTCGAGCTTCACGCCGCCACTGTTTATGAGCGGCGCTTGCGTGGAAGCGGGTCTGCCATCGCATGGCCCAGGCGGTCGCCAGGGCCGTGAGGGCAGCGCCTAACGCACCGATGCCAGCACCAAGGACTGCCGCTACTCCTGGGTCCATACAGAGAGTATGTCGACGCAGAAGCAGGAACAGGCCCGCTGCACCGGGTTGAAAAACACCTACTCAGAGGGCGTTTTCCTGCGATTCGTTGAGGTTTGCGGTGATTTCTGGTAAGTGGCTGAGGAGTTGAGTGCGGCACACGCCTCTCATGTGACAGGCGGGACGCAGCTCCGGCCGTTGCGCTCCCTCTGCTCCTGTTTCGTCGGGAAGTGCGCCGCTTGGCTCCGAATGCCCCAGCCGTCCGGGCTCTGCGCCCTGACCGGCAGCCCGGGCCGGGGCTATGCCGGAAACATGAGCGCACGCCGTCGCTATCCCAGCGACCTGTCCGACGCCCGGTGGGCGCTGGTCGAGCCGCTCCTGACCAGCTGGCGTGACGACAAGGTCCGCCGCGGCCTCAACATCGGCCATCCGCCCCGTCACGACCTGCGTGACCTCCTGGACGCGATCCTGTACGTGGCCCGCACCGGGATCCCCTGGCGCTACCTGCCGCACGACTACCCGCACTGGAACACGGTCTACCACTACTTCGGCCGCTGGGAGAAGGACGGCATCTTCGAGCAGCTCAACGCCCTGCTGCGACGCCGGGTACGCGAGGACGAGGGCCGGACACCGGAGCCAACCGCGATGGTGATCGACGCGCAGAGCGTCAAGACCTCCACCAACGTGCCCGTCACCGAACAGGGCGTCGACGCCAACAAGAAGATCGTGGGCCGCAAGCGGTCCGTCGTGATCGACACGACCGGCCTGCTGCTGACCGTCCTGGTCAGCGCCGCAAGCATCCAGGACTCCACCGCCGGCGAGGTCCTGCTCGACCGGATCGCGGCCGCCTACCCCACCATCCGCAAGGGCTGGGCGGACCGCGGCTATCGCGAGTACCTCGTCGACCACGCCGCCCGCCTCGGCATCGACCTCGAAATCGTCCGCCGCACCCCCGGCACCCGCGGATTCACCGTGCTCCCACGCAGGTGGGCGGTAGAGAGAACGCTCGGCTGGCTGATGTTCCACCGCCGCCTGGCCCGCGACTACGAGGCCCTCCCGTCCCGCTCCACCGCCATGATCTACCTCGCGATGATCGCCCTGATGACACGACGCCTCACCGGAGAATCCACACCAACCTGGCGAGGGCTCTGATACTTCGTCAAAGCCGCGTCTCGGGACGAAACATTGGGAGAAAACGCCCTCTCAGCGAACTGCAGCCGTCGAACGACACCGTCCGGTACGAACCGAAACACACACCTGGCGTCGTCGGCCGGGCTAGTAGCCCGGCCAGCACCTCGAACAACGCCCGCACCGGCGCGCTGCCGATCCGCCGGCGCAGGTCACGCAACCCTTTCGCTGACGGACAGACCACCGGCATCCCGGACAGACCCGCGGTCAGCTTGTCCCAGACGAGGCGATAGCCGACTTCAGGGAACAGACACATCGCCAGCAAGAAGTAGACCCCGACCCGCGACGGAAGATCACGCAGCCGCTGCTGCACCGTCCTCGTCTCCGCAAGGACCGCGTCCACCAGCTCAAACGGCACGACCGCCGTCAGTTTCCCCAGATGCCCAGGAGCGAAGCGGCCGCCGACCACGGTGACCGTTCGGGTGATGGCCGTCAGCGGAGACGGCAGGACACAATGACGGGGCAACGGAGCTCCTTCGGGACAAGCTGTCTTGGTCGACTGCCTGCACCAACGAGCTCCGTTGCTCTGCGTCGAGAATCCTTCAACCCACTTGCGTGACCTGCGAAAACGCTAACTACCCGGCCTTGGGGGAATGCCCGACCTCTCGCTGAATCGGCCGGTCGCCGTCAAGGTCCTTGCGGGCGCGGAGGTGAATGAGGAGATCGTGGCCCGATTCCCCCGAGAGACGTGGATTGGGGCGCGGCTGCAGCATCCGGGGATCACCACCGTGCACGACATCGGCACCATGATGGTCAGCTACCCGGACCGGGTGGTCGCAACGGGCAGTGGGGATCTGGTGGCGCGGCCCGGAATGGTGCGAAGGCCGAGTCTGCGGCATCCCGGTAGGGGCGCCGGGACATCCGGGTGACGAGCTGCCACATGGTGCGTTCCTCGGTCAGTTGTTGCGGCAGCACCAGTCCGAGCGAGTCCGCCAGTGGTTTGCGGCCCAGATTCACCATCGCCCGTACCGCGGCAGCCCACTCGTCGGTGGCGTACACCGCGGAGCGGTACCACAGGGGTATGAGCGCGCACAGCGCGGTGGCTGTGACGACGAGCAGGGACCGCTCGGCCTCGGTTGATGTGAGGGCGAGAAGGGCAAACGTCGCTACCATCCCGTGCCCATAGAGCAATGCCACGAAGAAGTCCACGCTGGTACGTGCCGTTTCCACCTGGCGGCGGGCTTGCACGGGAGCGGCGGCGCTCAGTTCGTTCCACAGCACCTGGGTATCGAGGCGGAATCGGTTGTGGCCGTACTCCTCGAATCGGCGGATGGCATTGCCGAGCCGGGTCGGGGCGAGCTGGTCGTCGTCCGCCGGGTAGCGAGCCAGCTGCTCGTTGAGGAGTGCACGCTGCACCGGCGTGCGGCCGTCCGGGTGGGCGATCAGACGAGCGATGCGCTCCTTACGGGCACGCTGCCGTCGGCATCCCCGGCTGTACGCGTTGCGCGGCCACAGCAGGTAGCCCTCAAGTATCCGATAGAGGAGAGTCTGGAGGGCGTTGAGCACAATGCCGAAGAGAACGGCGGCGCAGAGCAG
Organism: Streptomyces sp. NPDC043726; assembly: GCF_056436565.1. Lineage (NCBI taxonomy): Bacteria > Bacillati > Actinomycetota > Actinomycetes > Kitasatosporales > Streptomycetaceae > Streptomyces > Streptomyces sp. NPDC043726. Next base: position 23,853 of record NZ_JBWKCI010000026.1, read on the forward strand.
TAGCAGGGCCGTCTGACTGGCCGAGCCCGGCCAGACACGCTGGACGGCTCCGGTCCGCCGCAAGCTGGGAGCGACAGCAAGAAAGAAGACCGCAAGATTGAGCGCGGTGGGCAGAATCCAGCCGACGAGGAGAGCCCATCCGCCCCCAAGGACGCCTTTGGCAATGTCACCCACGGATCAGGACTCCTGCGACCAGTCGTCATCCGGATCGTTCTCTGGTCCGGGGGACGTGTGCCCGACGACGTGGCTGAGTTCGTCGCGCAGGTCGGGCGTGAGCACCGCCCCTGCGCGGTCGACGAGCAGCGCCATCTCGTAGCCTGCGAGGCCGATGTCGGTATCGGGATGCGCGTAGACGGCGAGGGACGAACCGTCCGAGATGGACATGAGGAAAAGAAACCCACGTTCCATCTCGACGACGGTCTGTGCCACGCTGCCGCTTTCGAAGATCCGGGAGGCCCCTGCCGTCAGCGACGTCATACCAGACGCGACGGCCGCCAACTGGTCGGCACGGTCGCGCGGGAAGCCCTCCGACATAGCCAGCAGGAGACCGTCGGCGGACACGACGACGGCGTGGGACACCCCGGGGGTGTTGTCCACGAAGTTGGTGATCAACCAGTTGAGGTTCTGTGCTCCATGGCTCATCTGGCTCAAGTAACGCTCCTGTCCATGCGTGGGCTTGGGAAGCTGTCGGCCTGGCCGGTACCAGTACCAGCCTGACAGCCATTCGCGGCACCCCGATGGAGAAGGGCTCTACCCAGTTGTCGAACTTGAGTAGTCGACGGTGACGATGCCGGAGCCACACTGATCGTGAGTGGCGCGGTCAGCACCGCGCCGTCGTCTCGTACTCCATCTCGTCGAAGGAGACGATGACAGGCGTGGCCTCGGGCGCCTTCTCCCGTGTGCGCTGACAGGGACGGGATGCGGCAGGCCACTCCCGACGGCCTGCAGCTGGCTGCTGGACGGGGCCACCTGGAACGCCGACTCCGTCCGCGATGGCCTGCAGACATACGTCGCCGACAACCTTGGCGAGGGCGGCGGCGTGCTTATCATCGACGGCGCCGGCTTCGTCAAGCAGGGCACCACCTCCGCAGGGGTACAGCGCGAGTACTCCGGCACCGCCGGCCGCACCGAGAACTGCCAGATCGGCGTCTTCAACGCCTACGCCACCTCCCTCGGCCGGGCCCTGGTGGACCGCGAACTCTACCTGCCCAAGTCCTGGACGGACGACCCGACGCTGCCGCGCCGCGGCCCTGGCCCAGCTGCCGAAGCCTGCCGCAGCCGCTCCTCCACGACGCCGGTGTGGCGGCGCGCCGACTGCTGCGCTGCCCTTGCCTGCTCGCGCTGCTGGTCCAACTCGGCCACGTGCCGCTGATGCCTGCTCAGCGCCGCTTGGGTCTGCTGTGCCTGCCCGGCCACGGCCGTATGTTCCTGCTTCCACAGCTGCCCGGTCGCCTCCAGGTCCATCGGGCCGGGCAGTCCGGCGTCCCGGCGCGCCGCGAGCATTGCCGCAGCCGAAGCTTTCGCCTGAGTGTGGGCCGACCTGGCTTCCTGGAACCGCTGTTGGAGGGCGTCGATGTGCTCGTCGTGCAGACCCAGCAGCACTCGCCCCGTCAACCGGCGGACTGCGTCGCTTCCTCCGCCCAGGTAGGCGGTGGCAATGGTGGACTGCCGCAGTGCCATCCACCGCTCCACCTGGGCCAGCCCGACCCTGCCCGCGCCGCTGCCCACGAGAGGGATTCCCAGCAGTTCCATGACGAACTCGCTGGCACTTGGTTCGCCGCCGCGCCCGCGAGCGACCGATCGGCGTACCTCGCCGAGCGTCGGGTCGCTGAGATTCTCGAAGGACACGTACCCGCCGCGGTGCGCAGCCGGCCGCGTCGCCTGCCATCGTGTGTCGCCGACCCGGAAGACCAGACGAACCTGGGTACACGACCGCACCGCATGCATGATCTTCCCGCTGTTCAGACCCAGCGGATACAGCAGCGATTCAAAACCCGTCGACTTCCCGGCCCCGGAGCAGCCCACCAGCAAGGTCACCACGCCGGTGAAGACCTGGCCCACCCGGCGGTCTTGAACCTGGAATTCGTGACGCTCGATGATGAAAGACCGCCGACGCACCGCGCATACTCCTTCCGCCCGGCCCCATGACCGAGTGCCGTGGCGCCAACGAACAGCCCGAGCCACACGTGACGGGTGCTGTTGCATCTCATCCGTACGGATGATCAGCGGACCCGCGTCCCCAGGCATGCCCTTCCGTCCGGTCGCGCGGTCACCTCCGACAGGACAGACATCCGCCACTACGTCCAGCTACCGACACACGGCCCCAAGCGCCCGCGGTGGCAGGGCATCCCGTCCCTCTCGAGCGTCAACCCTGCATCACAGCGAAGAGTCGACGTGACGTCATCACCAGGCAGCGTTCGCCCGTGCCGGTGGGGCATCTGTTTCACGGTGCCTGAGCAGTGGAAGGGCTGAGCAGTACTTCTTCGCTCCCTGGAGGCCTTCATGCCAGAAGATTTCGATGACGTTCCTGAGCCTGAGGACGACACCATCGAGGACACCGTCGACGAGACCGGGGTTGACCCCAAGGATATTGAAGTGGTCATGAATCAGACGGGTGCGTCAAGAGCGAAGGCGGTCAGGGCCCTGAAAGAGAGCGGTGGCGACCTCATCAACGCGATCATGGCGGTCAGCGGATAGGTGGCGAGCCGCGACCGTGATGGGTCAGCATCGTCGACGAGTCCGGGTGGAGTAGTCGGGGCACAGCACATCCCGGCCAGAACGATCATGCTCGGCTGGCACGTCGACTGAAGGGTCCGCTGAGGTTCACGAAAAGACCGCCGGGCGGGTTCCCCGGCCGGCCACGTCGGCGGGCGTGAGGTCAGGGCGAGGCCGGGGCCACCGAGGGCCTCCGCGGCGTCCGGATCGCGCAGCGGGCGCGGCCCGAGGCCGGGGCCGCCGGCTCAGCCTGCCGGACCAGGCCCGAAGGAAAGCGGGTTGGCGGATGGCGTCGCTCTGGGGACTTGGCCGAGTTGCTGGACTTTGCGGGCCAGCCGGCGACTGGATGGAGCTGGAGTACGTCGCGGCGCTGGCGGGGGCGACCGGCTCGCCGTGCTCGTGGACGGCCCCAACGCAGGGGACGCTGGAACCTGATGCGTCGGGCGGCGGGTGCTGTGCGGCAGGGTGGTCAGCCGACCAGGCTCTCGTATTCGGAGGCGGCGAGGAGGTGGAGGGTGGGGACACCATCCATCGGCTTGATTCTGAACAGCCATCCTTGGTCCTAGGGGGAATGATTCACCCAGTCGGCATACGCTTCGAGGCTTACGTTCGTCCCGATTACCTCACCGCTGAACGGGGAGTAGACCTCGTGGGTAGCCTCGGTCGACTCCACGACGCAGATGGTCTCTCCGACCCGGACGGTCCTGCCCTCCTCGGGCACCTTTACGAGCACGACGTCCGAGAGATCCTGCACGATGTAGTCAGTCAGGCCGACTGTCACGAGCCCGCCCTCGTCGCGGACCCATGTGTGGTTCGCGGTGAACATGAGGTTGTCAGGATTATGCGACACGGCACGGCTCCTCTGCGGGACTCTGTGTGATCGACTATGACACTGTGTCACGACCGCCGCACTTTGCCTCGCGTCACGTAACGCCTCCTGTCGACGCAAACCGCTGGTCCCGTCTGGCCACCGCGCCGTGCGGGCCGTGATGGAAGGCCGCGAAGCGCCCTGGGATCTCTTGCCTCCGGAGCGCTTCGCGTGAAGGCTTGGCCCATGAACTGGGGATGAGCGGAAGAACGGCCTGCGTGGGGATGAGCGAAAGAACGGCGTACGCGACCGTGTCGACGACCCCCTCAAGCGTTCGCAGGGCCGCCGCGAGCGGCACGCCGAGCAACGGGAGAGACGAGAGAGGAGAAATGCTGGGGGCTGCGCAGGCGGGGGAGGCGACGAGAAGGGCGCCGGCGGTCAGGGCGAGCGCCGTGACAGTGCGTCGGATGATCTTCATGCCTGTTCAACGATCATCACAGGCCGCATGTGAGCGCTACGCCCTGCGCCGCTCGTCGCTGCCGGCGCTTCGTCAGTCGAGCATGCCGTCATGGGAGACCGCGAGGGCCAGCACGCCGAGGGCGGGCAGAACGTGCTGATGCGTGATGCGCGCTTCTGCCTCCCACGTAGGCGTCAGCGGCAGCACCGCCATAGGGCCGCCGACGCGCTGCGGCATCGGCGGCCGGTGCGTGGGTGTCAGGCTGGCCAGGTTCCGGCACGCTGAAGCACTGCAGAAGCCGACCGATCTGCGGGCGCTCCAAGACCCATGAACGCCGTCACAGTTCGACGAAGTCGCCGACGGCTGTGGCGTCAGAGCGGATCGTCCACACAGAGCTGCCCGGCGGTGTTTCCTCGGACCGTTGCTTCAATGCTTCGACGTCCACCCTTGGCGGCCAGTGTGTGCCGTACTCTGACCAGGAGATTCCCGTGAGGTCGGTGCCGGCCAGATCCGCCTGGCGCAGGTCGGCCATGGTGAAGTCGTTGAGGACCTCGTGTACCGCTTCGGCCCCGGTGCCGGGCAGTTCCTGGCCGATGGCTTGCTCCAGGGCTCGGCGCACTCGGTTGATGCGGAGCTCGACAAGGACGCGTGCGAAGGCGCTGTCGTCGATGTGCTCCTGAGGCCGGACGAAGAAGAGCGCTGTGTCCAGTTCGTGATCGAGCTGCTTGGCGTGCGACATGATGAGCGTCAAGCCGTGAGAGCCAGCCTGTGCGGCGGCCTGGTTCAACGTCCGGTCGGGGAGGGGCGTGCGGCTGATCGAGCGGGCTCGAGCGGTCAGATCAGCGAGGTCCAGCTCTTTGGCCAGGACAACCGTGCGGGCCAAGTACCGGGACAGGGAAACCTCTTGGGCATGGGCCTGTGCCGCGTCGCTGTGAGAATCTGCGCTTGTTGCCAGTGAATCGAGAACGTGGACAAGGTCGCGGCAGACATCGCGTGCCAGGCCGAGGGCCAGGACGAGGGCCAGATGACGGTCTGGACGCGCCGGGTCGAGCTCACTGAGGTAGCGCCGGTCACGAGCAAGGGTCCGGTTTGCGGCCGCCACCGTCGGATGGCTGCGCAGGGTCAGGCGAGTGGCGGCGCTCACCACCGCTGCCGTTCCACCATCCGCAGAGACCCGCTGTGCTCCGGTTCTCGGATAACCCTCAGGGACGGGACGGCCGGGACGGACAGGATGGAAGCGAGGCCGGCTTCGGTGTCGAGAACAGTGTCCAGCGCCTCTGTCGCCGCGTCGTGCCGGGACTGAAGCAGAATCTCGCGCAGGCCGGCTTCGACGTCGAGGGCGTCGGTGAGTGCCCCGACGAGTGCACGTTGGTGCCAGTGGAGCCGGCGGGATACAGCCGCAGCGGAATCGTGCTCCGGTTCGTAGCTCACTCCTCCTCCCGTGCTTCGTAGTATGCAGTCGCAGCCCGGCGAGCCTTGGCCAGGTTCGCGCGCACAGCCTCAGCGGTCAGAGCCCCGCCCAGGTGTTCGGCGATGTCCGTCGGAGTGAATCCGGCGTACGTCCACGCCATGACCTGCCGCTGACGAGGCGGGAGACTGCGCAGCATCGGGAGCACGTCGTGGCGGGCCTCCCACTCCTCAATGGCGTCGGGACGGGCGAGCAGCGAGGTCGGTTCGAGGACTTCGCCGACGGGATACTCCGGCATCTCGACGGAAGCAACCTTGCGGATGTATGCCCGGGAGGCCACTTTGTGGACCCATCCCCGGGGTGAATACAGATCACTCCAGTTCTGATACGCGGCTGTCATGGCGTCCTGCGCGATGTCAGCTGCGACGTCCACGGCGGCGCCCTGATTGACCTGCGCGGCACTACGCAGCAGCCTGGCCGGAGTCGCGGTACGGACAGAACGAGGCATGCGCGGAGCGCGGGTCAGGGCATGCGCAAAGCCGCGGTCCCGCGCACTCTCGCCGTAGACCTGCTGAGAAACAAGCGGACTGACTGCGGCAAGCAGTTCACCGTCTAGGCATGCCCTGCGCGCGCATGGCAGCGGCGACCGGAGCACCCCCGCGTCGGCGGGGACCACCGGCACCTGGCCGCCCGCGCCGGCGGGGAGCACTGCCAGCCCGAGCCGCTGTGGGCTGGCAGTGAGGGGCGCTGTCGGCCACGTCGCCGTACTAGGAGGGGCTCGGAGGGCAGGAGAGGGGCAGCGGGCGGCTGAGTCTGACCGTCGCGGCGGGGTGTGCCGCACCTGCGGACGCTACGAGCGAGGGCGGAGGTGCCCCGGTCTGCATCTCGTTGTGCGACAGCGACTCGCTGGGCGGTGAGGGCTCTGCCCCGGTCGACTCACACCGAAAGCATCCATGGGTGAGTGAACTTGTCGGCGAAAGTGTATGAGCTAGGTCAAGTAAATGGGTGCATTCTGCTATGGTGGGGGGCTAGTTGAGGGTGCTTGGAGGTTGAGTGAGTCAGGGTCAGGAGCAGCCGTCGGAGACTGCGATAACCGCGACCGATGCCCGCAGGGAGCTCTACGCCCTGGTGAAGGCCGCCGAGGACGATGGGGTCACCACTCTGATCCACAAGCGGGACGAGCATGCCCTGCTGGTACCGCTGGACCGGTTTCCGGCAGCCCGGCAGGCCGGTGCCTTCCCCTCCCATGTACTCAGCGCGGCGCAGAGGGACTTCGGTGAGCTGGTTTCGCGGGCCGCGCTCGGCGAGCCGCAGGTGCTGCGCCGCAGCCGGACCCCGGTTGCGGTGCTGCTGCCCGTCGACCCCAACTCTGCTACCCGTCCGCCCGATTCGGCCGCAGCCGTCGGTGCGGCGCCCGCTGGAGGTGCGGTGAACAGCCAAGGCACTCAAGGGCGCGGCGGCGTGCCCCGCAGGCTCGCCACACTGGGTGACACCGTCGGGTCAGTGCTCGCTTCCGGTCCGGCCGGTGGCCCCGTGTTCGGGCTGCCCGGACTTGACGCCGCGACTGGCGGGCTCCAGCGGGGGTTGCTGACGCTCGTCGCGGCGCCTCCGGCCGGCGGCGGGAGCCTGCTGGGACTGGCTGCTGCGAGGAAGACCGCGCTCGTCGACGGCCGGAAGGTGTTGTACGCGGCGTCGGGACCGAACCGGGCCGACATTGTCCGCCGGATCCTCGCCGCGGAGACCGGCGGTGACTACCCGCGCCTGAAGCAGGGCCGCCTCACCGAGCACGAGCAGCAGGTCGCCGAGCGGCTGCGCCAGCAGGCGGCTGTGCTCCTCATCGACGACGGCAGCGACCTGACGGCCGAGGCCATCTCGGAGACCGCACCGCACGTCGAGGATCTGGCCCTTGTGGTCGTCGACCGGCTCCAGGCCGCCCACAACGCCCGCCTGCCGCTGTCCGGGGACCGGCTCCCGGATGCCGCCCAGATCCTCGCCACCCTCGCGCGCACCCTGCATGTGCCGGTCCTCGCCGTCGTGGACAGCACCGACCCCGCGCTCCTGGGCCTCCTGGACGCCGACGTCACCCTGACGCTCGCACCGACCGGCGACCCGGCCAAAGTCCAGGTCACGGTCGCGGAACGGGACTTCGGCACGATCGGCTCCGCCCACCTCCAGCCCGATCTGCTGCACGCCCGCTTCCTCGACGCCCCAGCAGCCCCCCTGCCCGGCACGGCCGGTGACCGGCCCGCGCCGAGCACCGGCACCGCCGTCGAGCGGGCGCTGGCCGAAGCTGCGCTTCCCTACACCTCCGGCGCCCATGAGGGGCTGCCGGCCGCCGTCACGCATGTTCTGGCCGCGTTGCGCACTGCGCTGGCCGGCGGCAACCAGCAGGCTCTCGCCGAACTGCGGCCGGCCCTGGCCCAGGTGGCCGCAACACCGCCGCCGGTGCCGCAGACCGCCGAGGGGCGCACTCTTGCCGCCGCACTGAACGCCTACCACACCGCCGTGCCCGCCGGCACCCCCGTGCAGCCCGCCGCCGTCCCGCCCACAGTGGTCCCGCCTGCCGTGGGCAGCGACCACGGCCCGGACGACGAGGGCGATGAGGGCGACGAGGGCGGGGACGAGCGAGAGCAGGAGTTGCAGCCGGGGGATGAGGAGGACGAGCCGGACACCGCGCCGTTCCCCGCGCTGAAGGTCCTCAAGGACGCGGTCGCCCGCTCGAAGATGCATCCGGTCAGGGTCGTCCGTATCGAGGAGAGGGAGACCGGTCCGTGGCCGCTGATCAGTGAGCACATGGACGGCGAACCGCGCTGGGTCCACCCCGACGTCACCAGCACCCGGGTGCCCTACATCCGGGACAACGGCAAGCGGGTCCGCCGCGACAAGCTCGACGTTCCCGCCTCCTTCGGTGCGGGCGTGCTGTGCCTGATCGACCGCAACGGCAGCTACCCCTCCGCCTGTTCGGCCGTCCCCCTCGCGCCGAACAAGCTGCTGCACACCGGGCCCCTGGCCGCCTTCGACAAGGCCAGTGCCGGCATCTACCTCATCGACATCCCCGCCTGGCCCCGCACCGACATGCCGCACCCGCTCGGGCGGATCATCGACCGGCCCGACACCCACGGCCGGGTGTGGGTCACCACCCCGCACATCAAGCAGCTCGAGCGACTCGTGCGCGACGGACACCTCGCCGCGATGCCGGCCATCCACGACTCCTGGACCGGCAAGGCCAACGAGTCCCTGTTCAAACCCTTCTACACCGCCGCCCGCCAGGCACGCACCGACCTCGTCCAGGCCGGCGGCGAACCCTACAAGGCCTACAAAACCCGCCTGTCCATCGCGCTGCGCCTGCTGTGGCCCAAGCGCCAGGAACAGAAGTCCCCGTTCTGGCGCCCGGACTGGCGCATGAGCATGGTCGCCGAGGCCTCCGTCCGCCACTGGACCACCGCCTTCAGGGCCGTCCAGGAAGGCCACACGCTCATCGCCCTGCGCAACGTCGACGCCGCCGTCTTCTGGACCCCCGACGACACCCCGCCCGCCACCTACCGGATCGGCACCGGCTTCGGCGAGGTCAAAGCCAAGTTCGTCCAGCCCGGCGAGTTCCTCCCCGAGGGTGATGACTGATGGCCGGACCCACCGGCCACGGAGGCTCCCTCGGCGCCGCCCTCACCGACCTCCTGCGCACCCAGGTCACCCCCCGCCACCGGCTGTCGACGTACAACGCCCGGCACTGGCACGCCCAGCTCAGCCAGCTCACCGCGACCCACCGCGGCTACCAGGCCCTGGAGGACGCCGGCCTCGACGTCACCGTCAAGACTCTGCTGAACTGGCTGTCCGACCCCGAGTACAACGTCCGCCGCGGCTACCGCGACCTCATCCACACCGCCTACGAGAACGTCGCCATCGTCCCGGCCGAGCCGATCCCCGACCGGTTCAAGGACGGTGACTTCGAGATCAGCGGCTGGGTCACCACCGGCCGCGACCGGCGCGAGCGCGGAACACGCGCCGCCGCCCCTCTGCGGATCGACGGCCGCCAAGGCGACTGGAACGCCATCGAGGCACTCTGGACGGCCGGCGAGCTCACCGACGACGCCTTCGAGGACCACTTCATCGACGACGTCATCGTGCAGGACATCGGCGAAGGCACCGACGGATGGACCTTCGACGGAGGCAGCTACTCCGTTGAACTCAGGTAACACACTGGAGAGTCCACGCGGCCGCATGCCGCCGCGCTGCGTCTCTACCGATACCACCACGGTGCGAGCGTGCGCAGGTGTGCCCGGACGGCAGTGATATAGGCAGTCTCCAGCGGTTGCAGCGCGCTGAGGTCAATCACGGTCGGCGGAATGTTCACGGCCGTGTCGCTCTCGATGGGCGGTGCTTCCCAAGCCGCATGCATGGCCGCCCCGGCCGTCCTGCGTAGTTCCTGGATGAGCTCTGCGTAGGCATCGCCCACCGTTTCGGATTCCATCTTCGTCCAGGCGAGATGGTAGGAGAGGTTCGCCTGGATCTCCCGCAGTGTTTCCGACAGCCGCACTCGCTCCTCGGCCAGGGCATCGGATCGTCGGCGCCGGATGGCATAGGGCATCTCCTTGTAGGCACTGTGGGCCGCGAAGGCCTCGGCGAAGGCGGTCCGTAGCCGGTCGAGTTCCTCCTCCCGGCTCTTTCGCCGCGCGAGCCAGATGTTGATAGTCGCGGTGAGCATGGCGGCGAGGAACGCCCCGGACACCACGGCTGGCAATACCGAGTTGGCATCGAACGAGGAGGGGGCCGCGGGAGGCGGGGAAGGAACCACGGTGGCCGTCGACGCGGACGGGACGGGCGAGGAAGGGGCCGGAGGAGTCGCGGAGTACATTACGGCCGCCGTCGACGCGGAGGGGGCCGGTGACGCAACTGCCGTCTGCGCGGGCGCCATTACGACCTCCAAACCGATACCGGGCACGCCGCTCACGTGCCGTGGGGAGCCTCCTGGCCGGGCCACTCGCCCGTGCTACGCCACCATTGCTCGCGCAACAGATGGGCCACCACATGCCCGAGCAGGGCCGCCGGGCCGTCATCGCGGATCCAACGCTGCTCGGGCGCATCGTACGGGTACCACATACACAGAGCGCCATCGGCGTACCGGTGGGGCGACTCGGACGGTCCGTCGGTGTACACGCAAGGCACGTCGGGGGCTCTTGGCCCGAAAACGATCGAGATCGTCTGCTCGGTGACATCCGGGACGCGCAGCCGGACGGACAGGGCGAAGCCGCCGCGGTATCGGCGCGGTGGCTTGATGACCCTGACCAGCTGGCCGCAGGCAGCCAGCCGGTGCTGGAAGACGATGCGGGCCGCCGGCCTGGCATACCAGGCCGGCGCCCGCCATGCAGGGCGGCGCGTCACGCGTGATGTTCCCTGTCGCCGTAGGCCCGGGTGGGCCGTACGGTGGCCGCCGGGCCGCTCAGCCCCAGCGTCACCGTCGTAACGGGGGAGCGCTGCCGCAGCGCCGCGATCTTGCCCGCGAGGCTGTCGGACGCCGGGGCGTCCAGGTACCGGTAGAACACCCGCGACAGGGCCGACAGCACCGCGTCGCGGTCGTCGTCCGCGGCCAGCGCCTCGGCCACGCCGTTGGCCGCGCTACGCAGCCGCCGGGCCGCAACCTCACGGCTCACCAGCAGCTTCACGTTCGGGGAGACCCCGGCCGGGTCCTTGGTCGCCTGACCGGCCTCCACCCGGGAGGCGGCCTTGGACAGCACCGTGCTCAGCGCCTTCGCCATGCCCATCCCCGGCTCGACGAACTCCCACGCCCAGACCGTCAGGTTGTGGGAGGAGAAGCCCGGCTCGGAGTACTGCTTGTTCCACGCCTTCAGCAGGCGCACCACACGCCGGCGCGTACGCTGCAGCGACGTCACCCCGCCGGTGAAGAGCTCGACGTGGCGCTCCGGGTCGGACGCCTCCCACCGGTTGGTCTCCAGGTTCGGGATCCACAACCCCGCCCCCTCCTTGCGGGTGAGGGCCACGACCAGGTCCACGGTCGGGTCCTGGCCGTCGACCGGCTCCCCGAATGTGATCTTCGGGCCGCGCTTGGAGGTGCCGCAGCGTGCCTTCGGATAGACCTTGCGCACCGCAGGACCCAGCAGCGCGCACAGCTCGCTGGTGATGTCGGCCGGTGTCTCGCCGCCTCCGTCCGGCCCGAGCTGCGGATACACGCGCCGGTCCAGGACGACTCCGCCGTCGCCGTCGCCGACCGGGTGGATGAAGGTGTGCTGGGGCAGCGAACCACTGCGGTAGGTCCGCCGTGCGCCGGTGAAGCCGATGGCGCTCGAGCAGACCAGGTCCAGTCGCGTACGCGCCTCCGCCAGCGGCTGCGGATGGGCGTCGATCTGGCTGCGGATGTCGTTGAGGATGTCTTCGGTGTGTCCCATGGCGGTTGTCCGTTCAGGTGAGGGGCGCCGAGCGCCGCGCATCGCCCGGGAGTTCCCCGGGCGGAGCCGTCACTCGGCGGCTCACCCTTCTCTGACGTCACACCGTTGAGATCGTCCGGGCGCCCCGGCTGCGGGGGATGCCCGAGAAGGTCAGGAACAGTCGCGGCAGACCGTGCTCGCGCCCTCGAACCGGGACGAAGCCAGGATCATGAAGCAGCGCTCGCAGGGACGATCGCTCCGCCTCCTGGCGGTCGTACAGCCGCAGTGCCCTTGCCCGCACGAGGGCTCGCCGCACTCTGTACACGCCGACTCTGTGATCTTGAACGAGTCCCCGCATGTCTCGCACTCCCACCAGGAACCGAACCGGGAGCTCCCGGTTCGCGGGCGCGGCGCTGTGAAGGCCCGCCAGGCCACGCTGTCCTCGGCGAGCACCGCGATCAGATAGTCCTGGTCGCACCAGGCCGCCTGTCCGTAGAGCAGATCGCTGTGCCCGCCGGACCGGTAGACGACGAACGTCTTGTCCCGCTCGATTGTGGCGCGAGTACCCAGGGCTGCGGCCAGGAGCGGTGTCTTGGACTGGTCGGAGCCTCGGGCTGGCGGAATCATGCCGTGGGCGGCAGCAAAGAGCACCTGGCCCGCGGCGTCGAACAGGACGACTGCGCCGCCGCCAGCCAGATACTGTGCCGCGCGCACGCAGCACGCCTCGCGCGACGCCTGGGACGTGCGGAACATGGCGACGACATCGTCGGCGGAGGGCCCTCGACGGCGTATGTCCGCGGTAATCCGCTCATCCGGTACCAGGATGCGTGCAGCGAAGGCGTCGCACGCGGCTTCCTCGAAGGCTTCCGAGTCTTCCCAATCGAACAGGCGCTGCCCCAGTGCCGGGTCTGTCTGCTGGAGATGGTGGCCCAGCTCGTGCAAGGCGGTGAATCCCCTGCGCCGAAGCGAGCGGGCCGCCCCGACCACCAGGGTCGGGGGATCGGTCTCCGACCGGTAGCTGCCGGCGACCGAACACCGGCCACCGTCGTCCGACGCGGGTTCCAAGGACACCCGGATGTCCGTCCAGCGACACAGCTCGGCTAGCGGATCCGCGCGCAGCGCTTCCAGCGCCCCGGGGTGTAGCTGCTCGAGAGCCGAGACCATCGCCTCCGCCTGGCGCGGGGCCTCCTCGGTGAACCGGCGCGGTGTCACGGACTGCCCTTCGCGCCGTCCTCGTCGCCAAGGAACTGCCGCAGACGTGCGTCCCAATCGGCCGCCCCACCGCCTGTCTGGCGAGCGGCCAGTGCGAAGGTGCCGTAACCGCCCGAAAGCCGCGCCTGGGCTTCACTGACTTCCAGCCGCCGGGCACGGCGCACCCACACCGAGCGCCATCGCGGGTGCTCTACGGCATGGACAAGATCAGCAGGCAGGGGACGGACCGTACGGGCGATCTGTTCCGCAGGCAGCCCTGTCGCCGAGGCGACCGCGTCGATCCGGTCGGGAGGCAGCGGAATTTTGCCGCGAAGCAGCTTCATGACCTCTGGCTGCGCCATCTTCAAGGCGGAGCACAGCGTCTTCAAGTCCAGCCGGTCACCGAGCAGCGACGCCAGGTTCCCGGCAGGCCGCCCGCTCTCCTGAACCGGCAGACCGGGCGCATGCCGCAGAATTTCCAGATCATCGGTGAGACCGGCTCGTACCTCAGCGTCCGGCTCCAAGGCGGAACGGATCGGCTGTCCCTCGCGTACTCCCGCCGCAGCCGGCGCTGGCCGGCCCTGGATCCGAGCCGCAGCGCACCCCACGATGTCGTCGTCCCAGGCATCCACTACGCGCTCCAACACCCGCATCGGGACGCAAGAGACCAGCCCTGCCCACACGGTGGCGTCGACGCCGAACGCGGTACGTGACCCGTCCACCACCACGCTGGTCTCGTCCTCGCCCGGCGGGTCGATTGTGACGGGGACCGCGCTCACCTCACGGGCGTCCACATCCAAGACCAGCACGAGCATGCTGACTTCATCCCAGCGCGCCCGCCACACCTGACCGGCCTCAAGCTCCGCCTGAGCCGGATCACCAAAACGTTCTCTCAGCCCAGCCTCCGACAGAGCACGCGGCCCACGCGCCCCCTGGGCCAGGTCCAGGAAACGCTGCGGTACCCCCGGGTCACTCATGGTGTCCTCCCGCATTCATCGACCGAGCAGGCCTCCACCATCGACTGACGTCATACCGCACAGGGCGTCCGGCCCTGGCCGCACTCATTGTGTCTCCACCGCTTCGCTGCACAGCCGGATCACCTCCGACATCACGGAACGTACCCCGTCCCCGTCCCCGACGAGCTGCCGCAGCTTCTCCTTCAGGCGCGCCGCGTGGTGATACGCCTGGGACCGGCCGCAGCCCAGAAGCATCTGGACCTCCCCGGGACGGTCCAGATACGCGACCATGCGCCGCTCCTGGGGGTTGAGCATGGCCACGATCTCTGCCCCGGCAGATACCGCCCTGGCCTCGTCATCGTGAGCAAGCAGGATCCCCTCCGGGGAGGCATGCGGATCGGCGGTGAGATGCGATCCCGCATCGTCCGGGAGTGAGACGACAATCGGATCCAGCGCCACGGGGAAACGAGCGGTGAACACCTCGACCAGGTGAGAAACCTCCATCGATCCGGCAGCGGTGGACAGAGCCGCATGGATTACAGCCTCTATCGACGCTCTGTCGGCGACGGGGGCGCGGCGCGTTTCACTGGTCCACTTGGGGATCTTGATGTTCGGCACGGCATACGCGGCCTCCACAAGCCGGTCGGAAGGACCCGACCAGGGCTGCACCGTAGTGCCGGACAAGCGCCACCTACCGGACCCCGCCTCGCCCGACGGCACTGTCTCGAAGGCATCGCTTTCCGTCAGCACGTTTTCCAGCGAGCGCCTCAACGACACGACCGCAGTCTTCCGAGACTGGTCGATCAACCAGCGCCGGATCGACGTCCGCAGCAGCTTTCCGACACTGTCATCATCTGTGGCGAGAGCCAGAAGGTTGGCGGTGACCGGCTTGAGACGGTCCGCCAGAAACTCACCCAACAGATCCTCTAGATCGGCCTCCTGCCAGCCGGCCGGTGGGGCCAGAATGGGTAGGCGCCGCGCTTCCTCGCGGATCAGCTTGTTGATCAGAGCCAGACACGTGGGGCCGATGTACCCGAGATCGTGTAGCTCGTCGAATGCGGAAATAGCCGGTACCTCCCCTTGACGGGCAAACCGTATGTCGGGGAGTGGTGTTGGCACAGGGAGTTGCGCATTTTGCCCCTGCGCGGTCCACCTCTGAGGCGCCCCGCCCCAACAGAGCCCAGGTATGGACCTCTTGAGGTGCTGCGGCGAACCGCAATCTTGTATGCGGTGCTGCAACCGGGCCGCCCGGGTTCGCGCTTGCGGGTGAGGGCTGCCGGAGGCAGCTGAGCCGAAGCACGATAGCTGTCATCAAGGCAGCTTGTTGGCACCAGGACGGCCGGACAAGGCGGCGGCGGGCGTTCCA
This sequence comes from Streptomyces sp. NPDC043726, assembly GCF_056436565.1. Lineage (NCBI taxonomy): Bacteria > Bacillati > Actinomycetota > Actinomycetes > Kitasatosporales > Streptomycetaceae > Streptomyces > Streptomyces sp. NPDC043726. The sequence goes on from NZ_JBWKCI010000026.1 coordinate 39,134, forward strand.
AGACCTCGAAGCGGGGCGGCGGTGCACGCTGCTCGGCCTCAACCCGCCGGTCCAGGGCCGACACTGGGTACAGTCCTCCGAGGCACCTCGGAGGGAGTCTCAATGCGTCGCCTGGCCGCCATCCTATTAGTGCTTTGCTCAGCCCTTGTCTCATGTTCCTCGAAGGAGGACGCGGCCCCCTCCGCCTCGACTTCGCCGTCAGTCGGCAGGGCTGATCTCAACGCCGTGGAGCACCGGTGGGCGGGTCTCACAGAGCAAGAGCAGCAGCGCGTCTGCGTATACGCGGACAACCATGATGGAAACGCCGACATGGCTGGCGCGCTGGAGCAACTCCACAAGCACGACTACAGCGAGGATGAAGCCGCAGAGATGCTGCCGTACGTAATGAACGAATGCACCTGACGACCCGAAGCTCGTACCTCGCGCGCCTCGCGCGATCCGTTCGGCGATCGAGCAGCGTGGGAGCCAAGGCTCTCCATCGGTGCCTCGTGGGCCTGAACGTGCAAGTGCACATGCGGTGCCACTGAAGATGGAAGCAGCCTGAGCCCTCGTCGCTCGGGGTACGCGGAGCCGTGGTGCCGGACACCATAGCTGCCTGACAGCCCGTCCTATCGACAACATAACGGCCACCGAGGGCGATTCCCCGGGGTCCCGCAGAACCGCCCTCGGTGTGCATCCTCACTCGTAGACGCGGGCCGCCATCACCATGTCCCCGATGAACTTCCAGCTTGGTGATCCAGGAACGTCCTCTCCGTTCTTTGCGAACCATCCAGGGCAGTCGTTCAGCCAGGCAGCCCAAGCCTCGAGGAAGGCGGGCAGGGAATCGTTCTCCCAGTTCTCCGGGTTCGCCGTGAGGTCCTCGGCGGCCAGGCGCAGGAAGCCCACGAGGTCTTCTCTTGTGCGCACTTCGCGCACCCTTTCCACCAGGCTTGTCACTACTTGCCCCTTACTGCGATCGAGGTTCCGTCGTTCTGCGTGATGGGTTGTCGAATCCGACCGCGTTGAAAACAAGCACTACCTGTGGAACAGCCTGCGGGCACCGATGGCGTCCCTTGAAGTGGTGTAGTCGGGCCGAGTCCCGGAACGCGCGGGTGTCTGCTCGGGGCGTGCATCTGTTGGCGGTGCATGCTCCCTGAACAAGGGCAGGCCATCGCGCAAGTCTCCATGGTGAACGGGCAGTTCAACCGGAGGAGCACGCGATGGCCTTGTCCCAGTCTGAGCTGATGCGGCTGCTTGAGTCACTACGTCGGGCCGATGGAGTTGAAGCAATCAGGGTGGTGTGCGAGCGCATCCTGCAGGAGCTCATCGAGGCCGAGGCCACCGACGTGATCGGTGCCGCACCGCGCGAGCACACCGACAAGCGCACGACCTGGCGCAACGGACATCGGGACCGGCTGCTGACCACTCAGGCCGGTGATCTGGACCTGAAGATCCTGAAGGTGCGGACCGGGTCGTTCTTCCCGTCGCTGCTGGAACGCCGGCGGCGGATCGACCGGGCGTTGTTCGCCGTGGTGATGGAGGCATACGTGCACGGCGTGTCCACCCGCAGCGTGGATGACCTGGTCAAAGCACTCGGTGCGGACTCCGGGGTCTCCAAGTCCGAGGTCTCGCGGATCTGCGGTGAGCTGGATGAGGAACTGACCGCGTTCAAGGAACGGCCGCTGGATCACACCGTCTTCCCCTACGTCTTCCTGGACGCCACCTACTGCAAGGCCCGCGTGAATCACCGGATCGCCTCGCAAGCGGTGGTCATCGCGACCGGGATCTCCGCCACCGGACACCGCGAGATCCTCGGTGTGATGGTCGGGGACAGCGAGTCGAAGCCGTTCTGGACCAAGTTCCTGCGCTCGTTGCGGGCCCGTGGCCTGGAGAACGTCCAACTGGTCATCTCCGACAGCCACAGCGGCCTGGTCGCCGCGATCCGCACGGTCTTTCTCGGATCGGCCTGGCAGCGCTGCCGCGTTCACTTCGTCCGCGACGTCTTCGCAGTGATCGAAAAGGGCTCGGGAGAGATGATCGCGGCCACCATCCGCACCATCTTCGCGCAGACCACCGCCGCGGCTGTCCGCACCCAGCTGGACGTGGTCGCCGACATGCTCGGACGACAGTTCCCGCAGGTCAAGAAGATGCTGCTGGACGCCGCGGTCGACATCACAGCCTTCGCGGACTTCCCGCCGGCGCACTGGAAGAAGATCTGGTCGACCAACCCGCTGGAGCGGCTGAACCGGGAGATCAAACGGCGGGCCGACGTCGTCCAGGTCTTTCCCAACCCTGCCGCCCTGGAGCGACTCGCCGCGGCCGTCCTGGCCGAACTCCACGACGAATGGCAGGTCTTCGACCGCCGCTACCTCTCCGAAGCCTCCATGGCCGAACTCTTCACTGCTCAGCCCACCCCGCCCGAACCACAGATCACCCCGCAACCGGAATCGAAACAGCTGCCGTGACTACACCACCCAGCGGGACATGACCCGGGCACCCGCCCGGCACGGCCCGATTAGGTCATTCAGGCCGCTCCCTGGGGACCGTGCTGTCACGCCAGTTGCGGACACCCTAGTCATTGGCCAGGGACAGCGAGGCGTCGTCCTGCGCCTTGAGCCCCTGATGGACGTCTCTTGGTCGCAGGCGCAAGTGGGGGCTCTGCGCATACACAGTGCACCCGCAGACTTCCTGACCGGCTCCCAGACACCTGGTTTTCCGTGTGTACGCACGGGATGCATACACCCGCCGCGACCAGCCAGACGGGCTTCCGGCCGGTCTTTCCTGGATGGGGTGCGTCGTGGGAGCGTGGAGCCGGCTCTGGCCCGCTGCGTTCCCCCGTGCAGCGGGCCAGAGCCCTCTTCACGCGCGTCTGCCAGTCCTGTTCAGCTGGCGGGTGTGATGATCACGATGGTTTCTTCGCATGGGCCGTCGGCGAACACCTTGATTGCCTCGAGCTCGGCCGGGTCGGCTGCCAGGTTCCATCGGAGTTTGGTGGCCACCCATTCGGAGATGTAGCGGCAGTGCTCCTCGGCGGACGGCGGCAGCCACTGTGCCGGGTCTTGGTCGGCTTTGGAACGGTTGCTGCGTGCGGTGACGGCCACGAGTGAGACGGGAGCCTTCTGGTCGTTGGCGTAGGCCTCGCGCCGGGCGGGTGTCCAGGCGGAGGCGCCTGAGTCCCAGGCTTCGGCGAGCGGGACGAGGTGGTCGATGTCGAGGGCGCCGGGGGAGGTGACGCTCTGGCCGTCGTAGTAGGACAGCCACATGCCGCCGGTGAGGGTGCAGCCCGCTGTCACCTCGGGTGCTTCGACGGCTTCGGCGATGAGGACTTCCTGGCGTGTGTTGCAGCCGTCGGTGTGGTCTTCGCCTGCGTTCCAGTGCTTGAACTTGGTGCGGGCATACCCCTCGCGGCTTTCTGGGGCGGTGGGGATCTGGGACAGGGCGTCCGGCAGGAGCATGGGGCGTGCCGCCTGGGCGGGTGCGGGGGCGGCGAGGGGGCTGAGGAGGAGGGCGAGCGGGACCAGCCCGCGCAGCAGCTTCTTGATCATGTCCTTGTTGATAGCGGGGCCGCGGCCTGGACTGGAGGGCTTCGAGCCGTTGATCACCCGTCTGGGCGTGGGCTGTTGCCCTGAGAAGCGCTCGCGCGGCGCTCGTCTGCGAGGACACCCGGGCTGCTGTTCGCCCGCCGATGAGCAGCGGGCCTGTGGTACCCACGGCGCAGCTGTCGCTTGCTGCTGTCCTTGCCCGCCAGGTTCTCGGTGTCCGCGCTGTGCGCGGCCAGTTCGGGGTGCTCCCCGGTTCTTCGCGTAGGGCATCTCCGGGATGTGGGGCATCCCGCGGCTCGTCTTCGGCGTGCCCGGGGGAGATCTTGTGGTCGGCTGTAATCGGCACGGGGTGCTGGACACAAACAGTCTGCGAGCATCATCGGTAGGGGAGGGTCGTGTGGGTGAGGTCGCAGACGAGTGGTCTCGGTTTGAGGCGGTGTACCGCGACTCGTACCACGCTGTGGTCAGGTACTTGAGGCGCAGGCTGGCAGCGGACCTGGTGGACGACGCGGCTTCGGAGGTCTTCACGATCGCCTGGGAACGCTGGTCGACGCGGCGGGGCGCTGCTTTGCCGTGGCTGTACGGCATTGCCCGGCGCGTTGCCGCAAATGAGCGGCGGTCCCAGGGCCGGGCTGACCGGCTGGAAGGTCGGCTGCGTGATGAGGGCGATGCCCGCGGTGAACCGGGGGTGGACGGGGAGGTCTTGGAGCGCATGGGAGCTGCCCGGGTGCTCGAGCGGTTACCCGAGCGGGACCGTGAGGTGCTGATGCTGGTGTCGTGGGACGGTCTGGATCCGCATGAGGCCGCTCAGGCGCTCGGTTGCAGCAAAGCCGCCTTCACCGTGCGTCTGCACAGGGCGCGGCGGAGGCTGGATCGCGAACTCGCCAGGGAGGTACCGGCGGTTGCCGGCCATGGCTCTGTAGCGGAGAGGACAGCGACGTGAAACGAGATGTGGAGCGGGTGCGGGCACTGCTGACCGCAGCCAACGATCCGGCAGGCGGCTCGACGGAATCAACCGGCACCCCCCGGGCGCCCCGGGCGGAGCACACACTTCAAACGCTGCGCCAGTCCAGGCGCCCGCGGGGGGTTCGCCTGGGTCGGCGGCGGCTTCTTGCGGGGGCGGGCCTTGTGGCCGTCGGCGCGGCCGTGGCCGTAGGCGGCAGGGACCTTGTGCCCGACGCCGGGGCACCGGCACCAATCGCCTACACGCCGCCGGTGCTGTCCTTGCAACCGGTTGAAGGGCAGTCGGCGCGCGCGTTCCTCCTTGCGTTCGCGCAGCGCGTCGACAGGCTCGAACCCGAGGCAGCGCAGGGTGCCTACCAGTACGAGAAGACGTGGGGATGGTGGCTTAACACCGCCGGCGACGTTCCGGGGAGCGTGGCGAATGCTGCCGTTCCGACGGTGACCGAGTCATGGGTGAACAAGGACGGCTCAGGACGGCAGCGCAGCGCCTACGGTGAACCGCTCTACCCCAACCCCGAGCAGCGCAAGGACGCCGAGGACGCCGGGCTGGTCGCTGGCACACGAGTTGAGGACGAAAGCTTCGGACCCGGACAGTTCCCCGCCCCAGAGGGTGCTGACTGGGGCACGGTAGCGCCGTTCTCGACCGATCCCCGGGCACTCGCACGGCAGTTGACCAAGGTCAACTGGGAGGGCGGGATGATCGTCCACGGGGTGCGTGACATGCTCACCTACGCGAGCAGGAGCGGCCCGGTCGATCCGCATCTTCGTGCCGCCGCCCTGCGGGTGCTCGCCGACAGCCCCGGCGTGAGCGTGGCGACCACGACGACCTGGAACGGACAGCGCGCGGTCGCGGTGTCGCAGAGCGAGACGCTGGACGGCAGCAGCCAGCGGGAGACCGTGCTGTTCGATCCGGCAACGGGCTACCCCGTGGGCACGGAGTCGGCTCTGTTCGGCCACGCACGGCACCTCAACGTCTCCGTCCCGGCCACTCTCGCGGTGACCGAAACACTTCAGCGGGGCAGCGTCTCCACGACCCGTGGAAGGCTGTGAGCGATGCCGGAACGGAAGTACGACAGGCCCTCCGGCCTGGAAGCGATCCGCCTGCCCGGACCGACGGCGAGGGACGAGAACGGGGCACGGGACGAGTTCGTCCGTCACATCCGCGACGGCCTGACCGCAGGCCGCTACGTCTTCGGCGACGTACTGCCCACCATTGCCCAGGTCCGGGACCAGTACGGTTTGCCGGACGAGGCCGTTCACCACGCGATCCGCGAACTGCGCAGGACAGAGCATCTCCACCTGCACGACGACTACCTGGACACCTACATCCTCGATCCCGGCCCCGACCACCCTCGAGGCGCACCACACGAGGACCTCGCCGAACGTGTGACCAGACTGGAAGCGATGTACCGCGACCTGGCCGCACGCGTCGAGGCGATCGAGTCGCCGCCCCCTCAGCCTTGACACGACAGAACACCACAACAGCGGGGCGCCCCGGTCCACACCCCGAAGCGCCCCGCTGACCATCACGGTCTGTGCCGCACCTGCCGGCTAGCTAGATCCGGCAGGCCCTGAAGCTACTGGCCTTGTTGTCGTGGAACGAGTCCACCCGGCTCACCTTGGTCCACGGCTGTTCCCGCCACAGCGTGTCGACGAACCATCCGTCGAAGACGGTCACCCGTATCCCCACGTTGTCCTCGTTCCTGGTCGTGTTCACCCACCCCGTGGTCTTGTTGTCGAAGCCGTAGTCACTGAACCGGATTCCCGTCTGGCAGTGCGCCCAGTTCCACTGAAGCCGGCGCCCCTCGAAGCCCGCGTACTGGTAGAAGCAGTACCAGCGGTTGTCGTCGGCACCCGCCGGACAGTCCTCCCAGTCGACTCGCGGCTCCACATCGCTCGGTGAGCCGAGCCCCTCAGCACTGCGCGCTGCCGCGCTGGAGGGCGGAGCTGTGGTCTCCCCGGGAAGCGGGAAGACCAGAATGGGCTCACCGCCGTTCCAGGCGATCTCATTGGCGCTGATCTGTACGCCCCCGTTGTTGGTCTCGGCGAGGGTGGCGTCAATGTCCGCCTGAAGCTCCTGCCGCTCGTCGGCCGACAGGGCCCGCACTTCGGGCCGGCTGTCAGCATTTGCGACCGCCGGAAGAGCCGGGCCTGGCTGTGCCTGGGCCGTCGTACCGCCCATGACTGCCGTGGCGAGGAGGACCGCTGCCCCCGCGATCGTTGATGCCGTACGGATCGGACGTCTCGTGCGCATCTTTCCCCTTGGTGATTGGCGTGCGTTGGTCAGTCACACAGGCTTCACAGTAGGCACAGAAATACGAACAGACGTGTGAAGCGAAGAGGGTGGCAGAAACTGGCGGCACCACTGCGGACCTCGGAATGGCACCGTCCGTTCTGATCCGGCAACAGATGGATTGGGATAACCTGCGACGATCACTGGGTGCTTGGGTGGAATCCTCGCTTCAATCGCTGGCCAGCGGGGGTCCCTCCGCATTCGCATCGACTGAAAACAGGCTGCGGTTCTTGTGCTCCGAGCGCTGCATAGTTCCTCTGGGCGCTGTAACGGCCACGTCTGTAGTGACTCCCTTGGCTGTCCAGGCGAGGGCGTCGGCCAGGACGGGTATTTGGCAGGTGGCGAAGGAGGCCAGGGCACGGCAGATGGATTGTCAGTGGGTGCCGCTAGCGTCCCCGCATGGCTCGAGGCCCGCCTGTTTTCCCCGGAGCAGTGAGGTAGTGCTGCCGCCATGCTGAAGCAGTCGGCTTTCTCGCTCTGGCGTGGGGAGCTGGGCCTGGGATTCACTGAGCGAACAGAGATCCGACTATCGGGCTGGTGGAAGCACTGTTCTTTCCCGCCGCCGCTGAGCCGTAGGCGGACGCCTGTCAGTGCCATGGAGGTGGAGTCGTAAACTCGCGCTGTCCGTATGCAGGTTACTGCTGCTCATGCTGGTGATGCTGGCGCGGATGGTGCCCTCTTGTGGGTGACATCGTCGTGGTGGGTGAGGCGGCTACGATCCTTGCAACCCACCCCCGTGCGATTGCATATGGGATCCCGTTTCCCGGTGTGAGCAATGCAGTGGTCCGTGTGCGGGAGCCCAGAGGGGGACTCGCTCGGTGGGACTTCCCATCGTGTGAAGGCGAAGGTGACATCAGTGCAGTACCGCAACGGGGTTCAGGCCAGTGACATCCAGGGCGTTGCCTGGGTCAGGAGCACTTACAGCAATGCCACCGGCGGCAACTGCGTCGAAGTGGCGGCGCTGCCCGGCGGGGGAGCGGCCGTGCGCAATTCCCGTGACCCGCAGGGCCCGGCGCTGGTCTACACGCCTGAGGAGCTCTCCGCGTTCGTGGCAGGAGTCAAAGACGGCGAGTTCGACCATCTGACCGGCTGAATGACCTGGCAACCGTCGGACATGCAGAGTCGAAGTCTGCGAAACTGACGCCGGTTCAGGGCAGTTTCGCAGGGGGGGCTGGTTGCATGTCCGACGGTTCCGCGGCGCGTGAGACCTTTATCGAGGACTCGGGGCAGAGCGCCAGGCCGGAGATTGCCGCCCGTCTGCTGGGGGAGGCGCTGCGGCAGGCCCGCAAGGAGCGCAGGCTGCCGCTGCGGGGTGTTGCTCCCGCCATCCGCGGTTCGGTGTCCAAACTGAGCCGTCTGGAACGTGGTGAGAGCCCGCCCAAGGACCGTGACGTGCGCGATCTGATGGCGTTCTACCAGCTGTCAGGCGAACGGGCGCATGAGATCGAGGGCTTGCTGCAGCAGGCCAAGGACAATGCCTGGTGGCAGCAGTACGGCGACGTCACCCCCAACTGGCTCAAACGTCTGATAGGCCTGGAATCCGGCGCCACCCGCATCTACTGCTACGAGAACCACGTCGTGCCCGGGCTGCTGCAGACCTCCGACTACACCCGTGCCCTGGTGGCCAATGGCATGCCCAGCGCGAGCAGGGAGGAGGTGGAGCGGAGGGTGAGACTGCGTCTGGAGCGGCAGCGGGTCGTGCGCGGCTCGCACCGCCCAGACATCATCGCGATGCTCGATGAGGGAATCCTGCTGCGGCCTGTCGGCGGCCCCGCTGTCATGAGCCGGCAGCTCACTCATCTGATCGAGCTCTCCGGCCAGGAGGGCATCAACATCCGCATCGTCCCCTTCGAATGCAGCGCGAGCGTCGCCCCGAGCTACCCCATCACCCATCTGACATTCGGGGACGGCGGACCGTCCGAACTCGTCTACGTGGAGCTCATCGACAGCGCCATGTATCTGAGCAGGGCGGCAGAGGTCGAGCAGTACCGGCAGGTCCTGCTCAACCTGCTGAGGGCGTCGGCGCGGATGAAGGACAGCAGGGCGCGCCTGGAAGAAGCCCGTGACCGCTACGCCACGCAGTCGGGAATGGCTGTGTGAAGCGGCCGGGGGAGTGCGCTCACAAGCGGGCCACTCCGCCCCACTCCACACACTCCTCGTGACGAGGGCGGGCCACAGCCTCGTGGTCTGGCCGCCAGTCGGTGACATTGACGAGCCCGGGCTGCAGGACCTCCATACCTGCGAAGAAGGCCCGCACTTCGCTCTCCTCGCGCACCCGGCCCCACGAGCCGCAGGTGGCGGTGCGCATCAGTTCCGTCACCTGTTCACGCACAGCACTGCGGGGCGAGATGTACTGGCAGACGGCCAGGAAACTGCCGGCAGGCAGCCGCCGCGCCACACGGCGCAGCAGGTCCCCTGGGCGGTCCTCGTCAGGCAGGCAGTGCAGGACCGACACGAACAGAGCAGCGACCGGCTGGGTGAAATCGATCAGCTCCCGCACCTCGGGATGGCGGACGATCGCATCCGTGTCCCGCAAGTCAGCCTCAAGGACAAGGGTGTTGTCGTTCTCCTCCAGGACCGCACGGCCGTGAGCGACGACACTGGGGTCGTTGTCGATGTACACCACCCGGGCCCGCGGGTCGATCCGCTGCGCAATCTGGTGCACGTTGTCCTGCGCGGGCAGACCTGAACCGTGATCGATGAACTGCCGGATCCCGTACTCAGCGGCCAGTACGCGGACCACCCTCCGGAGAAATGCACGGTTGTTGCGGGCGATGACCCGGCTGCCGGGGGCAATGGCCAGAAGCTTTTCACCAACCCGCCGGTCAGCGGCGTAGTTTTCCACCCCGCCCAGCAGCCAGTCGTACATACGTGCCACACTTGGTTCGCTCACGTCAATTCCAGCTGTTCTGGCATTTCTCATCGCCCGCGCCACGATGCCCCCAAGGTCCTGTCGCCAATCAATGCCCCATGCTAAAGGCACTGTTGACGGCATCCCAGGAGAAAAGAGCAATCAGCGAAAGGAGCGAATACCCAGAGCCGCAGACGAGAAAAACGCGCCGGAGCACTTCACGGATACACCGGCGCCCGCCCGCCTGAACGGGCGCGCGCCGAGCGCAGTGGCGCCGGGAGACACCGCAGCCCCGCCGCAGGCCGGCGCAAAGAGCCCTACGTGACGTCCTGTGTGGCGTCCTGCGTCGCGACACGGCACCGCGGACAGCCCAACTGCCGTGACGAGGAGGCGCCGTGCAGTTCCACGGCGGCCCGGCGGACCGCCTCCCACAAGGGCTGGATGTCCTCGATCCGCCCGCCCAGCGCGCGCACCACACGGGCCGTGGCGGGCCAGGGCGGGGTGTGCAGCCCGGCCAGCACATCGCTCAGGCACTCGGGCGGAAGCAGAGCATGGCTGCTGAGCTCTGTCAGCCTCGGAGTCCCGGCGGCCAGGTGGAGGCCGCGCAGCGCCGCTGCCAGGTATCCGGCGGCACCGTCCGCCGGCAGCAGGGGCGTGCGGACCGTGCCCGTGGCGCTCTCCCACAGGACCCTAAGATCCTCCGGACTGCCGGCAAACACGCATACCAGCGTGTACATCTCCGGCCACGTCGGAAGGCACGTACCCTCCAGCATTCGCACAAGCTGGGGCACCTTCAGGCCTGCCCGCTCCGCTGCCTCGTCGACCGATACCCCGGAGCCCACGTGCAAGTGCGCCAGGGCGTCGGCCAGGCGTTGTGCCGCGCCGCAGTTGTCGGCCGGTTGCAGCGGGGGGAACAGTGCCCGAAGGGCCGGCGTGTCCCAGCGGTTGCTGGCCTGCGCCGCGCTCGTGCCCGCGGCGGCCGCGATGTCGTCCCAGTCGGCTCCCGCCTGCAGGGTCTCGTGCACCGCCGCCGCGGCGTAGCGTTCCGCCTGGTGCAGGGCACTGGCGAGCAGTCTCAGCCGCGTCTGCAGCGGCAGGCGCAGCCGCTCGGCTGTCACCAGGCGGCCGGCCATGGAGGTCAGTTCCCGGGCCATCCGGATTCCGCTGGGCACGGCAAGCGGCTGCCCCCGCTGGGCGTTGCGTTCGCGCTGGGCCCGCCCGCGGCATGAGTCGTCGCAGTAGTCCCGCCGCCGTCCGCGGCCCTCACGAGCACGCAGCGGCTTCCCGCAGAAGACGCACTGCTTGCGCTGAATTGCCGTTCGCACGTTGACCTTTCCGTCCCTCCATGTGAACCGCGCGAGGAGGCGTCTCCGGGGCCGTGCCCGGAGACGCCCGGAGCGTTGTCAGTGCCGCAGGCGCAGGTACCGGACGGACGACTGGGACGCAAGAGCGCCGGCCAGCAGCATCAAGTACGCACTGTCGCCGGTCAGGGCCACCCAGATGAGGAGGACCACGACAACGACGACGCTCAGCCGCAGGCGGATTTCCAGGGCATCCATGCAGGCGTTTTGTGGAAGCCGGAAGCGCGAAATGGTATTTTCGCGTCGCGGGGGCGTGCGCAGCGTCCCCCGAAGAAGTCGGACGGTCATGTGGTTAGTGCCTTTCTGATCTGATTGTCCGCACCAGGGCCCTGACGGTGGAGCGAACACCGTCGGGGCCCGCCTCTGTTTGAGGCGCACGGCTATTTTTCTGGGAGGAAGCTACTCCCTCCTCCCTCACTGCGTCACGTTAACCCAGAGATCCGGTGATGTGCTGTCACGCAAAAATGCGAAGTCAACTTGCCTGATTCCCGGGCGTGTTAGCCCTTCCGGAGAAAATACGTCCATGCGGCGCACCACACACCTGGAATCCGATCCGACCCGGCTCACTTCTTTCAGAAAACGTCAACTGTGATCCCCGCTGGGCTTTGCAGGGCCCGGCACCCATGACCAACCGTCACTGAGCGTCCGATTCCTTCACCCTTTCGGGTGAGTGATCCCTGAACGGAACGCAGCACTCCGATCGTCTGCACGTGCAGATGCAAAAAATGGAGGCCCTCTGACACGGACCCGCACCCACCCCGCGTCCTCGTTGCCCGAGGTGACTGCCCACTCCGGCAGCGGACCCCCACACTCCGCACGACCGGCGGCACCCCACGCAAAACAAGAGCGCCGTAACCCCGATCTGATGCGATTCGGCCGATCTTGCTCACCGCGCCGACCGCGGCCGTCACAATGAAGCCTCGTTACGGGCCAAACCGTGCACGTGGGCCCGTCGCTGCGCGCCATCGCGAGCCGGGGGAGTGAATGGCACCACGCAGGATCACCGAAGCCGAAGCCGTCAGAGCCCTGCTGGAACGGGGCGCGCAGCCCCTGGAACCCTTCCCAGGAACCCAGCACCCATGGCGGTGCAGGTGCCTGCGCTGCGGACAGGTCAACTCCCCCCGCTACAACGACGTCGTCAACAAGGGAAGCGGCACCTGCCGGGGCGCCTGCCGCTCACAGAAGATCGCCGACAGACTCATGCGCGACGGCATCCAGGCCGCGGCCACCATGGAACACCACGGCTGGCTCCCTCTCGAGCGCTACCCCGGAGCAGGCAAACCCTGGCAATGCCGGTGCGCCCAGTGCGCAATCGTCAAGACCAAACGGCTCACACACGTCCGCAACGGCCGGGCACGATGCACCCACTGCGCCGGCAACACCCTCAGCGCCGCCGCCGCCACCGCCGCCATGACCCAAGCAGAACTGGCCCCACTGACCCCCTACCCGGGCATGCAACTGCGCCCCTGGCTCGCCCGATGCCTGCGCTGCGGCCACCTCGGCACCCCCACACTCGCCTCCGTCCGCCTGCGCGGCCACGCGTGCTGGGCCTGCCGCGCCACCCCCTTCCCGACCCGCCGCCCCCTCGATGAACAACAAGCCGTCGCCTGCATGCTCACCCACGGGCTCACACCGCTCGCCCCCTACCCAGGGCGGACGGACGCGCCCTGGAAGTCGCGATGCACCACCTGCGACACCTACTCGGCCCCCGTTCCCCGAGCCCTGCCCGGCCACCACCGAGGCTGTCCCGTCTGCGCACAACAGGACATCAGCCCAGGCGAACCCGGTGACCTCTACCTGATGCTCCACGACGACCTCCAGGCCCTGGGATGGGGGGTGGCCCAGGCCGGACGGCGCCGCCTTCACTCCACCCGGCGGGCATGGCGAATGCTGGCCCACTGGCACTTCCCTGCCGCGCAGGATGCCTGGGCATTCAGCCGCTACCTCAAGCAGCAGATACGGGGCAACGGCTGGCCTCCGGCGCTTCGGGCAGACGCGCCCTCCGACCCGGTCTGGGCGCAGACAGCCTCCCTCGGCCACGTCTCCGGCGCTCAGGCAGTTCAGATCGTGGAGGAGGTGGCAGGGCCCGCCTCCTGACCGCCAACCTGCAGCCGGAGCACGGCCGGCGCAGCCTTCACGCTGCTCTGGCAGCACCCACGATGCACACGGTTCGCGCGACAGGCCGCTCTTCGGGCATACAGAGGGGGACAAGCCGCAGCATGCTTCCGACGCAGAGTAGACCGTCGCCCACCTGCTGGACGCAACACTGCTCAGCCAGGCACCCGCACGCACCGACCGCATGCAGGCCGCGGACTGGGCGCCGCGCGCCAGTTCACCCGCAACCGACGTAACCGCCGGGCCGCCAACGCAGTTGGCGAGCGTCTACCTCGCAGCACACACCGACCCGGAAACCGGCCGCGGCGTCAGCGAACTCGACCAGATGACCCGTGCCTGTGGCCTCCCGCCCGCCCAACTGGCCATCACGGTACGTGCCAGTTTCCGCAGTCCGGGCCAGATGGGATTTCGTTGGTGAACAGTGCTCACGTCGCCGCGCCTGATGTCTTCCGGTTGGTCGTGACGGGCGGCGGGACCGGGGGCCACACCTACCCGGCCTTGACCGCTGTCCGCACGCTTCAGGACCGGTTGGCCGAGTCTGGCCGGCGGCTGGCCGTCCTGTGGATCGGGACGCAGGACGGCCTGGAGGCGCGGGTCGCGCTGGCCGAGGGGATCGCGTTCACCACGGTCGCCACGGGCAAGGTCCGCCGGTCGGGCGAATCCGCTGAAGATGCTGTCGGCCGCCAACATGAAGGACATGCGCGGGTTCCGTTGGGGGTCGCACAGGCTCGCAGGGTGATCGCGTAGTTCCGTCCGGACGTGGTCCTGGCCACCGGTGGCTACGTTGCTGTTCCGGCAGGGCTCGCGGCTCGCCTGTGCCGTCGGCCGCTGGTGCTGCACGAGCAGACGGTGCGGCTGGGACTGGCCAACCGGCAGCTGGCCGGATCGGCGACGCGGATCACGCTCTCCTCGGAGTCGACCCTGGCGCTGCTGCCCCAGGAGCGTACGGAACGCGATGCAGGCGTCCCCCTACGGGTCGTGGACGCCCTCGCCGTTGAGGCACAGGCGCAGCTTCACCGCGCCGTGCTCGTCGGCGGTGGCCCCCCGGTTCGTAGAGCCCAGTGTGATCCATGGCCGAGATGGTGGCGGCCCACTCCAGCAGCCGAACATGGGCCGCGCCGGGTCGGATGGAGGCTTGGTCCTCCTCGTGGCGGTTCAGTTGTGTGGCGGGTCGGGGTGGTAGGCGTGGAGGGTGAGTCCGGTGATCTGGCCTGACTGGATGACTGGGCCGTGCTGTACCCCGCCGTTGATGTTGTTGTGTACGGCGCTCGGCCGCGGCGCTTCGCCTTCCAGCTGCTGCAACGACGTGAGCAGTTCGCGCAGTTCGATGCGGGAGACGGCCCGGTCCTCCAGCAGATGTCGTAGGAATGCCTCCCACTGCTCGACGGTCTCGCGGGCCTCGTGAGGTTGGCCTGTGGACTGGGAGGCGAGGAGCCGGGCCCGTGTGGCGTCCAGGTCTGTGATGGTGGAGTTGCCTGGATCGTGGCGTGTGAAGAAGCGCCGCAGGAGTTCACGGGCATGCCTCCAGGAATCGGTGACCATGAGTGAGACCAGGGTGGTCGCTCCCGACGCGGTCAATGCGGCCAACTCGTTGTCCATGGTTTCTCCTTCAAGTAGAGCTCGGACTCCGGGTATTGGGCCGTTTGCGTCATCTCGGGTGGTCGGGTTCTTGCGGTTGGTCGTCCCCGTGGGCGGTGAAGGCTGCTGGAGGGTCGTAGCGGCGCAGCAGTTCATCGGCCGTCTCGTGTTTGTCCTGCGTCCTGATGATGTCGGCGATCTGCTTGGTGAGCATTCCCCGTCGATCGTCTCCGCTGGTGAAGCCCATGCCGGTGAGGAAGGCCTCGAAGTGGTCAGAGGCGGTCGGTTCCTGGCCGGTGTGAGCGGAGGGGCCGCTGGCTGTGGGGATGAGGTTCTGAAGCCGTTCGGGGATGTCGGTGTTGTTGGCTGCGGAGGTGAGCTGGGCGAGGAGGCCGAGGTCTGCCACGGTCTTCTCTATGTGGCTGTCGTTCTTGGCCAGCCACCAGACCACTGCGCTGCCGGTGTCCTTGAGTACGTCGTCGCCCAGGTATTCGCGCTTGCTCTGCTCGTATGTGCGCTGGTGTTCCCAGACCGCCTTGTCCTTGCGGATCTCGGCGAGTTTGGTCAGCCGTTCCTGGTCGGGTTCGTGCAAGGTGAGCGTGATGTTTTCTGCCATGACTTGGAGAAGTCCGGTGTGGTCCGGGCGCATTATGCTGAGGGCACCGCTCAGCTCGTGCTGGACGAGTGAGGCCCGTCCGGGCTCCCGTTGTTCGGTGAGTGCGCGGGCGCGATCCAGCACCGCTTCGACGGCGAGGCCTGCCGGGTTGAGGACGGGAGCGTCGCCGTGGGTTTCGAGGGGGTGCCACCGAACGGTGGCGGAGAAAACGAAGTCGTAGTCGGCCCATTTGCTGGGCAGTGCGACGCGGCTGACGTGGTGTTCCCTGCGCTCGATCGGGGCGGCGGGGAGGAAGTTTGTGAAGTCGGCGGGTAGGGAGCCGCGGCGCATCGCTGCGATCTTGAAGGCTGCGGCGGGAGTGCCGGCGACGACCAGGGCCAGGGCGGCCCACGCCCAGATGGGCCACTCCTGCACCAGGCCGAGGATGGATAGCAGCAGGGCACACAGGACGGTGAGGAAAACGGTCGTAGTTTTGCGGCCGCTGGTCATCGTGCAGCCCCCCTGGGCGGTGCGGACGGAGTCGGTGTGGCCGACGGGCGTAGGCCCTGGGCCGTGGAGATCTTCTGGAGCAGGTGTTCGGTAGTTGCGGCACCGGATGACCGTCCGCCAGGAGCAGTGGGCTCTGCGGCGCGGGCGACCGAGTACAGCGCCGCGAGGGCGCAGCCGTTACGGCCTGCGGCATCGACCAGCAGAGCGAGCAGCAGGTCGCGATGGTTGGCAGCAGCGCAGGCCGTGTGCAGCCACCGTTGGGCATACGGCTGCCAGTGCGGCCGCGGCAGTCGGACGAGCACCTCCGCCCAGCCCGCCACCGCGCAGTCCTGGACGCCCCTTTCGTCGATGAGCGGGCCCGGCGCAGCTGCTGTGCGCGTGAGTGCCACCGGGTCGCAGATTCGCAGGAAGAGGCGCGCGTCGACGGTCGGTGCGGTGGAATGACGGGTCAGTCGGTCGAGCATGCGGCGGCGGAGTCGGGCACTGGTCACGGCGAGGCGACACAAGGCATCGAGAGCAGGGGTGGCGCCGCGTTCCCGGCGAGCCAGATGATGCAAGCGGGTCACGGCCTGGTCGGGGTGAGTGGGCGCGATCACGTCGGTGCAGACGCGTAGAAGAACATGTGCGAGGTTCCCCGTCAGCCGCTTGCCCTTACACCAGTCGTAGACCAGCATCCGCAGACTTTGCCCGTAGCGCGGGTCGCTCAGACCGCAGGCCAGCGCGTCTACAGCGGCCTCCAGCCGGAGACGGCTCGTGGGCGTAGCGCTCCAATCCTGCGCCAGGAACGCCAAATCGTTTCCCCGACCAGTGCGCACATACTGGTCGGCGAGCCGGCCCACCACTGTCCTGCGCAACCCCGACGTGACATGCGGATCAACCAGCTCTGCACTCTGGGCGGTCCAGGAGCTGAACAGGTGCCGCAGGTCAGGCATGTGGTCCCAGAAATGGGCGCGCACCGCGGCGTCGTAGTCCAGCCTGTCGAACCGCACGCGACCGTCCGGCCCGGCTGCTGCACCGATCTCCTCCAAACGTTCGGCCAGATCTTTGCCCTCAAGCAAAGGCGTCTCGTCCCGCGGCGTGTTGAAGGTGCTGAGCAGGAGTGCGGCGCCGCGGTGAATGACGTCAGCATGCGCGCCGTGGAGCATGGCCGTGGCGAACAGCAGTGCCCGCTGTGCAGCCGCGCACCGTGTCGCGACGAGCGCGGAGACTTCCTTACGCCACTGCGTGCGTGCGTCACGGGACTGCTCGCACCAGGTGGCGAACCCGTCACGAACCGGCAACGCCATACGGGCGCGGCGCACGCGGTCGGCGAAGCGCGCGATCTCCTCCATCGCCGGCTCTTCTGCCAGGAATTCATCCAGCGCCGGGGCGGGAAGCCGGTACTCCTCGTACGGTACCCGGTGCAGCCTCAGGTGCCGCCGGAAGACCTCCATAGCCGGCGGGCGCGCGATATCGGCCTGGAAGGGCTGCAGGTGAGACTCCAGGGCGCCGTCATGCGGCATGACGACCACCAGATGCGCCTGCTGTTCCTGCACCGTCTTACGCAGCGCAGACAGATCCCTGCGCGCCTGGGCCCACTGGGAGACGTCCGCCGAGGCAAGGTTCAGCAGCAGCCGGTCACCGACGCCGACCAGGCCGGGATCGGTGAGGGCCCCCTCCTCCTCGCCGGGCAGAAGCTCGCGGAAGATACCAGCGCCCTGGTGAACCTCGTACAGCAGGACGCAGGCTGCTGTGGTCCTGCCGCTGCCAGGTTCGCCGCGCAGGATCACGGTACTGCTGGCCTCCAGCACACGGCGTGCCATGCCCATCCCCGGGGGATCGACGAACTGCCGGCGCAGAAGGCGGAGATGGTCATCCGCGATGCGGCGCGGACTTCGACCGGGAGCCTCCTGGCTCCCCAGGTCCACATTGACGGTGTAGCTGTAGAAGTCGCCCGAGCCAGCGTGCACCGGGCCGCCAGTCTGCTCGACGCGTGTGGTGAATGTATCGCTCACCGCTCGTTGTCCTCGGGCTGTTCCGAGTCACCGAATCGGTGCTGGATGCCACCGTGCTGGTCACCTTCGATGTTCGTCATGCCATTGCCCGAGTAGTGCCGATCACCCGAAACATGGCGCGAGTTCTGGTAGATGTTTCCCTGGCCTGCATGCACAGGACCGGTTGACCCTTTGATCACGGTGTTGCCGACGTCTCCGGTGAAGTCCCTGCTCTGCACGGCCGTTCCGCTGACCGTGCCGACCGCATTGGACACGGAACCGGGATCAGGCGTGGGTACCTCGGCGTGCTCGAGGTCGTACAGCTCGGGAACCATCTCGGCCACCAGGTCACCCAGGCGCTTCAAGTCCGCTTCTGCGTTTTGCGTGTCCAGCCGTAGGGACTGCAGGTCGGCCAGCCTCGCCAGTTCCTGCGGCAGTCTTTCCTTGCGCAGGCGTTCCGTCCCCCTGCCTGCGAGGACAGGAACCACCGGCACTCCGCAGTGAAACGCCTCCACTATCTCCTTGCGGACCCAGTCCTCCGGGTCGCGCAACCTGGACTGGAAGTTGAGCCAGTCGGCCCCGATGACCGCCAGCACCAGTGCGCTGCGGCGCACGCTCGTGAGGAGCGCCTCAGGATAGGCGGAGCCCGGGGGAATGGACCGCGAGGCGCGAAAGGCCCGGCCCTTGCCGAAACGGTTGGCAAGCTCGTTGTCGATCAGGGCGGCGATGTCATTGCCGTCCCCTGTCCGGTAGTTGATGAACACGTCAGGCATGCCAGGTTCCTCTCAGGAGACAGGGAGTCGGGACAGCACTGCCAAACGTGGCCCCAGCCGGCGCACCGCGGCGTGGCCGCGATGGCGGGCCAGGACCCGGGAGAGGCGACGGAGGTCGATCGTCACGGTCGCGGACCGGATTGCTGCCACCCCATCGAGCAGCGGCGCCGCCAGTGCGCAGGCGCGGTCGATCTCGCCGTGCGACGCATAAGCCAACGCCTGGCGAATGCCGTAGCGCACCTGCGTCCGCACCGCATCAGGCGATACCAGCGCAAGTTGGCGGTCCAATTCCGCGGCTGCCTTCTGCGGCTGGCCGAGGTCGAACAGACACCACCCGGTGATCATGCCGACCGAATCAGGCAGATGCATGCTGCCGATCACCGGCACCTCACCCTCGCTTTCCTGGCGGGCCAGCAGGGCCCGGGCACGGTCCAGAGCACGCATGCACGCATCACCGTCGCCGGCGAGGGCATGGCCCTGCGCCTCGCGCTGCGCGGCAAGACCCCGGATCCGCGGCGGGAGCGTGCCATTCTGTGCCCGACGTGCCAGGGCGACGGTCTGCCCGGCATCTTCCTGGTACAGCGTGACCAGGGCCCGCCGGACCAGCGCATACCCGGCCAGTGCCCGGTCGCCACCGGCTGCAGCAAGGTCCACCGCACGCTGCGTCCACCACAGTGCCGCCTGCTCGTCACCCGTCTCCTGCACCAGCCAGCCGACATACTCGGCGTACCGAGAGCCCAGCGCCAGCAACTCCTGGCGGGTGCGGGAATCCACGTGCGCGGACAACTCCCGCAGCGTATGGGTCTGCGCTATCAGCCCGGGCAGCAGGAAGCCGGGATCAACGCTCTGGCCGAGCCGCCGGTAGTGCGTGAACAGCGCCCGGGCTGCATCCAGCATTCCCACGCCCCCGGTCGGCGATACGCCGCCCTGACCACCCGCACGCCAGCGCATCAGCGAGGCTGCCCCCGCGGTGACGACCTGCCGTCGGCCCACGGGCGCAAATTCTCCCGAGCCATCTGGTGACAGCCGCATCACCCACTCCTCTTCATTGACCTCATATGGACCTGGTTCCTTCGGCACGTCAGCAACGGGCGGGGCGAGCAAAGCGATCAGTGCTCCGTTGGCGTGGAGAGCGGCGTCGCACAACCGAACCAGATCACTGCTAGGTGCTTTGATGCCTCGTTCGACCTTGCTCAACTGCGCCTTGCTGTAGTGCACGACGGCGGCTAACCCTGTGAGACTCAATCCGGCGCCCAAGCGCCGCTTCCTCAACTCTTCGCCGAACTCGCTGGACGGCTGCAGCACGGATAACCTCCATGACTGTCCATCCAGGTGTACGAGGGGTACTGCACGAAAGAGTGCGGCACCCCTGACTGGACAGACAAGGAAAACGGCTCTGTTTCCCGTTTCCTCTCCGCAGACGAGAGGCACTACTCCCGACGAGAGCGCCCCGCCAGGTCGTCTGCCGAGTAGGGACGGCAGGCGGAACAGGTCGAACACGAGCGCCCAGAAGCAGAGACGCCAAGAGTCGGAGATGGCGCACTACTCGAGGGCCGACGGCTGGCTCGGACGCTGGCGCAGCAGGCCCAGGCAGCGCGGGGGCCCTGCCCAGAACCACCTGGGCAGCCCCATGGTCGGTAGCGACTGCGAGGGCGGAGGACATGGACGGCGAAAATGAGGAGCTGCTGCGCAGCCAAACGGACCCAGGCCTTCGCCAACCTCTGGCTCAAGGCACTGAAGGCCCATGAGGAGGGCCTGGCCGTCGTCCGGGCAATGGGCACCGACGAACTCCACGTCATCGGCGACTGGCGCCGTGTCTTCGCCGAAGGCCGCGGCGTTACCGAGGTCAAGGTCAAGGGCAAGGACACCTGCACCGCCGGAACCGATGCCGCTGAACACGAAGGCGAGGGGGTAGTGCCCCAGAACAACATCGACTTCGGGAAGTTCGGCGCCGGGGCATCAAAGGCAGCGACGCCGTCGCCCGCAAGTTTGACGAACTCGCGGGCGGCATCACCACTGCCGTGACCGTAAGGCGCGGCTGGATGGCGCGCCTGCACTACCTGACAAAGTCGGCCCAGACCCTCAACGCCGCCCGCGACACCGGACTCACCTTGACCCACCGGACGCTGAAGGCCTGGCTGGAAGGCAGACGCCGCCCCTCCAAGGCCAGCCTGGAACGCATCGACCAGGCGTACCGGACGGTGCGCCGCCACAACGTCGCCCGCCATCTCCTCAGACGCCTCAACCGCGACGGCCGCGGTACGCGAGTGGAGATCCACCCGCTCAACCAGTCCCAGGTGCCGCAGCCGCTGCAGCGCGTGGTGGAGTACCGGACGATGAGCGTGCGCCGTTGGGACCGCATCGTGGGCTCCTGGGCGGCCGGCTGGACGAACAGGTCGCCGCGTTCCGCAACCGGCCCCTGGACGCCGGCCCCTACGCCTTCGTCTGGGTCGACGCGCTCACACAGAAGGTCCGCGAGGGCGGCCGCATCATCAACGTGCACGCGCTGATCGCGGTCGGCGTCAACGCCGACGGCCACCGCGAGATCCTCGGCCTGGACGTCGCCACAGCCGAGGACGGCGCCGGCTGGCTCGCCTTCCTGCGCTCCCTGATCGCCCGCGGCCTGTCCGGCGTCCAACTCGTCATCTCCGACGCACATATGGGCCTGGTCAACGCGATCGGCGCCACCCTGCCCGGCGCGAGCTGGCAGCGATGCCGCACCCACTACGCCCGCTCGCTGCTGAGCCAGGTGCCCAAGTCGGCCCAGCCGTGGGTGGCCACCCTGCTGCGGACCAGCTTCGAACAGCCCGGACACCGATGCCGTCCAGGCGTAGATGCGACACGTCCTTGATGCCCTGGAGGCCAAGTTCCCTAAAGCAGCAGCCCACTTGGACGCCGCCCAAGGTGACGTCCTGGCGTTCACGGCCTTCCCGCGCGAGATCTGGCGGCAGATCTGGTCGAACAATCCCCAGGAACGGCTCAACAAGGAGATCCGCCGCCGCACCGACGTCGTCGGCATCTTCCCCGACCGCACCGCCCTGATCCGCCTGGTCGGCGCCGTGCTGGCCGAGCAGAACGACGAGTGGACCGAGGCCCGCCGCTACATGGGACTCGATCTCCTGGCCAAGGCGCGTCTCCACTCGATCGAGTCAGAAACCGACGACACCGTCGCGCCCACCGAACTCACCGCATAGCCTCAAAACGAGATCACCGAGTGGCCGTCGATACACCACTCTGGCCGACGTGACCCAGCTGCCCGCCGCAAGCAGAAGAACGCTGATGGGGCGGGGTGTGCCTAGCTTGATCTTTAACCTGTGCGGCGTGGTCGTGGGGTGGTTGACTTCTTCGTTTGCTGCTTCGTCGATGGTGTTTTGCGGGGTTTGTGAACGTCGTGGCGAGGTGTGGGACGGGTGTTCTTTCGGCCCGGTGGCCGTCCTGGGCCCGGCCGGGACGGTTTCGGTGCTTGGGCCGGACAG
>NZ_JBWKCI010000027.1:0-54460 GCF_056436565.1 Streptomyces sp. NPDC043726
GCCGGCCGGCGCCACCATCCCGAACAGCCGGGATGGCTTCGCTGGTACCCGGTCTATCCCCGGGTCCTCATCGTCCTGACCGGCGCCGGCCACCAAGCCATGAACCACCGCATCCACGACCTCAAAGCCATGACCGCCCACCACCCATACGTAGCCGACCTCGCCCACGAAGTACCCCTCGGAGCAGTCGGCCTGGACGACCTCGAAGAACACAGCCCCACCTCCGACGTGTGGGCACCACTCACCGGCGGCAAACCCCGCCCATGGACCGAACTGTGAAGAGGGCTCCTGCACGTGGCGATGCGACTTTCGGGCCTTCTCCCTCCGGACCGCCGCCCAGGCGGGGATTCACAGGCACTCGGACGACCTTGCCGTGGACGGTGCACGCGGGTGGCGGGCCGCCACTCTCCCGCCCCCCTGGCCCCGTCAGTCCCCGGGCGGCCAGTCCCCGCACAGATGGTCTGACGAGAGGGGAGCCATCGCGATAGTCGCCGCGCCGTTCCTCCGAAGCGCTGCCGAGGTCGACATAAAGTGCAACCCCTTCACGTCCGGAACGTCAACCACCGTGATCTGTTGGACCGGTACGCACCTGGGCCAGGAAACCTCTATCCGTGAGGGCGTCTCGGATCAGCGCATGTGCGTAGTGCTCTAGTGGCACGTTCGCGGCAGCGGCTTTCGCCTCGAGGGCCAGGTGCTCGTCCGGTTCCAAGAGGACGAGCACACTGCGGGCCGGGCCGATACCAAGAAGCTGCGGGGTGTAGAGGCGGCACAGACGCTCCGTGAGGAGTTCCGCCAGGAGATCGGGTACCGGCGGGCGGGGTTTCTCGCCGTGGCGTATCCAGCGGCTGACGCGAGAGCGATCAACGGCGACAGCGTGGTGCCCCCGTTGCAGGGCCAGGCTGTTGATGCGCCGGGCCGTCTCACTGTTGTTCCATCGCGCCTCAGCGAGAGCGAGCGCGAGGGCGTAGTTCGGGGCCTTCATGACGTGCCTCGTTGCAAATGCGTTCGCAACACCGCAGGTCGTAGACGGGTTACGGAGCGAAGCGCGACGGTTTCTGTGCGCCGAACAAAAGCGCGCCGGTTGCCAGTTGAGGCGGCCCGAGCCGCCTTGAAGGAGGCTGTTTCATGGCAGAAACCGCAGTGCCCAGGATCACCCCGGACGTGTCGGCCGCTGGCCCGGTCGACTTGGCCCGTGTGCACTTCGTCGGCATCGCCGGCACGGGCATGCTGCCGGTGGCGCGGGTGTGCGCCGAGCAAGGCTTCACCGTCTCCGGCAGCGATGCCCGGCCAACGGCGGGACTGGCGAAGTTGGCATGCCTCGGGGTCGACCTCTGCATCGGGCACGCGTCCACAAATGTGCCGGAGGACGCGACCGCGGTCGTGTTCACCCACGCCGTCAGCGAGCACAATCCGGAGATTGTGGAGGCGCGGCGGCGCGGCATCCCCTTGGTGCACCGTTCGACCGTGCTCAGCACCCTCATGGCCGGACGGCACACGCCCGTCGCCGTGATGGGCACGCACGGCAAGTCGAGCACGTCGGGCATGCTGGCGGTCGCGCTCGCCCGCATGGATCAGAGCCCGTCGTTCGTCGTCGGCGCCGACATCGACGGTCCGGGGAGCGGCGGCCGCGCCGGGAAGGGCGGTTTCTTCGTCGCCGAGGTCGACGAGTCGGACCGCTCGCATATCGGCGCGCACATGCGCGTCGCGGTGATCACGAACATTGCGCACGACCACCCGGAGAACTACTTCGCGGAGGCCGACCACGTCGACTCGTATGAGCGGTGCGTCCGGATCGGCCTGCACGAGGGCGGCGTTGTGCTGCTCAACGCCGACTCTGCCGGCTGCCGCGAGCTGGCCTCCCGCTTCGCCATGGCCGAAGGCGGGCCGCGAGTGGGGACGTTCGGCACGTCGTCGTCGGCGGACTGGCGGCTGACGGATACCGCCACAGCGGGAGGCCGTAGTACGGCGGTGCTGCGCGGACCGCACGGCCAGGAGTTCAACCTCGTGCTCAGGGTTCCGGGCGTCCACCAGCTCCTGAACGCCGCGGCCTCGATCGGCGCGCTCCACGCCGTGGGCCAGGACTGCGAGCTCGCGGTGGAGCAGTTGGCCTACTTCGACGGGGTCGCGCGGCGCATGACCCCGGCCGGCGAGGCGGCCGGGGTGCGGGTCTTCGACTCGTACGCCCACCACCCCAACGAGGTGAGGGCGGATCTCGCGGCCGCGCGCTCCCTCGTCGAGCCGGGGCGTCAGGTGATCGCCGTGTTCCAGCCCTCCGACCAGTCCCGCCTGGACTCCTTCGGCGCGGAGTTCGGGACGGCGCTGGCCGCCTGCGATCAGGTCGTGCTCACCGACAGCACGAGCGGGGTGACGTCGTCCGCCCTGGAGTCGATCGCCGCCCATGTGGCCGCCGCGGGCGGACACGTCCTGCAGACGGAACAGGACCGCGCCAAGGCCGCCACACGGGCGGCAGCGGCGGCGGGGCCGGGCGACGTGGTCGTGCTGATGGGCTCCGGTGACCTCGTCGATTCCGGGCCGGCGCTGCTGGCCGCGCTCGGCGAACTGGTCGCCCCGGCCGCTTAGGCGTCCGCAGGGCCCGGGTCCGGCTGCAGCAGCGCCTCGGCGAGCTGCTGCAGCTGGACCCCTCGGCTTGCCTTGACCAGGACGACGTCGCCGGACCCGAGCGTCCTGCGCAGCACGTCCAAGGCGGCATCCTGGTCGGGAAGATGAACGGCCGTCGCGCCAGCGCTGACCACCCCGTCCAGCATCCATCCGGCTTCTTCCCCTCCCACCAGGATGATCTGGTCCAGGCCCAGACCGGCGGCATACCGGCCAAGGCCCTCGTGTGCGGCGCGCACGTCGTCGCCGAGCTCGTTCATCCGGCCGAGGACGGCCACAGACCGCTGGTCGCGGCCACCGGTCATGGCGACCAGGGCGTCCAGGGAGTGCTCCATCGAGTTGGGGTTCGCGTTGTAGGTGTCATTGACGATCGTGACGCCGTCGGCACGGACGATGGTCTCCATCCGCCAGCGAGAACGCGGAAGGGCCGCGGACAGGCGAGCGGCGATGTCGTCGACGCCGAGCCCGGCCTCACGGCCGACGGCGGCTGCGGCCAGGCTGTTGTAGACCTGGACTTTGCCGACGAATTGAAGGTGAACGCGGGCACTGCCCTCGGGAGTGCTGAGGGTGTAGGAGGCGCGCCCCTGTCCGTCGACGGTGACGTCAACGGCGCGGATGGTGGCCTGCTCCCCGAGTCCGTAGGTGACGGTGCGCGCCCGGGTGCGCTGCTGCATCGCCGCCGCGAACTCGTCTTCGACGTTGAGAACGGCGAGCCCGCCCGGCTCGAGCGCCTCGACGATCTCGCCCTTGGCCTGGGCAATGTTCGCGCGTCCGCCGAATTCTCCGATGTGCGCCGTGCCGACGTTGGTGACGATGCTGATGTCCGGCTGTGCGATCCGCGTGAGGGCTTGGATGTCGCCGATGTGGCGGGCCCCCATCTCCAGGACGAGGTAGTCGGTGCCCTTGTCGGCCATGGTGATGGTCAGCGGGAGACCGATCTCGTTGTTGTACGACTGCGGTGTCGCGACCACGTTGCCGGGGAGCACCTGCGCGATGAGGTCCTTTGTGCTCGTCTTGCCGGCCGAGCCGGTGACGGCTACGACCTTGGCCGTGCCGAGCGCACCGTGGAGGAGGAACCGGCCGAGACGTCCGGCCGCGGTCAGGACGTCGTCGACCACGATGGAAGGGACGCCGCCGACAGGCCGGGTGACCAGGGCTGCGGCTGCGCCCTTGTTGACGGCAGCCTCCGCGTAGGCGTGGCCGTCCGTGTGTTCCCCCTTGAGCGCGAGGAACAGGGATCCAGGCAGGGCTTCGCGAGAGTCGAACACGGCTGGCTGCGTGACCTCGGCCTCGGGGTCGAGGACGTCGACGAGACGGCCGCCGACGACGGCGGCGATCGTGGTCAAGGTAGTGGGGTGCAACGTGATTCTCCCTGCTCAAAGTGGTTGGTCGTGACGCTATCGGGCAAAACGCGGCCCCCTGGCAGGCGTGAACGACATCCGGCCCGGTGTGGCGCTGGGGCGCGTGAGGGGGACTGGCGCCCCAGCGCCACCTCCGCCCGCGCTGAACGCCGTTGGCGTACCGGCGGAGCATGGGACCTGCCCAGTGGCCGAAACCGGGTCCATCCGGCCATCGGGCAGGCGTCTATGAGGGGGTGCTGCCGAGCCGGGCCGCGAGCGCGGTGTGCGGCGTCGGCTCCGGGCGCAGCTGCGCAAGGGCCTCGGCAAGCGGCGTCGCGGGGACGAGGCGGTCGCTTGCCGAGGGGCGGAACCAGTACGGGCCCGGCGGTGCGCTCCGGTTCAGGGCGGGCAGGGTGATCGTGTGGGGCGCGCCCAGGCACACGGCGTGGGCGTGCGGCGTCCACCGGTCGGCGGAACCGGGCGGGACCAGCCAGTAGAACCAGCCGCTTTCGGGGTCCTCGATGACGGGTCCGCATCCGCCCTGGATCTCGTCCATGAGCGCGACCGCTCCGCGTGCCTGGACACCGGAGCTTGTGATGACGACGTCGAAGAGGTTGCCGCCGAGACGTACCCGGGTGTCGCGGCGGGCCTCGACGGCCAAGAGAGTGCGGATCACCTCGGCGAGGTCTGCCATGTCAGCGGCGGGCTCCCGGGGTTCGTCTGCGGATGCGACCAGGTGCTGCATCACTTCGGCCCCGGTCAGCATGGCCGCGGCGCTCACCGGTTCACCGGCCCGGGTCGCACCACCGCGCGGACGGTCTTGCTGGCGAACCCGCTGCCGACGAACCAGCAGAGGATCACACCTCGCTTCGTGATTTCCCCGAGGCTCCCTCCCAGTACACCGGCAATGGCCTTGTCGAACTCGGGGAAGGTGGGGTCGGGGTCCGTGACGTCGATGATCAGTTCGTGGGCCTCAGTGATGCTGAAGCTGACCTCGAGGATCTTCCCGGTGTGGCGCATCGCGTTGTCGACGAGGACATGCACTACCTCGGGCGGTAAGTCGTAATCACCCCTCCAGCTCAGAACGGTAAGGAGGGTGCGCGCCTGGAGGCGGGCTAACACTCCGGCGTTGGAATCGGAAGGAATGTCACAGGGGATGCGGCGCTGTACCGGCGCGGTCACCGCGGCGGGTTCCATGTCGGAAGGTCCTTTGGCCAGGGGAAGGATGCACCAGGTCGATGTGCCGTCCTCGCTGACGCCCCAGTCCCCGGCCAAGCAGGCGACAAGGAAGAGCCCACGGCCACTCTCGTCGTGGGGGGCGGCGCAGCGGGGAACGGGACGCAACGGAGAGCCGTCGTCGACTTCGATCTTCAGGTGGTCAGCCTGGAGGTACATGCGCACACCGACGTCAAGGCCGCCAGCGTGGCAGAGGGCATTGGTCGCCAACTCGGAGACGAGCAGTTCCGCAGCTTCCACCAGGTACGGACGGCCCCAGTAGATGAGGCTCGCACGGACAATGCGGCGCAACCGCCGCGGCCAGACAGCATCCGAAGCGGACAAGCCATCGCCATCGAGGGCCGGTCGACGCTCGATAGACACCTCAAGGGCCATCTGGATGTCTTGTGGCTGTGGGGCGGATGGTGTCTCGAGGTGTTCCGGATGTCCAGCGCAGCGGACAGCGTGGGGGACGGTTCGGAACTGAAGGGAAAGGGGGCTGCGATACGTGGGCGGGTTCACTGGGAGACTCCCTGGTTGGGCGACGCTCACAGACAAGGGGGGCAGAAAGGTGACAGGGCGCGCATGCCGCACGAAGGAGTACGGCCCTGCTGCGAGTGGCAGCGTGAAATGCGCCCGGGTGCAGGGCTCGGACAGCGTCCCGCCAGCTCTGTGCACGTCGGTCCAGGGACGGTCGATGAAGACCGGCGCAGCGGCCGGCGTGGACACGGACGTGATCGCGGTGCCTGTCGGACAGCCCAGGCACGGCCAGCTGCGCAGCACAGCGGATGCGTAGTACGTCCGCGTGACTCCACTCGCACCCAGCGTGCGAGAGACGTGACGGAGCACCGGGTGATCAGGGCGCGTGGCCTCCTGCCTGCGAACAGACCCACAGCCATCGGCGTGTCACCCTGGCGACGTCGAGCAGGAAGCAGCAGGCGCTGACGGCTGATTCCCCCGCGCAGGACGCTTTGGCAGCTCGAGCAGCGTGTTCGCCCGACTGACCAGATCCTGGATGTCGGGGTCCTCGTGACGCCCCCGCCTCCATACCGAGAAGCCGGTTCAGCTGCTCGATGACGGCCGTGGTCTGGACGTCGGTGCCCGCGCGGGTCGGCTACTCAGCGTCCTCCTCAGGGCGGTGCTGGTGCTGTCCGCGATCAACTCCCCGTCGACGGGCTGGTTGTCGGCGACAGGAGCCCTTCGTCTGTCCTTCACGGTGCTCACCACGCTACTTCCCTCACTGCCGCAACCTGCGGCGACTGCCCGGTTTGCTCGGGTTCACAGACGAACGTAGAGCGGCCGCAACCCACGCCCCAAGAAGATTGCGCGAGTTTGCAGCAAGCCGATTGACGGCGCACAACAGTCCCCCGACCATCGGCATACGGCGCAAACCCAAGCAAGGCAGCAGACAGGAGAACGACCATGAAGCTACGGTTCCTTGGTAAGAACTCCACGGTCGGCGACTGCCCGACCCTGTACGCCACAGACCGGAACACCTACCTCGTCCAGGGCTGGAAGATTTTCGCGAACGACCTGCTCCTGCAACTCGACATCGGCGAGAGGGAGACAGCGGTGGAGGTGCCCGCAGAGCTGTTCGAGCACCTCACGAAGGACGGCCTACCGACGGGGTACATCAGGCGCGTTGCGGACCCGATCATGATCCTTACGCCGAACGGCACGTTCGTCATCCAGGGCCGCGAGGTGACCGACCCCAAGGTGCTGGCCCAGATGGAGATTCCGGACTACGAGACCGTGGTCGAGGTCCCCAAGGCCGCGATCACCGCCCTACTGGAGGAACCGCGTGGAGCTGATCTCCAGCGCCGAGCGCAACCAGCTCTTTGAGAGCTTCGCGCAGGACGCATTCCATCTGGAGCTCAAGGACGACTACTGCGTCCACGACGAGGACAGCCCGTTCACGAGCTGGCTGCGCGGTGAGAACGTCGATTACTCCTACATGGACCCGTGGACACAGCTCATCCGCCGCGTCACCGCCGCAGGGAAAACCGTTCGACGCGTCCGCGTCGTCACCGAGCCGCACACCCCGTACATCCAGTGGGAGCACGCCACCACCCGCCTCAACGAGGAGGCCGGCGAAGAGATCCGCTGGCTGCCGCGGCACCGGCTGCCCGAGGGCGTCACCTTCCCCGTGGAAGGCAACGACTGGTGGCTGTACGACGACCGCCTGCTCGCCGTGGGCCACTTCGATACCGGCGGCCGGGCGCTCGGATCAGAACTGATAGAGGATGCGGACACCGTGGCCGAGTGCGTACGCCTGCGGGACCTGCTGTGGTCCGCCGCCATCCCGCACCCCGAGTACAAGCCCTGACCGACCCGTGAGCAACCAAGCACAAGAAGCGCTGCAGGCACTCGGTGCCCGGCTGCGCGGTTTCCGCAAGGACGCCGGATTCGCCAGCGGCCGGGCATTCGCGCGCGCCACCGCCTGGCAGGAGTCGAAGGTCTCCCGCATCGAGAACGGCAGGCAGCGCCCGAGCGAGGACGACATCCGCGTCTGGTGCGAGACGACCGGCCAGAGCGATCAACTGGGCGATCTGGTCGCAATCGTCCGCCACGTCGACGAGCTGTGGCTCGAATGGCGCCGGCAACTGAACACCGGCGTCGAGAAACGACAGCGCCAGGCCATCCAGATGTACGCCAAGACCAAGGTCTTCCGCATCTGGCACCCCACCCTCATCTGGGGAACC
This sequence comes from Streptomyces sp. NPDC043726, assembly GCF_056436565.1. Classification (NCBI taxonomy): domain Bacteria; kingdom Bacillati; phylum Actinomycetota; class Actinomycetes; order Kitasatosporales; family Streptomycetaceae; genus Streptomyces; species Streptomyces sp. NPDC043726. The sequence continues at coordinate 7,874 of NZ_JBWKCI010000027.1, forward strand.
CTCCAGACCGCGGATTACGCCGCCGAAGTCTTCCAGCAGGGCGTCAGCTACTACGAGATACCCAACGACACCGAAGCGGCCGTGGCAAAGCGACTCCAGCGCCAGCAGTACCTGTACCAGGGCGAACGCATCTTCAACGTCCTCCTCGGCGAACAGGCTCTCTACACCAACTTCGGTGGCCCACAGGTGATGAAAGGACAGCTCGACCGCCTCCTGGCGGTCATGCGCCTGCCCCGCCTCAGCCTGGGCATCGTCCCCAAGTCCGCCCCGACCCTCATCTGGCCGGGCAACGCATTCTCGATGTTCGACAGCCGGCTCGTCCTCGTCGAGACATACTCGGCGGAGCTCTCCGTCTCCCAGCCACGCGAAGTCGAGCTCTACACCAAGGCGTTCGCCCTCCTGCAGCAGTCAGCGGTCTACGGCACCGCCGTAAGAGACCTCATCTCCACGGCGATCCAGCACTACGACCACATCCCGGACGACTAGGAGAGCGCACCATGCAGCCGATAACCCCGAACTGGCGGACCAGCTCCTACACCGAAACGCAGAACTGCGTCGAGATAGCAGACAACGCCCCCACCACAGTCATGGTCCGGGACACCAAAACACCCGGCCGGGCCATCATCAAAATCCAGCGAGCCACGTGGACGGCCTTCGTGGAACACACCAAGCAGAGACAGCCGTGACGGCGTTCACCGGGCGTCCCCCACCCGGACCGCCTGATGAACCCGGCCCCCGATGGGCCGATAACGCTCAGGACTGGTGTCCCCGATAGGTTCTGCCTCCTCGCCGCGGCAACCGGGCCGGGTTGTCCTCGGGGGTCGCGAGCGTCTCGGCGGCCAGGTGGAGTTCCGCCCGTACCGTCGCGGACGACAGGTCGAGGGACAGCGCCCTGCCGCACTTGCTCAGCCAGTTGGTGAGCGTACTGCGGCTCAGGCCTAGCTCGGAGGCAGCGGGTGCCGTGCGGCCACGGTGGCGGAGCCAACAGCGAAGGGCGATGCGCAACGGTTTGTCCAATGGTCTGAGGAAGGCGGAGGCCCAGTGGTGGGCGTCGTCGGGGTCGAGCAGACCGGTGGGCAGCGGAGGATGGGGGCCAACACGTGCGGATGTGCCGACTCGGAGGGAGGGAGCCGGGGCTCGCAAAGCCAGCAAGAGCTGCGCCTGCACAGTGGGGTTGTCGAGTTCGGCGGCCAGCTGAGTGCCGATTCCGCGCAGGCGCGCACGGACGGTGCCTTCGGACACGTCGAGCACTGCTGCGGCGGCCTGAGCGGACCCGGACCGCAGGTAGGCCTCCAGCGTCCGGCGCTGCTCGCGGTTGAGGGGCTTGAGGATTGCAGCGGACCAAAGGGCGAGCCGTTCGGTGGGCACGACGCGGAGCAGTCCGTGCGACCCCAGGAAGGTCGCGGATGCCAGGCAGCCCGGCTTGGCGCCATGCCGCGCGGTTCCTGCCTCGGCCCACGCCGTGGCGACCATGTCGAGCGGCAACGGGTCTGAGACGCCGCCTGTCAGTTGATGTCGGTATGCGATGCGCGCGACGAGTGGGCGCGCCACGTGGCGGTCATGGTTGAGGCCGTGGAGGGCGATGACCACCAACTCGCCTCCTTGCAGGCACACCAGCATGCGGTGGGCTTGGGGAGACACGCTGGGCTGCACTTCTCGCCAATGGGACTGATAGGCGGCATGCACCGACTGGCCGGCCAGCCGGAACACCGTGGCATGCGTGGCGGAGGTTCTCAGCACTTCGGTTGCCAGGTGAGACTGGCCGCTTAGCAGGAGATGCAAGACGGCGGTGTGCAGTCTCTGCTCAGTGCGGTGGGTGTCCTCCTCTCGACGGATCCGCGCCCGCATTCGGAGCAAGTCAACGCAGGTCCGCGCGATCAGGTCGATGCGGGGGGCGGGCGATGCCGTGCCGGGACGGATCACGAGGACGGCACCCGCCATGCTGCGGATCGTCAGGTGCGGGTAGAGCTGGGGGTGCGCGGCGGCACGCACCCCCTCAGGTCCGGCGGTGTCTGGGGTGCTACAGACGACGCCGCCCATGGGGTCCGCCAGGACCGCCCAGCCCTCGGCCAGGGCTGCGGCTTCGGCAATCAGCTGGGCGTCCGAATGGGCCGCTGCACGGGTGAGTCGTCGCACCACCTGCTGCCGGGTCACCTTTACAGGGCGCGCAGGCACGGGCCCCGCGCTGCCCGTCGTCATGAGATCCGAGCCACCCCGCCCCAGCCAGCCCGGTCCGTGAGGGTCCCGGTGTTCGCGTCGGGGCGCCAGCGCGGCCAGCTCGTGAACCCGGGTTCGACCAGCTCAGTGCCCTCGAAGAGCTCGACGGCCACCGACGGCTCACGGAAGATGTAGGGAATCGCCCCGCTGCTGTTGTATTCGTCCTGCACCTTTTGGTGGTCGCTGTCTGCAGCAGTGGAGTGGCTTAGTGACAGGTAGCTGCCCGAGGGAAGCTGGTCGACCAGTCGGCGCACCAGGCCCTTGGCTTCGTCCCAGTCTTCGATATGGCCCAGCACATCGTTGATCACCAGAGCGGTCGGCTTGGTCATGTCCAGTGTCTTGGCCGCGCCCGTTAAGACGGCGTCCGTGTCCCGCATGTCCGCCTGCACATAGGCGGTGGCGCCCTCGGCGGTGCTGGTGAGCAGGGCATGGACATGCAGCAGCACGATCGGGTCGTGGTCTATGTAGACCACTCGGCAGTCGGGCGAGATCCGCTGTGCGACTTCATGGGTGTTGTTGCTGGTCGGCAGCCCGGCACCCAGGTCGATGAACTGCCGGATCCCTGCTTTGGCGAGGTAAGCGGTGGTGCGCCGGAGAAAGTCCCGCGACTCCTTGGCGAATGGGACTATGCGCGGGTACTTGCTGCTGTAGGCGTCGCCGGCGGCCTGGTCGGCCGGGTAATGGTCTTTTCCGCCCAGCCAGTAGTTCCAGACGCGCGCGCTATGGGCGACGGACGTGTCGATCGGCTCATGCGGGCGGGTGGGTTCGGTCATGTCAGCACTTCTTTCGATTCATCGGGATGAGGTGCGATGACGCAGGTGTGGTCCATCAACACGTGATATGCCGACACCGCGTGCAGGCTATTGAAGACGTCAGCGGTTCCGCGTGGATCTCCTTCACGGACGACGTGGTCGGGTATGTCCTCCACATCGACCCGGTACAAGGTCACGGTCGGCATGCCAGTCATGGGGTGGCAAGGACCGTTGAGAGGGTGAATTTGCAGAGTCACATCGGGGCGCTCAACGGCTGCCCGCAGCGCCTGCCGCTGCTCGGCCATCACATCCTTGTCGCCTACGAACGTATGCAGCGCGGCGGCGGACATGATGGCCCAGATGGTCGTGTTCTGATGACGTAACCGCTTCTGGCGCTCTATGAGCAGCTCCGTCCGCCGGTCTCTGTCCGCGGAGGACAGGTCGGGTCTGCGGACGCTGTCAACGGCGCGGGCATAGGACGGTGTGCGCAGCAGGGCGGGAACAAGTGCTGGCTCCCACACGCGGATGTACCGGGCCGCGGATTCCACGCTCATGAGGTCCAGCTGCCAGGGGTCCATGACAGACCGCCACGGGTGCCACCACCCCGGGAGGTTGGCGACCGCGAGCTGCCCGAGGAACGCTTCGATTTCAGCAGGGCCCGCGCCGTATGCCGTGAGCAGGGTGTGGACTTGCCCCTCATCCAGGGATGTCTCGGCCTGCTCGATGCGGCGGACGGTCGCTGGGTGGGCCCCCAGTGCCTTGGCGGCCTCGTTCCGGGACATTCCTGCCGCCTCACGAAGAGTTTTGAGTCGCGTGGCTAAAACCAGGTGCGCGACGGTCCTACCAGACCTCTCGCGAGCCACAGCGTCCCCTTCCGGCAGTTTCTGCAATCTGCTGATAGTGCAAACTCTGTACCTTGCAATCTGCGTTCACAACCCCTTGAGTATGTCTAACCCGCATAAGTCACAACGCAGTTGCGGGTGACGGGCCACGAAATGGCGGCCGGCCGCCGAAGGCTGTCCGTGGACAGGGACGGGTTCGCGCAGGTCGCTGATCCATCGAAGCCTTCAGGTGATCTGACCGCCGCCTGACGAGCACCCATGTCCAAAGCCACCAGCACCCCCATGGACCACGGCCAGGCATCACACGCCCGATGGCCGACCTCACTACAGGAGAGCCAAGTGACCACGCCGTCGATAACCTCCCCCGCCTTCACCGAAAGCGATGCCCTCCAGCTCAACAGAGTGATCACAGAACTGCTGAGCGTCTGCGCGTCCGTTGCCGCGCAGCACGCCCCGAACGGGACTTGGACGCCCGCAGCCTCCGGCACGGCCGCATTACCCGAGGCCTCCGTGGTCATCGAAACCCTCTCCCGGAGCCTGAACCAAACCCGCCGTGACCTGCGCAAACTCAGCAACCGGGCCCGTCTGCGCGCCCGCTCAGCCTCGCCGCCCTCCCTCCTCGAACACCACAACGCTGCCACCTCGCATACAGCCCCCGAGAAAGGAACCCAGGCCACGCCGCAGACTCGCGGTGCCTCTCCCACCGCTCTGTCCTCGTGGCCTCCCCCAGGCACCGTCCCGCTCGGCGGACAACCGTCCGCCGCCCCCGCACGCGGGGAAGAATGACATGGCAAAGCGTGAACGACCGGCCATCGCGGCGTTTGCCTGCCCTGTGGAGTCGCACCGCGGCACCTGCGTGCTCCTGGACGTCATCTCCCAGCCGTTCACACACCGCGCAGACGCCATCGGCTCGGCGGTCGTTTTGCATGGCGCCTTCAGCGCGACCACGCTCGCAGACATTCGTGCCTGCCACCCCAGGCGGCTGGTGACAGTCGACGACGACGTCCTGGTCATCTGGCCGACCGACAGAACCGCGCGGCAGACGGAGCGCACACAGCGTCGTTGAACCCGCTCGCGCAGCGCTGCCCTACTCACTCGGGGCCCGCGCTGCGGACCAAGGCGGGCCATCTCACACCGTCCACCCACAGACTCCGGTCAGAGGCGAATCGTCAATGGCCGGACCCAGGCTGGGGCGCCACTGTATTGCCGGACAGTGCCGGACCACGACCCCTCGATGCGGTCCCGGCCTCAGCCTGGCGGGGGCCCGGAGCGCGCCCGGGCCCCCGCGCCTCCATTCTGTTCACCCTCGCGAGGAGCGAAGAGTCTGATGATGTCCCGACAGCACTCGGCCCGGACTCGGCATAGGCGCATCTTGACGAGTCTGGCGCTAGGTCTGACCGCTGCCACGCTCACCGCTTGCGGGGCAGGCACGGACGAGGGGCCGCCGAGTACCGGCGACGCCAGGGCAAGCGCGCCTTCTATGCCTCGGGGCGTGGTGACTCAGGCGGCCGCCAAGCGGGTGGTGGACGCCTACGAGAGAGTTAACAACCGCGCCAACAAGGCCCAGGACGAAAACCTCCTGGGCACGGTCGAGGGCGGCCAAGTCCACGAGCAGTCCAAGGCCGACTACGCCACCCTGAAGACCTGGCCGAAGGATGAGCAGAAGGCCTACCGCACCGCCTTCTACTACCAGGAACGCGCCTACTTCATCCCCCGGCGGGGAGAGGCGACCTGGTTTGCCGTGAGAGCAAAGTCCAGCTACGGCAAACGCCCTACGGCGCTGATGTTCTTCGACAAGGTGGGCGGCACCTACAAGATGGTGACGTCCCTCTACACCGGCAACGATGCGTCGATTCCCCGGCTGTCCGTGGACAGGGACGGGTTCGTGCAGGTCGCGGATCCGTCGAGGTCAGTCGGATCGCTCGCTCCGGAGGATCTGACCGCCGCCGTCCAGGACCTTTACATCTCCGGGGGCGAGAACGAGGGCAAGGAGCTCGCCTCCACTGCCGTCACCAAGGACGCGGTCAAGACCTACCTCAACAGCGAGAAGAACGGGACGGCCAACGGCATGGCCACCCTGAAGTTCTTCGCCGGGAAGCCCGCCCACTCCAAGGTGTACGCACTCCGCACAGCGAACGGCGGGGTCCTCGCGGCGTTTCCCGCCGCGCACACCCGAGAGGCACTGCTGAAGCCCGCCTACCGCAGCAGCCACCACCTCGTACCCACCGAACGGCTGAAAGCACTTGGCGTGGGCGCTGGCCAGACTGCCGTGCTCACCGACGAGTTCCAGGGCCAGGGCCTGGCGACGCTGTCTCCCACGGGGGCCCGCATCACCGAGATAGACCTCCTGCACGTGGACTCCCGATGACGGCACCCCAGCGGGCCCTCAGCATCCTCGCCGACACGCATGCCAGACACCGCAGCACGCCCCGACTGCTCACGGCGGGACACGAGCAGACACCAGCACCTCCGCCTCCATACAAACGGTCCGACCGCCCGTTAGCCGCATGTCATTAGGGGGTTTCCACGTGGCAACCAAGCAGCACAGGGCACTGCAGCTCACTGATGTCCGTCCTTGGACGTACACGGCCGCGCTCGTGGCGGCCAGCCTGCTCGCCCTTACGTCGTGCAACTCCTCTGGCAGCGAGAGCACAGACTCAGCGCAGCCGCCAACTGACGCACCACCAACACCGTCACCGCCCGTCGCGGACACGCCTGAGGCAGCTGCGGAGAAGGCTGTTCTCGCCGCCTATCAGCGCTTCTGGGACGAGCAGGCCAAGGCGTACGCCAAGGGCTCCACCCAGGGAACCGACTTCGACCGGTATGCCGCCGCCGTAGCTCTGGCCAGTACGAAGGACGATCTTGCTGCGCTGCGGTCCAAAGGGATCGTGACGAAGGGTGCGCCTGATCACGAGACCACGGTCGAGGTCATCGAGTCGGGAAAGGTGCCGTCCGCGAAGTTGTCCGACTGTCTCGACAGCACGGACTGGACGTTCATCCACAGCAAGACCGGCAAGCGCCTGGACATGCCCGAAGAGCGGCTCCTGCGCTACGTGACGAAGGTCGAGGCAGAGAAGTGGGGGAAGCAGTGGAAGATCGTCAAAGTCACGCCGCAGCAAAAGGCCTGCTGACCAGCACCGGCCTTGGCCTGGCCACGGTCGTGGCGTTATCGCTGGCCACGGTGCCGCCTGCCGTCGCAGGCCCTCCGGCGGACGGGAGCTGCGGCGGGGCCGGCATGTGGGTGGTGTGTGAGGCAGACAACGACACAGCAGCGCCCGGATCAGGCGCGTCCCCCGCTGGCTCCTCCCGCGGCTCTTCGGGCGGCAACCCGGTGTGCACCGTGGAGAGGATGAATCCCCAACCGCCGCCGGGGAGCATGTTCTGGGGCCGCACTGAGGATGACCCGGATGGTGTGGTCTACATGCGCACATGCCGCAACGGTGAGGGCGGCACCCCGGTCTACAGCTACTTCACTGCCGCAGACGGCGCGGACGTCCCAGCGATAGATCCTGTGGTGCTGGCCCAGCAGGCTGTGAGCAAGATGAAGCTCTCGGGCCCGGCCATCGCAAGCCCGCGCGTCACCGGTCGGTACGTGGTCGGCATGCCGATGTGGCTGTGGGTGGACCAAAGTCCGACGACCTATGGGCCCCAGACGACCAGTGCGACGGCAGGCGGTGTCACCGTCTCCGCCACCGCAAAGGTGACTTCCATCAGCTGGGACATGGGAGACGGCAGCGGCGCCGTGGTGTGCGACGGGCCCGGTATGAAGTACGAGCCGTCGATGGGCAAGGCGCGATCCCCGGACTGCGGCCATGTGTACGTCAAGGCGTCAGGCAGCCGGGACGGCGGCAGATTCACCGTCACCGCAACCGCCACGTGGACCGTGGACTGGGCGGTCGACGGCGGGGGCGAGACGGGGCAGTTCACGGAGTTCAGGCAGTCCGAGGCTCAGGTGGCGATCGGCGAGCTGCAGGTCGTCAGGTAGAGCGTCCGGAAGGACAGAGCGTTGAGCAGAACGAAGGAGCGTACAGCTGCCGCGAACGGGGTTCCGCCGCAGGGGCCTTCCGCCCGCGCGGTGGCTCCCCCGCGAGTTTCCGCCCGCAGGCGCCGGCCGGGCGTGATCGCCTTGTCGCTGGCATTGATCGCGGCCGGGGGTGCTGGTGTCGCGGTCCTGTTGCTGCAGGTCGGCAACCGGACCGAGGTGCTGACCGTGGTCCGCGACGTCCAGGTCGGCCAGGTCCTGACCGAAAACGACCTGGGCAGGGCCTCCATCGCCCTGGACCCGTCCGTCAAGGCGGTCCGCGGCGATGACATGGATTCGGTCGTGGGCAAGCGGGCCGCAGTGGAACTCAAGCCTGGCTCCCTGCTCGCCCCCGCCCAGGTGACGAAGGACTCGCTGGTGAAAGCCGGCGAGCAACTGGTGCCGATCGGCCTCAAGCCGGAGCAGATCCCCGCGACGGCGCTTGTGCCCGGTCAGAAGGTGCAGCTGGTCCACGTGCCCGCCCAGGGCCAGGCGGACACCAGCGAGGCATCGAGCTCTGTGCCAGAGACCATCGACGGGCGGGTGGTGAAGGCCTCCAGCGCCGCTCCCGGCACCGGGATCGTGGTCGTCGACGTCGCCACCACCGCGGCGGACGGCCCGCGTGCCGCCGCGTGGGTGTCGGCCGGCACCCTGCGCCTGGTCCTCGCTGCTGCGGACGGCACCTGATGGCCGTGATCGCGCTCGCCGGGTGCAGCGGCGCGCCCGGTGTGACCACGAGCGCTCTCGCCCTGCTGCTGGCCTGGCCGCTGGAGCCGGGCCGACGGATGATCCTTGCTGAGTGCGACCCGGACGGCGGAGCCGTCCTGCACGGTCTGCTGCAGGGTTCGCTCGGCGACCGGTACGGGCTGCGCAACCTCTCCGTAGCCGCCCGCAAGGGCGAGTTCAGCGACGCCTTCTGGCGCCAGCTGATCGACCTCAGCCATGAGGACGGCAAACGGGAACCGCCACGCGACCGGCTGCTGCTGCCCGGCATCACTGACCCCGCACAGGCGGCGAGCCTGGGCTCGGTGTGGAAGATCCTGGCGCAGATGTTCCGCGGCATCGAGGCCGAAAGCGGCCACGACGTTCTCATCGACCTCGGCCGCCGCGGGGCGTACGGGCCCTCCGGGGTCCTGGCCGAGCAGGCTGACGCCGTGCTCGTGGTGGTCCGCAGCACCCTGCGCTGCCTGCAAGCAGCGGAGGGCCGAGTGCGCGCGCTGGAAGAACGCGTCGGGGACGTCAGCATCCTGCTGATCGACGAGGGCCCGTATCCGGCGGGCGAGGTGCAGCGCGTGCTGCAGGTGCCGGTGATCGCCACACTGCCGTACGCGCCGGACGACGCCCGCGTGCTGTCCGATGGCGCCGAGCAGCCCCGCCGCTTCACCAAGTCGGCGCTGATGAAAGCCGCCCGCACAGGCAGCACGCCCATTCTCCAGCGGGCAGCCATGCGCCGGGCCCGCCTCGATCCACGCGGTCTGCGCGCAACAGGCGGGGAGGTGACCTATGCAGGCTAGGCCTCTGCACCCCGACCCCACGGTGGCACCGCTGCCCCAGCAGTGGACGCAGCAGACCAACGGCGCACCTCCATTTTCCGGTGCCGCCTCGAGTCCACAGGTGCTCGGCACCGCGGCCCCGCAGGTCACCGTCGACTACCGGGTGGCCCGCGACATCGCGTCCCAGGTCGCCAGGCAGCGCGAGGAACTGCTCAAGACCAAGCCCGACATGGACCGGGAGAGCGGGGAACAGCGCTGCCTGAACTGGATCGCTGAGGCCGTCGCATTGTGGTCTGACGCTCAGGCGATGACGCCGCAGCAGGACGAGGCGCTGCGCCGCGCCGTGTACGACCTGCTTTTCCGGGCTGGCAGGCTCCAGCCGTATCTGGACGATGACCGGGTCGAGGACATCATCATCCAGGGCCCGCACGAGGTGTGGCTCGACTACGGCGACGGCGAACGCCGCAAGGTAGGGCCGATCGCCGAGTCGGAAGTGGAATTATTGGAGCTGCTCAGGGAGTTGGCTCGGGGTTCCGGGCACAGCGAGCGCACGATCTCCGCTGCGAACCCCACCCTCGCGCTGTCATTGCAGGATGGCTCCCGTCTGCAGGCCATCACCGGGCTCGGGCCGATGACGTATGCGGTCATCCGCCGGCACCGGGTCTCCCACGCCGATCTCGACGACCTGGTGCGGCTGGGGACGATCGACCCGATCCTGCGCGAGTTCCTCGGCGCGTGCGTGCGCGCCGAGAAGAACATCATGATCGCGGGGAAGCAGAAGGCCGGGAAGACGACCCTGATGCGGGCGCTGCTCAAGGAGTTCGATCCGGAGTGCCGTTTCGCGACCATCCAGACCGAGGATGAGCTGTTCGCCCACGCCAACGGCTACCACCGCCAGGTCGTCTCTCTGGTGGGCCGCGAGTCCAACGGCGAGAAGGACGTCACCGGGCGCGGCGCGGGCGAGGTCACGCTGCTGGACCTGATGCATCCCGCGCTGCGGATGTCGCTGGAGCGGATCGTGGTCGGTGAGGTCCGCGGGCCGGAGGTTGTCGCGATGATGCAGGCGTTGACAAACGGCTCGGGCGGCAATCTGTGCACGATCCACGCCCGGCGCCCGGACATCATTTTCGACCGGATCGCCGAGCTGTACGCGCTCGCCCAGGAAAACCTGTCCGAGCAGCTGGCGTACCGGCAGACGGCCAACGGCCTGGACTTCATCGTGTACGTCGACATGACGGACGAGACGCAGATCGGCGGCCGCCGCCATCGCTACGTCTCCCACGTCCTGGAGCTCACCGGGATCGGCGAGAACGGCCGTCCTGCCACGAACACGGTGTTCTCCCCCGGAACCGAGTTCGGGGACCTGCGGGCCGTGCCGAGGATGGACCCGGGCTGCATCGACGACCTGCGCCGCGTCGGCTTCGACTCCTCCCTGCTACAGCAGCTGCAGGGGGCCTGGCATGCGCCGCTGCCTTTGATGGTGGAGGTGCGCCGATGACGCTGCTTGGGGGGCTGCTGTGCGGCATGGCCGTCATCGGCGGGCTGATCGGCTTCGTGGCCGGTGTCGTGGGTACCTCCGTGCCGCGCCGGGCTCCGCTACGGCAGCGGTGGAAGGTCCTGCGCGCCGGAAAGGAGCCGAGCGAGGACGTGCGGCTGCGGCGCCGGACACTCGCAGTCTTGGCGGCCGCTGTTTTCGTGGCCGTGTGGCTGGTCTCGGGGAACTTCGTGGGCGGCGCCCTGCTCGGCGCGGCTGTCATCGGGGTTCCGTGGCTGATCGCCCCAGCGCAGATGGCGCAGGAGCGCATCGGCCAGCTGGAAGGCTTGAGTGAGTGGACTCAGCGGCTGGCGGGCTTGCTCCGGTTGGGCATGGGCCTGGAACAGGCAATGATCACCAGCCGTCAGGGGGCGCCGGCCGAGCTCGCCCCGCAGATCGTCAACCTGTCCGACCGGCTGCGTCTGGGCTGGCGCCCGGACGGAGCCTTGCGCGCGTTCGCTGAGGAACTCGACGACGTCACCTCGGACAAGGTGGTCGCCTCGCTCATCCTGTCCGTCAGCGACCGCGGCCCGGGCCTGGCTCAGGCGCTGGAGGATTTGGCGGGGACGGTCCGCGAGGAGGTTGCCAAGAAGCGCGCCATTGAGGCGGACCGGGCGAAGCCGCGCACGACCGTGCGGTGGATGACCCTCATCACCGTGGGCATCGTGGTGGCCGGGTTCTTCGTGCCCTCCTACACCCAGCCCTACTCCACGCTGCTCGGCCAGCTGGTGCTGGCCTTCCTGACCGCCGCGTTCATCGGGGTGCTCGCTCTGATGCGGCAGCTGGGCTCCTTCCGCCGCATCCCCCGCTTCCTGATCACCGACCCTTCCAGCACCGTCCGGCTGCCCGCACCTGCCGCGGAGCCGGACCTGCCGGCCGCCGGCCGTGAGCCGCAAGGAGTCACCCCATGAACGTGCTTCCCGTCGTCCTGACCGGTGGCACGGTCGGCGCCGGCTTCGCACTGCTGGTGCGGGAACTCCTGCGCCCCCAGCCCGCCTTGGGGCCAGCTCTCGCCCGCACCGCCCCGGCCACGTTGACCATGCCCGAGCCGGAACTGGACCGTGAGGAGAGGTGGGGCCGCTGGCTGCTGGCCCGCCTCGAGCGTCTGCCCGGTGTCCGCATCCCCACCACCAACCTGGCCCTGCTTGGGCAGGGCCAGGGCCAGTTCATGCTGAAGAAGACCGCCCTCGCCGGTTTCGGCCTGCTCTGCCCGGTGATCGCGACGATCCCGTGGATCATCGCGGGCATCTGGCTGCCGTTCTACGTGCCCGCCGGCGCCGGACTCCTCATCGCGGGGCTGCTGTTCATCACCCCAGACCTCGCGGTACGGGACCAGGCCAAGCGGGCCAGGGAGGAGTTCGCGCACGCCCTGTCCGCCTACCTCGACCTGGTCGCCCTCAAGCGGGCCGCCGACGCCGGCCCCGCCGAGGCCTTGGAGAAGGCCGCCGAAGTCGGCATTGGCTGGCCCTTCCTGTATCTGCAGGGCGCTCTGCGCCGGGCCCGGCTGGAGAAAATCCCGCCCTATGAGGCGCTGATGCAGCTCGCCCACGAGTACGACCTGCCCGTCCTGGACGACATCGCCGACATCATGCGCAGCAGCGCCACCGACGGCGCCGCCGTCTACAAGGCACTGCGGGCCCGCACCGCGGCACTCAACGCCGAACTGCTGGCCGATCAGGCCGCCGAGGCCAACGGCGCCAGCGAGAAGATGACCGCCCCGGGAGCCCTTCTGGCCGTCCTGGTGATGCTGCTGATGGCTTTCCCCGCGGTGATCCGCATGTTGACCGTCTAAAGACCAGCAACTCATTCAACGCACCAGAGAGGTATGGAACATGAGGCACACCGCAGCCCGCGCCCGCCGTGCTGTGCGCCGGGCGACCACGCACCCGCGCACCGGCTCCTGCACCGCGTCCGGCGGACCGGGGCGTGGCGGCCGAGGAGCGCGTGCCTGGGCCCACGCCAACGGTGCGGTCCTCCGCCTGACCACGCGCCTGCAGGAAGGCCTTCAGGAGGCCACGCGCCGTCCGGACCGCGGCGACATCTCCACCACCACCGTCATCATCTGGGTGGCCGCCGTCACCGGCGCCCTCCTGATCGCCGGGACCATCGCCGTCGTGATCGCCAAGTACAACGGCCAGCTCACCGGTCTGTGATGTCGGCTCAGGACCGGCTGAAGGGCTGGTGGCAGGGGCGAAGATGGCGCGACGATCGAGGTGACACCTCCATTCAGATGGCGATCGTCTTCCCGTTCGTGCTGCTCGCCACGGTGGCCGTCATCCAGGCCTCGATGTGGTTCTACGCACGGCAGATCGCCCTGACCGCGGCCCGCGAGGGCCTCACCGCTGCCCGCGCCTACGAGTCGAGCCCGGGCGACGGTGCGGCCCAGGCCCGGGCCGTGCTGGGGCGCACTGCGGGTGACAGCCTGCGCGGCTACACCGTTGCCGCCAGCAGCGACGGGCAGCGGGTACGGGTTGAGGTCTCCGGCGCGGCCCTGTCGATGATCCCGGGCCTGCCAGGGCTGCAGGTCACCCAGTCGGCGTCCGGACCGGTGGAGCGCTGGACCGTACCGGGGGAGTGAACCACGTGCGATACACGGCCAGATGGGCTCGCAGGCTGAGCAGCGACGAGGGCAGCGCCGCGATCGAGGCTGCCATCGTCCTCCCTGCGCTGATCATGTTCATCTGCATGGCCATTGCTGGCGGACGCATCGTCACCTCCGGGGCGAAGATCGACGCGGCAGCTGAGGACGCGGCGAGGGAGGCCTCCATTCACCGCACAGCGGGGGCCGCCCAGGGCGCCGCGCAGGCAGCAGCCGCCGAGTCCCTGAACGACCAGGGCATCACCTGCGCGTCCACCAGCGTCACCATCAACACGGGCGGTCTGAACGTGCCGGTGGGACAGGTAGCCACGGTCACCGCGACCGTGACCTGCACGGTCAATCTCTCCGATCTGCTGCTTCCCGGAGTTCCCGGAGCGAAGACCCTCACCTCGACCGCCACCTCCGTCGTGGACCAGTACAGGCAGCGGGGTGAGGGATGATCTTCCGCCCTTCAGGCCTGCGGCGAGCACGGCTGGACGACCGGGGAGGCATCACCGTGTTCGTCGCCGTGTGCGTCCTGGCGCTGATCGGGATCATCGGCGTAGCCGTCGACGGCGGCAGCAAAATGCGTGCCGTGGAACGCGCCGACTACATAGCCGGCGAAGCCGCCCGGGCGGGCGGCCAGGCCATCGATCCTGCCAAGGCCATCAGCGGAACTGCGATCGTCGTGGACCCGCAGGACGCAGCCGCCGCCGCTCAGGCCTACCTCGCCACCGCTGGTGCCACCGGCACGGTCAGCGTTTCCGGCGACGGCAAAACCCTCACCGTCAACGTCACCGGCTCCTACGACACGAAGTTCCTGTCAGTGGTCGGGATCGGCTCGTTGTCGGTGAGCGGCCATGGCACAGCCACCCTCCTGCACGGCGTCACCGCTCCTGAAGGAACCTGATGCGCACCCCCGACCCCCCCGCCGCGACGGCCGGCCGCACCCTGGCCCGCGTCCTCACGGCCGTGCTGAGCTTGACCGTCCTGGCCGCCGCGGTCGCTGGGCTGCCGCTGCTTCTGGCCTGGGCCACCCCGGCCATCTGGGATTCCACCCACGCCGACCTCACGCACCTGCTGGACCGGCAGGACACGGGAGCGGTGTTCCTGCTCGTCCTCGTCGCGGTGGGCTGGATCGGGTGGGCGCAGTTCGCGTTCTGCGCCGTCCGCGAGCTGATCGCACAGCTGCGGGGCCGGACCTGGCATGCCCCGCGCGGACTGGGTGCCTCTCAGCGAGCCGCCGCTCTTCTGATCGGCAGCATCCTGGTCCTGCTGCCCACCAGCTCGGCTCTGGCCTCCGACGCGCAGGCAGCGCCGGCCACGGCCGCAGCCCTCATCCCCGGCCAGTCGCCGCAGGCTCCGCAAGCCACCCAAGCCCATCAGCCCCCAGCGTCCACCGCGAGCACCTCGCCGACTGAGATGGCGTATACGGTGCGCGAGGCGCGGCCGGCGGAGAGCCTGTGGGGCATCGCCGAACGGGAATTGGGGGACGGCGAGCGGTGGCGGGAGATCGCCGACCTGAACGAGGGCCGGACCATGGTGGATGGCCAGGTCTTCCGCGCGAACAGCTTTCTCCAGCCTGGCTGGCAGTTGGAGATGCCCGAGTCCGCCGACGCCGCGGGAGGCATCCGTACGCAGTTGTGGGGAGACTCCCCGGCTGCTGCTGGCGAGAAGGGCGAGCACGCCGTCACAGTGAAGTCCGGCGACTACCTGTCAAAGATCGCAGAGAAGGAACTCGGCGATGGCAACGAATGGCCTGAGCTGTTCGAGGCCAGCCGGGGCAAGCCGCAGCCCGACGGCCTGCCCGCCATCACCGACCCGGACCTCATCCGCCCGGGGCAGCAGGTCACTGTGCCCGGCACCCAGCCCGCCCCACCGCCCCAGGACCGTCACGGTGGGGACGGGTCGGGCAGCAAAGAGACCACTCCCCCAGCCACCCAGAAACCCGACGGTGAGCAGTCGCCGGGCGAGCGCACGGACGAGGAACAAGCGCCCCCGCCCAGCCACACCGCAGCACCTGCACCCGAGACTTCGGCCCCCAGCACACCGGCGAGCCGCCCTGCCCAGGAGGGGAAACCAGATCAGGCCTCTCCATCCGCATCGGCCTCCGCGACGCCCCGGCCCAGCGCGAGCGTCTCGCCCTCTGCCGTCTCACCGTCAGCTGAGTCATCCGGCTCCGCCAACTCCTCACCCACCACCACGGCGACCGAGACCCCGGCAACGGCCCCGGCCAGCAGCCCGCTGAGCCTGCGTACCGTTCTCGGCGCCGGCGCGCTCCTGGCCGCCGCCATCACCGGAGCCCTCGCCCTGCGCAGAACGCTGCAGCGCCGCCGCCGCAAGCCCGGCGAGAAAATCGCCATCGCAGCGGAAACCTCCCCGGCGGAGGCGCAGTTGGCGGCAGCCGCCGAGCCGAGCGGCGCTGCGCGCCTGGATGTGGCGCTGCGAACCCTGGCCCATAACACGGCACGGGAGGACGACAACGTGCTCGTGCCGCCGCTGCGGGCTGCACGGATCGGGGCCCGCGCGGTGGAAGTGCTGCCCGAAGATCTCACCCAGGAAGCGCAGGCGCCCTTCGTCCCCGGCAAGGGCGGTTGGTGGGCCCTGGCCCCGGACGCAGTCCTCCTGGACGACGAGGCCGCCCGCGAGGTGCCGGCGCCCTACCCAGCGCTGGTCACGGTCGGCAGCACCGACGCTGGTGAGCTTGTGCTGCTCAACCTCGCGCACTTGCCCGCACTGCTGCTGGACGGCAACCCGGTCCACATCACCGAGGTGTGCACCTCGCTCGCCCTGGAACTCGGGATGAGCCCGTGGGCCAGTGAAGTCGAGGTCGTGACGATCGGATTCGGCGAAGACCTGCCGCAACTGCTGCCCACCGCGCGGATCGCCCACATGCGCCAGCCCACGCACGCGCTGCGCGACCTGAGCGAACGCCTGCTGGAAGCACACCAGATGACCAACACGCAGCATGAGCCGTATCTGATGCTGTGCGCAACCGTCCTGGACGAGGACACCGCCTGGCAGTTCGCCGACGTCATCTCCCGGGCGGGCGAGGTCCCCGTCACACTGATCGCCCCCGCGAGCACAGCGGCCGCCCGATTCCCTGAAGCGGAGATCCTCAATGCCTCCCTCAGCACGCCGCAGCCCCTCGACTACACCGGCACCGACATCACCGTGCAGCGCCTGGAACACGCCGCCTACCAACAGATCACCACCGCACTGAAGGTGTCCGGGCAGCCGTCCCATCCAGCCGAAGGCCCTTGGGAAGATGTCCCGGACGAACTCGACAGCGCGCAGCAGCCCGAACAGGCACCGCCGGGGGAGTCGGCGCCCGCAATCACTGCTGCCCCGCTCCCGTCACCAGCGGCGGCAACGGACATGGGCAGCGAGGTGTTCCCGGCCCTGCTCGCCGCCACCGCCGATCCCTCCGGGCTCCCTCTCTCCTCCCCCACCGCATCGCCGACCCCAGCCCGCGACGCAACTGAACCGGGCACCAAAACAGCAGTGTCTGCGGGCCCGGCATCCCCCGACGCTGCGGACTCCACCGACACAGCGAAAGCCGGGAAAGCTCAGGCCCCGGGAGCCGCCCTCAAGGAGCCCGCGGTGCGCGAGGGGGAAGAATGCGCGGCGCAGGACCTACACGCCCCGGAGATCCGGGTGCTGGGGCCGGTGGAGGTGACGGGCGTGGAGAGCACCGGCCACGGCCCCAGGATGGCCCAGCTGGCCGCCTTGTTGTACTTCCGGCCCGGCCGCAGCGCGGACGTGCTGTGCGCCGACATGGATCCCCTCAGCCAGTGGTCGACCAACACCCTCAACGCCCGCATGCGGGGCCTGCGTAGCTCCCTGGGCAGCGACCCGGTCGGCAACCCCTACGTCCCGCGCCGCAAGGCCGGCGAGGACCCCTACCGGCTCGCTCCCGGCGTGCGCTGCGATTGGACCCGTTTTCTCCAACTCGTCGAACGCGCGCTGCCGCTGGGCACGTCCGGCTTGACCGACTTGGAGAAGGCACTGGCTCTGGTCCGGGGCAAACCGTTCGGCGGCCGGCCGCTGCCCTGGGCTGAGCCCTCCGCTCAAGAAATGATCACCCGGATCATCGATGTCGCCCACACCGTAGCCACCTACCGGAGCGAGCCGGGCCCGCACCACGACCTCATGGCAGCCCGCCAGGCCGTCGCAACCGGTCACGACGTTGACGAAACCTCCGAGTTGCTTTACCGGGACTGGATGCGCATCGAACAAGCAGCCGGGAATCGGGCCGGCCTGCATGCCGCGATCAGTCGCGTGCAGCAGGTCAATCGGGCACTCGACTGCTCCCTT
Organism: Streptomyces sp. NPDC043726; assembly: GCF_056436565.1. Lineage (NCBI taxonomy): Bacteria > Bacillati > Actinomycetota > Actinomycetes > Kitasatosporales > Streptomycetaceae > Streptomyces > Streptomyces sp. NPDC043726. The sequence goes on from NZ_JBWKCI010000027.1 coordinate 25,628, forward strand.
GAACCCGAGACCGAGCAACTGATCCACCAGCTCCTCGGTACCACCCACTCAGCATGATCACGAGAACCGTCCGAGCAATCTGCACGAGCACCAGCGCTGACGACAGTCACGCTGCAGACGTGGAGAGCAGATCAGTTGCGGGACACACAGGGGGCGGAACGTGACTGCGAGGACGAGCGAGATACCCCATCTGACCCGAGCACACCGCGTTCTCATCGGCGTGGTGGCGCTCGGCACGGTGATCATCGCCGGTATCGGCTTCGCCGGTTCCTACGCGGCAGTCCGCGAGCTGGCCATCAAAAAGGGCTTCGGGGACTTCAGTTACGTCTTCCCGATCGGCGTCGACGCAGGGATCTGCGTCCTGCTCGCCCTGGACCTGCTCCTGACCTGGATCACAATCCCCCTCCCCCTGCTGCGCCAGACGGCATGGCTGCTCACCGCGGCGACCATCGCCTTCAACGGCGCGGCCACCTGGCCGGACCCGCTGGGCGTCGCCATGCACGCGGTGATCCCGGTCCTGTTCGTGGTGGCGGTGGAAGCCGCCCGGCACGCGATCGGCCGTATCGCGGACATCACGGCGGACAAGCACATGGAGGGCGTCCGCCTCACCCGCTGGCTGCTGAGCCCGGTGCCGACGCTCCTGCTGTGGCGCCGGATGAAGCTGTGGGAGCTGCGCTCCTACGAGCAGGTCATCAAGCTGGAGCAGGAACGCCTGGTCTACCAGGCCCGCCTGCGCTCCCGCTACGGCCGGTCCTGGCGCCGCAAGGCCCCGGTGGAGTCCCTGATGCCGCTGCGCCTGGCCAAGTACGGCGTCCCCCTAACGGAGACCGCGCCTGCTGGCCTCGCCGCGACTGGTATCAAGGAACCGCCGAGCCAGAACGTCGAACGCCTCCCCGCCCCCGCACCGCCGCAAGGCTCCGCACTCGACACCGCGGCGCAGCACAAGCAGCCAGCGGCCGAGCTGAAAACCACAGGAGCGGAAGCAGTCCCAGCCCCCTTCCCCACTCCGACTGAGAGGACCGAGCGGACGCACAATCCTCACGAGCCGACCGCACAAGCCGCTGAGCGCTTCGCTGAGGCATACCAGGCTTTCCTCACCCGCTTCCAGGCTGAGCCGACCCCGGCGCAGTGGGCCCACTGGCTCCGCGACACCCACGGCATCTGGACGGGAACCAGTGACCCGGACTTTGAGGGCCACGTGCAGCCGCTCCTCCACGCCCTCCAGGCGCGCCACGGGCCTGATCCACAGGAGTCCGCCGTCACCGAAGAACCCGAACCGGCCGGGCGGTGGTACGACTACCTCCACAGTGCCTGGCGTACACATCAGCAGCACTGCGCGTACCCGGATCCAGCCGCCCTGGCCGAGTACATCAACCAACGAGACTCCGTCACCGCAGTCGGCAGCCGTCCCCCCACCGGCAATGATCTGGCAGCATTCGTCGCGAGCTTCCAGGAGCACGAAAACGGCAGCCACCAGCCGGCCTTGAACGAGACCGGTGGCCAGCCGTCGCCACGACCTCGCGCCGCTCCCAGTGAGGGTGCCGCTGCACAACCCATGCCGGAAGGGAAGCGCAAGGCAGCTACCACCGGCGCCGGCACGCAGGCCGCCGACGAGCAGCACACCCCGCGAGTGAAAGCCGCCATCGACGAGGTATCACCCGACGGGCCCGCCGGCCTCACCACCGTCGACCACTACTACCTGGCATGGATGGAGTACCAGACACACAACGGAGACCGCCCGCAATCCTCGACCCGGGAAGCCGAGGAACTCTCCACCTATCTGGCCAGCAAGGGATTACGCGGCCGCAGCAACAGACCGGTCAGCCCAGCCACCCTGCGCCGCTACCTCCTGCCCTTTCGCGTGTACAGCATCTGGGCCGAACAACGAGTGCGCAGCGATGCACCGTCGCTCGATGCCGTTGCCCAGGAGTGCGCAGCCCAGGGAATCACCGCGCAATACAACAAACCCCTCAACACCGACTACCTCGCCGACCAGGCCGCCGATTTCGAGCGGCGCTGGCAGGCATTCCTCCGTCACCACGCCGGCGGACGGCGGTAACCGGCCCTACTGACGTTGGCACCGTGATGTCGTCCGGAAGGTTCTCGAATCGCGTGCCGGAGAGCCACCCGAAAGTCCGGACGGCTCCTCCATGTCCTGATCGACGGTGCGCCAGCGCCGACATGGACTGACAGCAGCCGGGCCGAGTTCTGGGCCTCATGGCGCCCCTGACCGAGTCAGTGCGGAAGGCAAAGGGCAGATCCGAGGCGAGGGCGACCCAGGGGCCACGACATGAGGAAGTGTCGGCGACGCGTGAATCGTGGTTCTGGATCACTTTCCGTGCCGGGGCCACGGAGGGTCACCACGCCCGCGATCATGGACGGCCGTGGGTGATGTGTTCCTCCAGGACCTGTGGTTCCGCCAGGCCGAAGGCGTTGTGATCGAAAAGGCAGTGCTCGATGGCGAGTTGGTACTCGTGCGGGCCCGTGCATCGGCGGACCAGGCCGCGTGTCATGCCTGCGGGACGATGTCGGGCCGGGTACACAGCCGATACGTACGCCGCCTCGCCGACACCGCGGTCGCCGGGCGTCCCGTGGTGATCGAGTTACAGGTCCGGAGGTTCCGCTGCCGCGACCGCGGCTGCAGGCAGGCCACGTTCGCGGAGCAGGTCGAGGGTCTGACCTTCCGGCACGGGAGGCGAAGCACCGGGCTGCAGACGGTGCTGCAACAGGTGGCCGTGATGCTGGCGGGCCGGGCCAGCGCCCGCCTGGCGGACACACTCGCGGTCCGGGCGAGCCGGTCGACACTGCTGCGGCTGATACGCCGCCTGCCGGAGCCTGAAGTGCACACGCCACGGGTGCTGGGAGTGGATGAGTTCGCCCTGCGCAAGGGACACAACTACGGCACGATCCTGGTGGACATCGACACGCGTCGTCCGGTTGATCTGCTGCCTGACCGCACCACGGCCACGGTGTCCGCCTGGCTCTCCGACCACCCCGGCGTCGAGGTGATCTGCCGTGACCGCTTTACCGCATACGCCGAGGCCGGACGACTCGGCGCCCCTGAGGCGGTCCACGTCGCGGACCGGTGGCACATCTGGAAAAACCTCGTCGAGGCCGTCGAGAAGACGGTCACCCAGCACCGTGCCCTGCTGCGCGAGCCAGAAGAGACCAGCCCAGTCCGCCTCAACACACCCATGAACACCACGGAGCTCGCACGGCGTCCATCGGGCGAACCGCGACACTCCGGCCGCCTGTCGGACCGGGTGCGCGAACAGCACGCAGCCGTCCACACCCTGCTCGACGAAGGACTCGGGCTACGGCCGATCGCCCGTCGGCTCGGCCTCGCCCGCAACACCGTGCGCCGCCTGGCCCGCGCGGCCACCGCGGACGAACTGCTGGTGGGACAGTGGACCGGCCGCAGCAGCATCCTCGATCCCTACAAGCCCTATCTGCATCAGCGGTGGGCCGAGGGCTGCACCGTCGCCCGCCGCCTGTTCGAGGAGCTGCGCCAGCGCGGCTACCCCGGCGGCGAGAGCGTCGTGAAGAGATACGTGCAGCAGCTCCGTGAAGCGTTCCCGCACGACGATCCGCCCCGCAAGCACCCTTCCGTGCGAGACGTGACCAGCTGGATCACCCGCCGCCCCGACCGCCTCGACGACGACCAGGCTCAGCGACTCAAGACGATCCTCGCCCGCTGCCCTCAACTCGACCGCACCGCCGAACACGTACGTTCCTTCGCCGAGTTGATGAACAACCGCCAAGGACAGCAGCTGGACCAATGGATCGACCGCGTCCAGGCTGATGCCTTGCCCGCCCTGCACACCTTCGTCACCGGCCTCGGCCAGGATCTCGACGCCGTCGTCGCCGGACTCAGCCTGCCCTACAGCTCCGGCGCAGTCGAAGGCCACAACAACAAGATCAAGATGCTCAAGCGACAGATGTTCGGCCGCGCCAACTTCGACCTACTCCGCAAGCGAGTTCTCCTCGCGGCGTGAGGCCGTCCATGATCGCGGGCGTGGTGACCCTCCGTGGCCCCGGCACGGAAAGTGATCCAGAACCACTTTTCGCACGACGCCGACATTGGTGGACCGTCCGAGGAAGTGATCCTGCATCGGGCCGAACCAGAAGAACTCCGGAATCAGACCGCCGTAGGCGTCGCCTGCGGGCTGCATCCCGGCAGCGATCTCGAACCCGTCGATCAGCTCGGTGAGTGGTGTTCCGTCGATGCGGGGGACGATCACGAACGGGCCGCCGTCGCCACGGTGCTGACAGTCGAACCGGATGTCATTGCTGGTCATCCAGTGATTGTGTCAGCGAAGCCGTTCCCTCCACCTGTGTAATTTGAGCTGGGGCTATGCGTGGCATGCCGAGGTCGATCGCCGTACCGCCGGAAGCTCGTCGGTCCATGTGAACGAGCTTGTCTTCGGCGCCGGCCAGGCTGATCCTGAGCCCTTCGACCTCCCCGAGCCAGCCCTCGCACTCGGCCTCGGCGATGCGGGCGACGAGAGTGTCGCGGATCTCCTCCAACCGGCCGCGCTGGGCCGGGTCCGGCCGGAGAAGCGAGCAACGAACGCAAGCGTGCGCTGTCCCGTACTCATTGTGAACCCGGCTGAACGGCCTCGTCTCGAAGAGATCCGGAACAACCTGCGCGACCGGATTGCCGAAGCCGAACGCGAAGGCTGGCTCGGCGAAGCCGACGGTCTCCGCGTCAGCCTCGCGGCTGCGGAAGAGAAGATCACGCAACTTGATGCCCGAAAGAAACGCCACGACTCCCCCCTCTTCCTAGGGATCCCCGCAATCGACCAAATCTCCGGCCACAGCAGCTGACGGATTGCTTCGCCCCGAGCTACTACAACCGCAAGCAGCCCTTCAGGCACGGTTCCTGCCCGTCGTGTCGGTGGGTCCGTCTCCTGCTTGATGTCAATGAGGGAAAACGCGCGTTCGGTGTTGGGTGCGGCTCTTCTGTAGTGAGCTGGTGATGCCTTGCTCCGTTGCCGTTCTCCATGTCGAAGACCTCTCGGGCGGCATATCGCTTGAGGCATCGGATGACCTCACGGCGGGTCTCGCCCTCCTGGGTGCGGCGTTCGTATTGACCCTGGTTGCGGGGATTCGAAGCGCAGCCGGGTGAACACGAGGCGGTGCAGGGCGGCGTTGGCCTGCTTGGTTGCCACCCTCGTCGTTCTTGGCCCGGGCCCTCGGCCAGCGCCTCCAGATACTGCTCGAGACCGATCACCCGGCGTCTGAGGACCTCTTCCGCGTCCGCTAAGTCCAGTTCGGCTTCGAGTCCTCCACCCGCACCACGGCGGCCTTCCGCCGGGCTTCCAACACCGCCCCCATCGACGGCATCCGCCACCCACACAACATCTCGGCCAACAACGAACCGAGACTTCCGCAACACCTGCGAACCCACGCCTGACCAGCGGAATCCACACAACAGATTCGGAAAAAACGACCTCTAAAAAGCTTATCAGACGCCCTCTAGTCCGCGGATGCTGAGAGGGCCAGTCGCGTCATCAGCCACTCCTGGAGTTCGCGGTGACGGAACTCGTAGGCAGGTCCCGAGATGCGCAGCACGCCCGCTTCATAAGCCCAGTCAAGAAATGCACCGGTTCGCCAGGGAAGCCGGCCACGGGTCCAGATGCGAAAGGCCACAAACCAAGCAAGCCACCGAGCAGGTTCCGCAAGGACTACGTAGCACAGCAACGTCAACATCACTGTCACGATGCCAGGCCAGCCGTGAAGGCTGAGCCCGGCGTGGAGCGTGTAGAGCGCGATCAACGCAAACCCGGCTGGTACCCCTGCCAGCAGAGCGCGGCGCAGCGGTGCATGGGGGCCGCCAAGGACTGAGGAAGGGGAGTGTGCAGTGGTGAGTTGCAGCCGCCTGTCGGTCACGACGGCCCAGGCACTCACGATTGTGTTGGCGAACCGCGGAATGAGCGTCGTTGCCGACAAGATCATGAGCGTACCGGCAATCACCAAGGAGAGCCCGTCCGGCCAAAACGGTGGCGATTCGTCGGTGGCCGCTCGGCGCACGGCGTCATATAAGTCTGGCCAAGTATGCAGGACTAGGATGGCGGCGCCCACTGCAGCGATGCTCCAGGCCAGTGCCTGTAGGAAATCACGAAGGGTGGCACTAAATTCGGCAACGGTCTCCGAGTGTCGCTCCACGCGATCGAAGCGCAGAGTACGGGGCCCGGCCACGTCAAGAGCAACGAAGGCTCCCAGCAACGTGCCTTCGCCGATGCTAAGGAGCACATTCCACAGGGGAGACCCAGTCAACCAGGGGTCGGCGGCCTGTGTGTTGACGTAGACGCTGGGCGCCAACATCAACGCCCCTAATATCGTTCCCACTACTGCGGCGATCGCTTGGGCGGACCGCCTCGTCCCTAGGCCCCACAGCTCGTGGAGCACGATCGACTGCCTTCCGGTGTCGCGCAGGTACCGAGCCAATTCGCCAAGCCATCGCTCGGCATCACGGTGGCCGTATCGGCCACGCGTGTCGAAGGGGTGCATGTCCACCGCCGTCGGCACATAGAGGCCAAGGAGATGTTCATTGACCGTGCCACGCCGGGCATGGCTGATGAGCTCCAAAGGGTCTCTGCCACCGGCGAGCACGGTGGCGACCATGGTCAACCGCCATGGTGTGGACAGCCACACCACTGGTGCAGCATCGTCAATCTGCCCTATGGCGTCCAGGAGGAACGCACAGCGATCGGGAGATGCAGTATCTCGCTCCAGGTAGGTGCGTGCCTGGCCAGCGGTGACTGGGGAGATCCGGAGCTGGGTGGCCTCGATCACGCGGTGGCCGGAGTCGACCAGCGCGCTGTAGCGAGAGGAACGGCATGTGAGAACGGCGGGTGCGCCGTCGACGTGGGCGTTGAGAGCGTCGATCACGGCCACCGCGCGCAGCGTGGCCGCACGAGGGTCGCCACCTGCGTCCATTTCATCGAGCCCGTCCAGAACCGGCATGATCCGGTCCTGGGCAACGAGCACTCGAGCGCTGCGCAGGGAAACGCCGTACTCGGCAGCGATGCGTTTAGCCAGCCACATCTTGAAGTCGATGCCGGTGTCCCAGTCAGTGAGGGTCAGCCGAATCGGCACCGGATCCTCGGCAGCGCGCTCCCGCAGCAGGCCCAGGACAAGGTCGATGGCCATGAAGGTCTTGCCGGCGCCGGGCAGGCCAGTGATGACCAGCCTGCGCGGCTGCCGAGCGCGGTAGAAGGCGGCGATGCCTGCCATCTCACCGTCCTGGCTAGGACCTGCCTGGACTCGGTGTGGGGCATCAATAACAGAGAAGCGGAGGTTAATCGGGCGGTGAGCTCGAAGCTTACCGCCAAGCAACTGGCCTCGCTGATGCGCCCACCTCTCCTTAGATACAGGCACCAGGTTCTCGACCAACTGTTCCACGGGCTCGGTCGATCCGCGCGACAATACGGCCAGCACAAGTCCGAGGAACCCGACGGGCACGCCAATAACCGCGGCCAGGTCAGGCATCGAAAGCCGTGCGCTCACCCCCACCACCAGGCCCCATACGGTCGCCAGCACCGTACAGAACGTGAGCACTGCGACACTTAAACGCTGACGGCGATCACGCCGCCCTCCCCCATCCGGCATGCGCTGATAATGCTCTAACCGTGGCCCTCAATACTGGGAAAACCCCAGAATGAGAACTGGGACCCGCTCACCGAGCTAGCCCGGCACGCCCCAGAGACCGGAGGCATTCCTCTGGAGACACAGTTCGTACGAGGTCGTCGCACTCGTCGACCATGCCGCTACCGGTGACGGAGCGTCACCGGCGCACGGTGGCACAGCCAGGCGTCACGGAAATCTTGCCAGGGCCAGAGAAGTAAGTACGCCGACAACGGTACGAGGTGTGCACCGCGCTGGTGCGGCACCCGGGCACCCGACCGAGTGGCTTCAAGGCCAAGGCGTTGCGACTCGGCAACCTGGGCGGGGCATCCTGACCAGCCGACCTTACCGCGGAGTGACATAGTGTCAGCTTGGCGTTTAACCTCGGCCGTTCACCTGGCCCGCTGATCTTGGTTCGTTCTCGGGACAGCAGGACGGCCGTTCTTCACGCTTCGAGGTGTCGAGCAACGTCGCGTGAAGGAACGGCCGCTGGTGAAGAGTCTCGCCGCTGAACAGCCCGCTGACGCCGCGTTGGGCGTCCTGTCCCACTTTCGTGTCGAGTTCTACGACTGCCTTTACACTCGGGCGGATGCGCTCTTCGAGCTCACCGACGCGGTGCTGTGCTCGGACGGCCCGGTGACGTCGCTGGTCGAGCTGACGCTCACGGCCGAGCACCGGCGGGGGCACGGGGCGATGTACGACGCGGTCAACCACGGCTGGCTGGAGCCGCGCCGCCTGCGCAGACTGCTGGCCTCCACGCCGCTGCCGCGCGCCGCCGACGGGCGGATCGTGCTCGCGGTGGATGTGAGCAACTGGCTGCGTCCCGATGCCCCGACCAGCCCGGAGTTGCTGTTCTGCCACGTCTACGGGCGGGGCCGCAGCGCGGATCAGTTCATCCCCGGCTGGCCCTACTCCTTGTCGCCGCGCTAGAGACGGGACGCACGTCCTGGACGGCCGTGGTGGACGCGGTTCGGCTCGGGTCGGCCGACGACGCCACCGCGGTGACCGCCACCCAGCTGCGCGAGGTGGTCACCCGGCTTGTGCACGTCGGGCAGTGGCGGCCGGGCGACGCGGACATCCTCGTCACTGCGAGATCTGATCACCGATCACCGGCGCCCCGAGGACGACATACTGCTCGGGGAGGTCGAGAACTCCCGCATCCTTGCCGTGCTCGCCCACCTGGCACCCGCGGAGAAGGCCGTAGCCATGGCCTACAGCACGCAGCGCATGACATGGGCCCAGGTCGCAGCGCTGGGAGGCGCCGACGATCCGAACGCATTCGGACTTCGGGTGAGCCGTAAACTCAAAAGGCTGGGACGGCACCACACTCCCCCGGCGAACTCGTCCGATCCCCTGCCGGAAGCCGGCCGGTGAACATCCTCAGCGCGGCTGCCGCCGAGTACCTGGGAAGCCTCGCGGTCGTGCTCACCCTGGCCGCAGCCCACAGCACCAAACGCCTTATCAGGCAACGGACACAGCACGCGGACCGAGCTTGCGAAGGGCAAAGCCCCTGCTGCAGTCGTCGCCATGCTGGACCACATCGTCAATACCCACGGCGCGGTACAGCACCCCGTCTCGCGCTTCGCACACCGAGAGGAAAAGACCCGCGATCCGTCGGAGGGCGGCATCGCATTAGCACATTCCGGTGACATTGCGTCGTTCATCGGCAACAGCCTGAAAGGGATCATTACGCGCAGTAGTCTTTTGCTCACCATCATGGGCGCGGCCATGGTTGACGTGCTGGTTGTGTGGCCACCACGGAGGGTGACCGCCGGACGGAGGATGAACGAAGGGCGGTCTGTGGGTATGAAGACGGGGGATTGGACAGGCCTGTGAAAGAGTTCGACCTGTCAACACGGGCCCTGCGGGGCCTGGTTGCTCGTACAGTGGAAGCTGCTGGACGATGGGGTGGGGGAACTATGGATCCAGTGGTTCTCGCGGTCATCTCTTCGTCATTGATGTCTTCCCTCACCACAGAAGCGTGGCGGCAGGTCCGTGACAGTGTCGTGTCGCTGGTGCGTAGCGTTCGTCCGGAGCAGGCCCAGAGCGTTGCGGTGGAGCTGGAGCAGACGCGGCATCAGGTCATCGCCGCCCGGACAGCCGGCGACAGCCGTCGTGAACAAGAACTGACCATTCGCTGGCTCAACCGTCTGCACACGGTTCTCAGCAAGGTCGACACACTCGACGCGCCTTCACAGCAGGAGCTGATCTTTCGGCTCCTGCTGAGCGCACGTGGTCAGATGCGAGCGGGGGAGCTGATCCTGCCGCCGCCGCAATCCGATCTCTTTGCCGCAGGACGCCTGACGGAAGCGCTCACGTCGAGCGACCTTCCTTCACCGGCTCAGGCACTTCCGGCGGGAACACGACTTGCGCGTGCTCGTACACTGCCCCGGGACGTCTCGCTGGCCGGACGGGACCGGGAGCTGTCCGACTTGCTCTCGGTTCTGCGTGCGCCTGGGGCACCTGTGTGCCTGGTGCACGGCATGCCGGGTTCAGGCAAGACCGCGCTGGCCGTGCACGTCGCGCACCGGCTGATCGACGACGTTCCCGACGGTCAGATCTTCATCAATCTGGCTGCGCACAGCCTGCGTCAGGACGGTGCGCTGGCACCTTCCCTGGTACTGGCGACGCTGTTGAAGACGGCCGGGGTGCCGCGATCTGCCCTTCCGCACAGCGTCGACGGGCGGGCTTCCATGTGGCGCAGCTGGCTCTCGTCACGCAAGGTGCTGCTGATTCTCGACGATGCCGGTGACTTGGAACAGGTCGAACCCTTGTTGCCGGGTGATTCCCCTTCACTCACGGTCGTCACCAGCAGGCTTCGCCTCGATACCCCCATGTTATCCCGCTCCATTGATCTCGGACCGCTTGAGCCGGAGCCGGCAGCGGACATGTTCGAGCTCTTGATCACTTCGCAAAGAACAACGGTGGACAAGTCGGCTGCACGAACAGTGGCCCGCTTGTGTGGCCACCTGCCCGTGGCGATTACCGCCGCAGCAAGCGAGCTGCTCAGGCATCCCACCTGGCGTGCCGCCGATCTGGTGCGTGAACTGGCCCTCCCCTCAGGCTTTTTGGGGGCTTTGCGCGCAGGGCCCGTAACAGTGGGAGCCGTCTTCCGGACCTCGTACCGGCGGCTTGAACCGCAGCAGCAGGAATTCCTGCAAAGGCTGTCTCTGCATCCGGGGACCGAACTCGAGCCGCACGCGGCAGCAGTGCTGGCTGAAACCAGCGTTGACCACGCGCGTGAGCACCTCAACTCTCTCTACGTACGCAGTCTGCTCTCCGAGGTGACACCGGGGCGCTTCAGGATGCACGAGTTGGTCCAGGCGTTCGTTGAACGTCAGACCGAGGCAGCCCAGGGCGATCACGCACACCGTGCAGCCACGAAACGGCTGGTGCACTTCTACCGAGAGACCGCTGCCAGAGCCTACGCCCTTGGGTCGGGCGAGTCCGGTGCGGCGATGCCGGATCAGGCGCCCCACCTGCAAGACGCAGCCGACGCAGCCGCCTGGCTGCGGCTAGAGGCGGAAAACCTGGCCGCGGCAGCACGCGTGGAAACGGGACAGGCCTCCGCAGCGCTCGCCGAACTATTGACCGCCTTCTTGCTGCGGGAGGGCAACGAAGGCCTCGAGCAGGCACGTGAGCTTCTGTCACAGTCGGCGCAGCACGCGGCTGACCAAGGCCAGCACGCTGCGGAAGCGTTGTTCCACTACCAGCTGGGCCTGGTGGCGGTGGAGGCCGGCGAGCCTGATGCAGCCAAGGAACGGATGAACCGGGCACTGGCCCTGCACCGGGATCAGGGCACGCGGGGCGGTGAAGCACGCGCCCTGTACGGGCTCGGGCTGGCTGATCATCTGGCAGGGCATACCGAAGAGGCGGCGGGCCATCTGGCGCGGGCGTCTTCGCTCTTCCGCGAGCTGGGCACTGTTTTGGACGAGGCGAACTCTCTGTACGAGTCCGGCGCGGTGCAGGTGACGGCAGGCCGCGTGCGGGATGCGTTGACCCTGCTGGAACGGGCCCAGGTGGCGTATCTCAACGCGGCAGCCTCTCCGGCCGACCCGGTGACGAAGCTGTTGCCAGCGGACTGGACCGATCAGCTACGGCAACTGTCCGAGCGGCTGAGCACGGCACAACGCGCCTCCTCCGTCTCGGAACAGCCCGGATACGGGGGGCCAACCTGGGTGACGTTGCCCGGCACCGTCCTGCATCATCCGGCCGCCCTTGCCCCCGCCGACAGCACCCCCGCAGAGGGTTCTGGGGAGGGCGGCGGAGGTCCAAGGCCTCCGGCCGGCCCCACCGATCCCTTCGACGAAAACGACGAAGAGCCCGTCGGCCGGGACTCGCGCACCTCTGGCGAGCCGAAGACGGTGAAGGACGCGGACGGCCAAGAAGGCGGCGCACGCGTACTGTCCGCCGCGGAGCGGGAGGCTGTGGCCGGACAGCACCTCAATTTCTGGTTCAGCGATCCCGAGGTAGGCGACGACACGGCGCTACAGGTGGGCCGCTCCTATCAGGGAAGCTTCCAAGCGGGAGCCGACGACCCGCGAAACCGCGCGGTAGGTGAACGCTTTGTGCCCAGCAGCGATATCCCGGCCTCAGGGCTGCCGACCCGGTGGGTCGTCCACTCCACTACCGCGGCACTGGCCGTACCCGCAGATGCCGGCTTCCTGGCCCAGGCGTACGCGACGCAGGCAGGTGACCGGCCCCAGTGGATCGTGGAATTCGACCTCGTCATTCCGACCGTGGGGCAGTCAGAGGAACGGCTGATCACCGTCACGCCTCAGGCGCAGGGCGACGTGCAGATCACGGCGGAGCTGTACGTCGGGCAGGACCGCTACCGTCAGTTGAGCATCGAAATCTGCGCGGAAGACCCGCCCGACTCGGGGCCGACCGCCGCACCACCCGAGCCGCAACAGAGCCCGGCCTCAGACACACCTGCGAACGATTTCCCACGCCAGAGACCCGCTGTCCAACAGAGCGAGACCGCCGCCGAGGGCACGGACAGCACCCGCCCGGCCGCAGTTGCCCGGAGAGGGCTGCGCACGAAGACCCGTGACTATCTGCCGCTGGGCCAGACGGCTCTCTCGCTCCCCCACGCCTGGCAGCGCCCTCCCAGCATTCTGACCCTCACGCTCATGCCGCCCCAAGCCAAATGGCACCTGGAGGCCAACGGTCGCCCCGATGCCAGCCAGTGGTGCGACTGGCAACCCGGAGCGGAGACCGGAGAGTGGGTCACCAAGGCCCAGCACGCCTTGGACGCGGTGAGGCAGTTGTGCGGCCCGCGCTACAACGACATCACCTCGGCGGACATCTCCGACCGCCTCAAGCGGTTCGCGCCCAGCGCAAACTGGCACGGCAACGGGCAGCACTTCTCGCAGCACGACGAAGCCTTCTGGATCAATCTGGCGGCAGAGGAAGCCATGCGAGAGCTTGCTTTCGCCGGCCACAGGCTGTTCCGCGCCCTGTTTCCTCCAGGAAGCAAACTGCACCAGCTCATCACGGATCTTCGGCCCGGCTCCAAACTCCATGTCGACTGGCGCAGCCGGGACCAGAAGCTCTTCCACGTGCCCTGGGGCTTGCTGTACCGGAATGAACCGCCAGGCTTCGGGCAGACCGTCGACGCCGACAACTTCCTCGGGCTGCGGCTGCGTTTGTCGAACCTCACCTACAACATCGGAGAGACCTCACGCGCGCTGGACCGGAATGCCACGCGAGCCCACCTGTTGTACTGGGGCCAGGGCGACCGAACGGCCGAAGCCGTCGACGAGCACAAGAAGGAACTGTCCCCGTGGTCACCGCTCTTCCTGCCGTCAGGAGAGCACAACAGACGTGCGCAGTTATCGCAGTTCCTGTGTTCGCCCAAGCCGCCACCGGTCTCACTCGTTTACATCTTCTGCCAGGGCACCAACGATGCGGACAAACCCCTGCGCTTCGGCCGCACCAACAAGCCCGAGGACATCCTGGCCCTGTCGGACATGGGCGTCTCCGCACTGGAGGACCAGCCACTGGTTTTCATCAACGCCTGCGAAAGTTCCGCCGTCGACCACCCCTTCAGCAACACGCTGCAGCACAGCTTCATGGAACGCGGAAGCCGCGCCTACGTCGGTGGCGAATGCAAGGTCCCCACAGCCTTCGCCGCCCGTTTCGCAGCCGTCTTCTTCCACTTCCTCTACAACCGCATCTCAGCCGACACCCCCACCTCCGCGGGCGAAGCCATGAGCCAGAGCCGCAAGTTCTTCTGGGACGAGTACCGCAGCATCGGCGGCCTGTTCTACAGCTACGTCAACGACTACCAACTCTTCGTCGCCGGCCCCGCCGAAATCGAAGCCATGCACCAAGCACCCGCCGTCTCCCTGCTCCCGGCCACGTAAGGCTCCGCCCATGACAGCGCCGTCATTCCACGACAGCTTCGCCCTTCGATTCATGCACGGCGACACCGCAACCCGCCTCGACCTCGCACGCGATCCCGCCGCCGCCGACGCGCTGCGCACGCTGCTGGGGACAGCCGCCTTCGAGGAACTGCAGGAGATCGCCGGCCCAGCGCAAGGCGATCACCTTGCCGACGACGGGCCCGTCAATCTCATCTTCGTCCCAGGCGTCATGGGCAGCTACCTGGCCAGTACATCACTGGGCGGCATGTGGTGGATCGAATACCCCAGCCGCAGCCGCATCGACGATCTGGCACTCGCCCCAGACGGGCTGACCGACATCGATTCCCGCTTCCAGATCGAACCGGTCACCGTCACCCCTTCCTACACAGGCTTTCTGGCCGCGGCCATGCGCCGCCCCAACCTCAGTCACCGCGCCTTCGCCTACGACTGGCGCAAGCCCCTGCACGTCAGCGCCGACCATCTGTACAGCTGCGTCACCGAAACCCGCACTGAAGGCTACGAAGGGCGGCCGATCCACCTCGTAGCACACAGCATGGGCGGCCTCGTCATACGCACAGCCCTGATGCGGCACCCGGACCTGTGGAACCACATCGGAAAAATCGTCTTCCTGGGCACTCCCCACTACGGGTCCCCGTCCATCGCCGGGTACCTCAAGAACCACCTGTGGGGCTACGAGAAACTCATCCTCCTCGCCCGCTACCTCAGCAGGGACACCTTCCGCTCCCTCCACGGCGTCATGAGCCTGCTCCCTGCACCAGCCGGCGTGTACCCCGGCACCGAAGAAGGACTGCCGGGAACCGAATACGACCACCCCTGCGCGAACTTCGACCTCTACGACGCACACGCCTGGCACCTCAACCTGTCCACCAGCCAGGAACTCGCCCTCCAGGACATCCTCAGCGCAGCCGCACAGCACCACCGCGACCTCGACGACTGGCACCATGCACTCGACCAGAACCAACGCGACCGCATGACCGTCATCGCAGGCACCGGCTACAAGACGCTCTTCCGCCTCGCCTACAACCGGCGCCTGGGCTTTCTGTGGCACCACATGGAAC
Organism: Streptomyces sp. NPDC043726; assembly: GCF_056436565.1. Lineage (NCBI taxonomy): Bacteria > Bacillati > Actinomycetota > Actinomycetes > Kitasatosporales > Streptomycetaceae > Streptomyces > Streptomyces sp. NPDC043726. The sequence goes on from NZ_JBWKCI010000027.1 coordinate 40,704, forward strand.
GGACCACCGCGCGAACTCCCCACAATGCGCACGGAGAGAGCGACGGACGAGTTCCCCTCGCCTCCGCCCAGCTCCCGTTCGTCGGCGACCTCCGCTACACCCACACCGAACACGGCAGACTCCCCGACGACACAGCCGTCCAGAACGACGTCTGGAGCGCCCTGGCCGACAAACCGCTCCAGCTGGCCACCAGCTCAGCAGCCGCCCTTGACCATCACCTCGCCGAAGCCGGCGACCAGCCCCACGCCCTGGCCATACCGCAACTGCCCACGCCACGCACCCCCGACGACCCCGGCTACCTCGACTTCGATCCCCCCAGCACAGACCGGATCGCCCAGCTCGAAAAGGAACTCGACTCAGGCAACATGCCTGACTTCCAGCGCCTGCGGCTCCTATGACATTCGGGCGCAGGACATGGTGGTTTCCTCCCCAAAAACCCTCACTGCCGTCACTAAGCGACGGCAGCGCACCGCGCGACCCACGATCCCACGGCCACAGCCGTGGCGCCGGCCAACGCCCGGGGTGGACAGCTATCTGTTCATAGCACTGTGACAAGGGTGAGAGCAGCCAGTGCCAGGGTCTCAGTGGCGGCGAACGCTGCGCCAGCCTGCAGAAGGGATGAGGCGGGGCTGGCTCCTGTGTACCGAGGGCGTCAACGGACTCGGCGCATGGGCACTCGACGGCATCGCGAAGGGCGAGATCGTAAGAGCGCCCCTTCGACGATGCAGTGGCTCCGTCAGGCCGGACAGCGGACCGTCACCGGATCCGGCCACCTCGCCACCCACCTCGCACGCGGAGCCGTACATCACGCACGCGCAGTGTGGCGCTGGGCCATGGGCTGGCTCGCCGAAGGCGCCGGCCTCGGCTTAAGCGTGGCCGTGCTCCTGGGTGCTGCCGCGTTCCTGCGCAAGGTCGTTGGCGCGGTCGCGGCCGGCCTGTACGAGCGGGTCGCCGACGGTGGAGCGCCCTGACTTCTGTAGGGTGCGGCCGGGGTGTGGGGGGGCGCGGCGAACCGGTGCGGCCGGGACGGCTGGGAGCCGAAGCAGCGTCCCACCGAGCCGGAGCCGGCCGCCGACGAGGGCCAGCCCGAGCCCGTCGCCGAGCACACCCCCGCCAGCCCACCGCGCGTTTCCCCGGTTGCACTCGTCGCCGCGGTCCGCGATATCGGCCCCCCGCACGCGCAGTTGACGCCACTGGCGGAGCACCTCAGTGCGACCACTGATGCGGTGCGCGCCGCTGCCCAGCAGATGGGTGGGCCGTGAAGGACGTCCGCATGGGAGCCGTTCATCCTCGGCCGGGCTGCGCTGATGGGGATATTTGAACCTCCCCACCCCCTGCTCGGGGGTTACCCCACACCTGCTCAGTGGATCTCCCCACCCACAGACCACCTGACCTGCGGACGGGCGCCACAAGGGAGGGGCCGCCCGATAGCCAGCCAGGTCCAGGGACGGGCGGACTGTCCAGGGTGGCCGAAGGCCAGCGCGGAGCGCCGCCGAAGGCGCCCTTGACCGGCCGGCGCGTCCCGCACACTCCACGAGCGGGCGGCCCCGGCCGACAACGCGCGACGCTCGTTGAAACTCCCCACTCCGTTGAACTCCGTGCCGAGTGGGGCGACGAGCGACCCTGGTCGTTTTCAGAGATCCGCATCAGCGCTGGGACGAGGCCCCTACCCCGGCCCAGGCATACCCCTCTCCGGACGTTGTCGGCGCAGGTCAGGCTGCCGACGACGACAACAACGCCGCCCTGGCACACACATCGGAGAAGGGGTTTCGTGTAGAGCCCGTTGGCCTGGCGAGGGCTGTCGTTCACGACCCGTCAGAGACCGTCCGCAACCACCGGGTGCGCGGCCGTTAGAACCCGGAGCGGGCCGCTCCCAACCGCCAAGAAGAGCGCGGTCCGCCCCGGTCCACCCATCCCGCAACACGAGACAGGAGATCGCCATCATGGCACTCGGATGGAAGACCAACCCCCGCGAGGACGACCCCCGCTTGGACGGGCACGAGACCGTCTACCAGCCCTCCCGCGGCGGGCACTTCCCTGCCGAGGACAAGCCGGTACCGGGCGCACCGCTGGAGGGCCAGCGCGAGAGCCGACCGCCTGCCACACTGGAAGCCCCCCTTGGCCCACCGCGTTCCCCCGTCGCGGTGGGCCTCCCGCGTTTCCGGGGCGGTTGTCGGCGGCCAGCGCTACGATCCGGCGGCATCACCAACCCTGGGGGGGATCCATGCGCCGCACCACCACCGCCGTACTTGCCTGCCTGCTGCTCGCCGGGGCCGCGGTCGGCTGCTCGAACTCGGACTCCGATAACGCGGAGGACTGCGCCACTGCACTCACCGAGCCAACCGGCAGCAGCTCCGACGACACGCCAACCCTCGACGAGGCCACCGAGCGGGTCGACGCCCTCGACGACACCCTCGCCGGCATGGTCCAGGACGGCTATCAGACCGTTGCCGAGGACGCGTTCGACATGCTCGAAGCGAAGACCAAGCCGGCCGAGAAGAAGCGGCCGGATGCGTGCGGGCCGCTGTCGGAGGACGAGTACATGGCGGTGCTCATGGCCAAGGCAATCGACGGTCTGGAGTGGACGGACAGCGAGGGCACCTTCGACAAGAACAAGATGCTCGACTCGTTGACCGAGACGCCGTGAGCGGCATGCAGCAGGGGCCTAGGTGGGGGCCGCCGTCCCCGCAGAGCCCGAAGCGGACAAACGCCATCATCATCTGGACGGCAGCCGCTCTGATCGCCGCGATTGTGGGGGCCGGCCTGTACGTCTCTCAATCCGACGGCGATGGTGGGGAGATCGCAGATCCGGTTGCCTGCAGGGAGGCGATGAGGGAAGGCCTGCACGATGCCATGGCTGCTGGGAGGGACGCGCCGACGCCTGCGCCTCCTCCGGCTTGCATGGGGTTGGATGAGGCGAAGGTGGAGCGGTTGATGGGTGAGGTGATCGGGGAGTGGTGGGACAGTCCGGAGGCTGAGCAGCTGTTTGAGGATTCGTGGCGGGATGCGGTGGAGTCGGCGTATCCGTCGCCTTGAGAGGCGTGAAGTGGCCCCGCACCGGAGTTGTCTGGGCGGGGCCTCGCAGCCCATTCCGCAACGAGGAGGCGCGTGTGGCCGGTAGACGAGGCGGATGCGGCAGCATGCTCACGCTGGCCGGGCTTCTCCTTGCGTTTGGTTTGGCGACCGCGCTCTACGAGGAGACCCCGTTGCCCTGGGACGGCGCGAGCAAGGGCGCGGTGTTGGTCGGTGCGATCGTCGTGGTGCTCGTGGTGGGAGGCATCTGCGCCTGGCTGTACGAGAACTACGTCCCGGAATGGGGCTACCGCTGGAATCAGTGGAAGCTCAGGCGAGCCAGCCGCAAGCACCGCACGTAGTGGTGCTTCGTTGGGTCTTTGCGTCGGCACGGATCAGGAGCATGTGGGGCGAGTGAATATGAGAAAGGCTGACCTAAGTCCCCTCGCAAGGCTCCACCGCCTTAGGGGCGACAGGTTTATCTCCACTCAGCACGAGAGGATAAGGGTCTTTTACGTTCGGATCCTCAAGCCAGTAAAACGGCGGCAGCACCACTTCCTTCAATTCAGTCGGTGTCCGTCCCCACATTCGCCCATCACTATCGATGAACACCAGGCTTTCGATGGCGAATAATTCCCCACCAGGGAGCGCCTCAACATCACCTTTCCCGTTGAATCTCCCCAGGGTGGAGCTTTCTAGCACGATGCGCGAACATGGCGGGATGTAGCCTAGAGAGATCTTAAGAAGCGGCCACTCCAATACGTTCTCCGGAAATTTCGTTTGTGGAGCCGCCGTAAGAAACGCGGTGACCTCCGTAATGGGATCAGCCGAGCGGTTCACGACGCTAAATTTCTCGCCGTGCCGATGCATCCCATTCGTATCCCCGTAAAAGGTGATCCTCGAAGCCTGAGCGCGGGTCTCCTTGGCTGCGTCCTCCTTAGACTGTTGCAGCTGATCCTCGGCAACCCGTGCGCTGTAGAACGTGGCGATGGCGGTGAATACGATGCCGCCCACGGCTGCAACCGCACCCAGCAAGGTCGCCAGCGCTGCCAGCACCGCTCCCACTTGCACCCACCAATTCAGCCGCCGCCATCTTCCCGGCTCGGGTACTTGCGATTGCGGTTCGTCCCTCTCACGCGCGCGGACTGCGCGGGGCCTTGGCCGTTGCCGCGCCAGTCGAAGCCTCATTCGTCGATCTGCGCCGTTGCCCGCCACGCGCCCCCCAGCCCTCGCAGACGACACTCCCCCGGTGTCGCTCCGTTTCCCCCAGCCTCATGACAGGGAAGATGCCCACACCAGGCAAGATCACCCGAGGCCGCGGGCATCGGCATCACCGCCGGTACCATCCGCGCCGACCTCACCCGCCGCCGTTGGCCCGAACCCGACAACACCACCGACGGCGTCAACCGCTGGTACGGAGCCACCGCTGCCCAGGCCCTCGAGGGCCGACGCGGATACCGACGGGGCGCCCCGAACTACCGGGACTGACCGCTATCCGCAACGAGCGGAACCGCCGCGCCAACTCCCGTCGTGGCGGAGCCCCTCACGATTGGGGATCATCGGCAGTCTCAGCCAGGGTTCCATGGGAGTCGAGCCCCCACCGGATCCCGTTGTCGTCCACGAACTTCAGGGACGGACGGCTGTTGTGGGCGACGGGAGGTGACCACGCCTGCGACGTGAACCGCACGGCCCGCCCCGGCCCCAGCGAGTGAAGGGGATGCAACCACGTCTCACCGACCCGGGACTGCAGGACGTTCGTAACGATCTCTCGGACCTCGTGAGTCTCGGTGGGCAAGTAAGCGTCTCCGAACCGCAGATGTAGATCATGAATGGGCGCGTCACTCCCATTCACAACCTGCACCAGCCAGTAGGAGCCGCCAGATCCGTCACTGACCCGATGAGACTGCATGGAAACCAGCCGGGCCTGGCCCCACTTCCTGTCCTCTGCCAGAGCGCGCAGCTCGGCGCGCTCGAGGGCGAGAGTCGCCGACTGTTCGCCGATGAAGACGCGCTGTTCGTCGATCTGGTCACGCTGGCTCTTAAGCGTCCACACGGCTGCTGCAGCTGCCAGCGCTGCGAAGCTCGTCCCTAGCCAGGTGGGCACGTCTCCCCAGTCAGCCGCACTCATGGTTGGGCGACCTCCTGCCGGTTGCCGTTCGGCTTCAGCCGCCAGCGCACTCCCCCAGCGTCTGTGAACAAGGCAGCCGGGCATAGCTCCTCCCACGACAGCTGATACCGCTCAGACCGGAACTCGAAGGTTTCCCGGGGCAGAACGGCCTCGACAGGGACCTGACACGCCCGTCCCGCCTTCTCCTCGGCGCCGTCCAGGACCGCTACCCCGGGGCCGAACTCCACCGTTACATCGCGTAGGACGTCGACGCTGTTGTTGGTCAGAAGGATGGTCCACACATGGGTGGGCTCAGTCTCACCCTGGTGCCTGCCTGCCCACCGCGCGCTCACCTTCACGCTGACCTCGCGCACCTGCGAGATCTTCCGCTCTTCCGCTGCGGCATACACAGCCTCCCGCTCCAGCCGAAGATTCGTCGACTGCTCCGCAATGAAGGCCCGCTGCTCACCAATCTGCTTTCGCTGGCTCTTGATGGCCTGATAGGCGAACAAGGCGGCCGCACCTGCGAAAATCCCGTCACCCACGTGGGCACATCGCCCCAATTCACAGCACTCACAGGCGAACCGTAGATCCCCGCGCCATCCCTGGCATCCCTCGCACGAGTAACGATCAGTCACAGCAATGTCACAAGCCGCACAGCTCCCCTGAGCAACTGCGACTCTGGCCGCCAGGTCACAGGACGAGGGGCCACATGGCCAAGATCAAGACGCTCCGCAAGATGGGGTTGATGGCCATCGGCTTCTACTGGCCGATGCTCATCCTCACGGTCGGCCTATGGACACCCGTGTACCTCGCCGCCCGGCGCCGCCGGGTCACAGTCACCCACGTCCCCGACGGCTACACCTATCCAGGCCACCAGTAGGGTTCGGTCACTGACAACTCCGCACCGAGCAGGGGAAACCAGGTGCATCCGGGCCAGCGCACCGGACAGACTCCTCAGTACCCGCATGCTCAGGAGTCGACATGACCGCGCCGCTGTCCCCGCTCACCGTGCAACGCCTCGCATACGTCAGGTACCTGTACCAAGAGGGCATCGACCAAAGCCGCCAGCCGTCGCCAATGCGGGCGCGCGCCATCACCTCGTTTCACGACGCCGTCGAGAACTTCATTGGCCTCACGGCCGAGCAGCTCGGCGTCGAACTCAAGCCGCGGATGGAGTTCCTCCAGTACTGGGAGGCGCTCAAGCCGGAGATAGAGCTACCTGGGAAAACTCCCATGAAGCGGCTGAATGACGCTTGGATCGCCCTCAAACACAACGGAACGTTCCCGTCTGACCACCAGATTGAGCAGACCCGCTAGGCGCTGGTGGACTTCTTCCGTACCGTCACCCCGAAAGTCTTCGGCATGGACTTCGACCAGATCGACATGATCGACCTGGTCACCCAGGCCGAGGTCGCGCAGTACCTGCGTGATGCCCAGACTCACGCTGACATCGGTGACTACTCCATAACAGCCGCCGGGCTCTCCCTCGCCTTCGAGGCGCTCCTTCGCATCTACCGCGGAAGCCCTTTTCGGGTCAATGAACCCTTCGCGTTCGGGCCCACCCTGCACGCGTCCGACCGCCCAATGATCGGGTTCAGCGATGGAGAACCCCGCAACGGACGCATCGACAAGCTCAGCTCCATCGCCGAAGCCACCCAGAACGCACTGCGCACAATCGTCCTCGGCATCGACCAGCCCAGCCTGCAACGGTTCCAGATCCTCGTTCCCCGGACCTTCGGCCTCTCTGCCGGCCCCACATATGTGGAGGGCGAGGCGCTGCGACAGCTCAAGACGGAGGACTACGACTGGGCTCGGCACTTCGTGATCGAATCAGCCTTGCGGGCGGACCGCGCCAGCGGTTTGACCGACCTGCAGATGGCCAGGGAGCGCCTGGATGGAGAGTTCGCTCGCAACACCCCGTCCCGAACCTGGGCGGGCCCAGCTGACCCCACCGGGCTATAGGAGCGTCCAGTAAGAAGATCACGCTGCTGGACACCCTGGCGATCAGCATGTCAGCAGCGCACTTGTGCCCACACGTCACACAAGCCCCCGCCTGAGCGGGGGTTTTCGCGTTTCGAGGGGGTGATCACATGCCCCACATCAGCCAGCCCCGCGAAGCCGACGCCCGCCTCTGGTTCACCATCCGCAAGGCCGCAGCCTTCACCGGCCGCGGAATCCAGACGATCTACAGCTGGGGACGTCGCGGCCACCTCAACCGCGCCCAGGCCGCAGTCGACGAACAAGGCCGACGCATCTACAGCCAGCAGCAGATCGCCGCCGCCGAACGCCTCGCCCGCCAGAATACGGCCGCCGTACGCCAGCAACTGGCCGGCTGACCACCACCCCACGCCGCACTGCGTCACCCACACACAGGAGGGCGCCATGCCCCGCGTAGCCGTACCCGCCACCCAGATCACCCGCGCCGGCGTCGCCGCCTCCACCGAAACCAACGGCGACGCGACCAACGACCACACCGTCGCGAACAGCGGGAAGATGTTCCTCGAGGGCCGGAACGGCGGTGCCGTCTCCCGTACCGTCACCTTCCGCTTCCCGGGCGTCGTCGACGGCCAGCCCGTCACCCCCCGCCGCGTGAGCATTGCCGCCGCAGCCACGCGCCGCTTCGGCCCGCTCCCGACCGGCGACTACGGCAGCCAGCTCCAAGTCGACGTCGACAACGCCGAACTCAAGCTGCTGGCCTTCGGCCTCTGATGGCCGCCCTCGGTAAGACCACGGTCGAATGCCCCGGCTGCCACGAACACATCGCCCTCACCCTGCGCCTTGACACAGGCGCAGCAGCCGGACCGGGCGAAGTCGTGAGGCGCCCATGGTGCGGGATGTGAGGGCGTTGCATGTGTTCGATGTGACGTGGCTCTGCCCTGCTTCCCGCAGCTGAGGTGTGCCTGGCACAGACCGTCTGTGCTCCAGCGCGCCTGCGCGGCTACCGTGTCGGTCTGATACGCGGATCATTCTCTGGCTGGCCCGACAGGGCTCAGCACAGCCCCGATCGCAGCCCTTGCGGTGGCTCGGCCAAGAGGTGTTCTCGAGGTCTGCGTGCCAGGGCGGTACCGAGCACCGGTGACGCTCGTTCGCCGGGTACCGGTATCAGCGGCCGGCACCCCGTGCGTACTGCGGGACGCCGTCCGCTCGGGTGCGAGCGGACGGCGGTTCGGTGGAGGCAATCCTGCGTGTGGTGCCCGTGGTGGGCGAGACGACGTGGTCGTTCCTCAATCGGGTGGCGGCCGCCTACGCTCTGCTGCCGCAGATCTGACGGCGTGGTGGTGATTCAAGCGAACAGTTCTGCGAGGGCCGCGGTCACGGTCGCGGCGAGAGTGAGGACCGCTGTGAAGGCGGCGGCGGCCCGGGTGAGTGCGGTGGGGTACGGGGCGCCCTCCATGCGGGCGAGTTTGCCCGCGCAGGCGGCGGCCAGCAGTGCGACGACGATCACGAGCGCGGTGGTCAGAAGGACGACGGCCACGAGGACTCCCGGTAAGTGGTGGGGCGTTGACGTGGTCGAAGGTCATGGAACCGGTGTTCGCCGGGGTTCGCCGGGACGAGAATGAACACTGGCGAACACATCGGGGCCTCAGGGAAGGTGCATGGACGAGCGGAAGGGCCACAGCCCGCAACTCACCGAACTGCGCGGGAGACTGGCCGACGGGTTGGCCCGGGCCCGGTTGAGCCAGACCCAGCTGGCCCAGCGGGCGGGTCTGGGACGGACCACCGTCTCGGAGGCGCTCTCTCCTCAGAAGCCGGTGCCGTCCGCGGAGACGGTGGCGGCGCTGTCACGTGCACTGCGGCTGCCCGAGACAGAAATGCTGGCGTTGCAGCGCACCGCGGGGCAGCAAACGGGCACGAGTACGACAGAGGGGCCGGGCCGCCCCATTGGAGAGTGGGCGCCGCATGACTTGGAGGTCCACCGGGCCGGACCCGGCCCGACGGCCGCGGGCTCCGACCGGTCTGCAGAGCGGGCTTGGCCCGCCTATGTGCGCCGCGAGCATGACCGGGTGCTGGACAAAGCAGTCGACGACACCGTGGCCGGCCGCAGTCGGATCATGGTGCTGGTGGGCGCCTCCTCGACGGGCAAGACACGGGCGTGCTGGGAGGCCGTCCAACCCCTTGCCGATCAGGGGTGGCGGTTGTGGCATCCCTTCGACCCGACCAGGGCGCAGGCCGCGTTGGAGCAGCTGCACCGCGTCGGGCCCCGTACGGTGGTGTGGCTGAACGAGGCCCAGCATTACCTCGGCGACCGGGCAGTAGGTGAGCAGATCGCAGCAGCCGTGCACCGTCTACTGGTCAGCCGGGAGCGCGGGCCCGTGCTGGTGCTGGGCACGCTCTGGCCCGAGTACGCCACCCAATACACGGCTCTGCCCATGCCGACCGAGCCGGATCGGCACAGTCGAGTACGAGAGTTACTCGCCGGCCACGTCTTGGCAGTACCCGATGCTTTTGACGCCCCGGCCCTGGCTGCGGCCAGGGCTCTCGCCAAGGATGGCGACTGGCTGCTGGCCGACGCCCTCACCCGTGCACACGCCGACGGCCGGATCACCCAGGACCTGGCCGGTGCTCCCGAGCTCCTCAACCGCTACCAGCATGCCGGCCCAGCCGCCAAGGCAGTGCTGCAGGCCGCGATGGACGCGCGCCGCCTCGGCGTGGGCTTGCACCTCCCGCAGGCTTTCCTCACTGATGCCGCCACTGACTACCTCAGCCAGAGCGACTACGACCAGCTCGCCGACGGTTGGGCAGAACAGGCATACGCCGAACTCGCCAAGCCTGTCCACGGCAAACAGGCTCCTTTACGACAGACCTCCCCCCGCCCCGTGCGGCGCCCGCCCGCCCCTGCCTCCGCCACCGCCACCACCACGGGTGCAGAGGCCGGGAGAGGACCTCAGTTCCGGCTCGCCGACTACCTCGAGCAACACGGCCGCACCAGCCGCCGTCACCTGTGCCCACCTGCATCTTTCTGGCATGCCGCCCTTACCCATCTCGCTCACCCCGAGGACCTGAACCGCATCGCGGATGAAGCCGAGAAACGCCTTCGGCTGCAGTGGGCTCACCACTTACGCCACCAAGCCGCCGCCCACGGAAGCCCTGTAGCCCTGGCCTTACTAGCGGTGATGCACGCGGAGGCCGGGGACCCGGGCGGCGCCGAAGTCTTAGCCCGGCAGGCCGCTGGCCTCGGCGACACCGACGCCCTGCGCCAACTGGCCGAGATGCGGGAGGAAGCCGGGGACCGGGAGGGCGCCGAAGCCCTGGCCCAGGAGGCCGCCAGCCTCGGCGACACCGACGCCCTGCGCCAGTTGGCGAGGATGCGGGAGGAAGCCGGGGACCGGGATGGTGCCGAAGCCCTGCTTCGCCAAGCCGCCAGCCTCGGCGACACCGACGCCCTGCACCAACTCGCGGTGACACACGAACTCGCCGGAGACCGAGATGGTGCCGAAGCCCTTGCCCGGAAGACCGTCGTCTACGGTGATGCCATCGCCCTGTGCCGGCTGGCGCTGATGCGGGAGTCTGCCGGGGACCGGGCAAGCGCGGAAACCCTGGCCCGGCAAGCCGCCGACCACGGCGACACCGATGCCTTGCGTCAGTTGGCGATGATGCGGGAGAAAGCCGGAGACCGGGATGGCGCCGAAGTCCTGAGCCAGCAGGCCGCCGACCGCGGCGACACCATCGCCCTGTCCCAACTGGCGGTGATGCGGGAGTCTGCCGGGGACCGGGCAAGCGCGGAAACCCTGGCCCAGCAAGCCGCCGATCACGGCGACACCGACGTCCTGCGCCAACTGGCTGAGATGCGGGAGTCTGCCGGGGACCGGGCGAACGCGACAATGCTGGCCAGGGAAGTCGCCGACTACGGCGGAGCCTCTGTCGAATACGAACACACGGCCTGGGCATCGATGCTCCGCATGCGATGGCCACACGGTATGGACCCGGACGGCACTCCGACGGCTCCCTGGCAACCGACGATGGATATCCCGTACAGCCCACTCGCACCCTATGCCGCTGCATCGCCATAGGCATGCTGTCACTTCGCGGTTCGTTGGCCCGGTGCTGGTCACGGCGCGCATAAGCTCGAGCACGCCCACGAAACACCTGCGACGGCCGCCGCGGCCGGACTGGCTGATCGAGCACAGCCTGAGCAGGGACGTGCCGCCGGTGTACGTGCACATCGGAGGCTGTCACATGGCAAGCAAGCGGTCGCATTGCGTCACGCGGGATGAGGCGTTAGGGCTCTCGCAAACAGGGTGGACGCCTGTCCGCACTGCCGGCCGGACACCGAGCTGGGCATCTTGGACTAGCCGTCATGTAAAAGACGCTGTCCGTGGATCAGTGGAACGATGCCGCCATGAGCACGGAAGTCCTCGTCGGCCTGATTGGCCTTGGTGGAGCGCTCCTGGGTGCGGGGGCAGCATTCGCCGGGGTGGTGTACCAACAGAAGTCTCAAGCGAAGCAGGAGGACAAGAGGCGCCTCATCGCGCTCTCGGAGACAGCTGTTGAATCGCTGATCACGGAGCTCGAAGCCCTTCGCGAACATTCCTGGAAGCGGCCGGAGGATCAGTCCGGACCGGAAGGGCAAGAGTGGGTGGCAGGCATGGCAAGCATCCTCAAGCCCATGCGACTGTCGATGCTGCGCCTGTCGGACGCAGACCTACGGGACATGCTTGAGGCCGCGTGGCTTTTCGAGTTTGGCCACCAGGAGATCCTCCAGGAGGCTGTCGGGCTGCGGGCTGGCAGGCTCCTCATGACAGCGATGGCTGGTGAGGCCCAGCAGTGCTTGGGCCACCACCTCAGAGGTGAGCCGCTTCCTGACACAGAGTTCCTCAAGGTGGCTGTCCGGACCAAAGGGCGTGTCCAATCACGGCGACCCCAGTAGACCAGGCAGCGTGCTGGAGATCGACGCGGCGTGACCTGCGTCTCTACCCATGGGTGATTCCCGACATCACCCACGATCTTGCCCCGCGAGTGCGATGCTGCGCCCCGTGAACCTGAACACAATCGGCAGGCAACTCCTCTTCTGCACTGCCCGCATTGACAACCTGCTGGCATCCGGTGGCGGCGAGCCCACCGGTACTGGATTTCTCATGATGGGGGACGTTGAGGGCGGCGACCTCTGCCCCGTACTGATCACGAACAAGCACGTGGTGGCTGGAGCCGCACGCTTGACCGTTCACTTTGTGCGGAAGAAGCCGGACGCTGACGAGCCCAACCTCGGTAACGAAGTGACCGTGACCCTGGCAGCGGATTCATGGGTTGGGCACCCGAGTGACAACGTCGACATCGCAGGCATCCCCCTTGGCCCTGGGTGGGAGACTCTCATGAAGCACTGCTTCACCAGGGCGTTGCCCATGTCGATCCTGTCGACTGACGTGACGGGGTTCGACTCGGACGCGATCGAGGAGATCACGTTCGTTGGCTATCCGAGTGGCCTGCGCGATCCCAAACACTTCACGCCCATTGCTCGTCGAGGCATCACTGCGACACCGCTGGACATGGACATGGGCGGACAGCCTGTGTTTTGGATCGACGGTTCAGTCTTCGGTGGTAGCAGCGGCAGCCCTGTCTTCGTGATGAAGGAAGGCTTGCAGAGCGTCCCTGACGGACTGACGTTCCGCACACGCTTCGCCTTGGTGGGCATCATCGCTGGCACGATGACGCGGCAGTCAGAGTTCCCCCTCCTGGTGGCCAACGCGCCGCACATCCAGATCGCGCAGGAGTTGAACTTGGGCGTAGCGTTTAACGCTCAGGCGATCAGGGAGACGCTTGCCGCCGTGATCGAGACTGGCGGAAAGGAGATCAAGCCTCTGCCGAGTAGCGAGGCTGATCGCTTGGGGCCAGCGGCGTAGCGTGCACACCACGGCCCGCCGGTCCATCGGACGGCGGGCCGGGTGCTGCGATCAGGACCCATCGCGCGCGGGCCCGCCCCGGCGTGAGGGTGAACGCATGGCACGACCAGTATCAGTGTTCCGCTCGTGCGTATCTACCGATCTTGCGGCATATGGACTCATCCTTAGTAAAGGCGTGAGTAAGGGGGACCACATGCCTGAAATTGGTAAAAGGGTGCGCGGGTACTGTCGCAAGTGTGAGGCAGTCACTGATCAAGTGACCGTCTCCGTCTCCACAGTTGCCCATGAACTGAAGGCCGGGGCGATCCGCCGCTTCTTGGCCAACTGGTCCGACCTGATGGGGCACGACCACGAGTTCTGTCGCTGCGAGGAATGCCTGACGCTTAACTCTCTTTAACCGAGCGACGCGACCGCATGAGCGCGCGGAGCCGTGGCGTTAACTGGGGGAAATCGCCGAGCTCGCCCGGCCTCTCGTTCACCCTGCGGCCGACGCCGCCGCGCATCGCGCGCTCGGCCAGCTTCGGCCGTCCATGCGGGACAGGCTTCCCGCCGTGAGCGCCGCCGCAGCCCCGCGGCCGCTCCACCACCGCCACGCGAGGACCGGCTAGGGCACCGCCCGGCCACAGCCCCTCGCCCCGTACAGCGGGGGGCAAACCGAACACTGATCAGCGGCGTCAAGGTCGCAACCGGTGAAAAGGAGGGGCCTAGCTTGATCTTTAACCTGTGCGGCGTGGTCGTGGGGTGGTTGACTTCTTCGTTTGCTGCTTCGTCGATGGTGTTTTGCGGGGTTTGTGAAC
>NZ_JBWKCI010000028.1:0-40050 GCF_056436565.1 Streptomyces sp. NPDC043726
CCCGCACGTGCCGCACCCAATAGGCGGCGGTCTGAAGCTCCTCGCCCGCGACACGACCCGACACATTCGACACCACGGGTATGCGGGGCGGCTGGAACGAGATACCGGAAGCGATCTCCTCGAACTCGGCGAGCATCGGCTCCATCAGCGAGGAGTGGAAGGCGTGCGAGACCTTCAGCCGCCGCGTCTTGACCCCGGCCTCCGTAAAGTGCTCCCGTACAGCATCGATCTCGGCCTCCGGCCCGGAGAGCACCACCGAGGTCGGCCCGTTCACCGCCGCCAGATCGACCCGCTCCCCGACAGAAGCCAGAACATCCTCGACCGCGGCCTGCACCGCGAGCATCGCCCCACCCTCGGGCAGCGCCTGCATGAGCCGACCCCGAGCGGCCACCAGCCGGCAGGCGTCCTCCAGAGAGAACACCCCCGCCACACACGCCGCTGTCAGCTCACCGATCGAATGCCCCATGACGAAGTCCGGCCGCACACCCCAGGACTCCGCCAACCGGAAGAGCGCCACCTCCATCGCAAACAGACCGGCCTGCGTGAACACCGTCTGGTCCAACAACTCGCCATCATCCGCGAGCACTTCCCCAAGCGACTGGGGCAGCAGTCCCTCAAAGGCTTGGCACACCTCGCCCAACGCCTTCGCGAACATCGGGAACTCGGCCGCCAGCTCCGCACCCATCCGAGCCCGCTGCGCACCCTGACCCGTGAACAACACCGCGAGCCGACCCTCGGCGACCGCGCCAGGGGACTCCACCGAGCCCAGCCCCGCCGTCAGCTCGGCACTGTCCCGACCCCATACCACCGCCCGATGCCCCAGCCCGGCCCGACCGGTCGCCAACGACCAGCCCACATCCACCGGGTCAAGCGAACCCACCGCGCCCGCCAACCGCTCCGCCTGCGCCCCCAGCGCCTCAGCGGACCCGGCCGACAACACCCACGGCACCAAGCCCCCCACCGACGGAGAAGACTCCACCGCCGGTTCCTCTTCGGCCTGTTCCAAGATGACGTGGGCATTCGTCCCGCTGATCCCGAAGCCCGATACCGCCGCCCGCCTCGGCCGCTCCCCCGGTTCCCAGGGCACGTCCTCCCGCAGCACCTCGACCGAGCCGGCGGACCAGTCGACGTGCGGGGTGGGTTCGTCGACATGCAGGGTGCGGGGCAGGACGCCCGCCCGCATCGCCATGACCATCTTGATGACACCCGCGACGCCCGCCGCGTACTGCGTGTGGCCGATGTTCGACTTCACCGAGCCCAGCCACAGCGGCGGCGCGCCCTCCGCGCGCCCCTGGCCGTACGTCTCCAGCAGCGCGTGGGCCTCGATCGGGTCGCCCAGAGCCGTGCCGGTGCCGTGTGCCTCGACGGCGTCGACGTCGACCGGGGTCAGCCCGGCGTTGGCGAGGGCGGCGCGGATGACGCGCTGCTGGGCGGGTCCGTTCGGCGCCGTAAGACCGTTGGACGCACCGTCCTGGTTGACCGCCGTACCCCGTACGACCGCCAGCACCTGGTGTCCGTGCCGGCGGGCGTCCGACAGCCGTTCCAGCAGCACCACGCCCGCGCCCTCGGCCCACCCCGTGCCGTCGGCCGTCGCGGCGAACGACTTGCAGCGGCCGTCGGCGGCGAGACCGCGCTGGCGGCTGAACTCGACGAAGGGGAACGGGTTGGTCAGCACCGCGGAGCCGCCCGCGAGGGCCATCTCGCACTCGCCGTTGCGCAGGGCCTGGACGGCCATGTGGAGGGCGACCAGGGACGACGAGCAGGCGGTGTCGACCGTGACGGCGGGGCCCTCGAAGCCGAAGGTGTAGGCGAGGCGGCCGGACATGACGCTGGAGGTGCTGCCGGTCAGGGCGTAGCCCTCGGCGCCCTCGGGCAGACGTGCGCCGTCGGTGACGTAGCCGGAGTGGCCGCCGCCGACGAAGGTGCCGACAGGCCTGCCGCGCAGCTGTGCCGGGTCGATTCCGGCGCGCTCCAAGAGTTCCCAGGAGGTCTCCAGGAGAAGGCGTTGCTGCGGGTCCATGGCCAGGGCCTCGCGGGGGGAGATCCCGAAGAGGTCGGCGTCGAAGTCGGCGGCGTCGTAGAGGAATCCGCCTTCGCGGACGTAGGAGGTGCCCGGGCGGTCCGGGTCGGGGTCGTAGAGCGCTTCGAGGTCCCAGCCGCGGTCGGTGGGGAAGGCGGACACGGCGTCCGTGCCGGTCTCCACGAGCCGCCACAGGTCCTCGGGCGAGCGGACGCCGCCGGGGTAGCGGCAGGCCATGGCGACGATCGCGATGGGTTCGCGGGCGGCGGCGAGGAGTTGCCGGTTCTGTTTGCGCAGCCGTTCGGTCTCGGTCAGGGAAGCGCGCAGGGCGGCGACGACCTTGTCTTTCTGGTCGTTTCCCGTCGGGTGGGTCATGGCGCCTCCGTCTTCTCGGGTCTGTCGTCTCAGGAGTCGGAGTCGGCATCCCCGAGGGCCATCCGGACGAGGTCGTCGACCTCCATGTCCGCGATGGCTTCGGTGGTTCCGTCGTCGTCACTGGGGGCGGTCGGTTCGTCCTCCACGGCACGGGCGAGGCGCAGCAGCGTCTCGGCGAGGCCCGCCTCCCGCAGGCGGTGAAGGGGGATGGCGGCCAGGGCGCGGCCGAGTTCGGCGTCCCCGGTCCGGTCGTCCGGGACGGCGGGGTCAGGTGCGATCTTGTCGAGGATGTGCCTGCTGAGGGCGAGCGGGGTGGGCTGGTCGAAGACCACGGTGGTGGCGAGGCGGACGCCGGTGGCGGCGCCGAGCCGGTTGCGCAGTTCGACCGCGGTGAGTGAGTCGAAGCCGAGATCCTTGAAGGGCCGCCCCGCCGCGACGGCCTGGGGGCCGGTGTGACCGAGGACCGCGCTCGCGTGGGTGCGGACGAGGTCGAGCAGCCGGTGTTCGCGCTCGGGTGCGCTGAGCCCGGCGAGGGCGGCGGTGAGCGCGGCGGCGCCGTCGGCACCGGCCCGGGCGTCGGCGGCCCGGCCCCGGCCGCCCGCCTTGACCAGCGCGCGGAAGAGCGGCCGGATGTCGGCGGTGCCGCGGGCGCGGGCGCGCATGAGGGGCAGGTCGAGCCGGACCGGTACGGCGAGGGCCACGTCCAGCCGTCGGGCGGCGTCGAAGAGGGCCAGGCCCTTGTCGCTGTCCATGGGCTTGACCAGGCCGTTCTGCCGGGCTCGGTCGGCTGCCGCCCGGTCGAGGTGGCCGGTCATGGCGCTGGCCTGTTCCCACAGTCCCCAGACGAGGGAGAGCGCGGGCAGGCCCTGGGCGCGCCGCTGGTGGGCGAGGGCGTCCAAGAAGCTGTTGGCGGCGGCGTAGTTGGCCTGTCCCGCGCCGCCGCCGAGCCCGGCTGCGGAGGAGTAGAGGGCGAACAGGGCGAGGTCGTGGTCCCGGGTGAGCTCGTGCAGGTGGCTCGCTCCCTCGGCCTTGGGGCGCCACACGTGGGCCAACGTCTCCTTGCCATGGGCGCCGAACACGCCGTCCGCCAGGACACCCGCGGCGTGGACGACCCCGGTGAGGCTGCGGCCGTGGAGCACGCCCGCGAGCCGTTCACGGTCAGCCGCGTCGCAGGCGACGATCTCGGTGGCGGCGCCCAGTTCGGTCAGCTCGGCGAGGAGTGCGTCGGCGCCGGGGGCGTCCGGTCCCTGTCGGCTGGTGAGCAGCAGGTTCCGTACGCCGTGCCGGGTGACCAGATGGCGGGCGAGGAGCGCGCCCAGGGTGCCGGTGCCGCCGGTGATCAGCACGGTGCCCTCGGGGTCGAGGGCGCGGGGCATGGTGAGCACCACCTTGCCGACGTGCTTCGCCTGGCTGATGAACCGGAACGCCTCCGGGGCCCGGCGGACGTCCCAGGCGGTCACGGGCAGCGGCCGGAGCGTCCTGGCCGCGAAGAGCCGCAGGATCTCGCTGAGCATCTCGCCGATACGGTCGGCTCCGGCGTCGGCCAGGTCGTACGGCGCGTAGGAGACACCGGGGTGGTCCCGGGCGACTCCGGCGGGGTCACGGCGGTCGGTCTTGCCCAGCTCCAGGAAGCGGCCGCCGGACTTCAACAGGTCGAGGGAGGCGTCGACGTACTCGTGGGCGAGCGAGTTCAGGACCACGCTCACACCTGCGTCGGCGAATGCCTCCCGGAAGTCCAGGTCCCGCGAGGAGGCGATGTGTTCGTCGCTCAGGCCCAGGCCCCGCAGCACTCCCCACTTCCCGGGACTGGCCGTGGCCAGCACGGTCGCCCCGAGGTGCCGGGCGAGCTGGATCGCCGCCATGCCGACGCCTCCGGCGCCCGCATGGACGAGGACGGTGTCGTCCGGCTTGATCGCGGCGAGGTCGACCAGGCCGTAGTAGGCGGTCAGGAACACCACCGGGACGGACGCGGCCTGCTCGAAGCTCCAGCCCTCGGGTACGGGGGCCAGGACCCGTTCGTCCGTGACGGCGAGCGGGCCGAGGGCGCCGCCCATGAGGCCGAGGACGCGGTCGCCGGGGGCGAACCGGGTGACGCCCGGACCGACTTCGGTGACGACTCCGGCGCCCTCGCTGCCCATGACGGTCTGGCCGGGAACCATGCCGAGGCCGATCAGCACATCCCGGAAGTTGACCCCGGCGGCGCGGACGGAGACCCGGACCTCTCCTTCGGCGAGCGGCGCGTCCGCCTCCGAGTACGGCAGCAGGGTGAGCCCGTCCAGGGTGCCGGAGGCCGCGGTGTCCAGCCGCCAGGCGGAGTCCGTGGGCGGCACCAGCGAGCCCCCTCGCCCGGGTCGCACCAGGCGCATGGCCAGCAGGGCCCCTTCGCGTACGGCGACCTGGTTCTCGCCGGCCTCCAAGGCGCCGGCGATCGCGGTGGCGACCAGGTCGACTTCCTCTGACGCCCGGTGCAGGTCGAGGGGCGAATGCCCGGTCTCCGGGGCCAGGTCGAACTGCGATTGCCGGGTCTCCGGTTCCGGGTCGAGCGGCGAATCCCCGACCCCCG
This sequence comes from Streptomyces sp. NPDC043726, assembly GCF_056436565.1. Classification (NCBI taxonomy): domain Bacteria; kingdom Bacillati; phylum Actinomycetota; class Actinomycetes; order Kitasatosporales; family Streptomycetaceae; genus Streptomyces; species Streptomyces sp. NPDC043726. The sequence goes on from NZ_JBWKCI010000028.1 coordinate 4,959, forward strand.
GGTCCAGGTCGAGCAGCAGGAACCGGCCCGGGTTCTCCGACTGCGCCGAGCGGATCAGGCCCCAGGAGGGCGCCGTCGTCAGGTCGGTGAGGTCGCTGTCACGGCCGGTGGAGACGGCACCGCGGGTCACCACCACCAGCCGGGACTCCGCCAGCCGCTCGTCGACCAGCCACTCCTGGGCCAGGGCGAGGACGGCCTCGGTGACCTGACGTGCCGCGTCGGCGGAAGAGCCGGTCGGGGCGGCGGGCGGCGCCCACAGAACCGCCTCGGGGGCGGGCGCGCCCGCGTCGATCGCCGCCAGCAGGTCGGCGAGGGCGGGGTGGACGGTCGCGCCGGGCGGCACCGGTGCCGTATCGCCGAGAACCGCCCAGCGCTTCACCCGTACGGCCTCCGGGACGGGCACCGGGATCCATTCCACGACGAACAGCGAGTCGGTGTCCGGCCCGTCGGCGGCGGCGAGTTGCTCGGCGCTGACGGTCCGCAGCACCAGCGAGTCCACGGCGGCGACGGGGGCACCGGTCGTATCGGCGACCTGAACACACAGGGCGTCGTCACCGGCCGAGGAGATCCGCACCCGCAACCTCTCCGCGCCGCCCGCGAACAAGGTGACCCCGGTCCAGGCGAACGGCAGCCGCAGAGTGCCCTGTTCGCCACCGAAGGATCCGAAGCCGATGGCGTGCAGGGCGGCGTCGAGGAGCGCCGGATGGAGCCCGAACCGGGCCGCATCACCCTTCTGCCCCTCGGGCAGCGCGACTTCGGCGAAGACCTCCTCACCACGCCGCCAGACAGCACGCAGCCCCTGGAACACGGGCCCGTAGCCGTACCCAGCGGCGGCGGCCGTCGTATAAAACGCCGACACGTCCAACTCCTCGGCGCCGGGCGGCGGCCAGGCGGTGAGGTCCGCCGCAGACGGCACCTCGTCGGCACTCAGCAACCCCTCCGCGTGCCTCAGCCACGGGTGGTCGTGCTCGACTCCCTCCGGGCGCGAGCAGACGGCCAGTTCACGCAACCCGCGCTCGTCCGGCGCGCCGACGACGACCTGGACGAGCACCCCGGAGTCCGCCGGGATGGCGAGGGGTGCCTGGAGGGTGAGTTCGGCGAGGTGGCCGCAGCCGACCTCGTCTCCGGCACGGACGGCGAGTTCGACGAACCCCGTCCCGGGGAACAGCACCGTGCCGGCCACGCTGTGGTCCGCGAGCCAGGGGTGGGTGCGGAGGGAGAGCCTGCCGGTCAGCAGGACCCCGCCGTCGAGGGCGAGGCTCGCGGCGGCGCCGAGCAGCGGGTGGTCGGCCGCGGCGAGACCGGCGCCGCTGACCTCGGCGTTGGCAGTGCCCGACTCCAGCCAATAGCGGCGGTGTTGGAAGGCATACGTCGGCAGGTCGACCCGATTCACGACACGCCCCGCGTACACAGCGGACCAGTCGATGTCCGTGCCGTGGACCCAGAGTTCGGCGGCGCTCGCGATGAAGCGGGCGTTCTCGTCCTCGTCCCTTCGCAGGGTGCCCACGACGGTGACCGGCTTCTCGCACGCCTCTGCAATGGCCTGGACGCCCATGGTCAGCACCGGGTGCGCACTGACCTCGACCAGGCGGGAGTGGCCTTGCTCAAAGGCCGCTTGGACGGCCTCGGTGAAGCGGACGGGCCGACGCAGGCCTTCGTACCAGTACGAGGCGTCCATCGTCGCCGTGTCCAACACCCCGCCGGTCACCGTGGAGATCATCGGGACACGGGACGTCCGCGGCGCCACCGGGGCCAGGGCGTCGAGCAGCTTGGCCTTGATGTCCTCGATGTGCGCGGAGTGCGAGGCGTAGTCCACGGGGACCCGACGCGCCCGCACACCGCTGGCTTCGGCCAGTGCCGCGATCTCGTCCAGCGGCTCGGGATCCCCGGCGACGACCGTGGCCTCCGGGCCGTTGTAGACCGCCACCGCGACGCGTTCGCCGTACGGCTCAACCCACGCCGACACCTGCTCCGGACCGGTCGCCAGCGACAGCATCCCACCGCGACCGGCGAGTTCATCCCGTATCGCAGCAGACCGCAGCGCGACGACCCGAGCCGCGTCCTCCAGGCTCAGCGCGCCCACGACCGCAGCAGCCGCTATCTCCCCCTGCGAATGACCGATCACCGCAGCCGGTTCGACCCCCAGCGACTCCCACACCGCCGCCAGCGAGACCATGACCGCCCACAGCACCGGCTGGACCACGTCCACCCGCTGCATCCAGGCGTCGTCATCCTCACGCAGCACCTCGGTCAACGACCAGTCCACAAACGGACCGAGAGCCGCCTCGCACTCCGCCACACGCGCCGCGAACACCGGCGAGGACTCCAGCAACCCCCGCCCCATCCCCAACCACTGCGCGCCTTGCCCCGGGAACACGAACACCGGCGCACCGGAGCCCGTCACAGCACCCGACACCACATGCCCCGCCACGGCACCCGCGGCCAGAGCCTCCAGCCCCGCCGTCAGCTCCGCGCTCTCCCGACCCCACACCACGGCCCGGTGCTCCCACGGCGAGCGGCCCGAGGCCAGCGCCCAGCCGGCGGAGGCGGGGTCGGTCTCCGTCAGGGCCGCCGCAAGGGAGGCCGCGCGGGAGGTGAGTCCGGCGGCGCTGCGGGCCGAGAGCGGCCACGGCAGCACGGGTGAGGCGGACAGGCCTTCGGGGCCGGAGACCACGACCGGCGCCGGCTCGGGATCCACGGCCGCCTGTTCCAGGACGACGTGCGCGTTGGTGCCGGAGATGCCGAAGGACGAGACCCCGGCGCGGCGCGGGTGGCCGTTCACGGCCCAGTCCCGCTCCTCGGCCAGCAGCCGTACGCCGCCCGCCGACCAGTCCACGTGCGAGGTGGGTTCCTCGACGTGCAAAGTACGCGGCAGCACGCCTTCGCGCATCGCCATCACCATCTTGATGACGCCCGCGACACCGGCGGCGGCCTGCGCGTGCCCGATGTTGGACTTGATCGACCCCAGCCACAACGGCTTTTCCCCGTCCCGCTCTTGCCCATAGGTGGCCAGGAGCGCCTGGGCCTCGATCGGGTCACCGAGTGCCGTCCCCGTACCGTGCGCCTCCACCACGTCCACCTCGGCGGCCGCCACTCCGGCGTTCGCGAGCGCCTGCCGTATGACACGTTGCTGGGACGGGCCGTTGGGGGCGGTCAGGCCGTTCGAGGCACCGTCCTGGTTGACGGCCGATCCCCGGACGACGGCGAGGACCCGGTGGCCCTTGGCGCGGGCGTCCGAGAGGCGTTCCACGAGGAGCATGCCGACGCCCTCCGCCGGGCCGAAGCCGTCGGCGTCGGCGGAGAAGGCACGGCAGCGGCCGTCCACCGACAGCCCGCGCTGGCGGCTCATCTCGACGAACCCGGCCGGGGAGCAGACAACGGTCACCCCGCCGGCGAGGGCCAGGTCGCACTCGCCGTTGCGCAGCGACTGGACGGCCATGTGCAGCGCGACCAGGGACGAGGAGCAGGCGGTGTCGATGGTGACCGCCGGGCCCTCCAGGCCCAGTTGGTAGGCGATACGGCCGGAGGTGACGCTGAGCATGTTGCCGGTGCCGAGGAAGCCCTCGACGTCGTCGGGGACCGTGGTGAGCCGGGAGAGGTACTCGGAGTTGAGGGCTCCGACGAAGACTCCGGTCTGGCTGCGGCGCAGCGCGGCCGGGTCGATACCGGCCCGCTCGACGGCCTCCCAGGAGACCTCCAGCGCGAGCCGCTGCTGCGGGTCCATGGCCAGGGCCTCGCGCGGGGAGATGCCGAAGAACTCTGCGTCGAAGCCCGCGATGTCGGTCATGAGTCCGGCGCCGCGCACGTAGGTCTTGCCGCGGGCGTCGGGGTCGGCGTCGTAGAGGGCGTCCATGTCCCAGCCCCGGTCGTCGGGGAAGGCGCCGACGGCGTCAGCACCGGACCGGACCAGCCGCCACAGGTCCTCGGGCGAGCCGACCCCGCCGGGGAAGCGGCAGGCCATGCCGACGATGGCGATGGGCTCGTCCGCCGACCCGCCGTGGGCGACGGCGGTGGCCGTCTCGTCCCGTACGCCGGACAGTTCACCGGCGACGAGCCGGGCCACGGCCGCCGGGGTGGGGTGGTCGAAGGTGAGGGCCGCCGGGAGGCGGAGGCCGGTCGCCGCGTTGACGCGGTTGCGCAGTTCGACGGCGGTGAGCGAGTCGAAACCGAGCTCCTTGAAGGGTCGTTCGGCGTCCACCGCGTCGGGCTCGGCGTGGCCGAGCACGGTGGCGACATGGGAGCGGACGAGGTCGAGCAGGAAGCGTTCGCGCTCGGCGGGCGGAAGCCCGGCGATCCGTGCCGCGAGCCCACCGGCGCGGTCCGCGCCGCCCGCCGCCTCGACGGTCCGGCGCCGGGTGCCGCCGACGAGGCCGCGGAGCAGCGGCGGTACGGGCTTCCCGGCGACGGCGGCGCGCAGGGCGGCGGTGTCGAGTTCGGCGGCCACGAAGAGGGCGCCGTCGCGGGCAGTGGCGGCGTCGAACAGGGCGATGCCGGTCTCGTCGGTGAGGGGGACGAAGCCGTTGCGCGCGACCCGGTCGATGTCACCCTCGGCGAGGTGCCCGGTCATGGCGCTGGCCTGCGCCCACAGGCCCCAGGCCAGCGAGGTGGCGGGCAGTCCCTGGGCGCGGCGGTGCTGGGCGAGCGCGTCGAGGAAGGTGTTGGCGGCGGCGTAGTTGGCCTGGCCGGGGGCGCCGAAGACGCCGGAGGCGGAGGAGTACAGCACGAACATGCCGAGGTCGCGGTCCCGGGTCAGGTCATGGAGGTTGAGGGCGGCGTCGGCCTTCGGCCGCCAGACGGCGGCGAGTTGCTCCGGGGTGAGGGAGGTGACCAGGCCGTCGGCGAGGACACCGGCGGCATGGATGACACCGGTCAGCCGCCGTCCCTCCAGCAGGGCGGCGAGCTGCTCCCGGTCGGCCGCGTCACAGGCGGCGACCTCGACGGTCGCCCCCAACTCACGCAGCTCCGACACGAGTTCGGCGGCACCCGGCGCCTTTGGCCCCTTCCGGCTGGTGAGCAGCAGCCGCCGTACGCCGTACCCGGTGACCAGGTGACGGGCGAGGAGCGAGCCCAGTGTGCCGGTGCCGCCGGTGATCAGCACCGTGCCCTCGGGATCGAGGGCGGGCGGGGCTGTGAGGACCACCTTGCCGGTGTGCTTCGCCTGGCTCATGTACCGGAAGGCCTCGGGGCCGCGCCGGACGTCCCAGGTCGTGATCGGCATGTGCCGCAGCACACCCCGCTCGAACAGGGCCAGCACCTCGGCCAGCATCTCGCCGCACCTCTCGGCTCCGGCCTCCTTCAGGTCGTACGCCCGGTAGGAGACACCGGGATGGTCCTGCGCGACCCGGGCGGGGTCGCGGCGGTCGGTCTTGCCCATCTCCAGGAACCGTCCGCCGGGTGCCAGCAGGTCGAGCGAGGCGTCGACGAGTTCCCGGGCGAGCGAGTTGAGGACGACGTCGACCCCCGCGTCGGCGAAGGCCTCCCGGAAGCGCGGATCCCGTGAGGAGGCGATCCGGTCGTCCGACAGACCGAGGCCCCGCAGCACATGCCACTTCCCGGGGCTGGCGGTGGCCAGCACGGTCGCGCCGAGGTGCCGCGCGAGCTGGATCGCGGCGATGCCCACTCCGCCGGCGCCCGCGTGGACGAGGACGGTGTCGCCGGGCCGGACGGCGGCCAGATCGACCAGCCCGTAGTACGCGGTCAGGTAGGCCACCGGCACCGAGGCGGCCTGTTCGTACGACCAGCCCTCGGGCACCGGCGCCAGCATCCGGGCGTCGGCCACGGCCAGCGGGCCGAAGCCGCCGTCGACGATGCCGACGACGCGGTCGCCGGGGGCGAAGCGGGTGACGTCCGCGCCGGCCTCCAGCACGACGCCCGCGCACTCGCTGCCCATGACGGTCTGGCCGGGCACCATGCCCAGGCCGATCAGCACGTCCCGGAAGTTCACGCCCGTGGCGCGGACCCCGATCCGGACCTCATCCGGCGCCAACTCGGAGAGCGCCTGCGGGGCGGGCAGCAGCCGCAGGCCCTCCAGGGTGCCGGAGGCGGCCGTGTCCAGCCGCCAGGCCCGCTCCCCGGCCGGGGGCACCAGCGCACCGCCGGTGTCGGCCCGGGCCAGCCGGGGTGCCAGCACTCCCCCGGCACGCACCGCGACCTGTGACTCGTCTGCGGCCAGCGCGGCGGCGACGGCGTCGGTGACCTCGTCGACGGCCTGCTCGCCGGGGTCGAGGTCGACCAGCAGGAACCGGCCGGGCGCCTCGGTCTGGGCGGTACGGACGAGCCCCCACAGGGCGGCCGACGGCAGATCCGTGATGTCCTCGTCCGTCCGGGTCGCCACCGCACCCCGGGTGACGACGGCGAGCCGGGAGTCGGCGAGCGCGTCGTCGGCCAGCCACTCCTGGACGAGCCCGAGCAGCGCGGCCGTCGTGGCCTCCGGCCCCTCCCCTGACGACGGCGCACACAGGACCGTGCCGGGGGCGGGAACCCCGGCCTCCAGCACCGCCCGCAGTCCGCCGAGGTCCGGGTAGGAGTCCACGGCCACCCCGGCCACCTGCGCGGCGGCGGCCAGGCCGAGCGTGTCGTCGCCCACGACGGCCCAGGGGGCGGAGGTGTCGGGCACCGCCGCCGGGACGGAGCTCCAACGCAGGGTGAAGAGGCCGTCGTTGCCCGGGACCGCCGCCGTCATCCGCTCGGGGCGGACCGACCGCAGCTCAAGAGACCCCACTCGGGCCACGGCTCGGCCCGCGGTGTCAGCGACCTCGATCGTCACGGCGTCCGCGCCCGCCGGGGCCAGCCGCACCCGGGCCGCTGTGGCGCCGGTGGCCGTCAGCGTCACCTCGGACCAGGCGAACGGCAGCCGCACCGCACCCTCGTCCCGGCCGCCGTCCGCGCCGAGCCCGATCGCGTGGAGCGCCGAGTCGAGCAGCGCCGGGTGGATGCCGAAGCGGGCGGCGTCCGCGTGCTGTTCCTGCGGCAGTTCGAGGTCGGCGTAGACGGCGTCACCGAGCCGCCAGGCCGCGCGGAGGCCACGGAAGGCGGGGCCGTAGCCGTAACCGGCGGCCTCGGCGTCGCCGTAGAAGCCGGAGAGGTCGACCGGCTCGGCGCCCTGCGGGGGCCAGACGGTGAACTCACCGACCGGCGCCGGTGCCGCCTCGGGCGAGACGGCGCCTACGGCGTGCGCGGTCCAGGGTGCGTCGATCTCATCGGCCCGGGAGTGGACGGTCAGTGCTCGGCGGCCGGATTCGTCGGGGGCCGCGAGGACGACCTGGACCTGTACGGCGCCCCGCTCGGGCAGGACCAGCGGTGCCTGGAGGGTGAGTTCGTCGAGGTGGCCGCAGCCGGCCTCGTCCCCCGCACGGATGGCGAGTTCGACGAATCCGGTGCCCGGGAAGAGAACCGTCCCCGCTACGGCGTGGTCCGCCAGCCAGGGGTGGGCACGGAGGGAGAGCCGTCCGGTGAGGACAAGGCCTCCGTCGGCGGCGAGGCTGACGGTGGCCCCCAGCAGCGGGTGGTCGGCGGAACCGAGCCCCAACTCGGCGGGATCACCCGTGGCGTGGGAAGCCTCCAGCCAGTAGCGCTCGCGCTGGAAGGCGTACGTCGGCAGGTCGACCCGCCGCACGGCACGGCCCGCGAATACGGCGGACCAGTCGATGTCGGTCCCGCTGACCCAGAGTTCGGCGGCGCTCGCGATGAAGCGGGCGTTCTCGTCCTCGTCGCGGCGAAGAGTTCCGACGACGGTGACGGGCTGGTCGGCGGCCTCCGCGATCGCCCGGAGTCCCATGGTCAGGACGGGGTGCGCGCTGACCTCGACGAACCGGAAGTCGCCCTGATCGACGGCCTCCTGGACCGCGTCCGTGAAACGGACGGGCTGACGCAGCCCCTCGTACCAGTACGACGCGTCCATCGCCGCCGTGTCCAACACCCCGCCGGTGACGGTGGAGATCAGCGGGATCCGGGACGTTCGCGGCACCACAGGGGCCAGGACGTCCAGCAGCTTCGCCTTGATGTCCTCGATGTGCGCGGAGTGCGAGGCGTAATCCACGGGGACCGGCCGGGCCCGCACACCAGCGCTCTCCGCCACCTCGGCAATCGCGTCCAGCGCCTCCGGATCACCGGCAACAACCGTGGCCTCCGGCCCGTTGTAGACCGCCACCGCGACGCGATCGCCGTACGGCTCAACCCAGGCCGACGCCTGCTCCGGACCGGTCGCCAGGGACAACATCCCACCACGACCGGCGAGTTCGTCGCGGATGGCCGCCGACCTCAGGGCCACGACCCTAGCCGCGTCCTCCAGGCTGAGCGCGCCCACGACCGCCGCAGCCGCGATCTCTCCCTGCGAATGCCCGATCACCGCGGCCGGTTCGACCCCGAGCGACTCCCACACCGCCGCCAGCGAGACCATGACCGCCCACAGCACCGGCTGGACCACATCCACTCGGCCCATCCAGGCGTCGTCCTCGCCGCGCAGCACCTCCGTCAACGACCAGTCGACAAAGGGCTCAAGAGCGGTCTCGCACTCCCCGATCCGCGCCGCGAACACCGGCGAGGACTCCAGCAACCCCTGCCCCATCCCCAACCATTGCGCCCCTTGCCCCGGGAACACGAAGACCGGCGCACCGGAAGCCACAGCCGTCCCCGAGACCACATTCCCCGCCACGCCACCGGACGCCAGAGCCTCAAGCCCCGCCCTCAGCTCAGCGGACTCCCGGCCCCACACGACCGCACGGCTCTCCAGTGCCGTACGCGAGGACCACAGGCTCCACCCCACGTCCGCCGCGTCACCGGACACCCCCACCAGCCGCTGCGCCTGGGCGGCCAAGGTCTCAGGAGTGCGCCCCGACACGAGCCACGGCACCACAGGGGACCCCGACAGTCCACCGGAACCGGACACCATCACCGGCCCGGCCTCGACGGCCGCCTCCTCCAGAACCACATGGGCGTTCGTCCCGGAGATGCCGAAGGAGGAGACGGCCGCCCGGCGGAAGCCGTCCTCACCGCTCCCCTCCCAACTCCGCGACTCGGTGAGGACGGAGACGCCACCGTCCGACCAATCGACGTGCGGGGTCGGCTCATCCACGTGCAGGCTGCGCGGCAGCACACCCGCCCGCAGGGCCATCACCGTCTTGATGACACCCGCGACACCGGCCGCGGCCTGGGTGTGCCCGATGTTCGACTTCACCGAGCCCAGCCACAACGGCCGGTCAGCGTCCCGCCCTTCGCCGTATGTCGCCAGCAGAGCCTGGGCCTCGATCGGGTCGCCCAGCGTCGTGCCCGTGCCGTGCGCCTCCACCGCGTCCACGTCGGCGGGCGTGAGGCGGGCGTTCTCCAGGGCCGCGCGGATCACTCGCTGCTGGGAGGGGCCGTTCGGCGCCGTGAGGCCGTTGGAGGCGCCGTCCTGATTGACCGCCGAGCCGCGCACGACGGCGAGGACCCGGTGACCCTTGGCGCGGGCGTCGGACATCCGCTCCACCACCAGGACGCCGATGCCCTCGGACCAGCCGGTGCCGTCCGCGGCCGCCGCGAACGGCTTGCAGCGGCCGTCCGCCGCGAGTCCGCGCTGGCGGCTGAACTCGACGAAGACGCCGGGGCTCGGCATGACGGTGACACCGCCGGCCAGGGCGAGGTCGCACTCGCCGTTCCGCAGGGACTGCGCCGCCAGGTGGAGCGCCACCAGCGAGGACGAGCAGGCCGTGTCGACCGTGACCGCCGGGCCCTCCAGGCCCAGGGTGTAGGCGAGCCGGCCGGTGAGGACGCTGGTGGCGTTGCCGGTCAGGGAGAAGCCGCTGACCTGCTCGGGGACATGAAGCATGTCGGTGAGGTAGCCGAAGCCGGAGGCGCCGACGAAGACACCCGTACGGCTGCCGCGCAGCGCGCCGGGGGCGACACCGGCGTGTTCGAAGGCCTCCCAGCCGGTCTCCAGGAGCAGTCGCTGCTGAGGGTCCATGGCCAGCGCCTCGCGCGGCGAGATGCCGAAGAATCCGGCGTCGAACAGGTCGGCGTCGTGCAGGAAGCCGCCCTCGACGACGTAGCTCTTGCCGTGGGTGTCCGGGTCGGGGTCGTACAGGTCCTCTGCCCAGCCGCGGTTGACGGGGAAGGGCGTGATGCCGTCGCCGCCCTCCGCGACCAGCCGCCACAGCTCGTCGGCCGAGGCCACCCCGCCCGGGTAGCGGCAGGCCATGCCGACGATCGCGATGGGCTCCCTGCTCTTGGCCTCGGTCCGCTGCAGGCGCTGTCGGGTCTCCTGGAGGTCGGCGGTGACCAACTTGAGGTACTCACGGAGCTTGGCTTCGTTGCCGGACATCTGCCTTCGTCTCCAGGAGGGGTGTGGGTCGGGCGGGGAGCTGTGCGGTGGTCAGCCGAGGCCGAGTTCCTTGTTGATCAGGGCGAACATCTCGTCGTCGGTGGCCTCGTCGATCCCGGTCGCGGCCGTCGGCTCCTCGGCCGGCGCGGTGCCGTCCTCCTCCAGCCGCCAGACCATCGACTGGAGTCGTTTGAGCAGCGCGGTGCGGCCCTCGGCGGTCGGGGGTGCGGCGGCGAGGGCCGCCTCCAGCCGCTCCAACTCGGCCAGAACGGTGGCCCGTTCGGTGTCGTCGGGGGCGAGTCGGCTCTCCAGGTGGGCGGCGAGCGCGCGGGGGCTGGGGTAGTCGAAGACGAGGCTGGTGGGCAGCCGCAGTCCGGTCACGCCGCCCAGCCGGTTGCGGAGCTCGACCGCGGTGAGCGAGTCGAAGCCGAGGTCGGAGAAGTCGCGGTCGGCGTCGAGGGCGGCGGTGCTGCCGTGGGCCAGCACCTCGGTCACATGGCGGCGCACCAGATCCTGGAGGAAGGCCAGCCGCTCCTTCGTGTCCTTGCCGGCCAGCTGCCGGGCCAGGCTGGGGCCGTCCGTGTCGGCCTGCTGGGCGGAGGCGCGCCGCGCCGGGGTGGGGACGATGCCGCCGAGCACTGGGGGCACCAGTCCCGCGCGGGCGTTGCGGCGCAGGGTGGCCATGGCGAGTTCGGCCGCGACGAGCAGGGCGTCGTCGCTCGCGCCCGCACGGTCGAGCAGGTCGAGGGCGACCGGGGAGGAGAGCGGGGCGAGCCCGGAGCGGGTGATGCGGTCCAGGTCGGCCCGGTGGAGTCGGCCGGTCATGCCGCTGGTCTCCCCCCACAGTCCCCAGGCGATGGAGGTGGCGGGCAGGCCATGGGCCCGGCGGTGGTGGGCGAGGGCGTCCAGGAAGGCGTTGGCGGCCGCGTAGTTGGCCTGGCCCGGACCGCCCAGGACGCTCGCGGTGGAGGAGAACAGGACGAAGGCCGAGAGGTCCAGGTCGCGGGTGAGGGAGTGCAGGGCGAGGGCCGCGTCCACCTTGGGGCGCAGCACGGCCTCGACCTGCTGGGGGGTGAGGGCGGACAGGACGGCGTCGTCGACCACCCCGGCGGCGTGCACCACCGCGGTCAGCGGATGGTCCTCGGAGATCTTGTCGAACAGGGCGGCCAGTTCGCCGGCGTCGGCGACGTCGCAGGCGATCACCTCGGCGTCGGCGCCGAGCCGGGCCAGGTCGGCCACGAGTGCCTCCGCGCCCGGGGAGTCGGTGCCCGAGCGGCTGGTGAGCAGGAGCCGGCGCACGCCGTGTTCCCCGGCCAGGTGGCGGGCGACGAGGGTGCCGAGGGTGCCCAGGCCGCCGGTGATGAGCACGGTGCCGTCGGCGCGCCAGACAGTTCCCTGGGCCGTCGGGGTCCAGCGGGCCAGCCGGGGCACCAGGACCTGGTCCCCGCGCAGGGCGAACTGCGGCTCCCCCGCGGCGAGGGCGGCGCGTACGGCGTCGGCCAGTGACTCGGGTTCGCCGACCGTGTCCACCAGGAGGAAGCGGTCGGGGTGTTCGTTCTGCGCGGTGCGCAGGAGCCCCCACAGCGGGGCGTGGGCGAGATCGGTGACGTCCTCGCCGGTGCGGGTGGCCACGGCGCCGGAGGTGACGACGACGAGGCGGGTGTCGGCGAGCCGGGGCTCGGCGAGCCAGTCCCGCAGCGCCGCGAGGGTGGCCTGCACGGCGTCGTGCGCGGGCTCGGCGTCCTGCGGGGTCCGGCCGCCGGGGGCGGCGCAGGGGAGCAGGACCACGGGGGGCGCGGGGACGCCCGCGTCGAGTACGGCGGTGAGGGCGGCCAGGTCGGCGTAGGCCGAGACGGTCGTACCGGCGTACTGGAGGCCGGCGCCGAGCCCCAGCGGGTCGGGGCCGAGGGTCGCCCAGGCCTCGTCGTGCGCGGTCTCGGGTACGGCGGCTTCGAGGGGCCGCCAGTCGAGGCGGAAGAGCCGGTCGCCGTGGACGGGGGCGGCCGGGAGCTGTTCGGCGCTCAGCGGGCGCAGGGTGAGGGAGGCGGCGGTGAGCACTGGGCTCCCGGCCGGGTCGGCGACGGTGACCGCCGGGACCGTTCCGTCGGGGCCGCCGGGTGTGAGGGCGACCCGGACCTGCCCAGCTCCGGAGGCGTACAGGGTGACGTCCCGCCAGGCGAAAGGGACGCGGATGGTGTGGGCCTCGGGGTCGGCTGCGTCGCTCCTGCCGGCTTCGTCGCCTTCGCCGGCCTCGGTGAGGACGCCGAGTGGGTGCAGGGCCGCGTCGAGGAGGGCCGGGTGGAGGCCGTAGGAGGTGGCGTCCGTGCGGGCGGGTTCGGGGAGCGTGATTTCGGCGAAGACCTCCACGCCGCGCCGCCAGGCGGCGGTCATGGCCCGGAAGGCGGGGCCGTAGCCGTAACCCACGGCCTCGGCCTCGGCGTAGAAACCGGAGACGTCGACCGGCTCCGCGCCCTCCGGCGGCCAGGCGGTCAGGTCGGCGGGGGCGGTGGCCGATGTCTCGGCCAGGACGCCTTCGGCGTGCGCGGTCCAGTCCGGGCCCGCGTCCTCCGGTCGGGAGTAGACGGCCAGGGAGCGCTGTCCGTCCTCCTCCGGGGGACCGACCACGACCTGGACCTGTACGCCGCCCTGTTCGGGCAGGACCAGCGGCGCCTGGAGCGTCAGCTCCCGCACGCTCGCGCACCCGACCTCGTCGGCGGCGCGGATCGCCAGCTCGACGAAGCCGGTGCCCGGGAAGAGGACCGTCCCGGCGACGGCGTGGTCCGCGAGCCAAGGGTGGGAGCGCAGGGAGAGCCGTCCGGTCAGGACGACCCCGCCGTCGGCGGCGAGACCCACCGCCGCGCCCAGCAACGGATGCCCGGCCTCGCCGAGCCCCAGCCCGGCGGGGTCACTGGAGCCGCCCGTGACGTGGAGCCAGTAGCGCTCGCGCTGGAAGGCGTACGTCGGCAGGTCGACCGGGTGCGGGTCGCGCCCGGAGAACAGTGCGGCCCAGTCGACGTCGACGCCGCTCGCCCACAGGCGGGACACCGCCCCGGTGAACGTCTCGACCTCACCGTGCCCCCGGCGGGTGGCGGCGACGAACAGGCCGTCCACGCAGCCGGCGCCCATCGACGTCAGCGTGGCGTCCGGGCCCAGTTCCAGGAACCTGCTCACTCCCGCGTCGGCGAGCCACTCCATGCCGTCCGCGAACCGCACCGCCTCCCGGACGTGCCGCACCCAGTACTCGGGGGTGCGTATCTCCTCGTCGGCCACCCGTCCGGACACGTTGGACACGACCGGGACGCGCGGTGCGTCGTACGAGATCTCGGCGGCGACCCGTGCGAACTCGGCCAGCATCGGTTCCATCAGCGAGGAGTGGAAGGCGTGGGCGACCTTGAGCCGCCGTGTCTTGACCCCCGCCAGCTCGAAGCGTTCGCGCACGATCTCGACGTTCGCCTCGGAGCCCGACACGACCACGGAGGCGGGCCCGTTGACCGCCGCCACGTCCACCGCGTCGCCGAGGGAGGCGAGGACGCTCCGGACCTCGGCCACCTCGGCCCGCACCGCGAGCATCGCCCCGCCCGAGGGCAGCGCGTCCATCAGGCCGCCCCGGGCCGCCACCAGACGGCAGGCGTCCTCCAGCGAGAACACCCCGGCCACGTGAGCGGCGGTCAGCTCCCCCACCGAATGCCCCATCACGAAGTCCGGGCGGACGCCCCAGGACTCCGCGAGCCGGTAGAGGGCGACCTCGACCGCGAACAGACCTGCCTGGGTGTACACCGTGCGGTCCAGCGAGCCGTCGGACTCGTCCGACAGCGCCTCCGTCAGCGACCCTGGCAGCAGACCCTCGAATCCGGCGCACACCTCGTCCAGCGCACGCGCGAACACCGGGAACTCGACCGCGAGTTCCGCGCCCATCCGCGCCCGCTGCGCCCCCTGGCCGGTGAACAGCACCGCGAGCCGGCCGTCGGCGACCGCGCCCGGGGACTCCACCGAGCCCAGCCGCGCCGTCAGCTCGGCAGTGTCCCGCCCCCACACGACCGCCCGATGCGCCAGTGCGGCCCGCCCGGTCGCCAGGGACCAGCCCACGTCCACCGGACGAAGCCCGTCCACCGCGTCCGCGAGCCGCCCGGCCTGCGCCGTCAGCGCCTCCGCGGAGCCGGCCGACAGCACCCAGGGCACGATGCCGCTCGCCTCGGCGGAAGACCTGCCGTCAGGTTCGGTAGACCCGCTGTCCGGAGCGGTCTCCGCCGCCCCTTCCAGCACCACATGCACGTTCGTGCCGCTGATGCCGAACGCGGAAACAGCGCACCGCCGCGGGCGGCCGGTCTCCGGCCAGGGGGTCGGCTCGGTCAGCAGCCGTACGGCACCGGCCGTCCAGTCCACGTGCGGGGTGGGTTCGGCCACGTGCAGGGTGCGCGGCAGCACGCCCTCCCGCATGGCCATCAGCATCTTGATGACGCCCGCCATGCCGGCGGCGGCCTGCGCGTGCCCGATGTTCGACTTGATCGACCCCAGCCACAACGGCCGCTCCGGGTCCCGCCCCTGCCCGTAGGTGGCCAGCAGCGCCCGCGCCTCGATGGGGTCGCCCAGCGGGGTCCCGGTGCCGTGTGCCTCCACCGCGTCCACGTCGGCGGGGTTGAGGCGGCAGTTGAGGAGGGCCTGCCGGATGACGCGCTGCTGGGCCGGACCACTCGGCGCGGTCAGGCCGTTGGAGGCGCCGTCCTGGTTGAGGGCGGAGCCCTTGAGCAGGCCGAGGACGCGGTGGCCGTTGCGGCGGGCGTCGGAGAGCCGTTCGAGGACGAGGACGCCGGCGCCCTCGGCCAGGCCCATGCCGTTGGCGTCGGCGGCGAAGGCCTTGCAGCGGCCGTCGGCGGCGAGGCCGCGCTGCCGGCTCCAGCCGGTGAACTCGTCGGAGGTGGACATGATGGCGACGCCCGCGGCGACCGCGAGTCCGCACTCCTCGTGGCGCAGCGACTGCGCGGCGAGGTGAAGGGCGGTCAGTGAGGAGGAGCAGGCGGTGTCGAGGGTGACGGCGGGGCCTTCGAGGCCGAAGGTGTAGGCGATCCGGCCGGAGACGATGCTGCTCGCGCTGCCGGTGACGAGGTGGCCCTCGAAGCCCTCGGGGACCTCGTGGATGCCGGAGCGGTAGTCGAGCGGGTTGCAGCCGACGAAGACGCCGGTGGCGGTGGCGCGCAGGGAGCTGACGGGGACCCCGGCCCGCTCGAAGGCCTCCCACACCACCTCCAGCAGGATCCGCTGCTGCGGGTCCATGGCCATCGCCTCACGCGGGGAGATGCCGAACAGTGCCGCGTCGAACCGGTCGGCGTCGTACAGGAATCCGCCCTCGCGGACGTAGCTCCTGCCGTGCCGGTCCGGGTCGGGGTCGTAGAGGTTGTCCAGGTCCCAGTCGCGGTTGTCGGGGAGCCCGCCGATGGCGTCGGCCCCTTCGCCGACGAGCCGCCACAGCGCTTCGGGTGAGTCGACGCCGCCCGGGTAGCGGCAGGCCATGCCGACGACGGCGATCGGCTCGCGGTCCTTCTCCTCGGCGGCGGCGAGGCGGCTCTGGGCCTGGCGCAGGTCGTTGGTGACCCGCTTGAGGTATTCGAGGAGCTTCGCTTCGTTCTGCGCCATCGTCGACATCTCCAGGGTGCTGGGCGGTCGTCGGTCGGATCGGGGGCGGTCGTCGGTCATGGGGCCGGGGGGCGGGTGTCAGGACGTACCGAATTCGCGGTCGATGAGGGCGAACATCTCGTCCGCGGTGGCGGCTTCGAGGTCGGCCTCGTCGTCGGCGCTGTCGGCGCCGGTTCCGTCGTCGTCGGTCAGCCGCACCAGGAGGCTCTGGAGCTGCCGGGTGAGCTTGAGGCGGGTGTCGGTGTCGGGGGTGGCGGCGGCCAGCGCCTCTTCGAGCCGGCCGAGTTCGGTGAGGACGTCCCCGGTGGCTCCGAGGGTCTCGATGGCGCCGTCCAGGGCCAGTTCGCGGCGGAGCAGGGCGACGACGGCGGTGGCGGTGGGGTGTTCGAAAACGAGGGTGGTGGGCAGGGCGAGGCCGGTGGCGGCGCCGAGCCGGTTGCGCAGTTCGACGGCGGTGAGCGAGTCGAAGCCGAGCTCCTTGAAGGCGCGCTCCGGGTCGATGGTCGCGGGGCCGCTGTGGCCGAGCACGGCAGCGGCCTGGGCGCGGACCAACTCCAGCAGCTCGCGCTCCTGTTCGCCCGCGGGCAGTCCGCGCAGTCGGCCGAGCAGTTCCGAGGCACCCGCCTGGCTGACGGCGGCGGGCTCGCCCGGCGTGGGCAGGTACGGCCGGGCCTGTGGGAGGTCGTCCAGGAAGTGGGTGTCCCGGGCCGAGGTGAACAGCTGGGTGAAACGCTGCCATTCGACGTCGGCGACGGCCACGTTGACCTCGTCGTGGTCGAGCACCTGTTGGAAGGCGGTGAGGGCGAGTTCGGGGTCGATGAGGGGCAGGCCCTGGCGCTGGGCGCGCCGGTTGAGGACGGGCCGTTCGGCGGCGTCCCGGCTGTCGCGCTCGTTGACGGCGTCCCAGATGCCCCAGGCGACGGCGGTGACCGGCACCCCGCGGGCCCGTTGGCCGAGCGCCCAGGCGTCGAGGTGGGCGTTGGCGGCGGAGTAGGCGCCGTGGTCGCCGCTGCCCCACAGGGCGGCGACGGAGGAGTAGACGACGAAGGCGTCCAGCTCCCGCTCGCCGAGCAGGTCGGCGAGCGTCCGGGCTCCGGTGATCTTGGCGTCGATGACGTTGCCGTACTGGTCGAGGGTGGTTTCGGCGAGAGCGCCGAGCTCGTACAGGACCGCGGTGTGGAACACGGCACGGATGTCCTCGCCGGCCGCGTCGAGCCCGTCGATGAGCGAGGCGAGCGCGGCGCGGTCGGTGACATCGCAGGCGGCGACGGTGACCCTGGCCCCCGACTCCTCCAGCTGCGCCCGCAGTTCGGCGGCGCCGGGGGCGTCCATGCCCCGCCTGCTGGTGAGGACGAGGTGCTCGGCGCCGTTGCGGGCGAGCCAGTGGGCGAGGATGCCGCCGAGCAGCCCGGTGCCGCCGGTGACGATCGCCGTGCCGCGTGGCTTCCAGTCCCGTACCGGCCCTTCGGACGGCAGTGGTGCGGGCACCATCCGGCGGGCGAGGAGCCCCACGGTCCGTACGGCGACCTGGTCGTGCTCGATCGTGTCCTGTTGCGCGAGCACGGCCACGATCCGGCGGCGGACCCGCTCGTCGTCGAGGTCGGCGGGCAGATCTAGGATGCCGCCCCACTGGTTGGGCAGTTCCAGCGCGGCGACCCGGCCCATGCCCCAGACCTCGGCCTGGACGGGGTGGGTGATCTCGTCGCCGTAGCCGGTGGCGACGGCGCCACGGGTGACGCACCAGACGCGGGCGGCGAGTCCGGTGTCGGTGACGGCCTGGATCAGGGCGAGGGTGGCGGCGACGCCCTCGGCGACCATGGGGTGGCCGTCGGCGGGCCGTTCGTCGGCCAGCGCCAGGCTGGAGAGCACACCGGTCACGCCCACTTCCCCGGCCGCGTCGGTCAACAGCCGGGCGACCAGTGCCCGGTCGGCGCCGCCGGGCGGCACGGGCACGCTCACCACGTCCGCGCCACGCTCGGTGAGCAGCGCGGCGAGACCGTCGCACCAGTCGCCTCCGGCGCCCTCGGGGGTCAGGTGGAGCCAGCGGCCGGACAGGGTGGCCGGGGCGTCGGTGTCGGGCTGCTGCTTCCAGGCGACCCGGTACCGCCAGCCGTCCACAGTGGACAGCTCACGCCGGCGCCGCCGCCAGGAGGCGAGCTCCGGCAGCACCGCACGCCAGGCGTCCCGCTCACCGCCGAACCCGGTGAGCGCGTCCATGTCCTGGCTCTCGACGGCCTCCCAGAAGTCGGCGTCCAGCGTGGTGGCGGGGGCGGTGGTGTCCTCGTCGGCCTCCAGCCAGTAGCGGCGGTGCTGGAAGGCGTACGTCGGCAGGTCGACGCGAGTGGCGGGGCGGCCCGCGTAGACGGCGGACCAGTCGATGTCGGCGCCGGTGACCCACAATTCGGCCGCACCGGCGATGAAGCGGGCGTTCTCGTCCTCGTCCCTTCGCAGGGTGCCGACCACGGTGACCGGCTTCTCCCCGGCCTCCGCGATGGCCTGGACGCCCATGGTCAGTACAGGATGGGCGCTGACCTCGACGAACCGGAAGTGGCCCTGACCGAGGGCGTGTTGGACCGCTTCGGTGAAGCGCACCGGCTGACGCAGGCCCTCGTACCAGTAGGAGGCATCCATCGCCGAGGTGTCCAGCACCTCACCGCTGACCGTCGATATCAC
This sequence comes from Streptomyces sp. NPDC043726, assembly GCF_056436565.1. Lineage (NCBI taxonomy): Bacteria > Bacillati > Actinomycetota > Actinomycetes > Kitasatosporales > Streptomycetaceae > Streptomyces > Streptomyces sp. NPDC043726. Next base: position 23,560 of record NZ_JBWKCI010000028.1, read on the forward strand.
CGGCACCCGGGAGACCTGCGGCACCACCGGCGCGAGCGCCTCCAGCAGCCGCTCCCGGATGTCCTCGACCTGCGCGGAGTGCGAGGCGTAGTCCACCGGAACGCGGCGGGCGCGGACACCACCGGCTTCGGCGAGAGCCGCGATCTCGTCCAAGGCCTCCGGGTCACCGGCGACGACCGTGGCATCGGGACCGTTGTAGACGGCCACCGCGACGCGCTCGCCGTACGGCTCCACCCACGCCGACGCCTGATCGGCGCCCGTCGCCAGCGACAACATTCCACCGCGACCGGCGAGTTCATCGCGTATCGCAGCAGACCGCAGCGCCACAACTCGAGCCGCGTCCTCCAAGCTCAGCGCACCGACGACAGCCGCGGCCGCGATCTCACCCTGCGAATGCCCGATAACAGCGGCCGGCTCGATGCCGAGCGACTCCCACACCGCAGCCAGCGACACCATGACCGCCCACAGCACAGGCTGGACGACATCGACCCGCCGCATCCACGCGTCGTCCTCGCCGCGCAACACCTCCGTCAACGACCAGTCCACAAAGGGCCCGAGCGCCGCCTCACACTCCGCGACACGCGCCGCGAACACCGGCGAGGACTCCAACAGCCCCCGCCCCATCCCCAGCCACTGCGACCCCTGCCCCGGGAAGACGAACACGTGCCCGCCGCCCGCCTCGGAGGCGGTTCCGGTGACGGCGTGCGCGGTGGCCGCACCGGAGGCCAACGCCCGTAGAGAAGAGGCCAGTTCGTCCGCGCCGGCACCCCACACCACCGCGCGACGCTCCAGGGGGGAGCGGGTGGTGAGCAGGCTCCAGCCGACGTCGACCGGATCGCTGTCCGCCACTACGCCCGCGAGGTGGTCCGCCTGCGCGGTCAACGCCTCGTCGGTACGGGCCGACAGAGCCAGCGGCAGCACCGGGGACCCGGACAGTCCCGCCGGCCCGGAGACGATCACCGGGCCGCTCGGGGCCGCCCCCGGCGGTGCCTCCTCCAGGATGACGTGGGCGTTCGTGCCGGACATCCCGAAGGCGGAGACACCGGCCCGCCGCGGTCCGGTGCGGCCCCGCTCCCAGGGCACGGGCCGGTCGAGCAGGGCGACGGTTCCGTCGGACCAGTCGACGTGGCTGGTGGGCTCCTCGGCGTGCCGGGACGGCGGCAGGACGCCCTCGCGCATCGCCATCACCATCTTGATCACCCCGGCGACCCCGGCCGCGGCCTGGGTGTGGCCGATGTTGGACTTCACCGAGCCGAGCCAGAGCGGCTGTTCGGCGTCCCGGGCCCTGCCGTAGGTGGCGATCAGCGCCTGCGCCTCGATGGGGTCGCCCAGCGTCGTGCCCGTGCCGTGCGCCTCGACGGCGTCGACGTCGGCGGCGGTGAGTCCGGCGGCGGCCAGGGCCTGCCGTACGACGCGTTGCTGGGAGGGGCCGTTAGGGGCGGTGAGCCCGTTGGACGCGCCGTCCTGGTTGATGGCCGAGCCGCGCACGACCGCCAGCACCTGGTGGCCGTTGCGGACCGCGTCGGACAGCCGCTCGACCACGAGCACTCCGGCGCCCTCCGACCAGCCGGTGCCGTCCGCCGACTCGGCGAAGGGCTTGCAACGGCCGTCGGCGGCGAGCCCGCGCTGGCGGCTGAACTCCACGAAGGCCCCGGGCGTCGACATGATCGTCACCCCGGCCGCGAGCGCCAGCTCGCACTCGCCGTTGCGCAGCGACTGCACGGCCATGTGCAGGGCGACCAGCGACGACGAGCACGCCGTGTCGACGGTGACGGCCGGGCCCTCGAGGCCGAGCGCGTAGGCGATGCGGCCGGAGACGACGGCGGCGGCACTTCCAGTGGCCTGGTATCCGGCGACGGCTTCAGGCGTACGGCCCAACAGGGCGGCGTAGTCCTGGCCGTTGGAGCCGACGAACAGTCCCGTGGCCGAGCCGTGCAGCCGGGTCGGGGGCAGCCCGGCCCGCTCCAGCGCCTGCCAGGACAGCTCCAGCAGCAACCGCTGCTGCGGGTCCATGGCCAGCGCCTCGCGCGGCGAGATCCCGAAGAACTCGGCGTCGAATCCGGCGGCGTCGTAGAGGAAGCCGCCTTCGCGGAGGTAGGAGGTACCCGGGCGGTGCCCGTCCGGGTCGTACAGCGTCTCGACGTCCCAGCCGCGGTCGGCGGGGAAGGGTCCGATGGCGTCGCCCTGTTCGATGACCAGCCGCCACAGGTCCTCCGGCGAGGTGACCCCGCCCGGGTAGCGGCAGGCCATGCCGACGATCGCGATCGGCTCGTCCGTACGGACCTGGGCGGTGGGGACCGTCACCTCGTCGTCGGCGCCCAGGAGTTCGCCGCGCAGGTGGGCGGCGAGCGCGGCCGGGGTCGGGTGGTCGAAGACCAGCGTGGACGGCAGCCGCAGTCCGGTGGCGGTGGCCAGCCGGCTCCGCAGTTCGACGGCGGTCAGCGAGTCGAAGCCGAGATCCTTGAAGGCGCGGGCGGGCTGGAGGCCGGCGGTGTCGCCGTGGCCGAGGACGGCCGCGACCTCGCTGAGCACGGTCTCCGTGAGCAGACGCTCCTGCTCCTGCGGGGCGCGTCCGGCGAGCTTGCGGGCGAACTCGCCGTCGGCCTCCATCGTCGAGGAGGTCAAGTGCGCTTCGGTCTCGGGCAGTTCGGTGATGAGCGGGCGGTGCCGGGTGGCGGTGTAGGCCGGGACGAAGCGTTCCCAGTCGACATCGGCGACGGTGACAGTGGTGTCGTTCCGGTCCAGCGCCTGCTGGAGCGCGGCGACGGCCAGTTCGGGCCGCATCACCCGGATACCGCGGCGGGCCAGGTGCGTGGTCATCTCGCCGTCGGCCATACCGCCGTCGGCCCAGGCACCCCAGGACACGGCGGTCGCGGTGAGGCCACGTGCCCGGCGATCCTGGGCGAGGGCGTCGAGATGGGCGTTGGCGGCGGCGTACCCTGCCTGCTGGCCACTGCCCCACACCCCGGCGATGGACGAGAACAGCACGAAGGCGTCCAACTCCCGGTCGCCGAGCAGCGCGTCGAGATGGTCGGCACCGTCCGCCTTGGCGGCCAGCACCTCCGCGAGTTGATCCTGCGTCAGATCTGCTACGGCGGTGAAGTGGCCGATGCCCGCCGCATGGACGACGGTGCTGAGCGGCCGGCGTCCGGGCAGGGTGTCGAGGAGCGCGGCGACGGCGTCCCGGTCGGCGATGTCGCAGGCGACGACGGAGACCTGGGCGCCGAGTGCGGTCAGCTCGGCGGTGAGTTCGGCCGCGCCGGGCGCGTCGGGGCCGCGCCGACTGGTCAGCACGAGGTCCTCGGCGCCGTTCCGGGCCAGCCACCGCGCGATGTGGGCGCCGAGTCCACCGGTGCCGCCGGTGATCAGGACCGTGCCACCGGGCTTCCACTCAACAGCGGGCCGGGTGCCGGTCGTGGTGGCGCGGGTCAGGCGGCGCAGGAAGGTCCCCGAGGGGCGCACGGCGCACTCGTCCTCCCCGTCGGTACCGGCGAGGACGGCGGCGAACCGGGCGGCGGCCCGCTCGTCCACGGTGGCCGGGAGATCGACCAGACCGCCCCAGAGCGGCGCGTGTTCCAGCCCGAAGACCCGGCACAGGCCCCACACCTGGGCGAGCGCGGGGTCGGCGATCCGCTCGTCGGGCGTGACGGCGACGGCGCCCCGGGTGACACACCACAGCGGGGCGTCGAGACCGGCGGCCACGTGGGCCTGGAGCAGCGTCAGCGTGGCGCCGAGCGGATGGCTGCCGGGCAGCAGGGAGAGCACGCCACGGACGTCGGGCGCCGCGTCCCGCAGCAACCCGGCGACATGCCCGGTCCCGAGTCGCAGCGCCTCCGCGGACAAGCGGACCTCGACGACGTCGGCGCCGAGGGCACGGAGAGCGTCGAGGACCCGGAGAGCGTCAAGGGCACCGAGGGCGTCGGGAACCGGCGTCGGCTCGTCGTCCGGCAGCACGGCCAGCCACGTACCGTCCAGACGACCGGAGCCGAGGGCGGTGACGGGCTTCCACACCGTGCGGTAGCGCCAGGCGTCCAGGGTGGAGCGGTCCCGCTCGCCGCGCCGCCAGGAGGCCAGAGCCGGGAGCAGGGCCCCCAGTTCGCCGGGGTCCGTGCCGAGGTCCAGCGCGGTGGCGAGAGCGGCGGCGTCCTGGTTCTCGACCAGCTCCCAGAAACGGGCGTCGACGGTGTCCGAGTCCGTACGGCGGGCGGACTCCAGCCAGTAACGGGAGCGCTGGAACGGGTACGTGGGCAGTTCCACCCGCCGGGCGGTGCCGCCGTCGTGGAGCGCCGCCCAGTCGACGGTGCCGCCGTTGACGTACAGACTCGCCAGGGCCCGTAGCAGCGTCGCCGCTTCCGGCTGGTCCTTGCGCAGGGCGGGCAGCAGCAGCGCGGGCTCTTCGAGGCACTCGTCGGCCATGGCGGTCAGGACCCCGTCGGGGCCCAGCTCCAGGAAGGCCGTCACGCCCTGCTCGCGCAGCCAGCGCACGCCGTCGCGGAAGCGGACGGTCTCCCGGACATGCCGTACCCAGTACTCGGGGGTGCCCAGCTCGCCCGGTGCGGCGCCCGCGCCCGTGACGTTGGAGACGACCGGGAGGCGGGGTTCGGCGTAGTCGAGCCCGGCGGCGACGGTACCGAACTCGGCGAGCATCCCGTCCATGTGCGGGGAGTGGAAGGCGTGGCTGACCCGCAGGAACTTGGTCTTACGGCCGCGTGCGCGCCACAGGGCGTCCAGTTCGGCGACGGTCTCCCGGTCCCCCGCGATCACCACGGAGGCGGGCCCGTTGACGGCGGCCACGCCGACGGCACCCTCGTGGCCGGTGAGTGACTCCCGGACCTCGTCCTCGCCCGCCCGCACGGAGAGCATGACTCCGTCGTCGGGCATCGACTGCATCAACCGCCCGCGCGCGACGACCAGTTCGGCGGCGTCGGCGAGCGAGAGCACCCCGGCCACATGGGCGGCGGCCAGCTCTCCGACGGAGTGCCCGGCGACGTGGTCGGCCCGGACACCCCACTGCTCGACCAGCCGGAACAGGGCCACCTCGACCGCGAAGAGAGCGGGCTGGGCCCATTCGGTACGGTCCAACAGCTCCGCGTCCGCAGTCCCCGGCTCCGCGAACAACACCTCCCGCAGCGGCCGTTCGAGATGGGCGTCGAGCGCTTCGCATACGGCGTCGAAGGCGCGCGCGAAGGCGGGAAAGGCGTCGTACAACTCCCGCCCCATGCCGACCCGTTGGCTGCCCTGCCCGGTGAAGAGCACGGCGAGGGAGCCGTCGGAGGCAACCCCGGTGACCGCCTCCGGCGCACGGGCACCCGAGGCGACGGCCGCGAGGCCCCGCCGGAACCCGTCGCTGTCCTCGGCGAGGACGACGGCCCGGTGGTCGAGGGCGGCGCGGGTCGCGGCGAGCGACAAGGAGACACCGCCGGCGGAGAGACCGGGCATCTCGGCGGTGAAGGCGGCGAGCCGTTCCGCCTGGGCCCGCAGGGCGCCCTCCGTCCGCCCGGAGAACACCCACGGGAGAAGGGCGGCACCCGGCTCCTCAGTGGCGGGAATCTCGGCTGCCGCGGGCGCCTGCTCCAGGATGACGTGCGCGTTGGTCCCACTGATGCCGAAGGAGGACACCCCGGCGCGACGGGGCCGGCCGTTCTCCGCCCACTCCCGCCCCTCGGTCAGCAGCCGTACGCCGCCCGCGGACCAGTCGACATGCGGGGTGGGCTCATCGGCGTGCAGGGTCCGCGGCAGCACGCCCGCCCGCATCGCCATCACCATCTTGATGACACCCGCGACACCGGCGGCGGCCTGGGTGTGCCCGATGTTCGACTTCACCGAACCGAGCCACAGCGGCCGGTCCGCGTCCCGTCCCTGTCCGTACGTGGCCAGCAGCGCCTCCGCCTCGATCGGGTCACCGAGGGCGGTGCCGGTGCCGTGCGCCTCCAGCGCGTCGACATCGGCCACGGTCAGTCCGGCGCCCGCGAGGGCCTGCCGTATGACCCGCTGCTGCGACGGGCCGTTGGGCGCGGTCAGCCCGTTGGAGGCACCGTCCTGGTTGATCGCCGACCCGCGCACGACCGCCAGCACCTCGTGCCCCTCGCGGAGCGCGTCCGACAGCCGCTCGACCACGAGCACACCCGCGCCCTCCGACCAGGACGTGCCGTCCGCCGCGGCCGAGAACGCCTTGCAGCGCCCGTCGGCGGCGAGCCCGCGCTGCCGGCTGAACTCCACGAACATGTACGGCGACGGCATCACCGCGACACCCCCGGCGAGGGCGAGATCGCACTCCCCCTGCCGCAGCGACTGCGCCGCGAGATGCAGTGCCACGAGGGCCGACGAGCACGCCGTGTCGACGGTGACCGCGGGCCCCTCCAGACCGAAGGTGTAGGCGAGCCGTCCGGAGGCCACGCTGGAGGTGTTGCCGGTACCGAGGTAGCCCTCGACATCACCGGGCACGGTCCCAAGGCGCGCCGCGTAGTCGGTCGCCACCACCCCCGCGAACACACCGGTACGGCTGCCGCGCAGCGACGTCGGCGGCAGCCCCGCCCGCTCGAACGCCTCCCAGGTCGTCTCCAGCAGCAACCGCTGCTGCGGGTCCATGGCCAGTGCCTCGCGCGGCGAGATCCCGAATGGCTCGGGGTCGAACTCGGCGGCGTCGTACAGGAATCCGCCCTGTCGGGTGTAGCTGGTCCCGGGGTGCGCCGGGTCGGGGTGGTAGACCCCGTCCAGATCCCAGCCACGGTCGGCGGGGAAGGCACCGATGGTGTCGACCCCCTCGGCGACCAGCCGCCACAGGTCCTCCGGCGAGGCCACTCCGCCCGGGAAGCGGCAGGCCATCCCGACGATGGCGATCGGCTCGTCCGACGGGGCGAGTGATGTGGGGACGGTCAACTCTTCTTTCGCATCCCACAGTTCGCTATGCAGGTGATCGGCGAGGCGGGCCGGGTCGGGGTGGTCGAAGACGACGGCGGTGGGGAGGCGCAGCCCGGTCGCGGTGTTGAGGCGGTTGCGCAGTTCCACGGCGGTCAGGGAGTCGAAGCCCTGCTCCTTGAAGGAGCGTTCGACGTCGACGGACTGCTCGGAGGCGTGTCCCAGAACCGCGGCGACACTTCGGCGCACCAGATCCACCAGGTGTCGTCGCCGCTCGGAGCCGCTGAGCCCGGCCAGGCGCGCGGTGAGCGCGGTGGCCGCGTCGGCGGTGGAGGCCGAGCGCCGGGTGGGCGCGGTGCGGACCAGGCCGCGCAGTACGGCGGGTACGGCCTCGGCGCCTCGCAGTCCGGCGAGGTCGAGGCGGACGGGGACCAGTGCGGCCTCGGTGCTGGCGACGGCTCGGTCCAGCAGCGCGAGACCCTCCGCCGACGGCAACGGCGCGACACCCGTCCTGCTCAGCCGTTGACGATCCGCCCGTCCCAACTCGCCCGTCATCGCACTGGCTTGCTCCCACAGGCCCCAGGCGAGGGAGGTGGCGGGCAGGCCTTGGGCGCGGCGGTGGTGGGCGAGGGCGTCGAGGAAGGTGTTGGCGGCGGCGTAGTTGGCCTGTCCGGCGCCGCCGAAGACGCCGGAGGCGGAGGAGTACAGCGCGAACAGGGCCAGATCGTGGTCGCGGGTGAGCTCGTGGAGGTTGAGGGCGGCTTGGGCCTTCGGTCGCCAGACCGTGGTGAGCTGCTCGGGGGTGAGGGCGGTGATGAGGCCGTCGGCAAGGACTCCGGCGGTATGGACGACGCCCGTCAGATCGCGGCCGTGGAGAAGGGCGGCGAGCTGGCCGCGGTCGGAGACGTCACAGGCGGCGACGGTCACCGCGACGCCCAATTGCTCAAGCTCAGCCACGAGTTCAGGGGCGCCCGGGGCGTCGGGTCCCTGGCGGCTGGTGAGCAGCAGATGCCGTATCCCGTGCTGAGTGGCGAGGTGACGGGCGACGAGGGAACCCAGGGTGCCGGTACCGCCGGTGATCAACACCGTGCCGTCCGGGTCGAGGGGGCGCGGCATGGTGAGCACGACCTTGCCGGTGTGCCGGGCCTGGCTCATGAACCGGAACGCCTCCCGGGCCCGGCGCACATCCCACGCCCGCACCGGAAGCGGCACGAGAGCACCGGACGCGAACAGGCCCATCAGCGTCCGCAGCATCTCGCCGATCCGGACCGGACCGGCGTCCAGCATGTCGAAGGCGGTGTACTGGACGCCGTCGGCGAGCCGGCGCGCATCGCGGATGTCCGTCTTGCCCATTTCCAGGAAGCGGCCACCGGAGGTCAACAGGGCGAGGGAGGCGTCGACGTACTCACCGGCGAGCGAGTTGAGCACCACGGTCACCCCGGCATCGACGAAGGCCTCCCGGAAGCTCAAGTCGCGGGACGAGGCGATCTGTTCGTCGGTGAGGCCGAGGCCCCGCAGCACATCCCACTTCCCGGGACTGGCCGTGGCGAGAACCGTGGCGCCGAAGTGCTTCGCCAGCTGGATCGCCGCCATGCCGACACCACCGGCACCGGCATGCACCAGCACGGTGTCGCCCTGCAGAACCGAACCGAGATCGACCAAGCCGTAATAGGCGGTCAGGAACACCACCGGTACGGCAGCCGCCTGCTCGAACGACCACCCCTCCGGAATCGGCGCCAGCACACGCGCGTCGGCGACGGCCACCGGCCCGAAGCTGCGGGGCACGAGACCAAGGACTCGGTCACCCGGCGCGAACTCGGTGACGTCCTCGGCGGCTTCCACCACCACACCGGCGATCTCACTGCCGATCGACGCCTCACCCGGGTACATGCCGAGGCCGATCAGGACGTCACGGAAGTTCACCCCGGCCGCGCGGACGGCGATCCGTACCTGGCCTGCGGCGAGCGGTGCGGAGGCGTCGGGCGCCGGCACCAGCGCGAGGCCGTCGAGGGTTCCCTTGTGCGAGGTGTCCAGCCGCCAAGCGGACGCGTCGGACGGAACCGTCAGGCTCTCGCCGGAATCCGCCGCACGTATCAGGCGCGGCACCAGCACCCGGCCCCCACGGACCGCCGCCTGCGGCTCACCACTGGCCAACGCCGCCCGTACCACGGTGTCATCGTCACCGTCACCGATCGGGTCCAGGTCGAGAAGGAGGAACCGCCCGGGGTACTCGGACTGCGCGGACCGGACGAGGCCCCAGACGGGTGCGGTCGCCAGGTCTACGACGTCGTCGTCGCCGGTGGCCACCGCGCCGCGTGTGACGACCACGAGCCAGGAGGCGGCCGTCCTCTCATCGGCGACCCAGCCCTGCAGCAGCGCCAGCACCTCGGCGGTGGTTCCCTCGGCGTCGCCGCCCGCGGTCGGGGCGAACAGGACGTATGGCGGAACGGCCCCGCCCGGCAGCACGCCGTCCCGGCCGAGGACGGCCCAGTCGGCGACCGTGTCGGTGTCGGCGGGCTGCGGTGCGCTCTCCCACGTCAGCCGGTACAGGGAGTCCGTGTCCGTGGGGGTCAGCTGCTCAGCCGTGAGGGGCCGCAGCGTCAGGGAGTCGGCGCTGACGATGGGCTCGCCCATGGCGTCGGCGAGGAGGACGGAGAGGGTGTTCTCGCCGCTGGTGGTGATGCGGACGCGGGCGGCGGTGGCGCCGGAGGCGAGGAGCGAGACGCCCTCCCAGAGGAACGGCAACCGCAGCTCGGTGTGTGAATCCGAGGTCGCGAGCAGCGCATGCAGCGCGGAGTCCAGCAGCGCCGGGTGCATCCCGAATGCCGTCGCGTCTTCCGTCTCCGGCAACTCCACTTCGGCGAAGATCTCGTCACCGTGCCGCCAGGCGGCGGTCAGGCCGCGGAAGGCGGGGCCGTAGCCGTAACCAGCGGTCTCCGCCTCGGCGTAGAAGGCGGACACATCGACCGGGTCCGCGCCCTCGGGCGGCCATGCAGTGAGGTGGGCGGGGACTGTCGCCGGGGCATCCGTGAGGACGCCTTGCGCATGCGCGGTCCAGGCGGCCTCCGGGCCCGACTCCTCGCCCCGGGAGTAGACGGTGAGCGAGCGCTGCCCGTCCTCGTCAGGGGCGCCGACCACGACCTGGACCTGTACGGCGCCCTGCTCGGGGAGGAGCAGCGGTGCCTGGAGGGCCAGTTCGGCGAGATGGCCGCAGCCGACCTCGTCCCCGGCCCGGATCGCCAGTTCCACGAAGCCGGTGCCCGGGAAGAGGACCGTGCCCGACACCGCGTGGTCCGCGAGCCAGGCGTGGGTGCGGATGGACAGGCAGCCGGTCATGACCAGTCCGCCATCACCGGCGAGGCTCACGGCGGCGCCGAGCAGCGGATGGTCCGTGGTGGACAGTCCGGCGCCGCTGACGTCGGTCGTGGTGGTGCTGGACTCCAGCCAGTAGCGCTGGTGTTGGAAGGGGTAGGTGGGGAGGTCGACGCGGGTTGGGTTGCGGCCGGTGAAGAGGGCCGGCCAGTCGACGTGTGCACCGCTGGTCCAGAGGCGGGAGAGAGATGCGGTGAAGGTCTCGACCTCGTCGTGGCCCCGGCGGGTCGCGGGGACGAACAGGCCCTCCGCGCACTCTGCGCCCATCGCGGTCAGGGTGGCGTCCGGGCCCAGCTCCAGGAACCTCGTCACTCCGGCATCGGCCAGCCAAGCGACTCCATCGGCGAAACGCACCGCCTCCCGCACATGCCGCACCCAATAGGCGGGAGTGCGTATCTCTTCGCCCGCCGGACGTCCGGACACGTTGGACACGATCGGGATCCGCGGTTCCGCGTACGAGATACCGGAGGCGATCTCCTCGAAGTCGGCGAGCATCGGCTCCATCAGCGAGGAGTGGAAGGCATGCGAGACCTTCAGCCGCCGCGTCTTGACCCCGGCCTCCGTGAAACGCTCCCGTACGGCCTCGATCTCGGTTTCAGGGCCGGAGAGGACGACCGAGGTCGGCCCATTGACCGCTGCCAGATCGACCCGGTCTCCTATTGCCGCGAGTACGTCCTCGACACCGGTCTGCACGGCGAGCATCGCCCCGCCCCCGGGCAGCGCCTGCATGAGCCGGCCCCGGGCCGCGACCAGCCGGCAGGCGTCCTCCAGAGAGAACACCCCCGCCACATACGCGGCGGTCAGCTCGCCGATCGAATGCCCCATGACGAAGTCCGGGCGCACCCCCCAGGACTCGGCCAGCCGATAGAGAGCCACTTCTACGGCGAACAGACCGGCCTGCGTGAAGACCGTCTGGTCCAGCAAATCAGGCTCATGAAGCAGCACTTCAGCGAGAGACTCCGGCAGCAGCCCGTCAAAGGCCCCGCACACCTCGTCCAACGCCTGTGCGAACACCGGGAACTCGGCCGCCAGCTCCGCACCCATCCGAGCCCGCTGCGCACCCTGACCCGTGAACAGCACCGCGAGCCGGCCCTCGACCACCGCCCCCGACGAGCCGACATCCGCCAGCCCCGCCGTCAGCTCGGCACGGTCACGTCCCCACACCACAGCCCGATGCCCCAGCCCAGCCCGACCGGTCGCCAACGACCAGCCCACATCCACCGGGTCAAGCGAACCCACCGCGCCCGCCAACCGCTCCGCCTGCGCCCCCAGCGCCTCAGCGGACCCGGCCGACAACACCCACGGCAGCACCCCACTCACCGGGGCCGAAGGCTCAGCAACCGCCTCCGCCACGACGACCTCCGGGGCCTCCTCCAAGATGACGTGCGCGTTCGTCCCGCTCGCGCCGAAGGACGAGACTCCCGCTCGGCGCACACCGTTCGGCGATTCCCAAGAACGCTCTTCGGTCAGAAGGGAGACATGACCGGAGGACCAGTCGACGTGCGGGGTGGGTTCGTCGACGTGCAGGGTGCGCGGCAGGACACCCTCCCGCATCGCCATCACCATCTTGATGACACCCGCGACACCGGCAGCAGCCTGCGCATGCCCGATGTTCGACTTCACCGACCCCAACCACAACGGCCGCTCGGCATCCCGCTCTTGCCCATACGTGGCCAGCAGCGCCTGCGCCTCGATCGGATCACCCAACGTCGTGCCCGTACCGTGCGCCTCCACCGCATCCACATCACCGGCCGACAACCCAGCACTGGCCAACGCCTGCCGAATCACCCGCTGCTGGGAAGGCCCGTTCGGCGCCGTCAAACCATTCGACGCACCGTCCTGATTGACCGCAGACCCCCGCACCACCGCGAGCACCTGATGCCCATGGCGGCGAGCATCCGACAACCGCTCCAGCAACAACACACCCGCACCCTCAGCCCACCCCGTCCCATCCGCAGCCGCCGCGAAGGACTTGCACCGACCATCCGCGGCCAACCCCCGCTGACGGCTGAAGTCGATGAACGTGCCCGGCGTGGGCATGACGGTGACACCGCCCGCCAGGGCGAGGTCGCACTCCCCCTGACGCAGGGACTGGGCCGCGAGGTGCAGCGCGACCAGCGAGGACGAACAGGCCGTATCGACAGAGACCGCAGGGCCCTCGAGCCCGAAGGTGTAGGCGAGCCGGCCGGAGACGACGCTTCCGGAGGTCCCCGTTCCTATGTATCCCTCAATGTCCTCAGGGATGTTCGGGAGCCGGCTGGCGTAGTCGTGGTACATCACGCCCGCGAAGACACCGGTACGACTGCCCCGCACCGAGTCCACCGCGATACCCGCCCGCTCGAACACCTCCCACGACGTCTCCAACAGCAACCGCTGCTGCGGATCCATCGCCACCGCCTCACGCGGCGAAATCCCGAACAGCTGAGGGTCGAACTCACCGGCGTCGTATAGAAATCCGCCCTCCCGGGCGTACGACTTCCCCACCGCCCCCGGATCCGGATCGAACAGCCCCTCCAGATCCCAACCCCGATCCACCGGGAACGCACCCACCGCATCCCGGCCCTCCACCACCAGCCGCCACAACCCCTCCGGCGACCTCACCCCACCCGGATACCGACACGCCACCGCCACGATCGCCACCGGATCGTCGTCCACACGCGAAGCCGCCACCACCGGCTGAACCCCACCAGCGGACCCCACCAACTCATCCACCAGCAGACCCGCCACCGCCACCGGCGTCGGAAAATCGAACACCAACGTCGCCGGCAACCTCACCCCCGACGCCTCACCCAACCGATTCCGCAACTCCACCGCCAACAACGAGTCGAAACCCAACTCCTTGAAGGTCCGATCGGCTCCGATCAAGGCTGTCCCCGCGTGGCCGAGGGCGGAGGCGACATGGGTGCGGACGGTGTCCAGGGCGACCGCCTCGCGCTCCGGCACAGGGAGCGCCAGGAGCCGGCGGGCGAGGGAGGACCGCCCCGGGGCGGTGCGGTCGGTGGCGACGACTCGGCGGACCGTCGTGGTGGGCACGAGGGTGCGCAGCAGCGGCGGAAGTGCGCCCGTGCTCGCCTGGGTCCGCAGCGCGGCACGGTCGAAGGCGAGGGGTACGAGGTGCGCGTCGTCCCGTGTCAGGGCGGCGTCGAGGGCGGCCAGTCCCTCGGCGCTGGTCAGGGGGATCATCGCCTGACGGGTGACCCGGGCCCGGTCGGCCTCCGTCATCGCGTCGGTCATCCCGCTGGCGTCGGCCCACAGACCCCAGGCCAGGGAGATCCCGGGCAGCCCCTCAGTCCGACGCCGCTGGGCGAGGGCGTCCAGGAAGGTGTTCGCGGCGGCGTAGTTGGCCTGGCCGACCGTGCCGAAGACACCGGCGGCGGAGGAGAAGAGGACGAAGGCGGAGAGGTCGTGTTCGCGCGTCAACTCGTGCAGGTTGACGGCCGCGTCCACCTTGGGGCGCAGTACGGCGTCGAGGCGGTCCGGGGTCAGTGCCGTGACGACGCCGTCGTCGAGGGCGCCCGCGAGGTGCACCACACCCGTGACCGGACGCTCGGCGAGCAACGCCCGCAACGCCTCCCGGTCGGCCGCGTCGCAGGCCACCACTTCGGCAACGGCACCCGCAGCCTCCAGCTCCGCCACCAAGCCCGCCGCGTCCGGTGCCTCGGTCCCCCGCCGGCTGGCCAGCACCAGTCGCCGTACCCCGTGCTCCGCGACCAGGTGCCGGGCGACCAGTCCACCCAAGGTCCCCGTACCCCCCGTGACCAGCACCGTGCCGTCACCGAAGCCACCACGGTTCGAGCCCTCGGATTCGGCGACGGCGCGCACGAGGCGTGGCGCCAGCACCTCACCATCACGGACCGCGACCTGCCACTCCCCGATGCCGAGCGCGGCGAGGGCGGGGACGAGACCGGCGGTGCCCTGGTCGAGGTCGACGAGTCCGAACCGTCCGGGATTCTCGGCCTCGGCCGAACGCAACAGCCCCCACACGGCGGAGGCGGCGAGATCAGCGGGCCCGTCCCCACCCGTGCCCACGGCGCCACGCGTCACGACCACCAAGCGCGCCTCGGCGAATCGCTCGTCCGCCAGCCACTCCTGGACCATCGACAGCACCGCGCCCGTCACGGCCGCGGTTGCGGTGGCCAGTCCGACGTTCTCCGGCGCGGGCGGTGACCAGAGCACCAGCGCGGGCAGGCCCTCCGCCTCGGCCAGGGCGGTCAGCGTCTGGTGTCGCGCACGGCCGAGCGCGAACCGATCCTCGGCGCCGAGCACCGCCCAACTTGGCTCGTCGGCACCGGCCGTGGAAGTGAGGGGTGTCCAGTCCAGCCGGAACAAGGTCTCGCGGACGGCGGACCCCAGCGCCTCCACCGCAACCGGCCGCAACGCCAGCGACTCCACATGCGCAACCGGCGCACCCCCGGCATCGGCCACCCACACCGACACCGCGTCCCCACCAGCCGGAACCAACCGCACCCGCACCGCCGACGCCCCCACCGCCGACAACGACACCCCCGACCACACAAACGGCAACCGAGTCTCTCCACCACCCACCGGCAACACCGCATGCAACGCCGCATCCAACAACGCCGGATGAACCCCGAACCGCGAAGCCTCGCCCCGCTCCTGCTCCCCCAGCTCGACCTCGGCGAAGACCTCACCCCCACGCCGCCACACCGCACGCAGCCCCTGGAACACCGGCCCGTACTCATAACCGGAAGCAGCGGCCGCCGAGTAGAAGTCCGAGACGTCCACGACCTCTGCGCCCTGCGGAGGCCAAGCGGTGAACTCGTCAACCGGCGCCGATGCCGGTGCCGCCTCCGAGGACACTTCGCCCACTGCGTGCGTGGTCCAGGGTGCGTCGAGCCCGTCAGGCCGCGAGTGGATCGTCAGATCTCGGCCGCCTGTCTCGTCAGGAGTGGCGAGCACGACCTGGAGCTGTACGGCGCCCTGCTCGGGGAGGACCAGCGGTGACTGGAGGGTGAGTTCGGCGAGGTGTCCGCAGCCGACCTCGTCCCCGGCCCGGATCGCCAGCTCCACAAAGCCCGCCCCCGGAAAGAGGACCGTCCCCGCCACGGCGTGGTCGGCGAGCCAAGGGTGGGTGCGGAGGGAGAGCCGGCCGGTGAGAACCAGTCCTCCGTCCGCGGCAAGGCTGACGGTGGCACCCAGCAGAGGGTGGTCGAGGCATCCGAGGCCCAGTTCGGCGGGGTCGCCCGAGGCGTGGGACGCCTCGAGCCAGAAGCTCTCGCGTTGGAAGGCGTACGTCGGGAGGTCGACGCGGCTGACGGGACGCCCCGCGTATACGGCGGACCAGTCGATGTCCGTCCCGTGGACCCAGAGTTCGGCCGCGTTCGCGATGAAGCGGCCGTTCTCCTCCTCATCCCTCCGAAGGGTGCCGACCACCGTGACCGGCTTCTCCTCGGCCTCCGCGATGGCCTGGACACCCATGGTCAGTACGGAATGAGCGCTGACCTCGATGAGCCGGAAGTGCCCCTGCGCAAGCGCCTCTTGAACCGCGTCTGTAAAGCGGACGGGCCGACGCAGGCCCTCGTACCAGTACGAGGCGCCCATCGCCGTCGTGTCCAACACCCCACCGGTGACGGTGGAGATCACCGGGATACGGGCGGCCTCCGGTGCCACCGGAGCGAGTACGTCCAGCAGCCGTTCCCGGATGTCCTCCACGTGCGCGGAATGCGAGGCGTAGTCCACCGGAACCCGCCGGGCCCGCACACCACCGGCTTCAGCAAGAGCAGTGATCTCGTCCAGCGCCTCCGGATCACCGGCCACCACGGTGGCATCGGGGCCGTTGTAGACAGCGATCGACACCCGGTCGCCATACGACGCAATCCACCCCGACGCCTGCTCCGCACCGGTCGCCAGCGACAACATCCCACCGCGACCGGCGAGTTCATCGCGGATGGCCGCCGACCTGAGGGCCACGACCCGTGCCGCGTCCTCCAGACTCAGCGCTCCGACCACCGCAGCAGCCGCGATCTCCCCCTGCGAGTGCCCGATCACGGCGGCCGGCTCGATGCCCAGCGACTCCCACACCGCGGCGAGCGAAACCATGACCGCCCACAACACGGGCTGGACGACGTCCACCTTCTGCATCCAGGCGTCGTCCTCGCCTCGCAGCACCTCCGTCAACGACCAGTCGACAAAGGGCCCAAGAGCCGCCTCGCACTCCGCCACACGCGCCGCGAACACCGGCGAGGACTCAAGGAGTCCGCGCCCCATCCCCAACCACTGCGCCCCCTGACCGGGGAACAC
>NZ_JBWKCI010000029.1:0-20658 GCF_056436565.1 Streptomyces sp. NPDC043726
AAACGCCCGGTTACATTCCGAACCCGGAAGCTAAGCCTTACAGCGCCGATGGTACTGCAGGGGGGACCCTGTGGGAGAGTAGGACGCCGCCGAACTCCTTTTACAGCTCTGGCTCTTGGGCATACTGCCCAGGGGCCAGAGCTTTTTTGCGTTGAGGTAGGGTCAGGGGGCATCGTTCGCACGTTTCCTTCAGGAGGCCCCCGGGTGGAGGTCCAGGAGACCCGTGTCCAGACGGACAGGGTCCTCACCATCCCCAACATCCTCAGCATGGCTCGGCTCGTTGGTGTGCCCGTGTTTCTGTGGCTGATCCTCTGGCCCGAGTTCGGCGGCCCGAAGAGCGATGGCTGGGCCCTGCTGGTGCTGATGCTGAGCGGGATCAGTGACTACCTGGACGGCAAGCTCGCCAGGCGTTGGAACCAGATCAGCAGCCTCGGCCGGCTTCTGGACCCGGCAGCAGACCGGCTCTACATTCTCTCGACTTTGGTCGGACTGACCTGGCGCGAGATTCTGCCGATCTGGCTGACTGCCGCACTTCTCGCCCGCGAGCTGGTTCTGCTGGTGATGGTGGGCATCCTCAGGCGTCATGGCTATCCGCCGCCCCAGGTGAACTTCCTGGGGAAGGCGGCTACTTTCAACCTGATGTATGCCTTCCCGTTGCTCCTGCTCAGCGATGGGAGCGGGTGGCTCCCGTCACTTGCTGCTATTTTCGGATGGGCGTTCGCCGGATGGGGTACAACGCTCTATTGGTGGGCAGGAGTCCTCTACGTGGTACAGGTCCGCCGACTGGTCCGTGCGGACGCCATGGCCGATTGAACCCGCCCTCGATGCGATCCAGCGGCTCGTTGGCCCGCGGCAGAAAAGTGCGGGACAATCTGGACGGGTGAAGTCGGCTAGACCGTCGTCTCTTTGAGGAGGACGCTTCCGACATGAAGGCCGTCGTGATGGCCGGAGGCGAAGGCACGCGCCTTCGTCCCATGACCTCAAGCATGCCCAAGCCGCTCCTGCCGGTGGCCAACCGGCCGATCATGGAGCACGTTCTGCGGCTGCTCAAAAGGCATGGGCTGAACGAGACCGTCGTAACTGTCCAGTTCCTGGCCTCCTTGGTCAAGAACTACTTCGGCGACGGCGAAGAGCTCGGAATGGAGCTCAGCTATGCCAACGAGGAGAAGCCCCTCGGTACCGCTGGAAGCGTCAAGAACGCCGAAGAGGCGTTGAAGGACGATGCCTTCCTGGTGATCTCCGGCGATGCCCTGACCGACTTCGACCTCACCGATCTGATCCGTTTCCACAAGGAGAAGGGCGCGCTCGTCACCGTCTGTCTGACGCGCGTGCCGAACCCTCTGGAATTCGGCATCACCATCGTCGACGAAGAGGGCAAGGTCGAGCGTTTCCTTGAGAAACCGACCTGGGGCCAGGTCTTCTCGGACACGGTGAACACCGGTATTTACGTCATGGAGCCCGAGGTCTTCGACTATGTCGAGGCCGATGTGTCCGTCGACTGGTCCGGCGATGTCTTCCCTCAGCTGATGAAGGAGGGCAAGCCGATCTATGGGTATGTCGCGGAGGGCTACTGGGAGGACGTCGGTACTCACGAGAGCTATGTGAAGGCGCAGGCCGACGTCCTGGAGGGCAAGGTCGACGTCGACCTCGACGGGTTCGAGATCTCCCCTGGTGTGTGGGTGGCGGAGGGTGCCGAGGTGCATCCTGACGCTGTTCTGCGAGGCCCCCTCTACATCGGGGACTACGCCAAGGTCGAGGCCGGCGCCGAAATCCGTGAGCACACCGTCGTGGGCTCCAACGTGGTCGTGAAGAGCGGGGCCTTTCTGCACAAGGCCGTCGTGCACGACAACGTGTATGTGGGGCAGCACAGCAACCTTCGGGGCTGTGTGGTCGGAAAGAACACCGACATCATGCGGGCGGCCCGGATCGAGGACGGCGCCGTGATCGGCGACGAGTGCCTCATCGGTGAAGAGTCGATCATTCAGGGCAATGTGCGGGTCTACCCGTTCAAGATCATTGAGGCTGGTGCGTTCGTCAACACCTCGGTGATCTGGGAGTCCAGGGGCCAGGCGCATCTCTTCGGCGCCCGAGGGGTGTCGGGCATCCTGAATGTGGAGATCACGCCGGAGTTGGCCGTGCGCCTCGCCGGTGCCTATGCGACGACCCTCAAGAAGGGGTCGACCGTCACCACGGCCCGTGACCACTCCCGTGGTGCGCGGGCGCTCAAGCGGGCGGTGATCTCCGCGTTGCAGGCGAGCGCCATCGACGTACGAGACCTCGAGAACGTTCCCCTGCCCGTGGCTCGGCAGCAGACCGCGCGCGGGAGTGCCGGCGGGATCATGATCCGGACGACGCCCGGTGTGCCGGACTCCGTGGACATCATGTTCTTCGACGGGCGGGGCGCCGATCTGTCGCAGGGCAGTCAGCGCAAGCTGGACCGGGTGTTCGCGCGTCAGGAGTACCGGCGTGCGTTCCCGGGTGAGATCGGGGACCTGCACTTCCCGGCCAGCGTCTTCGATTCGTACACGGGTTCGCTGCTGCGGAACGTGGACACGACCGGGATCGCCGAGTCGGGGCTCAAGGTCGTCGTGGATGCCTCCAACGGGAGCGCGGGGCTTGTGCTGCCGAGCCTGCTCGGGAAGCTGGGTGTCGACTCGCTGACCATCAATCCCGGTCTTGACGAGTCCCGGCCCACGGAGACGGCCGACGCCAGGCGCTCGGGTCTCGTGCGGCTCGGCGAGATCGTCGCTTCCGCGCGGGCCGCGTTCGGCGTGCGGTTCGACCCCGTCGGTGAGCGGCTGTCGCTGGTCGACGAGAAGGGGCGGATCGTCGAGGACGACCGTGCGCTGCTCGTCATGCTCGACCTGGTCGCCGCGGAGCGGCGCAGCGGGCGCGTGGCGCTGCCGGTGACGACCACCAGGATCGCCGAGCAGGTGGCGGCGTACCACGGGACGCAGGTGGAGTGGACGACGACCTCGCCCGACGACCTGACCCGGGTCGGGCGTGACGAGACCACGATATTCGGTGGTGACGGCAAGGGCGGATTCATCGTCCCGGAGTTCAGCAGCGTCTTCGACGGTACGGCGGCCTTCGTACGGCTGATCGGTCTGGTGGCCCGGACGCAGCTCACCCTCAGCCAGATCGACGCGCGGATTCCGCGTGCGCATGTCCTCAAGCGCGATCTGGCGACTCCGTGGGCGGTCAAGGGGCTCGTCATGCGGCGGGTCGTGGAGGCGGCCGGAGACCGGTCCGTGGACACCACGGACGGGGTACGCGTGGTGGAGGCCGACGGGCGCTGGGTGATGGTCCTGCCGGACCCGGCCGAGGCGGTCACCCACCTGTGGGCGGAGGGTCCGGACGACGCCTCCGCGCAGGCGCTGCTCGACGAGTGGTCGGCGGTGGTGGACAGCGCCGGTCGCTGAAACGGGCACTACGCGCGCGTGCCGGACAAGTGTCCCCAAGGGGGCCTGTCCGGCACGCCGGTGGGGCCATTCGGAGGTACTGCGCGCGACGTGCGACGATGTGCGGCATGCCGCAGCAGCCCCCCGTTCGGAGCACTCCTACGCGCCCGTCGCGCCCGGACGCCTCCATGTCGCTGCTCACCAACGTCATGGACCACAGCCTCGACGACGGCTATGCCGAGGCGGCGGCCCGGAAGAAGGCCGCTGACGGCGGCCTGCCGAAGACGCTCCGGGCGAAGCTGGGGCTCGCGGCCGGCTTGGTGCTCGCGGCTCTGGTCGTCACCGTGGGTGCGGCTCAGGCGCGGGTCGCGGCTCCCGTGGTGGCGAAGGAGCGCGAGGAGCTGATCGACCGGATCGATCAGGAGACCGAGGCCGCGGACAAGCTCGAGGACAGTGTCGACAAGCTGCGTGACGACGTGAGCGCGCGCCAGCGCGAGGCACTCAAGGAGAGCGGCGGTGAGCAGGCCGAGCTGGTGGGCATCCTCGCCGGAGCCCTCGAGGTGCACGGTCCTGGCGTGAAACTGGTCGTGAACGACGCCAAGGACTCCAGTGGGGGCGGTGACGGGGACCCGCGCGAGACCACCGGGTTCTCCGACACCGGTCGGGTCCGGGACCGGGACATGCAGCGGGTGGTCAACGGGCTGTGGGAGTCGGGGGCCGAGGCCATCTCGATCAACGGACAGCGGCTGACGGCGCTGTCGGCGATCAGGGCAGCCGGTGACGCCATACTGGTCGACAACAAGCCGCTGGTGCCGCCGTACACGGTGCTCGCGGTGGGGGACGGGGAGCAGCTGAGCAGCAGGTTCCAGGACAGCGCGGACGGGCTGTATCTGCATGCCCTGCAGGAGAGCTTCGGCATCCGGACCGCCATCTCCACGGAGGACGATCTCCGGCTGCCCGCCGCACCCAGTGTGACCGTACGAACAGCAAAGCCGAACACCGAGAACACCGAGAAGGGCACATCGTGATCGCCGTACTGGGCCTCGTCGTGGGAGTCGTGGCCGGCCTGTTGGTCCGGCCTGAGGTTCCGGCGGTCGTCGAGCCTTATCTGCCGATCGCCGTCGTCGCGGCGCTGGACGCCGTCTTCGGTGGTCTGCGGGCCATGCTCGACGGCATCTTCGACGACAAGGTCTTCGTGGTCTCGTTCCTGTCCAACGTGGTCGTGGCCGCGCTGATCGTGTTCCTGGGCGACAAGTTGGGCGTGGGGGCGCAGCTGTCCACCGGTGTCGTCGTGGTCCTCGGCATCCGTATCTTCTCGAACGCCGCGGCGATCCGACGGCACGTGTTCCGGGCGTGAGGGCGATGAGCAACCAGGACGAGACGCCCGAGACCGGACTCCGCAAGCAGTTGCCCGACGAGGTCCCGCCCCCGGTGTCCGAGACAGCGCCGCCGGCGCCCGAGGCCAAGACCGAGCTCACCGGCCGCCAGCGGCTCGCCAAGGGGCTGTGGCCGCCGCGGGTCACCCGGGCCCAACTGATCGTCGCCCTGCTGCTGTTCGGCCTCGGCTTCGGTCTGGCGGTGCAGGTCGCGTCCAACAGTGACGGGGACGACGCCCTGCGCGGCGCACGCCAGGAGGATCTTGTCCGCATCCTCGATGAACTGGACGACCGTACTCAGCGTCTTGAGGACGAGAAGCAGGGACTCGAGAAGCAGCGGGACGAACTGGAGAACAGTTCGAACCAGGCCGAGGAGGCTCGCAGGCAGACCGTCGAGAAGGAGCGGCAACTCGGCATTCTGGCGGGCACGGTGGCCGCGCAGGGACCCGGCATCACGGTGACCATCGACGACACGAAGGGGACGGTCGAGGCGGACATGCTGCTCGACGCCATTCAGGAGTTGCGTGCGGCCGGCGCGGAGGCGATCCAGGTGAACGGGGTACGCGTGGTGGCGGGTACCTATCTGACGGATTCGGGGAACTCCGTGAGCGTCGACGGGAACAAGATCAACGCGCCCTATCGTTTCAAGGTCATCGGCAAGCCGCAGGATCTCGAACCGGCGCTCAACATCCCTGGAGGCGTGGTGCAGACTCTCGAGAAGGAGCAGGCCACCGTGACTGTCGAGCGGTCGGACAAGATCGTTGTGGACGCCTTGCGAGCCGCGGAGCGGCCTGACTACGCTCGGTCGTCCTCGCAGTGAATCGGCGGTGCATGGGGGACGTCCGGCGAGGGCATGAGGTTGCGGGGGGTCGGCGCACCGAATGGGTGGTGCGTGGTGGAAACTGTCTGGTGGATACGGACGTTGTGAGGATGTCCGGGTCGGCCGGAGTGTGCAGTCAGGGTTCGTCCTGCCCCACGGGCGGGTCTGTTTCAGTCAAGGGGAATCGCCCGTGAAGTTGTTTGCGAAGTTGTTCGGCAAGAGCGCGCGGCAGGGCAACGAAAATGCCACTGCTCGTCACCGCGCGCAGCCTGACGCAGAGGGCCAGCGGCCGCTGTTCCGGGACCAGGTCGGTGGTCCGGGCGGGGACATTTCCGGAGGTCAGGGCGCGCCGTCTGTTGACCCTGCCCAGTCCGGAGGCATAGGTTTCGGGCAACCGTCAACCTCAAGTACGGGTGGAGGGTTCTCCGCCGACCCGTACGCGTCCAATGCCCCGGCGGGGCAGCCGCGGCAGGAGGATCCGTCCATGTCGGCCCTGGTGTGCACGAGGTGCGGTAACCGCAACGCGGAGAACAGTCGCTTCTGTTCCAACTGCGGTGCTCCGCTGCGGGCGGGTGCCGTGCCCGAGCGTCCGTCCGAGACCACGTCCACGATCTCCATCTCCGGTCTCGAGGCTTACGAGGCCGAGGCCACCGGGCAGACGCCGATCCCGGCGCTGTCCCCCGAGGCGCAGGCGGCCGTCGAGGCGCTGCCGCTCGGCTCCGCGCTCCTGGTGGTGCGCCGTGGGCCGAACTCGGGCAGCCGCTTCCTGCTGGACAGCGACCTGACGACCGCTGGCCGTCACCCGCAGAGCGACATCTTCCTGGACGACGTCACCGTCTCGCGTCGGCACGTGGAGTTCCGCCGGAGCCCGGACGGCTCGTTCACGGTGGCCGACGTGGGCAGTCTGAACGGCACGTACGTCAACCGCGAGCGCATCGACCAGGTCGATCTGTCGAACGGTGACGAGGTGCAGATCGGCAAGTACCGGCTGGTCTTCTACGCGAGCCAGCGAGGCTACTGACCCTCCCCCGGAGAAGGTCCATGCTTCATACACCGAGCGGCGGTGCCGGACACGGCACCGCCGCCACGGACAGCGGGCTGATGAGCATCGGCACGGTGCTGAACGTGCTGCGCGACGAGTTCCCCGAAGTCACCATCTCCAAGATCCGGTTCCTGGAGTCCGAGGGCCTTGTCGAGCCGCGGCGGACCCCGTCGGGGTACCGCAAGTTCAGCGCGGGTGACGTCGAGCGGCTCGGCCATGTGCTGAGGATGCAGCGGGACCACTATCTGCCCCTGAAGGTGATCAGGGAGCACCTGGACGCCATGGAGCGCGGAGAGGCCGTACCCCTGCCGACCGTGGGCCGTCAGCGGGACGGTGAGGGCGGCCCGGAGCTCTCCGAGGCCCCCACGGCCGCTCGGATCGGGCGGAGCGAGCTGCTGGCCGCCGCGGAGATCGATGAGCGGGAACTCGAGGAGTGGGAGTCGTACGGGCTGATCGCGCCGCTGCCGGACGGGGCGTACGACGCCGAGGCGGTCACCGTGGCCGCTCTCGTCACCGAACTGGGGCGGTTCGGGATCGAGCCGCGCCATCTGCGTGTCATGAAGGCCGCCGCGGACCGTGAGGCCGGGCTCGTGGACCAGGTCGTGGCGCCGCTCAGGCGCCACCGCAACCCGCAGACCAGGGCGCTGGCCGAGGCCCGTACGAAGGAGCTGGCGGGGCTCACGGTGAAGCTGCACGCCGCGCTCGTGAAGACCGCGCTCGGGGTGCGGCTGCCCTGAGCCGGAGGGCGCGGAGGGCCGGATCGGCCGCCCGTTTCCTGCCCGACTACCCAAACATCCCGAGCACGGCCTAGGGTTGCTGTGTGAACGAGCTCGATGTCGTAGGTGTCCGGGTCGAAATGCCCTCCAACCAACCGATCGTGCTCCTGCGCGAAGTGGGAGGCGACCGCTACCTCCCCATCTGGATCGGGCCGGGGGAGGCGACGGCCATCGCCTTCGCCCAGCAGGGCATGGCCCCCGCACGACCGCTGACCCACGACCTGTTCAAGGACGTGCTGGAGGCCGTCGGCCAGGAGCTCACCGAAGTGCGCATCACCGACCTGCGTGAAGGCGTCTTCTACGCGGAGCTGGTCTTCGCCAGCGGCGTCGAGGTGAGCGCCCGCCCGTCCGATGCCATAGCGCTGGCATTGCGCACCGGAACGCCGATCTACGGCAGCGACGGAGTGCTCGACGACGCCGGCATCGCCATCCCCGACGAGCAGGAGGACGAGGTGGAGAAGTTCCGCGAGTTCCTCGACCAGATCTCGCCCGAGGACTTCGGCACCAGCAGCCAGTGAGGCGCCCGGGCGCCCCGGCTGACCAGCGGTTCGCGAGGGGCGGTCAGGGGCGGCCGACGGCTCGGGCCGCGGCAATTGCCAGCGGCGAGTGAGAGCGTCCTGCGGCCCGGCCCCAGTGCATTCGGCTAGCCTTTCCCCGCGGTTGGGTACGGGAAACCACTCCTAGGGTGATTATCACTCGGCGTGCCGAGTGTGGCGATCGTTGACGCACCCCTGGTGACTGCCTACCGTCGAGAAGGCAGGTCAAGGACGGAGGTCGGCGTGAGAAGCAGCGGCGACGGTACGGCTGGGGGTGCCCCCGGACGCAGTCTCGGGGAGAGCGGTCCGTACCCGCTTCACGGCAGCGCGGCCGACCACGCTCCGCAGCGACCGGCGGCCGTGCCGAGCAGCGGAGGGGCGACGTCCATGGCGTCGGAGCAGATCGGTTACCGCGGGCCGACGGCCTGTGCGGCCGCCGGCATCACCTATCGGCAACTGGACTACTGGGCGCGCACCGGGCTCGTCGAGCCGAGTGTGCGGCCCGCGTACGGGTCGGGGACGCAGCGCCTGTACAGCTTTCGGGACGTCGTCGTCCTGAAGATCGTCAAGCGGTTCCTGGACACCGGGGTGTCGCTGCAGAACATCCGTACCGCCGTGCAGCATCTGCGGGAGCGGGGCTTTCGTGATCTGGAGCGGATGACGCTCATGAGCGACGGTGCCACGGTCTACGAGTGCACCTCGCCCGACGAGGTCCACGCGCTGCTCCAGGGCGGTCAGGGCATCTTCGGCATCGCGGTCGGGGTGGTGTGGCGGGACGTCGAGAGCGCGCTGTCCCAGCTGCACGGGGAGCGGATCGACACCGGCGAGACGCTCGTCGGCCACAATCCGGCGGACGAGCTGGCGCGGCGGCGGAACCGGGCGGTCTGAGAGCGCCGGGTGGTCTGATCGCCAGGCGGCTGAAAGCCGGGCGGTCGCGCTCCGGGGGCATTGTCAGTGGCGTAGGGCAGCATCGGAGATGTGAGAAGCGCCCCGACGATCCTGCACCTCGACATGGATGCCTTCTTCGCCTCGGCGGAGCAGGCGTCCAAGCCGAGTCTGCGCGGGAAGGCAGTGATCGTCGGCGGGCTCGGGCCGCGTGGGGTGGTGGCGACGGCGTCGTACGAGGCCCGCGTCTTCGGGGTGAACTCGGCGATGCCCATGGCGCAGGCGCGGCGGCTGGCGCCGAACGCCGCGTATCTGGTGCCGCGCTTCGGGTTCTACCGGTCGATCAGCGAGCAGGTCATGGGGCTGCTCAGGGCCCTGTCGCCACTGGTGGAGCCGCTGAGTCTGGATGAGGCCTTCGTGGATCTGGAGGCCGGGGGAGCGGCCTGGGACGCGGAGTCGGCGCGGCTGGCGGGCGTGAAGCTGCGCGCCGACATACGGGCCGTCACGGGGCTGACGGGGTCGGTGGGGCTCGCGGCGTCCAAGATGCTCGCGAAGATCGCCTCGGAGCAGGCCAAGCCGGACGGGCTGGTGCTGATCGAGCCGGGGACCGAGCGGGCGCTGCTCGGGCCGATGTCGGTGCGGACCCTGCCGGGGGTGGGGCCGGCCACGGGGGACCATCTGCGGCGGGCCGGGATCCATACGGTCGACGAGCTGGCCGAGGCGGGGGAGGACGAGCTCGTACGGCTGCTCGGGAAGGCGCATGGGCACGCGCTGTACGCGATGGCGCTGGCCCGGGACGAGCGGCCCGTGGTGGCCGAGCGGGAGACGAAGTCGGTGTCCGTGGAGGACACGTACGACGTCGACATCCACGACCGGGTGCGGGTGGGGCTCGAGGTGCAGCGGCTGGCTGATCGGTGTGTGCGGCGGCTGCGGGGCGCCGGGCTGTCAGGGCGGACGATCGTGCTGAAGGTGCGGCGGTACGACTTCTCGACGCTGACGCGGTCCGAGACCTTGCGGGGGCCCACGGACGATCCTTCGGTGGTGCGGGAGGCGGCTGCCCGGTTGCTGGAGTCGGTGGACACCACGGGGGGTGTGCGGCTGCTGGGGGTGGGGGTGAGCGGGCTCGCTGATTACACGCAGGAGGACCTGTTCGCGCAGGCCGCGGGGGAGCTGGCCACGGAGGGCGGGGCGGAGGAGGGGGACGCGGGGAGTGAGGCTGCGGGCTCGGCGGTGGTCGAGGCCGCCGAGCGGCGGTGGGTCGCGGGGCATGACGTGCGGCATGCGGAGTTCGGGCACGGATGGGTGCAGGGGAGCGGGCTGGGGCGGGTGACCGTGCGGTTCGAGACGCCGGAATCCGAGCCGGGGAGGGTGCGGACGTTTCGGGTGGACGATCCGGAGCTCTCGGTCGCGGAGCCATTGCCCTTGGTGTCGGTCAGACCCGATGTGCCGGTGGACGGGGTCGGGGCGTGACCAGAGGGTGAGGTCGGAGGGGGCTGGTGCTCGCCCGCGCTCGCGGGGTGCCGCTTCTCTGGCTGCGCGGGCCGCCCCAGCGGCACGACCGCCCGCCGCTGCCCGGCAGCGGAGTCATGTGTCCGCGTCTTCCGTGCCTGCCAAGTTGCCGAAGTCGTGGTCCGGGGATGGGGGCGGGGCGATGTCCAGGCCGTAGTGGTGGTAGAGCTGGAGTTCCTGTTCGGGGGAGAGGTGGCGGCCCACTCCGAAGTCGGGGGCGTCCTTGATCAGGGCGCGTTCGAAGGGGACGTGCAGGGTGCCCTCGATCAGCTTGCTGGGTTCCAGGGGGACGAAGGCGTCCCTGCTGAAGAGGCCGGTGCGTATGGCGGCCCACTCCGGTACTCCGGTCGCGTCGTCGAGGTAGACCTCGTCGATCGTGCCGATCTTCGTGCCGTTGCGGTCGAACGCCTTGCGGCCGATCAGGTTGCGCGGATCGATGTCGGTCTGCACGGGCCCTCCACTTGGTCGCAACTCATCCGTAAGCACTACGAAAGAGCACATTGGGTGAAGCGGCCACTCGAACGCCCGGTCGTTGACCTCGCTGGTACCCTGGCAGCGGCTGCTGACCCCGTGCGGGAGAGTCCTCCAGACATCATCGGAGGCGCCGAAGGAGCAAATCCTCCCCGGAATCTCTCAGGCCCACGTACCGCACGGACGAGGTCACTCTGGAAAGCAGAGCGGGTGTCAACGGCTTCCGCTCTCACCGACGGTGAAAGCCGGGTGCCCTCGGGCCCCGGTGAAGCTCTCAGGTTGAGATGACAGAGGGGGAGGCCGTCCGGGTACCCGCGCCGTGGTACCCCTCGCAGGTCGCGTCAGACCAGGAGGCCTCCGCAATGACCGCCCACCGCATTCCGCTCGCAGAGCTCGAACAGGGCATTCCCTTCGAGCAGCGTCATATCGGCCCTGACCACGAGGCTCGGGCCAAGATGCTGGCCCAGGTCGGGTACGGATCGCTCGACGAGCTCACCGCCGCCGCGGTGCCGGACGTGATCAAGAACGCCGACTCCCTCGATCTGCCGGGAGCGCGTACCGAGGCCGAGGTGCTGGCCGAGCTGCGGTCGCTCGCCGACCGTAATCAGGTCCTCGATTCCATGATCGGACTCGGTTACTACGGGACCTTCACCCCGCCGGTGATCCTGCGGAACGTGATGGAGAACCCGGCCTGGTACACCGCCTACACGCCGTACCAGCCGGAGATCTCGCAGGGGCGGCTCGAGGCGCTGCTGAACTTCCAGACCACGGTCGCCGACCTCACGGGGCTGCCCACCTCCGGTGCCTCCCTGCTCGACGAGGGGACCGCCGCGGCCGAGGCCATGGCCCTGTCCCGGCGCATGGGCAAGAACAAGAAGGGCCTCTTCCTGGTCGACGCGGACGTCCTGCCGCAGACCATCGCCGTGATCGAGACCCGCGCCGAGCCGACCGGCGTCGAGGTCGTCGTCGCCGACCTCAGCGCGGGCATCCCGGCCGAGATCGCCTCCCGCGAGATCAACGGCGTACTCCTCCAGTACCCCGGCGCCTCCGGGGCCGTACGGGACATCAAGGCCGTCATCGAGCAGGCCCATGAGCTCGGCGCGCTCGTCACCGTCGCCGCCGATCTGCTCGCGCTGACGCTGCTGACGTCCCCCGGTGAGCTGGGCGCGGACATCGCGGTGGGCACCACGCAGCGCTTCGGTGTTCCGATGGGCTTCGGCGGACCGCACGCCGGCTACATGGCCGTGCACGAGAAGTTCGCGCGCAGCCTGCCCGGACGGCTCGTCGGCGTGTCCGTGGACGCGGACGGGAACAGGGCCTACCGGCTCGCGCTCCAGACGCGTGAGCAGCACATCCGGCGTGAGAAGGCGACCAGCAACATCTGCACGGCGCAGGTGCTGCTCGCCGTCATGGCCGGGATGTACGCCGTCTACCACGGCCCCGAGGGGCTGAAGAGCATCGCCCGGCGCGTGCACCGGTACGCCACGATCCTCGCCGCGGGGCTCACCGCGGGCGGCGTGGAGGTCGTGCACGGTTCCTTCTTCGACACGGTCACCGCGCGGGTTCCCGGGCGGGCCGCCGAGGTCGTCGCCGCCGCTCGCGAGAACGGCGTCAACCTGCGGCTCGTCGACGCCGACCACGTCTCCGCCGCCTGCGACGAGACCACCGCGCGGGCCCAGCTGGCCGCCGTGTGGAGCGCGTTCGGCGTCGAGGGGGACATCGAGGCGCTGGACGCCGAGGTCGAGGACGCGCTGTCGCAGGAGGCCCTGCGCGGTGACGAGTACCTGACCCACCCGGTCTTCCACGAGCACCGTTCCGAGACCGCGATGCTGCGCTACCTGCGCCGCCTCGCGGACCGTGACTACGCGCTCGACCGCGGCATGATCCCGTTGGGCTCCTGCACGATGAAGCTCAACGCCACGACCGAGATGGAGCCGGTCACCTGGCCCGAGTTCGGGCAGCTGCACCCCTTCGCCCCCGCCGAGCAGGCGGAGGGCTACCTCACGCTGATCCGTGAGCTGGAGGAGCGTCTCGCCGAGGTCACCGGCTACGACAAGGTCTCGCTGCAGCCCAACGCCGGGTCGCAGGGTGAGCTGGCCGGTCTGCTCGCCGTACGCGGGTACCACCGCGCCAACGGGGACGAGCAGCGGACCGTCTGCCTCATTCCCTCCTCCGCGCACGGCACCAACGCCGCCAGCGCCGTGATGGCCGGGATGAAGGTCGTCGTCGTCAAGACCGCCGGGGACGGCGAGATCGACGTCGAGGACCTGCGGGCGAAGATCGAGCAGTACCGCGACGAGCTGTCGGTGCTGATGATCACGTACCCCTCGACGCACGGTGTCTTCGAGGAGCACGTCGCCGACATCTGCGCGCAGGTGCACGAGGCGGGCGGGCAGGTCTACGTCGACGGCGCCAACCTCAACGCCCTGGTGGGGCTGGCCAAGCCGGGGCACTTCGGTGGTGACGTCTCGCATCTGAACCTGCACAAGACCTTCTGCATCCCGCACGGCGGCGGCGGTCCGGGCGTCGGTCCGGTGGCGGTGCGCGAGCACCTGGCGCCGTACCTGCCCAACCACCCGATGCAGCCGGCCGCCGGGCCGGAGACCGGGGTCGGGCCGATCTCGGCGGCGCCGTGGGGTTCGGCCGGGATCCTGCCGATCTCGTGGGCGTACGTCCGGCTCATGGGCGGCGAGGGGCTGAAGCGGGCCACGCAGGTGGCCGTGCTGTCCGCCAACTACATCGCCAAGCGGCTCGAGCCGCACTATCCGGTGCTCTACAACGGGCCGGGCGGTCTGGTCGCGCACGAGTGCATCATCGATCTGCGGCCGCTGACGAAGGCGACCGGGGTGAGCGTCGACGACGTGGCCAAGCGGCTCATCGACTACGGCTTCCACGCGCCGACGATGTCCTTCCCGGTGGCCGGCACGCTGATGATCGAGCCGACCGAGTCCGAGGACCTCGGCGAGCTGGACCGGTTCTGCGAGGCGATGATCGCGATTCGCGCGGAGATCGAGAAGGTCGGTGCCGGGGAGTGGGCCGCGGATGACAACCCGCTGCGGAACGCTCCGCACACCTCCGCCGCGCTGGGCGGGGAGTGGGAGCACGCGTACAGCCGTACGGAGGCCGTGTTCCCGGCCGGTGTCTCGGCCGCGGACAAGTACTGGCCGCCGGTGCGCCGTATCGACCAGGCCTTCGGTGACCGCAACCTCGTGTGCTCGTGCCCGCCGCTGGACGCGTACGAGGACTGATTCGGCGTAGGTAGCGCGTGAGGGGCTCCGCCCGGGCTTTACGGCTCGGGTGGAGCCCCTGCTTCATTTCCTGCGGTTGTCCTACGGGGTCGCCAGTGCGATCTCGGTCGACTTGATGAGGGCCACGACGGGGGCGCCGGGGGTCAGGACCAGGGCGGTGGCCGCGTCGGTGGTGATGGCGGCGGTCAGTTCGCCGCCGGTCACCGTGATCTTGACGGCGGTCATCGAGGGGCCGGTACTGACGGTGCTGACGTTGCCCGGGAGCTGATTGCGGATCGACACTCCCGAGACGGGGGCGGTGGCGAGGGCGACCTCGGTGGACTTCACCAGGACGCGTACGGCGCTGCCCGGGGCGAGGGCCAGGTCGTCGAGGGCCTCCCTGGTGATCGCGGCGGTGATGTTGTGACCGCCGGAGAGAACGACTCTGACCGTCGCCATGACCTCGCCGGGGGTGATGGTGGTGACGGTGCCGGGGAGCTGGTTTCGGATGCTCAGTCTCTGGGGCATGGGGCGCCTTGCCTTCGGGGGCGGTGGATGGGGCGTCCCACGGTAGTCGGGTGGGGGGATTATGCCGGGTATGTGTGAGTTTGCGTCGCCATGCTGGCTGCCTCGGGGCGGTCTGCGCCTACGTTCGGTCGATGTGTACGTTTGTCGACTTCACGCGGGCCGTCGCCTCCATGCCGACCTCCAGGCCCAGCTCCTCCACGGCCTCGCGGGTGAGCAGGGAGACGAGGCGGTGCTGGCCCGCCTGGATCTCGACCTGGGCCGCCACGTCACCGAGCTTGATCGCGGTCACGATGCCGGGGAAGGCGTTGCGGGCGGAGGTGTAGGGGGCCTCCTCGTCTGGCGCGGTCGCCGTCTTGGCGAGTTCCACGGAGAAGGCGGCCAGGTCCCGCCCGTCGATGAGCCGTCGGCCGCTGTCGTCGCGGTGGGTCGCCACCCGCCCCGCGTCCGCCCAGCGGCGGGCGGTGTCCGGGCTAACGCCGAGGAGCCGGGCGGCCTGGCCGATCGTGTAGGACTGCATGCCGATCACGATAGGGCGTCGGCCCGGGCGGGGGTGGGGCGGTGCGTCCCGCTCACGCGGCCGGCCGGGCGGGTGTGGGGGTGGTGCGTCCGGGCCGCGGTGTCGGGCTGTGCGGGCTCGGGGGTGGTGCCTCCGGGCACGGTGTCGGCCTGTGCGGGTGGGGTGGGGGTGGGCCGGCGACCAGGTCATTCGGCGTGGACGCCGGGGCGATGCTCCGGTCCGCCTGTCAGCCTGTGTGGACGCGTGGGCGGCGGGCTCGGTCCGGTTCGGCCTCGCGCAGGACCTCTCGGGTCACCGGGGCGACCTCGCCCTGGCCGAAGAGGAAGAAGCGGAGGAAGTTGGCGAAGGGGCTGCCCTCGGTCCACTCGAAGTAGATGTGCGGGGTGCAGCCCGTCGTGTCGCGGACGTGGAGGAGCAGGGCGGCCAGGGCGTTGGGGATGGAGGAGGACTCCAGGGTCAGGACGCGGTAGCGGTTGTGCAGGACCTCGCCGCGGACCGTCAGACCTGCCTCGAACTCCGAGGGGTCGGTCACCGTCACCTCGACGAAGACGAAGTCCTCAGAGCTCGGGATGTCGTTGTCCTGCCGGATCTGCTCGATCTTGTCGCGGTACTCGGCCAGGTCGCGGTTGTCGGGCTCGTTGGCGATGAACCGCATCTTCCGGCTGGCCATGTCACGGATGAATCGTTCCGCCATGTCGTCGAGCGTCACGCTGGTCACGCGCAGCTCGAAGGCCCGCAGCAGCCGGGAGAGCAGCGAGATCAGGATGATGCCCGCGATGAAGCAGGCGCCGATCTTCACACCGTCCGGACGCTCGATGACGTTCACGATCGTCGTGTAGAGGAACACGGCCGAGATCACGGCGAAGCCGATGGTCCAGTTCCGCTGGCCCGCCTTGCGGGCCGCGATGGTCACCGCGATGGCCGCGGAGCTGATCAGCACCAGGACGCCGGTGGCGTAGGCGCCGCCCTGCGCGTCGACGTCGGCGTCGAAGATCCAGGTGACCAGGAAGCCGACCAGGGTGAAGACGATGACCATCGGGCGCACCGCGCGGGCCCAGTGCGGGGCCATGCCGTAGCGCGGCAGATAGCGGGGCATCAGGTTCAGCAGGCCCGCCATCGCGGAGGCGCCGGCGAACCAGAGGATGGCGATGGTCGAGACGTCGTACACCGTGCCGAAGGCGTTGCCCAGGTAGTCGTGGGCCAGGTACGCGAGCGCGCGGCCGTTGGCCTGGCCGCCCTCCTCGAACTCCTTCTCCGGGATCAGCAGCGTGGTGATGAAGCTGGTGCAGATCAGGAAGCAGCTCATGATCAGCGCGGCCGCGGTGAGCAGCTTCTTGGTGTCCCGGATTCGGCCCCTGGGATGTTCCTCGGTGTCCCCCTCGTCGCCCCTGACGTGCGGCATCACGGCGACGCCGGTCTCGAAGCCGGAGAGGCCGAGGGCGAGCTTCGGGAAGACGATCAGGGCCATCCCGATCATGACGAAGACGTTGCCGTGCTCGGCGGTCAGGGCGTCGGTCCAGTCGGTGACGACATGTCCCTCGGTGACGACGTGGTAGATGCCTACCGCCACGACGACCGCGTTCAGCGCCAGATAGGTCCCCACCAGGGCGACGGCGACGCCGATCGCCTCCAGGAAGCCCTTGAGGAACACCGCGCCGAGCAGCGCGACGAGGATGAGGGTGATCAGCAGCTGCTTGTCGTGCAGGGCGTCGTTCAGGTGCGGGTTCTCGACCAGGTGGGTCGAGGCGTCCGCCGCCGAGAGCGTGATGGTGATCAGGAAGTCGGTGGCGGCGAAACCGAGCAGGGTGAGGACGAACAGCTTGCCCTTCCAGAAGGACAGCAGCCGTTCCAGCATCGCGATCGAGCCCTCGCCGTGAGGGCTCTCCTCGGCGACCCGCCGGTAGACGGGCAGGGCGCCGGCGAGGGTGACGATCACCAGCACGATGGTCGCGATCGGTGACAGCAGGCCGGCCGCGAGGGCCGCGATGCCGGGCTGGTAGCCGAGGGTGGAGAAGTAGTCGACGCCGGTCAGGCACATCACCCGGTACCAGGGCTGACCCTTGTGGGCCGGCTCGGGTTCGGCGTGCGGGCCCTGGGGTCCGTAGCCCTTGCCCATCTCCGACAGGCCCTCCAGCATCCAGGCGCGCAGGCGACTGGGCGGGGGCTGCTCCGTGACGGCCATGGGGGGACTCCTGATGCGCAGGTCAGCGTGTGCTTTTCGGCCATCACGCGGTGGCGGCACCAGCGTAAGCGGAGAGTGACGCCCGGGCCCACGGATGAGGGGGCTGTCGGCGTCAAGCTTCCGTTAAGACTGGCCGGTCGCCGTACGAGGTGTACCTGGCAGGGGGCCTTACGGGTGTCCGGGGCGGCCCCTGTCCCTGTACGGGGGGCAGGGCGCCGGGGCGCGGGGGCGGGCACCCAGCGTCATTCCTGGAGCGCGTCGTCGGGAAGTGTGGTGCTCGGGCAGCGGATCGTTACCGCAGCCCCGAGACCTTGAACACCGTCCGCGCGGTCTCGCGGTCGATGCGTTCGGCGATACGACGCAGTGCCGTGCCCCCGCACAGCAGCGAGCCCGCGGACACGGATCGCCGGGCGTCCTCGTCGAGCCGGAGCCACAGATCGGGGTTGTTCATCAGGACCTGCGGGTCCAGCTCGACCCGGTTGCCGAACGCGTCCCTCAGCACGAGCCGTTGGGCGACCCCGTCCAAGCAGCGCACCGACACCAGCAGGTCGGTACGGACCCGCCGGGTGCGCAGCAGCCCACGGGTCTCCAGCCAGCCCTCACCCGCGGTGATCCGCGCCGGACACAGCACGCCGAAGAGCAGCCCGGAGAGCGCGACCCACAGGGCGGTGCGCCACGGCGTGAGGTCGCCGGCCAGCCTGCCGACGAGCAGCAGCAGCCCGAGCAGTGCGGCCGAGCAGCGCACGGAGTCGAGCAGGTCGGGTGCCCACTGGCTGTCCTCCACCACCTGGCCCCGCTGTCGTTCCGGAGTGCCAGTGAGTTCGCTGTGTTCCATGCGGCTGACGGTAGGGACCGGCCGCGTCCGTCCCGCACACCTTTGACACGACCCTGACGGGGCGTCACCCCTTCTTGACGCCCTGGCAGCGGGGCCGTGGGATGCGCCCCGTCAAGGCCGCGTCAGGGTCGGCCAGATCGGCGCGAAGAACGCGCAAGAAGAGGCCGGCCGTTCACCGGACCGGACCCAACCTGAAGGCCCGAACGTCGTACGAAGGAGCACCCGTCCATGTCCGTGCTGACCGTCGAACCGGACGCCGTCCCCGCCGGCGAGGAACCGCCGGACACCGGCGAGCGCCATCGCCTCACCGCCGTCACGGGTCTGGCGGCGCTGTCCCTGGACGCCATGGCGTCGGTGGCCTACGGGCCCGAGGCGATCGTGCTGGTCCTCGCCGCCGCCGGCGCCCATGGGCTCGGCTTCACCCTGCCGGTCACGCTGGCCATCGCGGCCCTGCTGGCGGTACTGGTCGCCTCGTACCGGCAGGTCATCGCGGCCTTCCCGGACGGCGGCGGGTCGTACGCCGTCGCCAAAAGGCATCTGGGCACCCGGACGAGCCTGGTGGCCGCCGCCTCCCTCGTGCTGGACTACGTCCTCAACGTGGCCGTCGCCGTCACCGCCGGTGTGGCCGCCCTGACCTCAGCCTTCCCGGGGCTCTACGCGGAGCGGCTGTGGCTGTGCCTCGGCGTGCTGGTGCTGATCACCGGAGTCAATCTGCGCGGCATCGTGGAGTCGGCGCGGGCGTTCATCGCGCCGACCGTCGTCTTCGTCGGCTCGATCCTCGTCCTGATAGGAGTCGGCCTCTTCCGGTCCGCGCCGGTCAGCACCGCCGCCGCCGAGGGGCACGCCTCGGTGCTCACCGACAACGCCACGACCGTCGGCGCGCTGCTGTTGCTGAAGGCGTTCGCCTCCGGCTGCAGTGCCCTCACCGGAGTCGAAGCCATCGCCAACGCCGTCCCCGCCTTCCGGACCCCGCGCGTCAAGCGCGCCCAACACGCCGAGGTCGCGCTCGGCGCGGTGCTCGGCGTGCTGCTGATCGGGCTGTCGGTGCTGATCTCCCGCTTCCATCTCCAGCCGGTCGAGGGTGTCACCGTCCTCGCCCAGCTCGCGGACGCCTCCCTCGGCCACAACTGGGCCTTCTACGTCATCCAGTTCGCCACGATGATCCTGCTGGCCCTGTCCGCGAACACCTCCTTCGGTGGCCTCCCGGTGCTGCTGAAGCTGCTGGCCCGCGACAACTACCTCCCGCACGTCTTCGCCCTCAAGGCCGACCGCCAAGTCCACCGGCACGGGGTGCTCGCCCTGGCCGTCGTCTCCGCCGCGCTGCTCGTCTTCTCCGGAGGTGACACCAACACCCTGGTGCCGCTGTTCGCCATCGGCGTGTTCGTCGGGTTCACCATCGCGCAGGTGGGCATGGTCCGGCACTGGCGTCAGCAGCACGCCCCTGGCCGGGCCCTGCTCAACGGCTTCGGCGCCCTGCTCACCGGCGTCTCCGCGGTCGTCGTCACGGCGACCAAATTCCAGGAGGGCGCCTGGCTGATCGTGATCACCTTGCCGCTGCTGGTGCTGGCCTTCCAGGCCGTGCACCGGGCCTACGCCGGCATCGGTGACCGGCTCGGCCTCGGCCGAGTCCCCGAGGCGCCGCACCGGGACCGCTCCCTCGTGATCGTCCCGGTCTCCTCGCTGTCCCGGCTGACCTCCGAGGCCCTGACCGCCGCCGCCTCCCTCGGCGACGAGGTCCGCGCGGTCACCGTCTGCCACCCCGACGCCGAGGACCGGGCCGCGCTGTACGCACTGGAACTGGGCTGGGCCGAGTGGGACCCGGGCGTGCCGCTGGTCCGGCTGAACTGCGAGCGTCGCTCGCTGGGCCGTCCCATCGCCGCCTACGTCCGTGAGGTGAGGGCGGCGGAGCCGGCCACGCGGGTCACCGTGCTGATCCCGGAGACCGAGCCGGAGCGGGTGTGGCAGCGGCTGCTCCAGAACCAGCGGGGCGCCGTGGTGGCGCACGCCGTGCGGCGGGAGACGGACGCGGTCATCTGCCGGCTGCGGTGCCGGACGCGCTGAGGCGACCGACGGACAGCGGCGTGACGGAGACCGGCCTCACCTGGGCGTATGGGATCCGTCAAAGCCGCGCAGAGCCCCGTAAGGGACCCGTCAACGACGGTCTTTTCCGGTCAGGAAGGCGGTTTCCTCTAAGCGTCCCTGACCGTCCGAACCTCACTCCAGGAGCTCACGATGGCCGATCTGGCCTTCGTCGTCACCACGGTCGCGTCCTTCGCGCTGGTGGTTCTCATCGCCAAGGGGGTGGCGAAGCTGTGACCGCCGAGAACATCGTCGGCCTCGTCGTGGCCGTCGCCCTGCTGGGCTATCTCGTCCTCGCCCTTGTCTTCCCGGAGAGGTTCTGAGAGCTGCAATGGGTCCCGTACTCGCCGGCGTCCTCCAGCTGCTCGCCCTCATAGCCGCACTGGCGCTCGCCTACGTCCCCCTCGGCAACTACATGGCCAGGGTCTTCTCCTCCGACCGGCACTGGCGCGTCGAGAAGTGGATCTACCGGGG
>NZ_JBWKCI010000030.1:0-10538 GCF_056436565.1 Streptomyces sp. NPDC043726
GTGTTCCCCGGTCAGGGGGCGCAGTGGTTGGGGATGGGGCGCGGACTCCTTGAGTCCTCGCCGGTGTTCGCGGCGCGTGTGGCGGAGTGCGAGGCAGCTC
This sequence comes from Streptomyces sp. NPDC043726, assembly GCF_056436565.1. Taxonomy (NCBI): domain Bacteria; kingdom Bacillati; phylum Actinomycetota; class Actinomycetes; order Kitasatosporales; family Streptomycetaceae; genus Streptomyces; species Streptomyces sp. NPDC043726. The sequence continues at coordinate 101 of NZ_JBWKCI010000030.1, forward strand.
TCGGCTCCTTCGTTGACTGGTCGTTGACGGAGGTGCTGGGCGGCGAGGATGACGCGTGGATGCGGCGGGTGGACGTGGTCCAGCCTGTGCTGTGGGCGGTCATGGTGTCGCTGGCTGCGGTCTGGGAGTCCTGGGGTGTCGAGCCGGCCGCGGTGATTGGTCATTCGCAGGGGGAGATCGCGGCTGCTGCGGTGGTTGGTGCGCTGAGTCTAGAGGACGCGGCTCGGGTTGTGGCGCTGCGGTCTGCTGCGATACGGGATGAACTCGCCGGTCGCGGTGGGATGTTGTCGCTGGCGACGGGCGCTGATCAGGCGTCGGCGTGGGTTGAGCCGTACGGCGAGCGCGTCGCGGTGGCTGTCTACAACGGCCCCGATGCGACCGTGGTGGCCGGTGATCCGGAGGCGCTGGACGAGATCAGCGCTCTCGCTGAAGCCAATGGCGTCCGGGCGCGCAGGGTTCCGGTGGACTACGCCTCGCATTCCGCGCACGTGGAGGACATTCGGGAGCGGTTGCTTGAGGTGCTGTCGCCGGTGGCGGCGCACTCTTCCCGCATCCCGGTGATCTCCACCGTCACCGGTGGGGTGTTGGACACGACGGCGATGGGCGCCTCGTACTGGTACGAGGGCTTGCGTAAGCCGGTTCGCTTCACTAAGGCCGTCCGAGAGGCGCTGGGGCAGGGGCACTTCCGGTTCGTCGAGGTGAGCGCCCATCCGGTGCTGACCATGGGTGTCCAGGCCATCGCGGAGGCCGAGGAGAAGCCGGTCACGGTGGTCGGCACCCTTCGGAGGGATGAGGAGGAGAACGGCCGCTTCATCGCGAACGCGGCCGAACTCTGGGTCCACGGGACGGAGATCGACTGGTCCGCCGTCTTCGCGGGCCGTGCTGTGCAGCGGGTCGATCTGCCGACGTACGCCTTCCAGCACCAGCGCTACTGGCTGGAGTCCGGCACAGGCGCCGCCGACATCGGTGGCGCCGGTCTCGCCGCTCCCGACCATCCGCTGCTCGGCGCCGCAGTGAGCCTCGCCGCCAGTGACGGTGCCGTGCTGACCGGCCGGCTCTCGCTGCGCACCCATCCCTGGCTCGCGGACCACGCGGTGGCCGGCACGGTGCTGTTCCCGGGAACCGGCTTTGTGGAGCTGGCGATCCGCGCGGGGGACGAGGTTGGTTGCGGTCGACTGAGCGAACTGACGCTTCAGGCTCCGCTGGTTCTTCCTGAGCGCGGCGCCGTTCACCTCCAGCTCGTCGTCGGCGGGCAGGAGAGCGACGGGCAGCGCTCCATCGCGGTGTATTCCCGTCCGGAGGACTCCGGACCCGACCAGGAGTGGACCCTTCACGCCGAGGGCACCCTCGCCGCCGGGGAACCGCAGACCCCCTCCGCCGACCTGGCGGTCTGGCCGCCCGCAGGCGCCGAGCCGGTGGAGATCGGCGACTTGTACGACCGACTCCACGCCTCCGGCTATCACTACGGGCCGGTGTTCCAGGGGCTGCGTGCGGTGTGGCGGCGTGGGGATGAGGTCTTCGCCGAGGTCGAGCTGGGGGAGCAGGGGCGGGGCGAGGCTTCGCGGTTCGGGGTTCATCCGGCTTTGTTGGACGCGGCGTTGCATGCGGTGTTGCCGGTGGGTGGTGGAGAGACTCGGTTGCCGTTTGTGTGGTCGGGGGTGTCGTTGTCGGCGGTGGGGGCGTCGGCGGTGCGGGTGCGGTTGGTTCCGGTTGGTGGGGACGCGGTGTCGGTGTGGGTGGCCGATGCCGGGGGTGCGCCGGTGGCGCATGTGGAGTCGTTGGCGTTGCGGCCGGTTGCGGTGGAGGGGTTGGGGTCCTCCGGGTCCACGGTTCGGGAGTCCTTGTTCCGGCTGGACTGGACACCCCTTGCGTCGTCTACGGCCGGTCTCGACGAGCCCAGTTGTGCGGTACTCGGCGATGCCGACCCGTTCGGCTTCGGCCTTCCCCTCCTGGGCAGCCTGGACGACCTGGCCCGGCTGGAGACGGAGCTCCCCTCCGTGGTGGTGCTGCCCGTCGACGGCGGGGGCCACGGATCCGCGGAAGCCGTCCGTCGTACGGTTCTGAGGACTTGGGAGACCGTCCGGGCCTGGCTGGCGGACGAGCGGTTCGCCGAGGCGCGCTTGGTGGTCGCGACGCGCGGCGCCGTGGGCACGGGTGGGGACGGGCCCGCTGATCTCGCCGCCTCCGCCGTGTGGGGGCTGCTGCGTTCGGCCGAGGCCGAGAATCCCGGGCGATTCGGGCTGCTCGACCTGGACCCCGGGGGCGGCCACGGTCCGGCCGTCCGCAAGGGTCTCGCCTCGATCCAGGGAGGGGAGTGGCAGGTCGCCGTCCGGGGTGATCAGGTGCTCGCCCCGCGCCTGGCTCGCGCCGACGCCTCCGGTGAGGCGACCCGGTTCGGCGACGGCGCGGTACTGGTCACGGGTGGTACGGGGACCTTGGGCGCCCTGGTGGCTCGGCACTTGGTGGCGGAGCACGGGGTGCGGAGGCTGGTGCTCGCCAGCCGTCGGGGGGCCGAGGCCCCGGGGTCGGCGGTGTTGGTGGGTGAGTTGGCGGCCGCGGGGGCGGTTGCCGAGGTGGTGGCCTGTGACGCAGCCGATCGTGAGGCCTTGCGGGCGCTGCTCGCCGAGCATCCGGTCACGGGTGTCGTGCACCTCGCGGGCGTTCTCGACGACGCCGTGGTCACGGGGCTCACCCCTGGGCACTTCGAACGGGTCCTGCGTCCCAAGGTGGACGCGGCCGTCAATCTGCACGAGCTGACGCGCGATCTCGATCTCTCGGCCTTCGTCCTCTTCTCGTCCGTGGTCGGCGTCCTGGGCGGGCCGGGCCAGGCCAACTACGCCGCCGCGAACACCTTCTTGGACGCCCTCGCCCAGCAGCGCCGGGCCGCAGGACTGCCCGGGACCTCCCTGGCCTGGGGCTTGTGGGCGGACGCCAGCGGGATGACCGGCCACATGGACGAAACGGCCGTGGCCCGGATGGGGCGGGCCGGGATCGTGGGTCTCCCCTCCGACCAGGGCCTGGCCCTCTTCGACACCGCGCTCACCAGCGACGAGCCGCTGCTCGTCACCGCCCGTCTGAACACCGCCGCCGTCCGCACGGGAACCGTGCCCCCGTTGCTGCGTGGCCTCGTCCGGAGCACCGCTCGGCGCAGGGCCACGGGCCTGGAGAGCGAAGCCGCCACCGGCTCGCTCACCCGAAGGCTGGCCGGGCTCTCCCGCGAGGAGCAGCAGCACGAACTTCTCGGCGTGGTCCGGTCCAGCGTGGCCCTCGTTCTGGGACACGCCTCGGAGCGGACGATCGACACCGATCGCACCTTCAAGGAGTTGGGTTTCGACTCGTTGTTGGCGGTGGAGTTGCGGAATCGGTTGGGTGAGGCGTCGGGGGTGAGGTTGCCGGCGACGTTGGTGTTCGATTTTCCGACGCCGGTGGCGGTGGCGGGTCTGCTGGTGGATGAGTTGGTGGGGTCCGCTGGTGGGGTTCAGCCGGTGGTGCCTGCTGTTCGTGTGGACGACGATCCGGTGGCGATCGTGGCGGTGGCGTGTCGGTATCCGGGTGGGGTGAGGTCGCCGGAGGGGTTGTGGCGGTTGGTGGTGGAGGGCCGGGATGCGGTGGGTGGGTTCCCGGTGGATCGGGGTTGGGATCTGGAGGGGTTGTTCGATCCGGATCCGGGGGCGGTGGGGAAGTCGTACGCCCGGGAGGGTGGGTTCCTGTACGACGCTGCTGAGTTCGACCCTCAGCTGTTCGGGGTCTCGCCGCGTGAGGCGGTGGCGATGGATCCGCAGCAGCGGTTGCTGTTGGAGACGTCGTGGGAGGTGTTCGAGCGGGCGGGTATCGCGGTGGACTCGGTGCGGGGCAGTCGTACCGGTGTCTTCGCGGGAGTCATGTACCACGACTACGCCAGCCGACTGCACAACGTCCCCGAGGAGGTCGAGGGCTACCTCGGCACCGGAAGCTGGGCCAGCGTCCTCTCGGGCCGGCTCGCCTACACCTTCGGGCTCGAGGGCCCTGCGGTCTCCGTCGATACGGCCTGCTCGTCATCGCTGGTCGCGCTGCACATGGCCGTGCAGGCCCTGCGGAACGGTGAGTGCGACATGGCCCTCGCCGGAGGCGTCACCGTCATGCCGACTCCCCGGACCTTCCTGGAGTTCAGCCGTCAGCGGGGGTTGGCCGCGGATGGTCGGTGCAAGTCGTTCGCGGCGGCTGCGGATGGGACGGGGTGGGCTGAGGGTGCGGGTGTGCTGTTGCTGGAGCGGTTGTCGGATGCTCGGCGCCATGGGCATCAGGTGCTCGCGGTGGTGCGGGGGTCGGCGGTCAATCAGGACGGTGCGTCGAATGGTTTGACGGCGCCGAACGGGCCTTCCCAGCAGCGGGTGATTCGGCAGGCGTTGGCCAGTGCTGGGTTGTCGGCCGGTGATGTGGATGTGGTGGAGGCGCACGGTACGGGCACGACGTTGGGTGATCCGATCGAGGCGCAGGCGCTGCTGGCCACGTATGGCCAGGGGCGGGATGCCGAGCGGCCGTTGTGGTTGGGGTCGGTGAAGTCGAACATCGGGCATGCGCAGGCCGCTGCCGGTGTCGCGGGTGTCATCAAGATGGTGATGGCGATGCGGGAGGGTGTCCTGCCCCGCACCCTGCACGTCGACGAACCCACCCCGCACGTCGACTGGTCCTCCGGTGCCGTCGCGCTGCTCACCGAAGGAATCGACTGGCCCGAGACAGGGCGGGCGCGGCGGGCTGGTGTCTCGGCGTTCGGTATCGGCGGGACGAACGCGCACGTCATCTTGGAGCAGGCGGACGCGGCTCCGGCTGAGGAGACCGTGGAGTCTGCTGCGCTGCCGCCGGTGAGCGGCTTGGTGCCGTGGGTGTTGTCGGCGGGTTCTGCTGAGGCGTTGGTGGCCCAGGCCGGGCAGCTTGCGGATGGGGTCGGGGCTCTTGATCCGGTGGATGTGGGCTGGTCGTTGGCGACCGGTCGGGCTGGGCTGGGGCATCGGGCGGTGGTGTGGGGCCGTGACCGTGCTGAGCTGATGGCGGGGCTGGCGGATGTCGGCTCGTCGGGGGCGGTGGTCGAGGGCCGGCTCGCGGTGCTGTTCACGGGTCAGGGTGCGCAGCGGGCTCGGATGGGTGCGGAGCTGGCGGCCGAGTTCCCGGTCTTCGCGAGGGCGTTGGGCGAGGTGTGCGAGGCCTTTGACGGGCTGCTGCCGGAGTCTCTCGCTGAAGTGCTGTTTCTTGAGCCTGAGTTGTTGGACCAGACGGCGTTCACCCAGCCTGGTCTGTTTGCGGTGGAGGTGGCTCTCTACCGGTTGGCGGAGTCCTGGGGTGTGCGGCCGGACTTCGTCATGGGGCATTCGATCGGTGAGTTGACAGCGGCGTATGTGGCGGGGGTGTTCTCTCTGGAGGGCGCCTGCCGACTGGTCTCGGCCCGGGGCCGGCTCATGCAGGCGCTGCCCGAGGGTGGGGCGATGCTCGCGGTGCAGGCCGCAGTCGAGGATGTTCTGGCTTCTGTCGGGGAGCGGGTCGATCTGGCGGCGGTGAACGGGCCGACCTCGGTCGTCCTCTCCGGTCCGGAGGCCGAGATCGATGCCGTACGGGAGCACTTTACGGAGGCCGGGGTCAAGACGCGGCGGCTGACGGTCTCGCACGCCTTCCACTCCTCGTTGATGGAGCCGATGCTCGCCGACTTCGAGGAGATCGCTTCCGGTATCTCGTACCAGCCGCCCCGCATACCCGTGGTGTCGAATGTGTCGGGTCGTGTCGCGGGCGAGGAGCTTCAGACCGCCGCCTATTGGGTGCGGCACGTGCGGGAGGCGGTCCGTTTCGCCGATGGAGTCGCTTGGCTGGCCGAAGCCGGAGTGACGAAGTTCCTGGAGCTGGGCCCGGACGCCACCCTGACCGCGATGGGCGCAGAGTGCGCGGAGGGCCTGTTCGTGCCCGCAACCCGCCGGGGCCACGACGAGGTCGAGACCTTCACGGCATCTCTCTCCCGCCTTTGGACCAGCGGCGCCCACGTCGACTGGCCGGCCCTCTTCACCGGCCGCAACCCAACCCGCGTCGACCTCCCCACGTACCCCTTCCAACGCGACCACTACTGGCTCACCGACGCCCCCGCCCCCGGCGACCCCGTCGGTCTCGGGCTCGGTGAGGCGGGGCATCCGTTGCTGGGTGCGGCGGTTCCGCTCGCGGCTGGGGACGGAGTGCTGCTGACAGGCCGGTTGTCGCTGCGGACGCATCCCTGGCTCGCGGACCATGCGGTGGCGGGGACGGTGTTGCTGCCGGGCACGGCCTTCGTGGAGCTGGCGGTGCGCGCCGCGGATGAGGTCGGGTGCGGGAGCGTGCGGGAACTGACGCTTCAGGCACCGCTGGTCCTGCCCGACCAGGGTGGGGTTCAGGTTCAGGTCGTGGTGGGTGCGTCCGACGAGGACGGGCGGCGCTCGCTCACCGTCTACTCCCGGGGGGAGGAGTCGGGCCCCGAGGCCGCTTGGACCGCGCACGCGCAAGGCGTCCTCGCGGAGGCGCCGGTCGAGACCACCGCGGACCTCACGGTGTGGCCGCCGGAAGGCGCGGAGCCGGTCGATGTGTCCGGGTTCTACGCCGAGGCAGAGAGCGCCGGTTACGGCTACGGCCCCGCCTTCCGCGGCCTGACCGCCGCCTGGCGGCGCGGTGACGAGGTCTTCGCCGAAGTGGAATTGTCGGAGACGCAGGACGCGGCGGCCTACGGCGTGCACCCGGCGCTGCTGGACTCCGCGCTGCACGCGCTGCTCGCGGCCACGGAGTCGCACGGCGACTTGCGGTTGCCGTTCCTTTGGGAGGGGGTTTCCCTTCTCGCGTCCGGTGCCACCGCCGCCCGCGTCCGCATCACCACCAGCGGCGACGACACGCTCTCCGTGGACCTCGCGGACGCGACCGGCGCCCCCATCGCCGTAGCCGAGTCGCTGTTCCTGCGTCCGGTGTCCGCCGATCAGCTGGCCGCGACCGCGGCGAACGGCCCCGATTCCCTGTACCGGCTCGACTGGACGACTGTTCCGGCCGCAGCCGATGCCGGTTCCGTGAAGGTGACCCGGTACGACGGGATCGATGCCGTACGGGCCGCGCTTGATGCGGGTGCGGAGGCCCCGGAGGTCGCGCTGGTCGAGGTCGCCGGGCCTGGGGGCGACGCGGAGCTTGCCGAGGCCGCCGTCCGGACCACCTCCGTTGTGTTGGCGCTGATCCAGGGCTGGCTGGAAGATGAGCGGCTGGCCGGGGCGCGGCTCGGAGTGGTGACGCGGGGCGCGGTGGCCACCGACGGCGGTGCTGTCCTCGACCTGGCGAGCGCGCCCGTGTGGGGGCTCGTACGGTCCGCGCAGTCGGAGAATCCTGACCGCTTCGTGCTGATCGACATCGATCCGGTCGAGGGCCGTGACAGCGGCGACGACGAAGCGGTCGTACGGGCTGCTCTGGCGTCTGGTGAGCCGCAGATGGCGCTTCGTGAGGGCCGGGTGCTGGTGCCGCGTCTGGTGCGTGCGGCCGGGTCGGGGGAGAGCCTGACCCCGCCCTCGGACGTATCGGCCTGGCGGTTGGACACCTTGGGTACCGGCGCGCTGGAGGGACTCGCGCTCGTGCCGGCGCCGGAGGCGTCCGCGCCGCTCGCCGCAGGTCAGGTCCGGATCGCCGTCCGCGCGGCCGGAGTGAACTTCCGTGACGTCCTGATGAGCCTCGGGATGTATCCCGGCAGTCCGGTGCTGGGCAGCGAGGCGGCCGGCGTGGTGCTCGAAGTCGGTGAAGGCGTAGCCGACTTGGCCCCCGGAGACCGGGTGATGGGCCTGGTGCTGGAGAGCTTCGGGCCGGTGGCGGTCGCTGATGCGCGGCTTGTCGTGCCGATGCCGGAGGGGTGGTCGTATGAGCAGGCTGCGTCCGTGCCGGTGGTGTTCCTGACCGCCTATTACGGCCTGGTCGATCTCGGTTCGGTTCAGCAGGGCGACACCGTGCTGGTGCATGCCGGTGCCGGTGGGGTCGGCATGGCGGCGATCCAGCTCGCCCGGCACCTCGGGGCGTCCGTCTTGGCCACAGCCAGCCCGGGGAAGTGGGACGTACTGCGAGGGCTGGGTCTGAGGGATGAGCAGATCGCGTCTTCGCGGGATCTGGGGTTCCGGGAGGCCTTCGCCGAGGCCGGTGTGGATGTGGTCCTCAACTCGCTCGCGGGCGAGTACGTCGACGCCTCACTGGATCTGCTGACGTCCGGTGGCCGCTTCCTGGAGATGGGAAAGACGGATGTCCGGGATGCATCGGAGCAGCTCGCCGACGGCGTGCAATACACCGCCTTCGACATGCTGGACGCCGGTCCGGTCCGGATCGGCGAGATGCTGCGGCGGTTGATGGACCTGTTCGCCTCCGGTGTGCTGGAACCGGCCCCCGTGCGGGCGTGGGACGTGCGGCGGGCTCGCGAGGCGTTCCGGTTCATGAGCCAGGCGCGGCATGTCGGCAAGGTCGCCCTGACCATGCCGGTGCCGTTGGACCCGGACGGGACCGTTCTCATCACGGGAGGCACCGGGACCCTGGGGTCGCTGGCGGCGCGCCACCTGGTCACCGAGCACGGCGTACGGCGTCTGCTGCTCACCAGCCGTCAGGGGCCGGAGGCCCCAGGAGCCGCCGAACTCGTATCTGACCTGGCGGAGTTGGGCGCGACCGCGACCATAGCCGCCTGTGATGTCGCCGACCGTGACCAGCTCGCCGCCCTCCTGCACGGCTGCAAGCTGACCGGTGTCGTACATGCGGCGGGAGTCCTCGCCGACGGACTCGTCGGATCCATGACCCCGGAGCAGTTGGCCACGGTCTGGCGGCCGAAGGTGGAAGCCGCCGTGAATCTCCACGAACTGACCCGCGAAGCCGAGTTGGCGTTCTTCACGCTGTACTCGTCGGTGTCAGGCGTGCTGGGCGGTTCGGGGCAGGCGAACTACGCCGCCGCCAACGCGTTCCTGGACGCGCTGGCGCATCGCCGTCGGGCCGAGGGCGCGGCGGCGACGTCGCTGGCATGGGGGCTGTGGGAGCAGGCCAGCGCGATGACGGGCGAGTTGGGCCGTGCCGACCGGCAGCGGCTGAGCCGGATGGGTCTGGCGCCGCTGCCGTCGGCGGAGGGCTTGGCGCTGCTGGACCGGTCCGTCGCCACAGCTGAGGCGGCCCTGGTGCCCGCCCGCCTCGACCTTGCCGGACTGCGGGGCGCCGAGGCCGTGCCCCCGGCACTCCGCGCACTCGTCCGCACCGCGCCCATCCGGCGCTCGGCCGACAGGACGGCCGGGGTCCGGGGCGCGGGCTCCTTGGCCGACACGCTCGGCGGGCTCAACCGCGCCGAACGGGAGCGGCGGCTCGTGGAGTTGGTGCGTGAGCATGTCGCCGCCGTACTGGGGCATGTCTCGGAGCAGTCCGTCGACGCCGAACGCTCCTTCAAGGAACAGGGCTTCGACTCCCTGACCGCCGTGGAACTGCGCAACCGACTCGGCACGGCAACAGGGCTGCGACTGCCCACCGCCGTCGTCTTCGACCACCCCACCCCGGCACGTCTCGCCGGTCACCTCCACACCGAACTGTGGGGCAGCGAGGACAAGTCGCCCGCCCCCACCGCACTCGCCACGCCGGACGAGCCGATCGCCATCGTCGGCATGGCCTGCCGCTACCCCGGCGGGGTGGCCTCGCCGGAGGACCTGTGGCGGCTCGTCAGCGAAGGCGCGGACGCGATCGGGGACTTCCCCGCCGACCGGGGCTGGGACCTGGACGGGCTGTACCACCCCGACCCCGCCAACCCCGGCACCAGCTACACCCGCCATGGTGGATTCCTGCACGACGCCGCCGAGTTCGACCCGCACCTCTTCGGTATCTCGCCGCGCGAGGCGCTGGCGATGGACCCGCAGCAACGGCTGCTCCTGGAGACCACCTGGGAAGCGCTGGAGCGCGCCGGCATCGCCGCCGCCTCGCTGAAGGGCTCGAACAGCGGCGTCTTCGTCGGCGCCGGATACCCGAGCTACCTGGTCGACCTGGAGCGCACGCCTGACGTCGTGGAGGGCTTCTCCCTCACCGGCAACGCGGCGAGCGTCGTCTCCGGCCGGCTGTCGTACACCTTCGGCCTGGAGGGCCCGGCGGTCACGGTCGACACGGCGTGTTCGTCGTCGCTGGTCGCACTGCACTTGGCGGTGCAGTCGCTGCGGAGCGGCGAGTGCGAGCTCGCCCTGGCGGGCGGCGTCACCGTCATGCCGAGCCCTGGTCTCTTCCTCGAATTCAGCCGTCAGCGCGGGTTGTCCCCCGACGGCCGCTGCAAGCCCTTCGCCTCGGCGGCGGACGGAACGGGGTGGGCCGAGGGCGTCGGCATCTTGGTCGTCGAGCGGTTGTCTGATGCTCGTCGTCGTGGTCATCGGGTGTTGGCGGTGGTGCGGGGGTCGGCGGTCAATCAGGACGGTGCGTCGAATGGTTTGAC
>NZ_JBWKCI010000031.1:0-2366 GCF_056436565.1 Streptomyces sp. NPDC043726
CGCAACATGGTCACCGGCGCCTCCACCGCCGAACTGACGGTGATCCTCATCGACGCCCGCAACGGCGTCGTCGAGCAGACCCGCCGGCACGCCGCGCTGGCCGCGCTGCTGCGGGTGCCGCACGTGGTCCTCGCCGTCAACAAGATGGACCTCGTCGACTACCAGGAGTCCGTGTTCGCCGCCATCGCCGAGGAGTTCACGGCGTACGCGACCGAGCTGGGCGTCCCGGAGGTCACCGCGATCCCGATCTCGGCACTCGCCGGTGACAACGTGGTGGAGCCGTCCGCGAACATGGACTGGTACGGCGGCCCGACGGTGCTGGAGCACCTGGAGACCGTGCCCGTCACGCACGACCTCAGCCACTGCCACGCGCGTCTGCCCGTGCAGTACGTGATCCGTCCGCAGACCGCCGAGCACCCCGACTACCGCGGTTACGCGGGCCAGATCGCGGCGGGCTCGTTCCGGGTCGGCGAGGAGATCACCGTGCTGCCGTCCGGCCGTACGTCCCGGATCTCCGGGATCGACCTGCTGGGCGAGCCGGTCGACGTCGCGTGGACCACGCAGTCGGTGACCGTCCTGCTGGAGACCGACGTGGACATCTCCCGCGGCGACCTGATCGTGCCGACCAAGGACGCGCCGGCCACCACCCAGGACGTCGAGGCCACCGTCTGCCACGTCGCCGACCAGCCGCTCACCGTCGGCCACCGGGTGCTGCTCAAGCACGGCACCCGCACGGTCAAGGCGATCGTGAAGGACATCCCGTCCCGGCTCACGCTCGACGACCTGTCCCTGCACCCGCACCCGGGCCGGCTCGTCGCCAACGACATCGGCCGGGTGAAGATCCGTACCGCCGAGCCGCTGCCGGTCGACTCCTACGCCGACTCGCGCCGCACGGGTTCGTTCATCCTGATCGACCCGAGCGACGGCACGACCCTCACCGCCGGCATGGTCGGCGAGTCCTTCGCCTCCCCGGAGCCCGTCAAGGACGAGGCCGAGGACGACGGCTGGGACTTCTGACCATGAACTCCACCGGGTACTACGAGTCGTTCGCCAAGGAGGGCGGCCGGGTCGGCAGCGGCGCCCTCGGCAGCGGCGAGGGCGGAGTGGGCCGATGTGCCGGCTGACCCGCCCCTCGTCCATCTGCCGTTCCCCCGGCCGCGCCTGAGCAGGGCGTGAAGCCGGGCCACCGAGAGGAAAGCCTCCCGTGCCTGCCATCCCCGCCCTGCGCCGTACCCTCGCGGTACTGGCCGTGCTGCCCCTGATCGGGCTCGCGGCCGCCTGCGGTTACGGCTCCCAGGCCGTGGAGAACACCGAGCACGCGATACCGGGGGCCGCGAAGGTCGACGGCCTGGACTCGGTGCGCATCGGCTACTTCGGCAACCTCACCCACGCCACCGCGCTGGTGGGGCGGCACGAGGGGATCTTCCAGAAGGAACTCGGCGGTACGACGGCGAAGTACGCCGCCTTCAACGCCGGCCCGTCGGAGATCGAGGCGCTCAACTCGGGGTCCATCGACATCGGGTGGATCGGGCCCTCGCCCGCCATCAACGGCTACGTCAAGGCGGCCGGGAAGAACCTGCGGATCATCTCCGGGTCGGCCTCGGGCGGTGTGAAGCTCGTGGTGAACCCGGAGAAGGTCAAGTCCCTCAAGGACGTCAAGGGCAAGCGGATCGCCACTCCGCAGCTCGGCAACACGCAGGACGTGGCCTTCCTCAACTGGATCGCCGAGCAGGGCTGGAAGGTCGACGCGGAGAGCGGCGAGGGCGAGGTGTCCGTCGTCCGCTCCGACAACAAGGTCACGCCCGACCTCTACCAGTCCGGCTCGATCGACGGCGCCTGGGTGCCGGAGCCGACCGCGTCGAAGCTGGTCGCCGAGGGCGGGAAGGTGCTGCTGGACGAGGCCGACCTGTGGCCGGACAAGCAGTTCGTGATCACGAACGTGATCGTGCGGCAGGACTTCCTGAAGGAGCACCCGAAGGCCGTGGAGGCGGTGCTCAGGGCCTCCGTCGAGGCCAACCGGTGGATCGAGGCCAACCCCGAGAAGGCGAAGGCCGCGGCGAACGCGCAGCTGGCCACGGACACCGGCAAGGCCCTGCCCGCCGACGTCATCGACCAGGCCTGGCCGTCCATCCGGTTCACCGACGATCCGCTGGCCGCCACGCTCGACGCGCAGGCGAAGCACGCGGTCGAGGCGGGCCTGCTGGAGCGGCCGGACCTGACCGGCATCTACGACCTCGCCCCGCTGAACAAGGTCCTCGAGGCCGAGGGCCGGGACGCGGTCGACGACGCCGGTCTCGGCATCAAGTAACGGACCCGATGAGTTCCCAGGAGGTGACGACCATGGCAACCGCCCTCGCCAAGGCCGC
>NZ_JBWKCI010000032.1:0-2260 GCF_056436565.1 Streptomyces sp. NPDC043726
TCTGTTGCGAAAGTGGATCTTGTTCGTTGATGATCACGTCCTGTGGGACGTGGGGATCTGACGAATGGCCAGTGGGCCCGGCTGGAGCCTTTGTTGCCGACGGGCATCAAGCCGGGCCGGCCGCAGGTGTGGACACGGCGGCAGCTGATAGACGGCATACGGTGGCGGACCCGGACCGGTGCTCCCTGGCGGGACGTGCCCGAACGGTATGGGCCGTGGGACCGGGTCTATGACCTGTTCCGGCGCTGGCAGCGGGACGGCACCTGGGCAAGGATCCTCACCCAGCTCCAGGCCGAGGCCGATGCGAAGGGCCTGATCACCTGGGACGTGAACGTCGACTCCACCGTCTGCCGGGCCCACCAGCACGCCGCCGGAGCGGCGAAAAAGGGGACCTCCAGAAAGAGCCGCCCGGCGGGATCTTCGTCGAGCCGGCCGACCACGGCCTCGGACGCTCCCGCGGCGGACTGACCAGCAAAATCCACAGTGATGATTGCTGGGTGGTCGCTTTGGACCTGACCCAAAAATCCACCGACGCTGTTGTGTTGTCCTGGCGAGGAAGCGTCGGTCCGGGCGATCACGCGCGTGGCCAGCCGGACTTTCGTGACCTAATAGGAGCCTGACCAGAGGTCCCATCACTGTGTTGTCCGTCTGCCCGACCGGCCCGTGCTATCCCCCTCTCCAGAGCGCGGTTCGGAAGGACAGCATCACCAGCATGACAGCCACCGAGACAACCGAGATCACTGTGGTCGGCGGGATCGACACCCATACCGACTTTCACCAGGCCGCCGTCATCGACACTGTGGGCCGGCAGCTGGCCACCGAATCATTCGAGACGACCCCAGACGGCTATTGGCGACTGCTGGAATGGTTCACTTCCCACGGCGAGATCATCGCTGTCGGGATGGAGGGGACCGGTTCCTACGGTGCCGAGCTCGCCCGCTTCCTGCGCGGCAACGGACTCATCGTCATCGAGGTCGACCGCCCCGACCGCAAGGCTCGCCGCGCCAACGGCAAGTCCGACCCCGTCGACGCCTACGCGGCTGCTACCGCTGTTCTGTCAGGCCGCGCTCACGGCACCCCAAAGACCCGCGACGGCATCGTAGAAGCCATCCGTGTTCTGCGCGTGGCCCGCAACTCTGCGGTCAAGGCCCGCACCCAAGTCATCAACCAGGTCCGCGCTCTGATGATCAGCGCCCCCAGCGAGGTCCGTGACAGATTCCGCGGCTTGTCCGCCAAAGACTTGATCGATACCCTCTCCCGCTCGCGCCCTACCGGGAACCTCGAAGATCCCGCTTACACGACCAAAGTCACCCTGAGGCGACTGGCCCGCCGCTACCAAGCACTAGACGAGGAGATAAAGGAGGCCGAAGCGGAGATCGGCCCTCTGGTTACCAAAGCTGCCCCCAAGCTCGTCGCGCTGCCCGGCGTGGGCCCCGAGACTGCAGGTCAGCTCCTGGAAACCGCTGGTGACAACCCCGAACGTCTCCGCTCCGAGGCGTCCTTCGCTCACCTTTGCGCAGCCTCACCCATCCCTGCGTCCTCCGGTCGCACCCACCGCCACCGGCTCAACCGCGGCGGCGACCGTCAGGCCAACAGAGCCCTTCACACCATCGTCCTGGTCCGCATGAAGTACGACCTGCGCACTCAGGCATACGTCGCCCGACGCACCGCCGACGGCCTCTCCAAGAGGGACATCATCCGGTGCCTGAAACGCTTCGTCGCCCGCGAGATCTACCGCCTGCTACCCCGTCCGCAACTCACCACCAAACAGCTCTGCCCCACCGCTTGACGATCTATAGGAGCATCCTCGCGGTCGAGCAGGGGCAAAAGCCCTTGTCCGTGGTGATCACGGCCGGGCAGCGGGGTGACTCCCCGCAGTTCGAGCCGGTCCTGGAAGCCATCCGGGTGCCGCGAACGGGGCCCGGCAGGCCGCGCAAGCGTCCGGACCGGGTGCGGGCCGACAAGGCGTACGACTCCCGCGGCAATCGCTCCTACCTGCGCAGACGCGGGATCAAAGCCACCATCCCGGTCCCTGCGGACCGGATCCGCAACCGCCTCAAGCGCGGATCGCGTGGCGGGCGCCCACCGAAATTCGACAAGGACGACTACAAGCAACGGCACGCGGTCGAGTGCGGGATCAACCGGCTCAAGCGCCACAGGGCCGTTGCCACTCGGTACGACAAACTCGCCGTCCGCTACGAAGCCACAGTGCTGGTCGCAGCCATCAACGAGTGGCTGTGACCAGCACTTTCACAACAGG
>NZ_JBWKCI010000033.1:0-1600 GCF_056436565.1 Streptomyces sp. NPDC043726
TGAGACCTGATGCCGAGCCGATTGTGGTGAAGTGGATGATCCTATGCTGTCGAGAAAAGCCTCTAGCGAGTTTCATGGCGGCCCGTACCCTAAACCGACTCAGGTGGTCAGGTAGAGAATACCGAGGCGTTCGGGTGAACTATGGTTAAGGAACTCGGCAAAATGCCCCCGTAACTTCGGGAGAAGGGGGGCCACATCCGGTGATCCGTTTTACACGGTGAGCTGGGGGTGGCCGCAGAGACCAGCGAGAAGCGACTGTTTACTAAAAACACAGGTCCGTGCGAAGCCGTAAGGCGATGTATACGGACTGACGCCTGCCCGGTGCTGGAACGTTAAGGGGACCGGTTAGTCATGATTCGTCATGGCGAAGCTGAGAACTTAAGCGCCAGTAAACGGCGGTGGTAACTATAACCATCCTAAGGTAGCGAAATTCCTTGTCGGGTAAGTTCCGACCTGCACGAATGGCGTAACGACTTCTCGACTGTCTCAACCATAGGCCCGGTGAAATTGCACTACGAGTAAAGATGCTCGTTTCGCGCAGCAGGACGGAAAGACCCCGGGACCTTTACTACAGTTTGATATTGGTGTTCGGTTCGGCTTGTGTAGGATAGCTGGGAGACTTTGAAGCGGCCACGCCAGTGGTTGTGGAGTCGTCGTTGAAATACCAGTCTGGTCGTGCTGGATGTCTAACCTGGGTCCGTGATCCGGATCAGGGACAGTGTCTGATGGGTAGTTTAACTGGGGCGGTTGCCTCCTAAAGAGTAACGGAGGCGCCCAAAGGTTCCCTCAGCCTGGTTGGCAATCAGGTGTTGAGTGTAAGTGCACAAGGGAGCTTGACTGTGAGACCGACGGGTCGAGCAGGGACGAAAGTCGGGACTAGTGATCCGGCGGTGGCTTGTGGAAGCGCCGTCGCTCAACGGATAAAAGGTACCCCGGGGATAACAGGCTGATCTTCCCCAAGAGTCCATATCGACGGGATGGTTTGGCACCTCGATGTCGGCTCGTCGCATCCTGGGGCTGGAGTCGGTCCCAAGGGTTGGGCTGTTCGCCCATTAAAGCGGTACGCGAGCTGGGTTTAGAACGTCGTGAGACAGTTCGGTCCCTATCCGCTGTGCGCGTAGGAATATTGAGAAGGGCTGTCCCTAGTACGAGAGGACCGGGACGGACGAACCTCTGGTGTGCCAGTTGTTCTGCCAAGGGCATGGCTGGTTGGCTACGTTCGGGAGGGATAACCGCTGAAAGCATCTAAGCGGGAAGCCTGCTTCGAGATGAGTATTCCCACCTCCTTGAGAGGGTAAGGCTCCCAGTAGACGACTGGGTTGATAGGCCGGATATGGAAGCACGGTAACGTGTGGAGTTGACCGGTACTAATAGGCCGAGGGCTTGTCCTCAGTTGCTCGCGTCCACTGTGTTGGTTCTGAAACCACGAACAGCCCCACGTTGCCACAGCGTGGTGCGGCATTGTTCGACAGTTTCATAGTGTTTCGGTGGTCATAGCGTGAGGGAAACGCCCGGTTACATTCCGAACCCGGAAGCTAAGCCTTACAGCGCCGATGGTACTGCAGGGGGGACCCTGTGGGAGAGTAGGACGCCGCCGAAC
>NZ_JBWKCI010000034.1:0-1429 GCF_056436565.1 Streptomyces sp. NPDC043726
GGGTCACGTCCGCTGGAGTGGTGTATCGACGGCCACTCGGTGATCTCGGTTTGAGGCTATGCGGTGAGTTCGGTCGGGAGGACGGTCTCGTCGGTTTCTGACTCGATCGGGTGGAGGCGGGCTTTGGCGAGGAGGTCGAGGCCCATGTAGCGGCGGGCTTCGGTCCACTCGTCGTTCTGCTCGGCCAGGACAGCGCCGACCAGGCGGATCAGGGCGGTGCGGTCGGGGAAAATGCCGACGACGTCGGTGCGGCGGCGGATCTCCTTGTTGAGGCGTTCTTGCGGGTTGTTCGACCAGATCTGCCGCCAGATCTCGCGGGGGAAGGCCGTGAAGGCCAGCACGTCGCCCTGGGCGGCATCCAAGTGGGCTGCAGCTTTGGGGAACTTGGCCTCCAGGGCATCGAGGACGTGCCGCATCTGGGCTTGGACGGCATCGGTGTCGGGCTGTTCGAAAACGGTCCGCAACAAGGTCGCCACCCACGGCTGGGCGGACTTGGGGACCTGGCTCAGCAACGCGCGGGCGTAGTGAGTCCGGCAGCGCTGCCAGCTCGCGCCGGGCAGGGTGGCGCCGATCGCGTTGACCAGGCCCATGTGGGCGTCGGAGATGACGAGTTGGACGCCGGACAGGCCGCGGGCGATGAGCGAGCGAAGGAAGGCGAGCCAGCCGGCGCCGTCCTCTGCGGTGGCGACGTCGATGCCGAGGATCTCACGGTGTCCGTCGGCGTTGACGCCGACCGCGATCAGCGCGTGGACGTTGATGACGCGGCCGCCCTCGCGGACCTTCTGAGTCAGCGCGTCGACCCAGACGAAGGCATAGGGCCCGGCGTCCAGGCGGCGGTTGCGGAACGCGGCGACCTGTTCGTCCAGGTGCTTGGCCATCGCGCTGACCTGGGACTTCGACAGCTGGGTCACCCCCAGGGACTCGGCGAGCTTCTCGACCCTGCGTGTGCTCACGCCCAGCAGGTAGGCGGTGGCGACCACTGAGATGAGGGCCTGCTCGGCCCGGCGGCGGCGTTCGAGGAGCCAGTGCGGGAAGTAACTCCCGGACCTGAGCTTGGGGATGGCCAGTTCGACGGTGCCCGCCCTCGTGTCCCACTCGCGTGGGCGGTAGCCGTTGCGGTGGTTGACGCGTTCGTCGCTGACCTGCCCGTATTCGGCATTGCAGAGGGCGTCGGCCTCCGCGGACATGAGTGCGTCGGCGAACGTTTTCACCATCGCGCGGAGCAGATCGGGACTCGCCGCGGCGAGGTTCTCTTCGGCGAGGGCGTGCAGGGGCAGACTGTCGGGTGCGGTCATCGTGCTGATCTCCTTCGGGCTTCGACACCTCGAAGATCAGCCGGTGGCCGTTCATCTATGCGGGCACCATCCCGATGCCGGAGCAAACCCCCGGATCAGGTCGAACCCGTACACCACTTCCCTGGACGCAACCA
>NZ_JBWKCI010000036.1:0-1049 GCF_056436565.1 Streptomyces sp. NPDC043726
CTACACCCTTACCCCGGGACAACCACCGCCCGGGATGGACTACCTTCCTGCGTCACCCCATCACTCACCTACTAACCGCTTGGTTCGGCGGCTCCACCACTCCCCTCAACTCCGAAGAGATCAGGGCGGCTTCACGGCCTTAGCATCACGATGCTCGATGTTTGACGCTTCACAGCGGGTACCGGAATATCAACCGGTTATCCATCGACTACGCCTGTCGGCCTCGCCTTAGGTCCCGACTTACCCTGGGCAGATCAGCTTGACCCAGGAACCCTTAGTCAATCGGCGCAAACGTTTCTCACGTTTGTATCGCTACTCATGCCTGCATTCTCACTCGTGAACCGTCCACAACTACCTTCCGGTGCTGCTTCACCCGGCACACGACGCTCCCCTACCCATCCCAGCCTCCGTTGGGAGTATGTGCTGGAATGACACGACTTCGGCGGTACGCTTGAGCCCCGCTACATTGTCGGCGCGGAATCACTAGACCAGTGAGCTATTACGCACTCTTTCAAGGGTGGCTGCTTCTAAGCCAACCTCCTGGTTGTCTGTGCGACTCCACATCCTTTCCCACTTAGCGTACGCTTAGGGGCCTTAGTCGATGCTCTGGGCTGTTTCCCTCTCGACCATGGAGCTTATCCCCCACAGTCTCACTGCCGCGCTCTCACTTACCGGCATTCGGAGTTTGGCTAAGGTCAGTAACCCGGTAGGGCCCATCGCCTATCCAGTGCTCTACCTCCGGCAAGAAACACACGACGCTGCACCTAAATGCATTTCGGGGAGAACCAGCTATCACGGAGTTTGATTGGCCTTTCACCCCTAACCACAGGTCATCCCCCAGGTTTTCAACCCTGGTGGGTTCGGTCCTCCACGAAGTCTTACCTCCGCTTCAACCTGCCCATGGCTAGATCACTCCGCTTCGGGTCTTGAGCGCGCTACTATATCGCCCTATTCGGACTCGCTTTCGCTACGGCTTCCCCACACGGGTTAACCTCGCAACACACCGCAAACTCGCAGGCTCATTCTTCAAAAGGCACGCAGTCACGAGA